>DATGGU010000070.1:0-137729 GCA_035308365.1 Streptosporangiaceae bacterium
CACTTCCGTGCCCGCGCTAGATGAGCGGACGACCAGACTTGATCTTGCCGGCGAAGGCGGCCCAGGCGATGGGGGAGACGAGCAGGCTGGGGCCGTCCGGGTCCTTGGAGTCGCGCACCGCAATCGCGTACCCGGCCTCGCCCACCTCGACGCACTCGCTGCTGCTGCTGCTGCCGCCGCCGCCGCTATGGCTGCTCTTGCGCCAGGCTCCTACCTCGACACAGTTGCTTCCGCTGCCCCCGCTATAGCTGCTCTTGCGCCAGCCGGGTATGTGCGCTACCTCGACACATGCGCTGCCGTTGCCGCCGCTGTAGCTGCTCTTCCGCCATGTGGGTATGTGCGCTACCTCGACACAGTTGCCACCGCCACCGCCGCCGCTGTAGCTGCTCTTCCGCCATGTGGCGCGGGAAAGCCCGGCCATCGTGCCTATCGTGTCCATCCCGCACCTCCTTAGCTCTCCCTTCAGGCTAGCTCATCGGACACGCGGGCTATCAGATCCCGTGACTGGTCCACCGACAGCGCCGCCGCGCGCAAGTGGTTGAACATGAGCCCGTACCGGTCGGACTCCTAACCAGCGATATGAACCTCTATGGCCTCGACGGCTCTTTCCCGGCACTCTTCGAGAGTGTTCCCGCGCGTAAAGCACCCGGGAAGCGCGGGGACCGCTGCGAAGTAGCCGCCGCCTTCCTCGGGCTTCACCACGATCGTGCAGGTACGCATCACATTCATCTTGTCACAAGGCATTACAACACCCCTTTGAGTTCCTCTACGGTGACACCGGCCTGGTTCAAGATCGACCGGAGTAAGCCAGGCCCGATCGTCTCGCCGGCGTGCAGCGGGACGGTCAAGCGACCGCCCCGGGCGGGGTGCTTGAGCTGTGCGTGAGACCCTTTCTGGATCACGGCCTCCCCAGCCCAGCTTGCCGAGCGCCCTGACGGCTTCGCGGCCGGTGACACGCGGAAGTGGTGGCATGGCGCCAACCGCAGGCACCCCGTGTGACAGTGACCGTCTGCCAGGGGCGACAGGTGATTATTGCCACCAGTAAACCATTGCTCAACCTGAGCCGTCGTAACAGTGAACGCGCCATGCGTTGCCGCTGGCCGTGCCGACGGATGGTGGCGTGGCGTCGAAGCGGATGGGAGGTCTTCGGATGCGCGCGAATCAGGGTGGCAGGACGAAAAGGCTTATGTGGGTGGTGCCGACGGCAGCGCTGGCCGTCCTGGCGTCGGCCGGTGGAGTTGCGGCGGCGCCGTCGGCCGGGGGCGGCGCGTGGCCGGCCATAGCGGACGGGACGATCTCGACCATCGCCGGCGGGGTCGGCGGCCCGGCCAAGGCGACCGGGGTGTCGCTGAGCACAGGGACGTACAACGACGGGTTCTACGGGCCGTGCGGGGCAGCGGTGGCCGGCCAGAACGTGTATCTGGCCGATCAGGACACGGTGCGGATGGTGAACAGCCAGACCGGCAGGCTGACGACACCTGCTGGCGACGGCGTGGGCGCGTCTTACCAGTTGTTCGGCGCGGCGACCGGTAACGGCCTCCCGGCCGGCGACACCCGGCTCTATCTGACGTGCGTGGTGGCAGCGGGTCCGCATGGCCTGCTGGCGCTGCAGGACTTCGACGCGGTTTACGTGGTGCCCGGCGCGTCGGGAACCTATTTCGGTCAGTCGATGAGCGCGGGCCACATCTATCTGGTGGTGGGCAATGGGGGCGGCTATGGGCTGACCCCCACCATCGGTACTGATTTTCCGGCCAGGCCCGACGGGCTCGCCTTCGATTCGCACGGCAACCTGCTGATCGGTGACCGGGGCGTAACCGACTCCAAGCAGGGCCCCAAGGGGGCGCGGGTGCTGGTGCTGGCGGACTCCCCGGGGACCTACTACAACAAGACGATGACCGCGGGCTATGTCTACACGCTGGCCGGTTACAAGCAGGGAACCGGGTACTCCGGCGATGGTGGCCCGGCGGCCAGGGCCGGTCTCGGCGTCTACATGGGGAACGTGCGGCTGGACAGGGCGGGCAACATCCTGGTGAGCGACGGCACCGGCCGGATCCGGGTGATCGCCAAGAGCACCGGCACGTTCTACGGGCAGCCGATGACCGCCAGGGACATCTACACCGTGGCCGGCGGCGGGAGCAGCCTGGCCGACGGCGTCCCCGCCACCAGTGCCGCTCTCCTGCCGGGAGAGGCGTCGGTGGATGCCTCTGGCAACCTGGTGATCGCGGACGCGGGGCACAGAAAGATCCGGGTGGTGGCGGAAAGCTCCGGAACGTTCTACGGCCAGCCGATGACCACCGGCGACATCTACACGGTGGCCGGCACCGGCGCCCTTGGAGTTTCCGGCGACGGCGGACCGGCGACTGCGGCCAGGCTCTTCGACCCCACGAGCGTGGTCGTGGACGCGGCCGGCAACCTGGCCATCCCCTCCTCATCCAACGGCAGGCTGCGGGTGGTGGCGGTTCATACCGGCACGTTCTACGGGCAGAAGATGACCGCCGGGGACATCTACAAGGTGGCTGGCAACGGCCCGTACTACCTGACCTATCCATCCTCCGGTGACGGCAGGGCCGCCACGACCGGCCAGATCGACTGGCCGGACGCGGTGGCGGCAGACCCGGCAGGCAACGTGCTGGTGGCCGATGGCAACGTGAACGTGGTCCGGATAGTCGCCAAGAGCACCGGCACCTTCTTCGGGCGGCCGATGACCGCCGGCGACATGTACACCGTGGCCGGTGGCGGGACGAGCAAGGCCAGCGGCATCCCGGCCACCAAGGCCGAACTGCTCCAGCCGGCGGGTGTCGTGGTGGATGGCGCGGGCAACCTGCTGATCTCCGACTGGGGGCTCTACCGGCTCCAGGTGGTGGCGGCGAGTACCGGCACGTTCTATGGCCAGGCGATGACCACCGGGGACATCTATCTGGTGGCAGGCGGCGGGACAAGTCTCGCCGACGGCGTGCCCGCCACCAAGGCTGAGGTCCGCCCGGAGGGGGTGACGCTGGACAGCTCGGGGAACCTGGTGATCGCCGACGGAAGCACCGGCAAGATCCGGGTGATCGCGGAGAACACCGGGACGTTCTATGGGCAGTCGATGACCGCAGGGGACATCTACTCGGTGGCCGGCGGCGGCACCCACGGCCTGGGCGACGGCGGCCCAGCCACCAAGGCCAAGCTCCACAGCCCGGGAGCTGTCGCTGTGGATGGCGCGGGCAACGTGGTCATCTCCGACACGCTGAACGACCGGATCCGGGTAGTTGCCGAAAGCACCGGCACGTTCTACGGCGTGCCGATGACCGCCGGCGACATCTACACGGTGGCCGGCCATGGCCCCGGCACCACGTACAAGTACGGCATCCCGGCCACCCAGGCCACCCTTGATTACCCGTGGGGCATCGCGGTGGATGGCGCTGGCAACGTGGTCTTCGGTGACGTGTACAGCAACCACGTCCTGGTCGTCGCGGAGAGGACCGGCACGTTCTACGGCATACCGATGACCGCCGGCGACCTTTATGTCCTGGCCGGCCCTGGTCAGGACGGCGCCCTGGGGGACGGCGGCCCGGCGGCGCAGGCCTCGATCGTCACCCCGTTCGGCGTGGCGGTCGATGGCACGGGCGTGCTGATCGCCGACTCCGGGGACGGCCGGGTGCGTCTGGTGAGCTGACGGCGACGCGAGTGGGCGGCGCCGGGCGCTTGGCGTAGGGTCGGGTGTCGTGTCCGGTCGTGAGCTGGTGGTTCTTGGCACGGCCAGTCAGGCGCCCACCCGCAGCCGCAACCACAACGGGTACCTGCTGCGCTGGGACGGCGAGGGGGTGCTGTTCGATCCGGGGGAGGGAACCCAGCGGCAGATGCTGTTCGCCGGGGTCACCGCGAGCCAGATCACCCGCATCTGTGTCACGCACTTTCACGGGGATCATTGCCTGGGCCTGCCCGGCGTGTTGCAGCGGATGTCGCTGGACCGGGTGACGCACCTGGTGGATGCCTGCTACCCGGCACACGGCCAGGAGATCTTCACCCGGCTGCGGCACGCGGCACTGTTCCGTGACGTGCTGAACCTGCGGGAACGGCCGGTGGACGGGGCCGGCCCGGTGCTCCGGTCTGCCTCGTTCCGGCTGGAAGCCCGCCCGCTGTCACACACCGTGCCCACCATCGGCTACCGGCTGGCCGAGCCGGACGGGCGGCGGATGATCCCGGACAGGCTGGCCGCCGCCGGTATCAGCGGCCCGGACATCGGGCGCCTGCAGCGCGAGGGCCGCCTGGCCGCCGATGGCCGGGTGGTGACCGTGGAGCAGGTCAGCGAGCCGCGACCAGGCCAGCGGTTCGCGTTCATTATGGACACCCGGCTGTGTGATGCCGCGTTCGCGCTGGCCGACGGGGCGGACCTGCTGGTGTGTGAATCCACCTTCGCCAACGGCGAGGCCGCGCTGGCCCGCGACTACGGGCACCTGACCGCCGGGCAGGCCGGCCAGATCGCGGACCAGGCCCGGGCCCGGCTGCTGGTGCTCACGCACTTCTCACAACGTTACGACGCCGACGGCAGCCAGCGGCTCGCCGATCAGGCGGCGGCGGTCTTCGGCGGTGAGGTCGTGCTGGCCCACGACCTGGACCGGATCCCCGTCCCGCCCCGGCGGCCTTAGCCCGCCACCTTTCCAGACCCCGGCCGCCGGTCTTCGTCGTGCTAAGCGGTCTGGTAGGCGCCGAGGATGGTTTCGGTGAGGGTTGCCCCATGCGTATCGCGGGCGGTGAGGCGCAGGCTCACCTGGGCTCCGGCCGGGGCGGTGTAGCTGGCGCGGTAGGAGTTGGTGCAGACCTTGCCGTGGCAGATCCGGGCCAGGGTGGTGGGCTGCCAGCTCGTGCCGTTGCCGAACGCCACCTGAAGCCGGGCGTGGGTCACCGGGTAGGGGGTGGCGGTTGGCAGGTGGTTGATGGTGATGCCCAGTGACTGCGGCCCGGCCGGGGCGGAGCCGTCCAGGCCCTCCCGCGCGAGCTGGTAGTCCAGCGTCATCATGTCCTGCACCGCACAGTGGTGATCGAACACGGGCCATCCGTGGGGGAACGTGGTGTCGCAATACCACGGGGCAGACATGAAGGCGTGCGGCTCGGGCTGTGACGGCCACGTCCAGGTATCCTCGCTCGTGCCGGACAGGTCGCTGCCGGGTGCCTGCCGTGATGTGGTGAGCGTGAACTTCACCTGCGACGGTTTCGGGCTGAGGGTGGCAGAGGCGTACACGTCCGCGAACGGGATCGGCGACGTGTTTACCTTTCCGCTTGCGATTTTGACCCCATTGGCGTAGATGACCCAGTTGCCGCTGCCCGTGATGCCATTGAACTGGCTCGGCCCACTGCCGGTGTGGCCGGGAGTGTTGTCGCTGAACGGAGTGAGGTCAAGCACCAGCTTGTTGCCGGCCCGGGAGGCGGAGACGAGGGTCGGTACGGCGAAGCCGCCCGGTGGCAGGTTGGGCGCCGGGTGCAGCGGGTAGGCGTTCCAGTTCGCGCTCAGCGTCTGCCCCGCGTGGAAAACCTGCCACACCTGCGCTCGCTGCGCCAGCGGGCCGAAGATATCCGGGCTCCACACCGCAGCCGGCTGGGCCTGGAAGTAGACGATGCGGTCACCGGGCATCGGCAGCGCCGTGCTGATGGCAAAAGAGCCGGCTGTGCGCAGTTGGCGCGCCGGGCCGCCCAGGGCAAGCCAGGGGGCGGCCGTGGCGGTGTCGGAGTAGAAATGCTCTCGTACTGTGGCCAGGTCTGCGGCGGTGACGGTCAGGTGCTGGCTGGCGATCGTGCCAGTGGGTGCATCGGAGTCCAGCTCGTAGGTGTACGGCACTGCCTGGCCGGGAGGCGAGTCGAGCTGGGCGGACGTGGCCGAATACAGCGTCCCGGTGGTGCGGGAGCGCGCGAGCGGGCTCACCCAGAGCCGGGTGCTGCCGAAAGTGCCGCAGTCCCAGAAGGTGTAGCCGCCGCGCAGCGTGTCGGCGCTGGAGAACGTCGCGTCGGCCAGCACCGCCCGGCGCGGGGTCGTGGCGGTCACCTCGCTGCTGGCGGCGCGGGCGCTGACCGCGGCGGTGGTGTTGCCGGTCACCGTCACCTGCGCCGGTTTGTCCACCCGAAGGTTGTGGCGGTGGCCGAACAGCGCGGTCAGCCAGTACTTCCCGGCTGGTACATGCAGCGTGGTCAGGCCATGCCGGAACACCCAGACCAAGCCAAGGGTGTTTTCGTCCCATTTCAGGCTGGTGGCGGAGAACACCTGCACAAAGTCCCCGGTGTCCGGCGCACCGGCCAGGTTGCGGCCCTTGATCGTCAGCGTGTACTTCTGGGCCCCCGGCTGGACGGGCAGTCCCCGCTGGCCGGGGGTTGGCACGTAGCCATAGACGCAGGTACCGTTCAGCCCGGCCGGCATGAAGCTGCGGGCCCGGCCGGTCACGCCGGCGGCTGCCCGTGGTACGGCCAGGACGGCCCGGGTGCCGTTGCTCAGCGTCAGCGCTTTCGCGCCGGTGAGAGCCGCGACGGCGATTGGCTGGCTGACAGCCGAATGCGTGGCGGCTGGAACGGCACCGGCGGGCATCTGGAACGCGGTGATCCCGGCGAGCAGCGCTGCCGCCACAGCGAAGCGCAAGGTGCGGATACGGATAGGTGTCATTGAGAGCCTCCTGAACGACAAGGTGTGGGGCCAGGCGTTACCGGGTGCTTGGGGCATACGGATACGGACAGGTGTCACCGAGAGCCACCCGAACGACAAGGTGCGGGTCAGACGTCCCCGGGCGTTGCCGGGTGGCTGGGGGCATCCGGGCTGGCCGGGGATCTGGGCACCAGCCGGAGCGCCATCGCGGTCAGCAGGATCACCAGCAGCGGGAGGATGGTGAGAGCGTTACCGCCCGGTCCCGGCAGTGGCGGGTTGATCAGGCTGAACAGGTAGATGACGAACCCCAGGGCGAACGGGACCACGAGCAGGGCCAGCGCCCGGCGGTTGACCGGCGAGCTCACCAGCATGATCGTCAGCGCCACCGCGACGACGGCCACCAGCGTGCCCTGGTACAGCAGCCAGTTGCCCCACCCGTTCAGCCCGACTCCGAACAGCCGGTCGATGAAGCCGTGCGGGATGCTGCCCAACTGGTAACGGTTCACGATGCGGGCGAAGGCGGCGGGCGTGAGAGGCCTATGGAACAGCGGCCAGAGTCCACCGTTCATGCCGACGCCGGCTGCCACGGTGGCGACGGCAAGCAGAGCGCTGGGCCGCCACCGCAGGGCACGCCATCCTCTGGGCGCGTTTGGGGCGGCGAGCAGGACCAGTGCCTCCAGCCCATACGCGTACAGCGTCACAGCCACGCGAGGGGCGGCGACCAGGATGGAACCGCTGGCCAGCGAGATCCCCAGATAGGCAAGCGGGACCAGTGCGGCGAAGACGGCGGCGGCGCGGCGCCACCCCATCAAGGCGAGTGCGGCGAGGATCAGCGCGGGTACGGGACCGGCCGTGAGCGCGCCCGTCACATGGCTGGTCACGGCGATCGAGTACGGGTTGAGCCGGAAATCCATGGCGTATCTGCCGGGCTCCCCGTACGCGCCGATGAGAAGGTCAGCGGGCGTCCCGAAACCGTAACGCGCGCCCCGGTCCAGGAACAGGGTCAGCTTCAGCAGCAGCATGAGCAGCGGAAGCAGCACCCCGGTCAGGGCGAGCGCGGCCGCCCACGGCTGGCTGTCCGTACCGCGCAGGATCATCCGGATCCTGATCTTCAGCGCCGACCAGAGCAGGTCAAGCGATTCCCTGCCTCCTGGCCGCCGCTGCTCTGGATTGGCGGCGGCCATCAGCACTCCGAGGATTTCCTCCTCGTGCCGGCGCAGGTACAACGGCGGGTAGTACCGGCGCAACAGCCGCCGGTAGGCCTGTTCGAGCCCGCCCGCGGCCGTCACGCCAGGCCCCCGATCACCCGTCCTCGCAGCCGCTTGGCAGCGAGGGCCGCATTGTGCTGGAGCCGTGCGACCTCGGCGGCGAGCCGGTCGCCGCCGTGTGGGGTGAGCCGGTAGTAGCGGCGCAGCCGGCCCTCCACCACCTCCTCCCGGTCTTCTTCGACGAGCCCCTCCGTGACCAGCCGGTCCAGTGCGGCGTAAAGGGTGCCTGCCCTCAGCCTGACCCGGCCGTCCGACATCCGCTCAACGTCGGTCATGATCCCGTAGCCGTGCTGCGGCCCCTCGGCCAGCGAGGTCAGCAGAAGAAACGTCGGCTCCTGTAGTGGACGATCACTCATACCGTCGTTATATACCGACGATCTGAATATGGCAAATCCCCGGGAGAGCCAGGCTGTCGGTGCGACCAGGGCGGATGCGGCAGACTAGGAACCATGACCGATTTGCTTGCACGTCACCGCGCTGTCATCCCCGCCTGGGTCGCGCTCTACTATGAGCAGCCGATCGAGATCACCGGCGGTAAGGGGTGCCGGGTCAACGACGCCGAGGGGCGCAGCTACCTGGACTTCTTCGGCGGCATCCTGACCAACATGCTCGGCTATGACGTGCCCGAGGTGCGCGCGGCGGTGGAGCGGCAGCTTGCCACCGGAGTGGTGCACACCTCCACGCTGTACCTGATCCGCCACCAGGTCGAGCTGGCCGAGAAGATCGCCCGGCTGTCCGGCATCCCGGACGCCAAGGTGTTCTTCACCAACTCCGGTACCGAGGCGAACGAGACGGCGCTGCTGCTGGCCACGTCCGCGCGCCGGTCGAACCAGGTGCTGGCGCTGCGCAACAGCTATCACGGGCGGTCGTTCGGGGCGGTCTCGATCACCGGCAACGCGGCGTGGAAGCCCTCCACGCTGTCGCCGTTCGACGTGCACTACCTGCACGGCACCGACCGGCAGCTGCCCGCCTTCGCCGGGATGCCGGACGCGCGGTACACCGAGGCGGCGGTCGCGGATCTGCGGCACGTGCTGAGCACGGCGACAGCCGGAAACGTGGCCTGCTTCATCGCCGAGCCGATCCAGGGCGTCGGCGGGTTCACGATGCCGCCCGACGGGCTGCTGGCCGCCTACAAGGACGTCTTCGACGAGAGCGGCATCCTGTTCATCTCCGACGAGGTGCAGACCGGCTGGGGGCGGACGGGCGAGCACTTCTGGGGCATCGGCGCACACGGCGTGACGCCGGACATCATGACGTTCGCCAAGGGCACGGCCAACGGGTTCGCGATCGGCGGCGTGGTCGCCCGCGGCGATCTCATGGACCGACTGCCGGCCAACGGCATCTCGACGTTCGGCGGCAACCCGATCGCCACGGCCGCCGCCAACGCCACACTGGACTACCTGCTCGAACACAACCTGCAGGCCCGGGCCGCCAGGCTCGGGCGGCTGATCACCGGCGGGCTGCGAGAGGCAGCCGGGCCGCTCCCGGCGGTGGGCGAGGTCCGGGGCAAGGGGCTGATGTTCGCCGTGGACATGGTGGACCCGGCCACCGGGAAGCCCAGCCCGGCGCTGGCCGCCAGGCTGCTCGAAGAGACCAGGGAGCGCGGGCTGCTCATCGGCAAGGGCGGCCTGTATGGAAATACGCTGCGAATGGCCCCGCCGCTCACGCTGTCCGACGACGAGGCCACCGAGGGGCTGGCGATCCTGACCGGCGCGCTGCGCGCGGTCAGCGAGCAGGCCACCGGCAGCCGGGCCGACGAGACCACCGCGACCGCCAAGGAGGCGTCCCGATGAAGCACATCGCGCACTGGATCGGCGGCAAGCACACGCAAGGCATCAGCGGGGCCACCGGCGACGTCTACGACCCCGCCACCGGCCAGGTCACCGGCACCGTGGACTTCGCCTCGCCGGCCGAGGTGGACCGCGCCGTCACCGCGGCGGCCGAGGCCGCGGCGAGCTGGCGGAACGCCTCGCTGGCCCGGCGCACCCAGGTGCTGTTCGCCTTCCGCGAGCTGGTCCGCTCGCATACCGAGGACCTGGCCGCACTGATCAGCTCCGAGCACGGCAAGGGAGCCAGCGACGCGGCCGGCGAGGTGGCCAGGGGCCTGGAGGTCGTCGAGTTCGCCTGCGGCATCCCGCACCTGCTCAAGGGCTCCTACTCGGAGAACGTGTCCACCAAGGTCGACTCGTACTCGATCAGGCAGCCGCTCGGCGTGGTCGCCGGGATCACCCCGTTCAATTTCCCGGCCATGGTGCCGATGTGGATGTTCCCGCTGGCCATCGCCTGCGGGAACGCGTTCGTGCTGAAGCCGTCCGAGAAGGACCCGAGCGCCTCGGTCCTGCTGGCCGAGCTGCTGGCCGGGGCCGGGCTGCCCGATGGCGTGTTCAACGTGGTACACGGTGACGCGGTGGCGGTCAACGCGCTGCTCACCCACCCAGTGGTGGCGGCGATCAGCTTCGTCGGCTCCACCCCCGTCGCCCGGCACGTGTACGAGCGGGCGACCGCCTCCGGCAAGCGGGTGCAGGCACTCGGCGGTGCCAAGAACCACATGGTCGTGCTGGGCGACGCCGACCTGGACAACGCCGCCGACGCGGCTGTCTCGGCCGGGTTCGGTTCGGCGGGGGAGCGGTGCATGGCGGTCTCGGTGGTCGTAGCCATCGACCAGGTGGCCGACGAGCTGGTCGGCAAGATCGCCGAACGGGTCGCCCGGCTCCGGGTCGGCCCCGCCACCGACCCGAACTCCGAGATGGGGCCGCTGGTCACCGGCCCGCACCGGGACAAGGTCGCCAGCTACCTGGACACCGGGGTGGCCCAGGGCGCGGTGCTCGCCGTGGACGGCCGCAGCCACCCGGCCGGCGGTGAGCCCGGCGGCTTCTGGCTCGGCCCCTCCGTGCTTGACCGGGTCACGCCGGACATGTCCTGCTACACCGACGAGATCTTCGGCCCGGTTCTGTCCGTGGTCCGGGTGCCGACCCACGAGGCGGCGCTCGGCCTGGTGAACGCCAACCCGTACGGCAACGGCGTGGCGATCTTCACCAAGGGCGGCGGCGCCGCGCGGCAGTTCGTCAACGAGGTGACCGTCGGCATGGTCGGGGTCAACGTGCCGATCCCGGTGCCGATGGCCTACTACTCGTTCGGCGGCTGGAAGGCATCCCTGTTCGGCGACACGCACGTGCACGGCACCGAAGGCGTCCACTTCTACACCCGGGGCAAGACCGTCACCTCCCGCTGGCCCGCCCCGGGCCCCGGCACCGTCAGCCTCAAGTTCCCGGTGAACAACTAGGCTGCCGCGCCGCCGGGACCAGTGCGGCATCCGGCGAACGGGCGGGTGGGGCAGGCTCGCGGACCGTAAAAATAGCGTCCTGCGGACTCAGCAATCGGGCCACACGACCGTGTATAGGTGCGTGCCGCTCAAAAGTACCCGGGCAGGGTGGACCGGGACCGGCACGGACGCGCCGGTCCGCAGGTCGAAGCCGATCAGCGTTGACGGCTGATGGAGAGTGGGCGTGACGGCGGCGACCAGGAAACGCCCCGCCGGATCGGCCGAGATCTGGCAGACGCTGGCGATCAGTCCGGGCGGGGCGACGCTGTATGCCTGCGTCCACCGGCGCGACGGGCGAACTCGCCGCCTACAGCGCCGCGACCGGCAAGCTGATCCGGGTGCTGCACCGCTGGACGCTGCCCGCGGCCCAGTACTACTTCTGCCAGGTGTCGGCCGACGCGACCGGAAAGGTACTGCTCGCCAGTTACTTCTCGAACGTCAATCGGCACACCAGCCTGATCGGCATCAACCCGCAGACGGGCGCATCGGTGAAGCTCCCCGTCCGGGGGGACTATGTCATCGACGGCGTCGAGGCTGCCTGGTAAGCACGGCGGCCCGGTTCAGCTGAGCCGCTAGGCTCACCCGGGTGAAGCAAGCGATCGACGTAGCGCCGTTCAACGACCTGGCCGACCCCCGGGTGCTGGCCGGCCTCGCGGCCCGGGCCGAAGAGCGCGGCTGGGACGGCTTCTTCGTCTGGGATCACATCAGGTACCGCGAGCCGGTACGGGCCGTGGCCGACCCCTGGGTCGCGCTCGCCGCGATCGCCTGCGCGACCAGCCGGGTGCGGATCGGCCCGATGGTCACCCCGCTGTCGCGCCGCCGGGTGCACAAGGTCGCCAGGGAGACCGTCACGCTGGATCTGCTCAGCTCCGGCCGCCTCACCCTTGGCGTCGGCCTCGGCAGCTCGCGCAACGGCGAGTTCGAGCCGTTCGGCGAGGTGGCCGGCCCGCGCGAGCGCGCCCGCCTGCTCGATCAGGGCCTGGACAGCCTGACCAGATACTGGGCCGGGGAGTTCGAGCCGCGCCCGGTGCAGCGGCCCAGGATCCCGGTCTGGGTGGCCGGCGTGTGGCCGCACCGCCGTCCGGTGCAACGTGGCCTCCGCTGGGACGGCCTGTTCCCCATTGACCTGCCCGGCCCGGGCGCACTGGCCGAACTGGCCGCCGAGGCCCGCGCGGCACGCCCGGCCGGTGAACCGTTCGACCTGGTGGTGGACCTTCCGCCGGGCGAGGACCCGCAGCCGTGGGCGCAGGCCGGTGCGACCTGGATCGTCACCGACTTCGGCATGAACCCACCCGAGGCTCAGGTCCGCGAGGTCATCGAGGCAGGACCAGCCTGACGCTAGCTCTCGGCGGGCTGCAGCACAGCCTTCACCGGGTGTGAGGCGCCGTCCATCAGTTCGGTGAAGTGAAGGTCAGAAGAACGTATGGATGGCGTCGATCACCCGGTACCCGTCGTCGACCACGGGGATGACCCGCCACTTGTCGAAGGTCGTGCACGGGTGCGAGATGCCCATGCAGACCAGGTCGCCGGGGGCCAGTCCGGCCTCGGCGGGTACCTGCAGATAAGCGTGCTGGTCGTTCAGCTCGGTGACCGTCATGCCGGCCGCCGGGGTGAGCTGGCCATCGGCGCCGCGCGTCTGGAGCGGGATCGGGTAGCCAGAGTCGAACGCCACGTCCCGGCGCCCGGCGTTCAGCAGGGCCAGGCCGGGCTCCGGCCTGGACAGCACGCTGGCCCACAGCTCGAAGGCGGGCAGCAGTTGTGGCCCCCGGCGCGGCCCGCCGGCGCTCGGCACAAGGGTGCTGTACAGGCCGTGGTCGTGCGAGATGTAGGCGCCGCTGCGCAGCACCACCCTTGGCCGCGGGCCGCCGCCGGCCGCCGGCTTGGTCAGCTCGGCCGCGACGATGTCGAAGTAGGCACTGCCGCCGGCACTGACGATCAGCGGATCGGGGCCGGAGACGAGCCCGGTCAGCAGTTCGCCGAGCCTGCGCAGGTCCTGGCAGAACGTGGTGACCGCGCCGAGCGTGCCGGGGGCGCAGTCGTGGCCGATGGTGCCCTCGTAGCCCGCCGTACCCGCCAGCCGGAGCGAACCGGTCGCGGCGGCCGTCTTCGCCAGCGCGACCGCTTCCTCGGCGCTCCGGCAGCCGGTGCGCCCGCCCGGCTGGCCCAGCTCCACGAGCACCGGCAGCGGGCGGGTGGCGCCGCTGGCCTGAAGCGTCTCATCCAGCAGCCGGATCCCGGCGGCGCTGTCCACGTAGACGTAGCAGTCGAAGTCCGGATCGGCCGCCATCTCGCCGGCCAGCCAGGCGATGCCCGCCGGGTCGGTCAGCTCGTTGGCCAGCAGGATCCGGGGGACGCCGAACGAGCGGTAGATCTGCATGTGCCCGGTGGTCGCCGCCGTCATCGCCCAGGCCCCGGCGGCGAACTGGCGGGCGAACAACTGCGGGGCCATCGTCGTCTTGCCGTGTGGCGCCAGATCCACCCCGGCCGACGCGCAGAACGCGGCCAGGCCCTGGATGTTCTGGCTGAGCGCGGTCTCCCGCAGCACCATCACCGGCGTGATGAAGCCGCCGCCGAACAGGCTGGGGCGCCGCCCGGCCAGGTCCGCCGCGGTCACCGGCGTAACGGCGCCGAAGCCCTTCTCGCAGATGCTGACCGGGCGGGCTCGCAGCGCGGTGACGGCCGCCCGGAAGGTCCCACTTACGGTGCCTTCTTTGACGTTCGGGTTTTTCAAGGGATTCACCTCGGCTGCCGCAGTCACAACGTGCACCGCCGCTCGGGCAGGCCCGCTGGGCCTGCCCTCGCTGGTCGGTCTTGAACAACCCTCACAGGCTCGCGAACGCTTCTTCCAGGATGGTCAGGCCCTCGTCGAGCAGGTGCTCGGGGATGACCAGCGGCGGCAGGAAGCGCAGCACGTTGCCGAACGTGCCGCAGGTCAGCACGATCAGGCCGGCCGCGTGGCAGGCGGCGGCGACCCGGGCGGTGGCGGCCGGATCGGGCCGCAGCGTGCCCGGCTCGGTCAGCTCGACCGCGAGCATCGCGCCCCGGCCCCGCACGTCGGCGATGACCGGGTACTTCCCGGCCAGCGTGTGCAGCCTGGGCAGCATGATCTCGCCGATCCGGCGGGCACGGGCGGGCAGGTCTTCGGCCTCCATGGTGGCGATCGCCCCCAGCGCGGCGGCGCAGGCGACCGGGTTGCCGCCGTAGGTGCCGCCGAGCCCGCCGGCGTGCACCGCGTCCATCAGCTCGGCCCGGCCGGTGACGGCGGCCAGCGGCAGCCCGCCGGCGATGCCCTTGGCCGTGGTGATCAGGTCGGGCACCACGCCCTCGTGCTCGCAGGCGAACCAGTTCCCGGTCCGGCAGAACCCGCTCTGGATCTCATCGGCGATCAGCACGATGCCGTGCTCCCGGCAGAACTCGGCCAGCCCGGTCAGGAACCCGTCCGGCGGGACGATGAACCCGCCCTCACCCTGGATCGGCTCGATGATCACCGCCGCCGTGTTCTGCTCACCGACCTGGGCGTGGATCAGGCCGGTGACCACGTCGAGGGCCTCGTCGGCGCACTTGGCCGGGCCACCCGGCCAGCGCAGCGGGTAGGCCATCGGCACCCGGTAGATATCGCTGGCGAACGGGCCGAACCGGTGCTTGTAAGGCATGTTCTTGGCGGTCAGCGCCATGGTGAGGTTGGTCCGCCCGTGGTAGGCGTGATCGAAGGCCACCACGGCCGGGCGGCCGGTGGCATGCCGGGCGATCTTCACGGCGTTCTCGACGGCCTCGGCGCCGGAGTTCACCAGCGCGGACCGCTTCTCGTGGCCGCCGGGTGTGCGCCGGGCGAGTTCCTCGCAGACCGCCACGTAGCCCTCGTACGGGGTGACCATGAAACAGGTGTGCGTGAAGCTCATCACCTGCTCGGTGACACCCGCGGCGACCAGCGGAGCGCTGTTCCCGACGGAGGTGACGGCGATCCCGGAGCCGAAGTCGATCAGCGAGTTGCCGTCCACGTCCAGCAGCACGCCGCCCCCGGCGGCCTGCGCGAACACCGGCAGCACGCTGCTGACGCCGCGGGCGACGCTGGCCAGCCGCCGCTGCGCCAGCTCACGCGAGACGGGGCCGGGAATCCCGGTGACCAGGTGGCGCCGCTGCGGCAGGTCAGGACCGGAGGCAAGAGCGTTTTCCGTCATACCGACGACAATAGGGCACCCCAGCGGCGCAGGCCGAGGCCCAGTGGCGCGCGGCACTGGCGAACAATGGCTGGGTGGAGACAGCACGTTCCGTTGCCCTGTTCATCGCCGCCGGGCTGGCCGAGATCGGCGGCGGCTACCTGGTGTGGCGCTGGCTCCGGGAGGGCGCGCCCTGGTGGGCCGGCCTCATCGGGGCGGCCGTCCTGATCGGCTATGGGGTCATACCGACGCTGCAGCACAGCAACTTCGGCCGGGTGTACGCCGCGTACGGTGGTGTGTTCGTCATCTTGAGCCTGTTGTGGGGCTGGGGCCTGGACGGGCACCGGCCCGACCGGTTCGACTGGATCGGCGCATGCATCGTCGCCATCGGGGTGGGTGTCATCTTCTTCGCGCCCCGGCACTGACCGGGCCGGCCGGGGCGCCCGGCGGGTTTGAACCCAGTGCGGCGGGGACGATGGGAGGATGACGCACTCCGGGCGGCTGTCAGGCTCATGCCCGTTCACCGTGGACCGGCCGGTGATGCGGCAATGCTGGGAGCGGGTGACCTTCGTGCACTGGCCGTTCGAGCCGCAAGCCGTTCAGCGGCTGCTGCCCGATGGGCTGGAGGTGGATCTCTTCGGCGGGGCGGCCTGGGTGGGGCTGGTGCCGTTCTTCATGCGGGTGGCCACGCCCGGAGGCAGCCGGCTGCCCTGGGTCTCGAACTTCTGCGAGACGAACGTGCGGACCTACGCCCGCGATCGCGACGGACGGGCCGGGATCTGGTTCCTCTCGCTCGACGCCGCCCGGCTCGGCGCGGTCTGCGTCGCCCGGGGGACTTACCGGCTGCCCTACTTCTGGTCGTCGATGCGGCTGGCCACACGCGGCAGCGAGATCTCCTACACGTGCCGCCGCCGGTGGCCTGGCCCGCGTGGCGCGGCCAGCCTCGCGCGGGTCACGATCGGGGACGCCTACGAGGCCGGCGAACTCGGCGACCGGGACCATTTCCTCACCGCGCGGTGGATCCTGTTCAGCGTCAGCGGCGCCAGGTACCGGTTCGCCCGGGCTCAGCACCGTCCCTGGCCGCTGCACCGGGCCGAGATCCAGGCCGTCGATGACGGGCTGCTGCCCGCGGCCGGGCTGCCGCTCCCGCCGGGACCGCCGCTGGTGCACTACTCGCCCGGCGTGGACGTCCGCATCGGGCGGCCGGAAGGCTACCCGTGATGACCGGCACGCTATGTTCGTGCTGAGAACTGTTGTGCGAGATGGGAACATGGTGTCGTGCGCACTCAGGTCGGGATCGTCGGGGCGGGGCCAGCCGGGCTGCTGCTGTCCCACCTGCTGCACCGCCATGGCATCGAGTCGGTCGTGGTGGAGGCGCGCAGCCGCGGCTACGTGGAGAAACGGGTCAGGGCCGGGGTGCTCGAACAGGGCACGGTGGACACCCTGGTCGCGACCGGGCTGGGTGAACGGCTGCTGAAGGAGGGGCTCGTCCACCACGGCATCGAGCTGAGGTTCTCCGGGAAGCCGCACCGCATCGCCTTCGAGCGGCTGGTCCCTGGCCGCGCGATCACCGTGTACGGCCAGCAGGAGGTGGTCAAGGATCTGATCGCGGCCAGGCTCGCGGCCGGCGGCCAGATCCTGTTCGAGGTCTCCGAGGTGGTGCTGGACGGCCTCACCAGCACCCGGCCGGAGATCTGCTTCACCCACCAGGGCGAGCGGCAGACGCTGAGCTGCGACTTCATCGCCGGGTGCGACGGGTTCCACGGGGTGTGCCGGCCGTCTATCCCGGCCGCGTACCTGACCGTGTTCGACCGGGAGTACCCGTTCGGCTGGCTGGGGGTGCTGGCCGAGGTGGCGCCGTCGTCTGACGAACTCATCTACGCGCACTCCGACCGCGGCTTCGCCCTGCACAGCATGCGCAGCCCGGCGCTCAGCCGGTTCTACCTGCAGGTGGCTCCGGACGAGGACGTGGCCAAATGGCCGGACGAACGGTACTGGGACGAGTTGCGGGCCCGGCTGGAGACCGTGCCCGGCTGGCACTTGCACACCGGCCCGGTGCTTGAGAAATCCGTCGCCCAGATGCGCAGCTTCGTCGCCGAGCCGATGCGTTACGGGCGGCTGTACCTGGCCGGGGACGCGGCCCACATCGTGCCGCCGACCGGGGCCAAGGGGCTCAACCTGGCCGCCTTCGACGTCGGCGTGCTGACCGAGGCGCTGGCCGCCTGGTATGCCGGCGGGAGCATGACCCTGCTCGAGGAGTACTCGCAGGTCTGCCTGCGCCGGGTCTGGCGGGTGCAGCACTTCTCCTGGTGGATGACCACCCTGCTGCACACCTTTGACGACTACGACGGCTACGACCGGCGGCTGCAGCTCTCCCACCTGGAGTACGTGTGCAGCTCGGACGCCGCGGCCACCTCGCTGGCCGAGAACTACGTCGGGCTGGCGCATGTCTGAGGGCGGCGAGTTGTTCGCGGCGGTCTTCGCCCACGGCGGCACGGAGATTTCCGCCACAGCGTGGCTGCAGGCGATCCTTGACGCCGAGGCCGCCCTGGCCCGGGCGCTGGAGCGGGCCGGGCTGGCCGCCGACGGCGCCGGGGCCGCCGTGACGGCGGTGGCGAAGGCATCGAACTTCGACCTGGCCGAGCTGGGGCGGCAGGCCGCGCGCACCGGGAACCCGGTGCCCGCCCTGGTCCGGGCGCTGCACGGGATGCTGCCCGGGCCCGCCGCCGCGGCGGTGCACCAGGGCGCGACCAGCCAGGACATCATCGACACGGCGATGATGCTGCTGGCGAAGACCGCGCTGGAGGTGGCCGGCCAAAGCCTGTCCGAGGCGGCTGCGGAGGCTGCCCGGCTGGCCGCCGAACACCGGGACACGGTGATGCCCGGCCGTACCCTGCTGCAGCAGGCCGTGCCGGTGACCTTCGGCCTGGTCGCCGCCGGCTGGCTGACCGGCCTGGACGAGTCCCGCCGCCGGCTGGCCGCGGTGCGCCGGGACCGGCTGGCCGTCCAGTTCGGCGGCGCGGCGGGCACGCTGGCCCCGCTCGGCCCGGCCGGCCCGCGCGTCGCGGCGCTGCTGGCCGGGGAGCTGGGGCTGGCCGAGCCGGTGCTGCCCTGGCACACCGACCGGTTGCGCATCACCGAACTGGCCGCCGCGCTGGCCGGCGTGTGCGCGGCGGCCGGCAAGATCGCCCGGGACGTGACACTGCTGGCGCAGCCCGAGGTGGGCGAGGTCCGTGAGGGAGGCTCCGGCGGCGGTTCGTCCACCATGCCGCACAAGCGCAACCCGGTCGCCGCGGTCGCGATTCTGGGATGTACCAAACAAGCGCCCGGTCTCCTTGCCACCCTGACGGCCGCCGCCGAGCAGGAGCATCAGCGGGCGGCGGGCGGCTGGCACGCCGAATGGCAGCCGCTGGCCGCGCTGCTGCGGCTGACCTGCTCGGCCGCGTCCTGGTGCGCCGAGCTGCTCGCCGGGCTGGTGGTGGACCGTGCCGCGATGCGGGCCAACCTGGACGCCGCCGGCGGCCTGCCGATGGCCGAGCGGGTGGCCGCGCTGCTCGCGCCGAAGCTGGGCAGGCCGGCCGCGCACGACCTGGTGGCCAAGGCGGCGGCCGATGGCCAGTCGCTAGCGGACGTGCTGCGCGGCGCCGGGCTTACCGCCGGTGAGATCGGCGCCGCTCTGGACCCGGCTGGGTACCTGGGCGCGGCAGGTGAGTTCGTGGACCGGGCCCTGGCCGCGCACGCATCGGCGGGGGAGCCGTGATGTCAGGCCGGACTGCGCTGCCCAGACCCGAGAACCCTCAGGCAGATCGTGTAGCAGAGCATCGCGACCAGGCCGGATACCGCCATTCCATTCGACGGCCCGTTCGCCCCGTTGTTCAGGAAGAAGGCGCCGTTGATGGCGGCGCCGAGCACGGCGCCCAGGCCGATGGCGGCGGCCGTGATCACGACCCGGTTCCTGGCCACAATGGACTGGACCAGCAGGCCGATCGCGGCGAGCAGGATCAGCAGCCCGAGGATCGCGTGCAGCGCGAGCAGCGGCCCGTTGCTGACCGCCTCGCCCAGGCCGCCCTTCTTGACCGTGATGAACAGGTTGACCCCGATCCCCAGCCCGAACTGGAGGATCAGCATGACCATGAGACCGAAGCTGGCCCCGCGCAGCCGCTCGGTCCGGTCCGTGCCAGCCTCCTGCTGCCGCGTGTTGGTCATGTACTTGGCTCGCCTTCGGTCGAATGGCTCATGCGCCACCGGTTCCGGCGATCAAGGGCGGCGCTAGCGCGAAAGCATGCCATACCCCGGCGGCGGTCCGCTCGGCGGCTCGCGAGCCGGTCACCGACGACGAAAGGCGGCAGTGCGTGACAGCCGATGAGGACACCACAGGCCGGGGCATGACGGTCCGCCGGGAGGTGCTCGGCGACGCCCACGTGGACCGCGCCGTCGCGGGCACCACGCCGTTCACGGCTCCGTTCCAGGATCTGATCACCCGCTATGCATGGGGGGAGATCTGGTCACGTCCCGGGCTGACCAGGGCCGAGCGCAGCATCGTCACGCTCACCGCGCTCGCCGTGCTCCGGCAGGACGAAGAGCTGGCCATGCACCTGCGGGCGGCGCTGCGCAACGGCCTCAGCCGCGAGCAGATCCGCGAGGTGCTGCTGCAGGTGGCGGTGTACGCCGGCGTCCCGGCGGGCAACCGCGCGTTCGCCATCGCCCAGCGGGTGCTTGACGAAGAAGGAGCGGCCCGATGACCGAGTTCACCGTGCGGCCCTACGAGCGGCCGCGCGGCGTCCACCCGCCCTACGACTTCGCCGGTTACCGGTCGTCGGCCCTGCGCGCACCCCGCCAGCCGCTGGTGCTGCTGCCGCACCGGCTGACCGAGGTCACCGGCCCATTGCTCGGCGCGCAGCGGGTCACGGCCGTGGACGCCGACCTGACCGCCGGTCATCCCGGCGAGCCGCAGGGCGAGCGGATCATCCTCACCGGCCGGGTGCTCGACAGTGGCGGCAGCCCGGTGCGGCGCGCCCTGGTCGAGATCTGGCAGACCAACGCGGCCGGCCGCTACCGGCACGTGAACGACCAGCACTCCGCGCCGCTCGACCCGAACTTCACCGGCCTCGGCCGCTGCGTCAGCGGCGACGACGGGCGGTACCGGTTCGTCACCATCAAGCCGGGCGCCTACCCCTGGCGCAACCACCCGAACGCCTGGCGGCCCGCGCACGTCCACTTCTCGCTGTTCGGCCATGCGTTCACCCAGCGCCTGGTCACCCAGATGTACTTCCCCGGCGATCCGCTGCTGCCGCTGGACCCGGTGTTCAACTCGGTGCCTGACCCGGCGGGGCGCCAGCGGCTGATCGCCAGTTTCGACCTCGCCACCACCGAGCCGGAATGGGCACTCGGCTACACCTGGGACATCGTGCTGCGCGGCCGGGAGGCGACGCCGTTCGAGGGGAGTGACGACGAGTGAGCAGGCTGCCGGTCACCCCGTCGCAGACCGTGGGACCGTTCTTCGCCATCGCACTGCCCTGGCCGGACGGGCCGTTCGTGGTGCCCGAGGGGACGCCGGGCGCGATCACGATCAGCGGCCGGGTCACCGATGGCGCGGGGGAGCCGGTCCCCGACGCGCTGGTTGAGGTCTGGCAGGCGGACCCGGACGGGGGCTTCAACGGCCATCCCGGCGACCCGCGCCGCACCGGGACATCGGGCTTTCGCGGCTTCGGCCGCTGCCCCACCGGCGCCGACGGCGGGTACCGGATCGTCACGCTGCGCCCGGGGGCGCTGCCCTGCGGCGACGGCCGCACCGAGGCGCCGCACCTGGACGTGTCCGTCTTCGCCCGTGGTCTGCTCGACCGGCTCGTGACCAGGATTTACTTCCCGGACGAGGAAGGTGCCAACGCCGCGGATCCGGTTCTCCAATCTCTGTCCCTACGAAGCAGGCGGGACACTCTCATAGCCACCGCCGCCGGCCCGGGGGAGTTCCGCTTCGACATCCGCCTGCAGGGTGACGGCGAGACGGTCTTCTTCGATGTCTGAAACCCGGCTCACCCTTACCGCCTCGCTGGAGGGCAGCGGCCCGGTGCTCGTGCTGGGCAACTCGCTCGGCACCTCGCGCTCGGTCTGGGATCCGCAGCTTCCGGCCCTGGCCGGGCGGTTCCGGCTGCTGCGGTATGAGCTGCCGGGCCATGGGACGGGTCCGCACCACCCCGAGCCCGGCCCGTACACCATCGCCGAGCTGGGCTCGGCGGTGCTCGCGCTGCTCGGCAGGCACGGCATCGACCGCGCCAGCTACGCCGGCATCTCGATCGGCGGCATGATCGGCCTGTGGCTCGCGGCGAACGCGCCGTCCCGGATCACGGCGCTCGCCGTCTGCTGCACGTCCGCCCACCTTCCGCCGGCCGGCGACTGGCTGGCCCGGGCCGGACTGGTGCGTTCGGAGGGCATGGCGCCGGTGATCGGGCCGGCCCTGGGCCGCTGGTTCACCCCGCCGTTCATCCGCAGCGCGCCACCGGCCGTGGCGGCGGTCAAGGCCATGCTGGAGGGCACCGGCCCCGAAGGTTACGCCGGCTGCTGTGAGGCGATCGCCGCCATGGACCTGCGCCCGGCGCTCGGCTCGATTACCGCGCCCACCCTGGTCGTCGCCGGCAGCGAGGATCCGTCCACGCCGCCCTGGCACGGCGCGCTGATCGCCCGCCGGGTCCCCGGTGCGAAACTGGTCGTGGTCCGCGGCGCCGCACACCTGGCGAACATTCAGGCACCGGGCCCGGTCACCGCCGCCCTGCTGGCCCACCTCACCACGTAGGGAGCCACGATGACACGCACATGGTGCGCTTGCCTGGCCGGACTTGTGCTGATCGCCGGCGCATTAGCCGTTCCCACATATGGCGTGGCAGCCGCGGTCACCGGCGTGCCGCCGGTCAGCCAGCTCAGCAGCGATCCGTTCACGAACGCCACCAGCCAGCACGCGACCGAGGTCGAGCCGGACAGCTTCGCCTGGGGCAGCACGATCGTGGACGCGGTGCAGGCCGGCCGGTTCGTCACCGGCGGCGCCTCGGACATCGGCTGGGCGGCCTCGGCCGACGGCGGGGTGACCTGGACGCACGGCTTCCTGTCCGGACTGACCACCCACCGGGGCGGCGGCAAGTACCCCAGGGCGACCGACCCTGTGGTCACCTACGACGCCAGGCACAAGACCTGGCTGATCGCCACGACCGCCCTGGTGTTCGTCGCGGGGCGCGAACCGCCCGGGATCGGCGTCGCCGTGCTGCGCTCGGCCAGCGGCACGGCCTGGACCAAGCCGGTCTTCGCCATCGGCGGCACGTCGGACACCCCCAACTATGACAAGGACTGGATCGTCTGCGACAACACGGCGTCGAGCCCGCATTACGGCACCTGCTACGCCGTGGTCGACATGCATGCCGACAGCAACCAGCTCGCCATCGCCACCTCCACCGACGGCGGGGCGGTCTGGAGCGCGCCGGTCGATCCGGCCGGTGCGGCCGGCGGGCTGCCCGGCGGCATGGCCGTGCAGCCTGACGGCACCGTGGTCGTCGTGTACTACACGGTCGAGGGCGCCAGTACCCAGGTCGCGCTGAGTTCCTCCGACGGCGGGAAGACCTGGTCGGCGCCGGTGACGATCGCGGCCGTGCAGCATCACGCGCCCGACGGGAACCTGCGCGGCGACCCGCTGCCCAGCGTCACCGTCGACCAGGCGGGCACGATCTACGTGGCCTGGGCGGACTGCCGGTTCCGCACCGGCTGCCCGGAGAACGACATCGTCTTTTCCGCGTCCGCCGGCGCGGCTACCTGGACCGCCCCGGCGCGGATTCCCATCGACCCGGTGACCAGCAGCATCGAGCACTACCTGCCGGTCATCGTGGCCAGCCCCGGCGGCGCCGGGCATCTGGCGCTCTACTACTACTTCTATCCGAAGGCGACCTGCACCCAGGCCACCTGCGCGATCGGCGCGGGCTTCAGCTCCTCGGTCAACGGCGGCGCGACCTGGAGCGCCGGCCAGCACCTGGTCACGCCGTTCGCCCTGAGCCTGCTGCCGGACACCAGCAAGGGCCTCATGGCCGGCGACTACATCGGCGCCGCGGTCACCGGCAGCGGCACCGCCTTCGGCACCTTGATCATCGCCAAGAAGGCCACCGGGGGAAAGGCCTTCAACGTGGCCCTCTACACCGACGGCGGCCAGGCCGTCACCGGCGGCACCAGCGCCGGATTGCCCCTCATCGCCGTCGGCGCCCGGCTGGCGGCCGGTCACCGGGCACCCGGCGGTTAGGCCGGGTCCATGTGCGTCTGCGGCGCGAGGGCCAGGTCGATGGCGGCGTGGCTGTCCGGGTGTTCGGTGTACCAGCGCCGCAGGTAGGGCGGGTTGCGGTCGAGGGTGGTCAGGTAGCCGACGGCGGCGGCACGGAACAGTTCGTCGACGACCTCGGCCGGCGGGTCGCCGGTCCTGGTGGCGAACAGGATCTCGGTGATCAGCGGCTCACCGGTGAGTGGCCGTACGACCAGGCCGTTGCCAGACTTGGCGGCTCCTGCGGCCACGGACACCGCGCCGTGGCTGACCAGCATGCTCGCGGTGGACGTGTCGTTGGTGAGGTGGCGGACCCTCGGGGTGAACCCGGCGGCCTGACAGGCGAGCTGCAGCTTGCGCCGGTACGGGTTATCGTGCGCCGGGGGGACCACCCAGTCACAGCCGGCCAGGCCGGCCAGGTCGATGGTGTCCCTGGCGGCCAGCGGATGGCCTTCGGAGATGGCCACCAGCATCGGCTCGAAGACCAGGGTGCGCAGCCGGATCCCGGCGACATCCTGCGCGCTCTCGTCGTCGAACCGCTCACAGATCGCAACGTCGATGAGCCCGGCCGCCAGCATCCCCAGCACGTCATGGGTGGCCGGCTCGACGTGCGTGGAAACCTCGTCGTACGCCCCCCTACGCTGCAGCTCGCTGACGAAGCCACCAAACATCAGCAGCGGTGTCGTCCCGACGCGCAGCGATGGCCGCTTGGGCACTTCGGCGAGATGCTGCCGGGCCGCGCCCACCAGGTCATCCATGTCCGCGACCAGGGTCCCGGCCCGGCCCACAATAAACTTGCCCAGCGGTGTCGGCTCGGCTCCATGCGGGCTGCGGATGAACAGCCGCCCGCCCAGCATCCGCTCGATCCTGGCAAGCTGCGCGGTGAGCGCAGGCTGGCTCACCCCCAGTTTCGCGGCCGCCTTGGTCTGACTGCCGGTCTCCGCGATGGCCAGGACGACGCGCAGATGCCGCAACTCCAGCTCGGCCATAACATCCGCAACCCCGGTTCGGCCATAACGTCAACTTATGCCCGGTTGAGAGGTGTTTGCCAGAGCCTGGCTGAGTAATCGTAATGACGACTTCCCGCCCGGCCGGCTGACTATGGCGGGAGTGGAGGCAGGCTGGGGAACCGCGCCATCTCCAGCCCGCCTCCAGCCAGTCCGGAGCTCGCGCAGCGGACCTGGCTGCGCGAGCTCCCAACGCCTATCTCCGCCTCAGCAATTCGTGGGCCGCGTACTCGATGGCCCGCTCGGACAGCAGCACGGCATCGGCCGCGCTGCCCAGCGGGATGAAGCTGTCTTCGCTGGTCACCCGGGCGACGCGGCCGGGGAACCCGGCGTCGGCCAGCGCGGTGATCACCGCCTCGGACACTCCGCCGGTGCGCCGGGTCTCGTCGGCGACCAGCACCCGGCCGGTCATCGCCGCCTCGCGCAGGATGTCGGTGACCGGCAGCGGGGCGATCCAGCGCAGGTCCACCACCCGGGATCCGATCCCGGTCTCACCCAGCCGGGCCGCCGCCCGCAGGCTGAGCCGCAGCCCGTTGCCGAACGTGATGATCGTCAGCAGCGGCGCGCAGTCCCCGGCCTCATACACTCTGGCCTGCCCGGCCGGCACGTGGGTGGCCGGCCAGTCCGGCGGCGCCGGGTAGGACTCCATCCAGCCGCCGTCGCCCGGCGAGCGGGCGTCGCGCGTGTGGTACAGGGCGATCGGTTCGAGGAACACGCAGACGCTGCCGTCGGTCTCGGCCGCCGCCAGGCAGGTCCGCAGCATCGCGGCGGCGTCGCCTGCCCGGGCCGGCACGGCGATGATCAGCCCGGGGATGTCCCGCAGCGCGGCGACCGCGTTGTCGTTGTGGAAGTGACCGCCGAAGCCCTCCTGATAGGCCAGGCCGGCGATCCGCAGCACCATCGGGTTGCGGAACTGCCCCTGCGAGAAGAACGGCAGTGTGGCCGCCTCGCCCCGGATCTGGTCGGCGGCGTTGTGCAGGTAGGCGAGGTACTGGATCTCCGGCACCGGCAGCAGCCCGGCCAGCCCGGCACCCAGGGCCAGGCCGAGCACTGACTGCTCGTCGAGCAGCGAGTCGAACACCCGTCCCGCGCCGAACTTGCGCAGCAGCCCCCTGGTCACTCCGTACACCCCGCCCTTGCGGGCCACGTCCTCGCCGAAGACCAGCATCTGCGGCCGGGCAGCCATGGCGTCGCACAGCGTGGCGTTGATCGCCTGTGCCAGGGTGAGCGGCCCCGCCTTCTCGGGCAGCTTGCCGCCGAACGCCGCCGTCCGCCCGGCCTCGTCCGCCGCGACCACGGCGCGGGCGGCCACCACGGCCGGGCGCCGTTGCGCCAGCGGCGCGATCACCCGGGCGGCGATCGCCAGCCTCGGCGCGCCGGCCACCTCGGCGGCCATCGTGAGCACCCGGTTCCTGGACCGTTCCCGCATCGCGAGCACCTCGCCGGCGCTGACCGCCCCGGCCTCGATGAGCAGTCTGGCCGTCCTGGTCAGCGGGTCCCGCGCGATCGCCTCGGCGATCTCCGTGGCGCTGCGGTAGGCGGCCTCGGCGTCCGAGCCCGCGTGCCCGCCGAGCCTGGTGACCGACAGGTGCAGGAACGCCGGGGCCCGGCGTTCCCGGACGAAGCTGGCCGCGGCGAGCGCGGTGTCGTATACCTCGGCCAGATCCGCGCCGTCGGCGTGGAAGTACTGGACACCAGGGCGGCCGGACTGTGCCGCCGCTACCCAGCCGGGCGGCGTGCGCACGCTGATGCCGAGCCCGTTGTCCTCGCAGACCAGCAGCAACGGCAGTGGCAGCCGCTGGTAGGCGCAGTAGGCGGCGGCGTTGAAGGCGCCCGCCGCCGTGGAGTGGTTCACCGACGCGTCGCCGAACGAGCACACCACGATCGCGTCATCCGGCCAGTCCGGCAGATCCCAGCCGCGCCAGCACTCATACCCGCCGCCGTAGGAGAAGCAGTGCGGGAGGCAGCGGTGCTGGCCGCAGCCGGGAGCGCGGCCCAGCTTCCCGGCCCGGTCCAGCGCGAACGCCAGGCCGACCGCGCGCGGCAGGTGCGAGGCGATGGTGGAGGTCTGCGGGATGATGGCCAGCTCGGCGCTGCCGAACACCTTGTGCCGCCCGCCGGAGATCGGCTCCGCCGCCGCGGCCACCAGGCCGAGCAGCACATCCCGCAGCCCGCGCCCGATCCGGTCGGCCAGGGTGCCGGTCCACGGGTCCGCCTGGCAGGCCCGGGTCAGGTAGAACGCCCCGGACCGGTAGTGCAGCAGCGCCGGATCGGTGACCCGCACCGCGGCCGCCACGGCGGCGTTGCCCTCATGCCCCGCCGACCCGATCGTGTAGAAGCCGTCCCCGCGCTCGCGCAGCCAGCGCGCCGCCAGGTCGAGGTGACGGCTGCCCAGTTGCGCCTCGAACAACTCCAGGCAGAGTGCCCGGCTCAGTGCGCTGCCGGGCCGCAGCGCGGTGCCGGTAAGAGAGCCGCCACCGGCTGCCGGCGTCTCGCTTGTGGGC
The DNA here is from genome assembly GCA_035308365.1 of Streptosporangiaceae bacterium. Taxonomy (GTDB): domain Bacteria; phylum Actinomycetota; class Actinomycetes; order Streptosporangiales; family Streptosporangiaceae; genus PALSA-505. Next base: position 27,156 of record DATGGU010000070.1, read on the forward strand.
CGCAGCCCACAGACCGCGTCGGTGAACGCACGCTCCCACTCGTCCTGCTCGGTCATCCGTGGTCCTCTCCAGGCCTGGCGCTATCTTGCCCGTGGATTGCCCCGGTTGTGCCGCATTGCAACCATCTGGCCGCCTCGCTACCTCTCATCCGGATGAGAAGGCCGGGCAGCCCGGTGCGGTCATCCGGTTCCTTTCTACCGGCACGGGCAAGGGCGGCGGTGGCCGTCCTCGCCGCCCTTGTGACAGCCGGATGCGCGGCCGCCAGCGCCGCCAGGGCGCCGGCCAGCCGGGGCACGGCCCAACCCCGAGGTGCGCTAACCACAGTCAGATATCGTTTACGACACGGAAAGTGGTGTCGTATTACTGCCGCAGTCACGAACTCGCCAGGCACGCCCGGCTGGTACTGGTGATTCCGTCTGCGACAGAAGTGGCAGGCGTTCGCGGTCGCCCCGGCGCCGGATCGCCCCGTCAAATATCATCTGAACTGCGGAAATGACGAAGGCGGACACTGCCGGGGCGGATAACTGTGACCGGGCACCATATGCCCCGCCCGGGGACCGGGCGGATGGGTGAGGAATGGAGCGCAGGCAGGTGATCCTGCCAGACTGTGCTTACCCAGAAGTTCGGGTTCTTCAAGAGACCCACCCCGGTTATCCCAGTGCCACGCGCACCGGCACCCGGGCAGGCAAAATTCGCCTGCCCTCGCTGGCCGGTCTTGAAGAACCCTCACGGGGCGACCGTTGAATTACCGATGGAGGCGTCATGCTGCCCTGGTCCGCCGAACTATCCGGACGGATGGACGAACACGTCATCACCAGCGAACTGCTCCGGGACAATCCACTGGGCGACCCGTACGAGCGGCCGCTGTGGGTCTACCTGCCGCCCGGGTATGACGACGAGCCGGACCGGCGCTACCCGTCCGTCTACGTGATCCAGGGTTACACCGGCCACCTCACCATGTGGGCGAACCGGAGCGCCTACCGGCGGCCGTTCCCCGAGACCGCGGACCAGGTGTTCGCCACCGGCGAGGCGCCACCGGCGATCGTGGTCTACGTGGACGCCTGGACCGCCTACGGCGGCAGCCAGTTCGTCGACTCGCCCGGCACCGGCCGCTACCACTCATACCTGTGTGAGGAGATCGTCCCCTGGGTGGATGCCAGGTACCGCACGCTGGCCGGCCCGGCGCACCGCGGCATCATGGGCAAGTCCAGCGGCGGGTTCGGTGCCATGATCACACCGATGCTGCGGCCCGGCCTGTTCGGCGTGCTGGCCACGCACGCCGGTGACTCGCTCTACGAGGCGTGCTACATCCCCGACTTCCTCAAGACCGTGCGGTACCTGCGCGATTACGACGGCGACATCTGGCGCTGGTGGTCGGACTTCAACTCCCGCGTTTCGTTCACCAAGGAGGGGGACGGGACGCTGCTGATGATGCTCGGCGTGGCCGCCTGCTTCTCCGCCCGCGAGGACGGCACGGTGGAACTGCCGTTCGACTGCGTCACCGGGGTGCTGCGGCCGGAGGTCTGGCAGCGCTGGCTCGACTGGGACCCGGTGCGGATGGTGCCCAAGTACGCCGAGGCGCTCAGGTCCGTCCGGGCGATCTGGATCGACGCCGGCACCAGGGACGACTGGTACCTGGACCTGGGCGCCACGGCCTTCCGCGACGCGCTGCTCGAAGCCGGCGTCAAGGAGGACGTGATCAAGTTCGAGCTGTTCGACGCCACGCACATGTCCATCGACTACCGGTACCCGCTGTCGCTGGCCTGGATGTGCCAGCAGATGGCGGGCTGACCGGCTCCCCGCCACCCTGGGCCGCAAGAAACGGCCCGGGGTGGCGTCATAATACGGCGCTATGGCTGTTTGAGATGTGTTTGCCGGGCCCGTTCGGGCCATCGTGGTGTCGCCACGTGCTTGACCCAGTCCCCAGGTATCTGGATAGGAGCAATCAGGCAAATGAGGAAACTCCCTTCCCTCCGGCTCCCTGCCGTGGGTGCGCTTCTCGCGTCGGCCACCCTTGTGGCGGCCTCGCTGATGGCGGCCGCCCCGGTCACCGCCGGGCAAGGATTCGGCTCGCACAGCACGTTCGGCGGGCCCCTCAGCAACAGCGGCAACTGGGCCGGCTACGCCGCCAGCGGACAGACGTTCACCAAGATCGTCGGCCACTGGGTCGAGCCCAAGGCGGTCTGCAACGGCAGTGCCCTCTACGCCCCGTGGATAGGCATCGACGGCTTCAACGACACGACAGTCGAGCAGACCGGCGTTCAGACGCAATGTTCTGGCGGCTCGCCGCGGGTGTCCGGCTGGTACGAGATGTACCCGGCCGCCCCCGTCTACTACAGCAACCCGGCCAGCATCGGTGACCACTTCACCGCCAAGGTCGTGTACATCGGCGGCGGCACCTACAGGCTGACCCTGACCGACAACACCAAGGGCTGGTCACACACCGTCCAGAAGAGCCTGAGGGCGAAGAACGCCAGCGCCGAGGCGATCATCGAGGCCCCTGGCGGCTTCCCCGGTCTCCCCAACGGCGTGACCTTCACCGGCGTCACGGTCAACGGCCAGAAGCTCGCCGCGTTCAACCCGACCAAGCTCATCGCCACCGGCGGGTGGACGCCCGGCCCGCTGAACGGCGGCACGTTCACCATCACGCACAAGTAAAACCCGGCGTATACGGTGCAACCGGCCCGCCCGCCGCCATCCGTGGCGGCGGGCGGGCCTTCCACTGCCTGACCTGCGGCTCATGTCGTGCCAGGATGTCGGCATGACGACGACGGACACCCAGCCACCGGCGCAGGACCAGGCGCAGCACGGGCGCCACCTGATCGTCATCTATGCGGCGCTCATGCTGGCGATCCTGCTCGCCGCGCTGGACCAGACGATCGTGTCCACGGCGTTGCCCACCATCGTCGGCGACCTCGGCGGCCTGAACCGGCTGTCCTGGGTGGTCACCGCGTACCTGCTGGCCACCACGGTGTCCACACCGCTGTGGGGCAAGCTCGGTGACCAGTACGGCCGCAAGGGGCTGTTCCAGGCGGCAATCGTGATCTTCCTGGGCGGCTCCGCACTGTGCGGCCTGTCGCAGGACATGAACATGCTGATCGCCTTCCGTGCCCTGCAGGGGCTGGGCGGCGGCGGGCTCATGGTGCTGGCCCAGGCGATCGTCGGCGACGTGGTGCCGGCCAGGGAGAGGGGCCGGTACCAGGGCGCCTTCGGCGCGGTGTTCGGTGTGGCCAGCGTGGCCGGCCCGCTGCTCGGCGGCTTCTTCGTGGACAACCTGACCTGGCGCTGGGTGTTCTACATCAACCTGCCGGTCGGCGTCGTCGCGCTCGCCGTCATCGCCGCGGTGCTGCCGGCCCGGTCGGCCCGCCAGTCGCACCGCATCGACTACCTCGGCACGATCCTGCTCGGCGCCTCGGCGACCTGCATCGTCCTGCTCACCTCGTGGGGCGGCACCACCTACGGGTGGGGATCGGGGGTGATCATCGGCCTGGCCGCCGCCGCGGTCGTGCTGGCCGTCGCCTGGTGGCGGTCGGCGGGGCGCGCGGCCGAGCCGGTGCTGCCGCTGCGGCTGTTCCGCGACCCGGTGTTCTCGGCGGCCGGCGCCATCGGGTTCTGCGCCGGGTTCGCCATGTTCGGCGCCCTGGCCTTCCTGCCGCTGTACCTGCAGGTGGTGCGCGGCGTGTCGGCCACGCTGTCCGGCGTGTACCTGCTGCCCATGGTCGTCGGCATGTTGCTCACCTCGATCACCAGCGGGCAGCTCATCAGCAGGTGGGGCAGGTACAAGATCTTCCCGATCATCGGCACGGTGCTGCTCGCGCTGGCCCTGTTCCTGCTGTCCCGGCTGAGCCTGACCTCGCCCACCGCCGTGATGTGGCTGTACTTCCTGATTCTCGGCCTCGGCCTCGGGCTGATCCTGCAGGTGCTGGTCATCGCCGTGCAGAACTCGGCCGACTACGCCGACCTGGGCGCGGCCACCTCGGGCGCCACGTTCTTCCGGTCCATCGGCGCCTCGTTCGGCGTGGCCATCTTCGGCTCGATCTTCTCCAACCGGCTGGCCTCCGAGGTGGTCAGCCAGTTGCACGGCGTGCCGCTGCCGGCTGGCTTCAACCCGGCGCAGGTGCAGGCCAAGCCCGCGCTGATCCGCGCGCTGCCCGCCGTGCTTCGCGGCGACGTGCTGCACGCGTTCTCGCTGTCCATGCAGACCGTGTTCCTGGCCGCGGTGCCGGTGGCGCTGGCCGCCTTCGTCCTGTCCTGGTTCCTGCGGGAGGCGCCGCTGCGGGCCGCGGTCGGTGCCGCCGCCAACCCGCTCGACGTGGCCGACGGCCTCGGGGCCGCCTCGGCCCATCGTTCCTCGGCAGGCGAACTGGAGCGGGCACTCGTCCAGCTGTCCGGCACCGACCTGCGGCGGCGCGGCTACGAGCGGATGGCCGAAATGGCCGGGCTGGATCTGCCCGCGGGGAGCTGCTGGGTGCTCACGCACCTGGCCAAACGGCCACCGGTAGACCGCCAGGAGCTGGCCCGCGAGGCGGGAGTCACCGTCGAATACGGCAAACCGTTCGTGGACCGCCTGGTGGAGGCCGGGATGGTCCGCCGCGACGGCGACACGCTCACGCTCACCGAGCCGGGCGGCGCGGCCGCCGGCCGGCTGTTCGCCGCCAAGCGCGACCTGCTGCACCAGCTCACCGCCGGCTGGTCACCGGAGCAAAATCAGGAGGTCGCCGAGCTGCTCAGCAAGCTCGCCCGCGCCCTGCTGGGCGAGGCGGCCGACAGGCACCTGGCCACGGCCGAGCTGGCCAGCGCCGAAACAGCCAGCAGCTGATCAGTGGTGCCCCGGCCACCTGGCGCTGGCAGCCGGCGGCTTCCTGGCGCCTGACTTGCCGGGTGGTTCAGGTGATCATCCGCAGGACGCCGGGAAGGGCGCGGATGCGGAGGGGGGAGCCTGCGGCCAGGGGGCTGGCGCAGCGGAGGGGTTCGCCGTCGGCGCCGCCAGGCATGGCGCGGCCGACGGTGATCGTGACCTGCCGGGCGCGGGCCGTGCCGACCGGGCGCATCGACACGTGCGTGCCCTTCTTGATCTTGGTGAGGGCGTGGATCATGGCGAGCTTGGACGAGCCCTGGACGTAGACGACGTCGAGCAGGCCGTCGCTGGCGTCCGCCGATGGGGCGACCATCATGCCGGCGCCGAAATAACGGGAGTTGGCGACCACGACCGCGCCGCCGGCGAACTCCCGGGCCGGCGCCCCTGCGGGCTCTGCCATCGTCTGCTGAGCGGCGGGGCCGGCCGCCAGGTCCCCGGCCGGCCCGCCGTCCAGGTCCAGGTGGAAGGTCGCGGTGCGCCAGCCGGCCACGGCGCGCACCGCCGCCGCCGGGTAGGCCAGCTCGCCGGGGGGCACGCGGGAGTGGGCGGCTATCTCGGCCGCCACCGCGGGGATGCCCAGGTAGACGCTGCCCGCGACGACCACTTCACCGGTCGCCAGGGCCAGCGGGCCCGCGCCGGCCGGGGTGGCGAAGTCCGCGCGGCCCACCGCGATCAGGTCTACCGGGCGTTCCTGGCCGGCGGCGATCACCCGCGCCGCGGCGCCGGGGGTGAACGGTATGCCCAGTGTCCGGGCGAAGTCGTTGCCCCGGCCGGCCGGAATGATGCCAAACACGCCATCGGCCCCGGCCACGGTTGCGGCGAGGGCCCCGGCCAGGCCGTCGCCGCCGACCGCGACCGCCACCTGGCCGCGGCCTATGGCCGCCGCGGCGAGCTCTCTGGCGTGCTCCAGGCTGGTGCACCGGCACACCTCGTGCTGGATGCCGGCCACGTTGAGCATCCGGCTGACCACGGGCAGCAGCCGCTCGGCCCGGCCGCCGCCCGCAGCCGGGTTCACCACTAGACAGCAGGTGCGGGTCATGAACCTCTCCGCTCGTTCAGGCGGGGCGGGCTGGCGGGATCAGCTTGCCCGGGTTGAGTATGCCGGCCGGGTCGAGCGCTGCCTTTACCGCGCGCAGTACGTCCACGCCGAGGTCGCCGATCTCCGATCGCATCCAGGGCAGGTGGTCGGTGCCTACCGCGTGGTGGTGGGTGATCGTACCGCCGTGGGCGGTGATCGCGCCGGTTGCCACGGATTTGGCGGCGGTCCACTGGGCGATCGGGTCGGCGGACTGGGCGGCGATGACGGTGTAATACAGCGACGCGCCGGACGGGTAGAGGTGCGAGACGTGGCAGGTGAGGACCGGGGGCGTGCCCGCGGCGGTCAGCGTGCCGGTCAGGGCCGCCGTCACGGCAGAGTGCAACCGCGTCAGGTTCGCCCAGCTCGTCGCGGTTTCCAGGGTTTCGGCCAGCACTCCGGTGCCGAGCAGGGCGTCGCGGATGCGCGGCGCGGCGAACCGGCTCTCCCGCCAGGCGGCTACCGGGGCGGCGCCGAGATCCTGGCCGCCGTGGCCGCGCAGCACGGTGGCCGCCGCCTCCCGCCGGGCCGCCGTACCGGCCGCCGTGCCCTCGTAGCTGGTGATCGCCAGGCAGCCGGCGACCGTGGGCCCGCCGGTCATGCCCAGGATCGCGGTCTCGGTCTCGTCGTTGAGCCGGACGATGGTGGGCATCGCCTCGCCGGACTGGCTCAGCTCGCGCAGCGCGGCCAGGCCCGGGGCGAGGCCGGGGAACGCCCAGGCCTCGTCGATCACCGTCTCGGGACGTGGCCTGACCCGGGCGGTCACCTCGGTGATCACCCCGAACGTACCCTCCGAGCCGAGCAGCAACTGCCGCAGATCCGGGCCGGCTGCGGTGGCCGGGGCCAGCCCGCCCGCCTCGATCGTGCCGCGTGGGGTGGCCGCCTTCAGGGCGAGTACCATGCCGTCGAACCGGCCGTAGCCGGCCGAGGCCTGCCCGGCCGACCGGGTCGCGGCGAACCCGCCGATGCTCGCGTGCTCGAAACTCTGCGGCAGGTGCCCCAGGGTGAGCCCGTGCCTGCCGAGCAGTTCCTCCGCCTCCGGGCCGCGCAGGCCCGCCTGGAGGGTGGCGGTCAGCGACTCGGTGTCGAGCCGGACCAGCCGGTCGAGCCTGCGCAGGTCCAGGGCGGCCACCGAGTGGAACTCGCCGCACAGGGGCTCGACGCCGCCGGTCACGCTGGTGCCGCCGCCGAACGGGACCACCGCGACCCGGTGCTCGCTGGCCGCCCGCAGGACCGCGACGACCTCGTCATGGGTGCCCGGGGTGATCACCGCGTCCGGCGCCTGCACGGCTGCCCCGGACCGCTGGCGCAGCAGGTCGGTGGTGCTCCGGCCACCGGCCCGGCCCAGCCGGGCTGCCCGGTCCTCGTGCACCTGGCCGTGGCCCACCGCCTCGGCGAACGCCCGCCGGGCCGCGGCCGGCAGGCCTGGCGGCGCGATGACCACGTCGTCCTGCGCCGCGGCGGGCGTGGGGCGCAACCGCCGGCCGAGGAACCCGGCCAGCAGCTCGCGGACCTGCGGGGAGAGCGGCACCGGGTCGCCCCACCCCGCCCACGGCATGCCGGGGACCCGCCGCCGCGGAGCCTCGCTGTTCATCATCCGGTCGCCTCACCTGCCCCGGCGTGCCGGGAGAGTGCTGCCCCCGGGTGTCCTGGGGGCTTAGCCGCGGGGGCCCTGTCCGCCCCAGCTCATGATTTGATAATCTTACATTTTGTGTCAAGTTGTAACGCTGAATTGACGGAACCGGATGAGGCCGCCGCGCATCGCGCGGACGAGACGGAGAACGCGATCCTCGATGCTGCCACCGAGTGCGTGCTCGCCTTCGGGGTCCGGCGGACCTCACTGTCGGATGTGGCCCGGCGGGCCGGGGTCAGCCGGCCGACCGTGTACCGGCGCTGGCCGGACCGGCAGGCCCTGGTGGCCGACGTGATGACCAGGGAGTTCTCCGCGGTGTTCAGCGCCGCCGCGGCCGGTGCGCCGCCGGGGGGGTGCGTGCGTGAGCAGGCGGTCGGCCAGTTTCTCGCCGTGGCTCGCGAGCTGAGCGGGCATCCGCTGCTCAGCAAGATCATCCAGGTCGATCCCGAGCTGCTGCAGCCTTACATCTTCGACCGGCTCGGGGCCAGCCAGCGGATGGCGCTCACCTTCATCGCCGAGCGCATCACCGAGGGGCAGCGGGACGGGTCGATCCGGGCCGGGGACGAGACGGCCATGGCGGTGACCGTGCTGCTGAGCATCCAGTCGCTGGTGTTCTCCGGGCGGACCACCGGCGAGCTGATCCGCGCGGACCGGCTGGAGGCGGAGGCCGCGCTGCTGATCGACGGGTACCTCCGGCCCACTGGCGACGGGGGTACGGGATGACCGCCGGGTGGGCACCTCCGGCCTGCGGGCGGCGGGGGTACGGCATGACCGCCGGGCTGGTCTCACCCGCGTCCTCGCTCAACGCGGGCCGGCGCGCCCGCGAGCTGGCCGAGGTCGCCGAGCGCGGCGAGGCCGACCTGCTGGTCGTGGGCGGCGGGGTGACCGGGACCGGCGTGGCGCTGGACGCCGCCTCCCGTGGGCTGTCCGTCGTGCTCGCCGAACGCCACGACCTGGCGTTCGGCACCAGCCGGTGGAGTTCCAAGCTGGTGCATGGCGGGCTGCGCTACCTGGCCAGGGGCGAGGTCGGCATCGCCTACGAGAGCGCGGCCGAGCGCGGGCTGATCATGGGCAGGATCGCGCCACACCTGGCCAGGCCGCTGCCGATGATCTATCCGTGGCTGCCGGGGACCGGGCGTGCCTCCCGGGCGCTGACCGGGGTGGGCCTTGGCGCCGCCGACGTGCTGCGCCGGGCGGCCGGGACCAGCAGGCGCACGCTGCCCGGGCCAAGGCGGCTGACCCGGGCCGAGGTCATGGCCATGGTGCCGGCGCTGCGCCGGGACATCAGCGGCGGGATGCTCAGCTGGGACGGTCAGCTCACCGACGATGCCAGGCTGGTCGTGGCGATCGCCCGCACCGCGGCCGCGCACGGCGCGGCGATCCTGACCCGGTGCGAGGCGCGCGGCCTGACCGCGACCGGGGCGGTGCTGACCGACCGGCTGACCGGCGAGTCGTTCCAGCTTCGCACCCGGGCGGTGATCAACGCCGCCGGTGTGTGGGCCGGCCAGCTCGCCGGCGGGATAACGCTGCGGCCGAGCCGGGGCACCCACCTGGTGCTGGCGGACGCGGCGTTCGGCGGCCTGCGGGCTGGCCTGATCGCGCAGGTGCCCGGCGAGCGGACGCGGTTCGTGTTCGCGGTCCCGGTGCCCGGCGAGCCGCGGGTCTACGTGGGGCTGACCGACGAGCCCGCCGACGGGCCGCTGCCCGAGGTGCCCGAGCCCACTCCCGGGGAGAGGGCGTTCCTGCTCGGCGCGGTGGGTGGACTGCTCGACGCCGGGCCGGCTCCCGGCGACGTGCTCGGCGCGTTCGCCGGGCTGCGGCCGCTGCTGACCACCCGGCTCGCCGACAGCACCCGGGCGACCGCCGACCTGTCCCGGCGGCATGCCGTGCTCACCTCGCCCGAGGGGGTGATCACCGTGGTCGGCGGCAAGCTGACCACCTACCGCCGGATGGCCCAGGACGCCGTCGACGCGGCGCTGGCCAGCCCGGCGCTGGCCAGCCGGGAGGCCGGGCCGTGCCGGACCCGGCGGCTGCCGCTCACCGGCGCGGCAGACCCGCGCACACTGGCCCGCCTGCCCGGCCCGGCCCGGCTGGTGGCCAGGTACGGCACCGAATCGGCCGCCGTGCTCGAACTGTCCGGCCGGGATCCGCGGCTGGCCGTGCCGGTGACCGGGGGCACGGCGGTGACCGGCGCCGAACTCGCCTTCGCCGTGGCGCACGAGGGCGCACTCGGCGTTGCTGACCTGCTGGACCGGCGGACCAGGATCGGCCTGGTCGCGGCCGATAGGGAGGATGCCCTGGCCGCCGCGGCCAGTGCTTTCGGTGAATCTTTGATCCTCGACCAAAGTTGAGACTTGTGTCCTGCCCGGGCAGCGTACGATCAGGTCCCATGGCGCTTCAGGGCGGCGGGGCATCCCCTTCGGGGCAGGCCGGCGCTGCAGGGCAGTATCTCCAGGTCCAGACCACCACGGACTCACGGGCAGAGGCGGTCGAACTCGGCCGCGCCGCCGTCGAGGCCAGGCTCGCCGCGTGTGCCCAGGTGGCCGGGCCGGTGGCCAGCACGTACTGGTGGGAGGGTGGTATCGAGCGGGCCGAGGAGTGGCTGGTGCTGCTGAAAACCCCGGCCGACAGGTTTGCCGAGCTCACCGCCTTCCTGACCGAACGGCACAGCTACGACGAGCCGGAGATCGTGGCCTTGCCCATCGTGGCCGGGTCGCCGTCCTACCTAAGCTGGATCCGGGAAGAAACCGTCCCGCGCTGATCCCTCAGGAGACGCCGTTGGCCGCCCACACAGTGCCTTCCGAGGCCGGGCCTTCCGAGGCCGGGCCCTCCGAGGCCGGGCCTTCCGAAACCGGAACCGCTGAGAGCGGCCGTGGACTGTTCGGGCCGGACTCGGTGACCCGGCGCGTCATGACCGAACCGGTGATGTGGGTGGGCGGGTTCCGCGCGCTCTACCTGCAAGCGCTGCATCCGCGGGTGATGCGGGGGACCTGGCAGAACACCGCGTTCACCGACCGGAAGAAGGCCTTCGGCCGGTTCCTGCGGACGGCCGAGTTCGTCGGTGTCCGCACCTACGGGAACATCGCCGATGCCGAGCGGGCCGCGGCCCGGGTCCGCCGGATCCATGCCTCGCTGCGCGGGACCGACCCGGACGGCACGACGTTCCGGCTGGACGAACCCGAACTCCTGCTCTGGGTGCACTGCGCCGAGGCCGGCTCCTACGCCGACATCGCCCGGCGCAGCGGGGTGCCGCTGTCAGCGGCCGAACTGGACACATTCGTGGCCGAGCAGCGGCGCAGCGCCGCACTGGTCGGACTGGATCCGGGTGTCGTGCCAGGCTCGCGGGCCGAGCTGGAGGACTACTTCTCCGGAATGCGGCCCCGGCTGCGGGCCGGGCCCGAGGCCAGGCAGGCGCTGCGCGCGTCCTGCCACCCGCCGATGCCTGCCTCGCTGATGCCGCTGCGGGTGGCGCTGCCGCCGTTCAGCATGCTCGCCTTCGCCACCTTGCCGCGCTGGGCGCGCCGGATGTACGGGATCCCGGACACCGCGGCCACCGACCTGGCCGCCACCGCCGCGCTGCACGCGGCCCGCCGCGCGTCCACCGGCCTGCCCGGCCGTCTGCTCTACGAGCCCGCGGTGCGCCGGATCTTCACCGTGGCCCGCTCGGCGGGTTTCGCTGAAAAGGTCTTACAGCCAGTCCGGGCCGATGCGCTCGCAGATGGACAGGTGCTCGGCGTTATCGGAGACCAGGTCGTCGGCGAGGTCGAGCAGCTTGTTCAGCCGGGGGTCGGCGATGGTGTAGACGACCCGCCGGCCCTGCCGGTCGGCGTGCACGAACCGGCACCAGCGCAGGCAGGCAAGGTGGTTGGACACCCGGCTGCGCGGCAGGCCGGTCCGTTCGACCACCTCGCTGACGCTGCACGGACCGGTCAGCAGCACGCTGAGGATCTCCAGCCGGTTCGGGTCGGCAAGCACACGAAACCACCGGGCGTGCGCGATCGGCGCGGTTTCAGTCCCGGTGGTATTGGTCCGGTTGCCCGTCTGGGTCACCATGGTGATCGTAAGCGTACGTCAGCGTCGCGCCGGCGTTGCGTCATCGTCGTGTTCCGGACTCTAGACGAACTCGTCACCACAGCGCATCATGGGTCCGACTGAATGCGTCAGGCGGTCCTGTTGTATTACTTCGGTCCAGGGATGTGGGACATGAGACAACTGGCTGGTGAGGCCCGAAGCAGCCAGGCTGGAGTCACGAGCGGCCAGCCCACGGTGCTGCTGATATCAGCGTTCGACCTTGGCCATCAGCCGTTCGGGCTGGCGTCTCCGGCGGCCTGGCTGGCCGCCGCGGGGGCGCGGGTGAAGTGCCTGGATCTCGCGGTGCGCATGCTCGACGAGGATGCCGTGCGGGCGGCCGACGTGGTCGCGTTCTACCTGCCGATGCACACCGCGACCCGGATCCTGTGCGGTGTCGTGCCGCGGGTCAAGGAGCTCAATCCCACCGCGCATCTGTGTGCCTACGGGCTCTATGCCCCGGTCAACGCCGAATTGCTGCGGCAGATCGGGGTGGACTCGATCATCGGTGGCGAGTTCGAGCAGCCTCTGGTCTCGCTGGTGACCGAGCTGGGCTCGCGGGAAGTGGACCCACGGCCGGTGATCTCACTGGGCCGCCAGGACTTCCTGCTGCCCGACCGCGGCTTGCTGCCGGCCCTGTCCGAGTACGCATACCTGACCATGCCCGACGGGTCGCGGCGGACGGTCGGCTACACCGAGGCAACCCGGGGCTGCAAGCACCTGTGCCGGCACTGCCCGGTCGTGCCCGTCTACGGCGGCCGGTTCCGGGTCGTGCAGCGCGACATCGTGCTGGCCGACATCCGCCAGCAGGTCGCCGCTGGCGCGCAGCACATCACGTTCGGCGACCCGGACTTCTTCAACGGGCCCACCCACGCGCTCACCCTCATCCGGGCGCTGCACGAGGAGTTCCCGCAGCTCACCTACGACGTCGTGATCAAGGTCGAGCACCTGGTCAAGCAGCGTGAACTGCTGCCGGTGCTGCGCGACACCGGGTGCATCCTGCTCACCAGCGCGGTCGAGTCGGTGGACGAGCGGATTCTGGACTACTTCGACAAGCGCCACACCCGGGACGACTTCGACACGGCGGTGCGGTCGCTCGCCGAGCTTGGCATCGCACTGAACCCGACGTTCGTCGCGTTCACCCCGTGGACAACGCTCGAGAACTATCTGTATTTCCTGACGGAGATTGATGAACTGGCGCTGGTGCCGAACGTGGCCCCGGTGCAGTACGGCATCCGGCTGCTCATCCCGGAGGGCTCCAAACTGCTGGAACTGCCCGAGGTGGCGGGCATGGTCGGGCCGTTCGACCCGGGGTCGCTGGTCTACCCCTGGCAGCACGCCGACCCCGCCGTCGACGCACTTCAGCGTGAGGTGCTGGGCCTTGCGGCCCGGGCGGTGGCCGAGCACATGCCGCGGGAGAGGTTCTTCGGTGAGCTGTGGGAGGTGGCCACCCGGGCGGCCGGGCAGCCGGGCCGTCCCCGGCCCGGGGCCAAGCGCCCGCCCGGCCCACCGGTTCCTCAGCTCAGCGAGCCCTGGTATTGCTGCGCCGAACCGCTGGAATCTCAGCTCACTCCGCAGATATAACTTTTTTACCGGTTGTCCAGCCGGCCCACCGCTTTTAACCTATTTTGAGGAGTTGATTCCCTTATGAGTCATTCGGCTCATGCTGAGCGGCTCACTGACCTCCTGTCCCTGCAAAACCCGCCGGTCGCGCTGACCTTAGTGGACGAGAAGCCCGAGGGCATCGCCCAGGCAACCAAGGCGGTTCCGTCGGCGTGCGCGTTCTGGCGCCAGGCCGAGCGGGGCACCTTCTTCGCCGCCGCCGAGCAGCACTTCAACTGCCCGGTCGGGTCGATGGTGATGGGGTTCGAGTTGCCGGGCGAGGTCAGCGAACGGCTCGGCGGCCTGGTCCAGTCGATGTGCGACGCGAGCTACCTGAGCATGGACGAGGCGGCCAAGATCCCGTCCACCGGGAAGCACAGTGCCGGCATCGTGTATGGGCCGCTGAGCGACTTCCCGCTGGCCCCTGATGTGGTACTGCTCTGGGTCAACCTGTCCCAGGCGATGATCTACACCGAGGCCGCCGGGCGGGCCGCCTGGACCGCCAGCCCGATGGACGTGACCGGCCGGCCCGGCTGCGCCGCGCTTCCGCGGGCCATGCACAGCCAGCAGCCCGGCATGACGCTCGGCTGCGCCGGCATGCGCACCTTCACCGAGATCGGCGACGACCTGACCCTGGCCGTGATTCCCGGTGGCGCCCTGGACGGGTTCGTGGAGAAGCTGGCGGCCACGGTCGAGTCCAACGCCGCGATGCGCTCGTACTACGACTCACAGAAGGCGGCCATCGGCTGACCCTGCCCTGGTTCCGGGTCAGCCGCGGGACTCCGGCGGCTGACCCGGAACGAGGGAGAATGCCCGCTCTTGTTATGACCTACCCACTCGGCTACCGTCTCATATCAATGATTGTTGGTGTATATGTGAACGATTGACTTTGATAAATAGGAGACCGGTCATGATTGCCAGCGCGGGAACCGGCAGCACGGAGCTTGACGGCGGCAACCCGGCCGACTTCATCTGCTGCGCGCCGCTGTCGTCGCAGTTCTCCGTGGCCGAGGCCGCCGCCGCTGCCGCGCGTTTCGCCGCCATGGGGCACCCGCGCCGGATCCACCTGATGAACATGCTGGTCCGCAGCGGCTTCCCGGTCTGCGTCTGCGACCTCGTGTCGGCGACCGGCTGGGCACAGTCCACCGTCAGCCACCACCTCAAGCAGCTCGTGGACGTCGGCCTGCTGCACCGCCAGCAGCGCGGCAAATGGGCCTACTACTCCGTCGACCACACCGGCCTGGCCTCTCTCGCCACCGTGGTCACCGTGCCACCGGGCGGCCTCGCGCTCGCCGGGCGCCGCCCACGGCCGGGGCAGGGCGAGTAGCGATGGACCGGCAGATCCTGTTCGTGCTGGGCGAGCACACCTGCGTGCCGTCCGACCCGCTGCGGGCCGCCGCGGCCCTGGACTGCCGGTCCATCGTGTTCACGCCCACCGTGCCGGGGTGCGGGGACGGCGCGGCGCTGATGGACAGCGTCCAGCTCATCCGCCTCGACCGGCCCGGGGACGCGCTCCGGCTCGCCCGCAAGTACCACGCCGAGCAGCCGCTCGACGCCGTGGTCAGCTACGAGGACGGGGCCAGCATCCTGGCCGCCCGGATCGCCGAGGATCTCGGCCTGCCCGGTCACCCGGTCGCCGCGGCCATCGCGGCCGTGGACAAGCCGGCCATGAAGGAGCGGTTCACCGCGGCCGGCCTGCCCATCGCGCGGTACACGGTCGCCGATGACGAGGACGGCGCCGTCGCGTTCGCGCGCGAGGCCGGCTACCCGGTGGTGGTCAAGCCCTGCCGCGGCGGGGCGAGCCAGGGTGTCATGCGGGCCGACGACGAGGCCGGGCTGCGCCGCTGCTACCGGCGGCTGCGCCGGATCGTGCGCGACTACGGCCTGGACACCGGTGGCCGCCCGAACCGGATGCAGCTCGTGGAGGGCTACCTGCCCGGGGCGGAGATCTCCGTCGAGCTGATCGTGGACCGTGGCCGCCCGGTGGTCACCGCCGTATTCGAAAAGCCCAGGCCGCTGACCGGGCCGTTCTTCGAGGAGACCATCTACCTGACCCCGGCCAGGCTGCCCGCCGCCCAGCAGGCCCAGGCCGAGGCGCTGGCCATCGACGCCGCCGCCGCGCTCGGCCTGCGGCACGGCCCGGCGCACTGCGAGATCCGGGTCACCGATGACGGGCTCTACCTGCTCGAGGTCGCCGGCCGGCTGCTCGGCGGGGCGTGTGCCCGGGCGTTCGGCGACTGCCTCGGCGCCGGCATCCACCCGCTGCTGCTGCGGCTGGCCATGGGGGAGGCGGTCGAACTGCCGTCCCGCGACCCGGCGCGGCCGGTGGCGGCGGCAATGATGCTTCCGGTGCCCGGCGAGGGGCGCTTGGTCGCCTTGCACGGAGTGGACAGAGCCCGCCGCGTGCCGGGTGTCACCGATGTGACCGAAGCCGGCTGTCCTGGCGACATCATCGTCCCCTTCCCCGAGCAGGCCTGCTACGCGGTGGGCTTCATCGGCGCCGCCGGGGCCACCCATGAGCAGGTCGAAGATGCCCTGGCCTGGGCGGCCGCCAGCATTTCGGTGGAACTGGCCCCGCTGGAGTGCCAGCGCTGGACCCGGCGGCTCGACGGCGCCGCCTGGCCGGCCGATCCGGGCGCCGCAGTCCTGTGGCTGGCCGGTCTGCCGGCCGATGAGGCCAGGCGGCTGGCCGTGTCCCATGTGGCCGAGATCATGTTCGGCGAACTGCCCGGGCCCGAGGCGCTCAGCGCGGCGGAATGCACCGTCGCCGGGGAGTGCGAGCGGGGCGAGTTCGCCGGGGTCTGCCTGCCGGGTAAGGGTGTCATGCTCGGGGTCATCAGCGGCGAGACAGGCTACCTGTTCTGCTTCGGGGTGCTGCCGGAACTGCGCCGGGCCGGCCATGGGCCGGCCTTGATGGCCGCCCAGCTCGCTGCCTTCGCCCGCCGCGGCGTCCGTGTGGTGGTGGCAGAGACCGACCCGAGGCCGGGGCGGCGCAGTGCGGCGCTGCTGCGCCGGTTCGGGTTCGTGCCCGAGCCGTCCACGGGCCCGGCTGAGTCACGGGTCTACAGCTGCGCTCTGGACGTCACCGATCAGCTCGCGGGGGAGGTGACCGATGCAGACTGCGCCGATGCCTGCGATTGCTGAAGCGCTCACCGAGGCCGCCGTCCGCTACGGCACACCGGCCTACGTCTACGACCTGGCCGGCATCCGCAGCCGGATAGAACGCCTGATCCGGGTGCTGCCGCCGGGAATCGGGATCAGGTACTCGGTCAAGGCCAACCCGGCCCTGGCGGTCTGCCGGGTGATCGCCGAGGCCGGCCTGGACGCCGAGGTCTCATCGGACGGCGAACTGGCCGTCGCCCTGGAGGCCGGGTTCCGGCCGGACCAGATCCTGGTCAGCGGGCCGTACAAGGAGCCGAGCCTGCTGGACCGGCTGGCCAGCCTGCCCGGCGTGCTGATCTCGGTCGACTCGCTCAGCGAACTCGGCGAGCTCACCACCCACCCGGCTCCGCTGCGCACGGGCGGCGGGATCGTGCTGCGGCTGCGGCCCGACTACCCGGCCGCCGGGGAGATGCCCGGCGGCCCTGAGCACCGGTTCGGCATCCCGGCCGGCCAGTTGAGCACCGGGGCCATCCGGCCGGCCGTGCGGTGCCTGGGATTCCACGTTTACGGCGGTTCACAGATCCTGGACAGCGCGCTGGCCGCCCGCAACCTGAACAACGCCCACGACCTGGCCATGCGGATGGCGAAGCGGCTCGGCCTCAGGCCGCGGGTGGTCAACCTCGGCGGCGGCTTCGGCGTTCCCTACCACCAGGGCGTCCAAGAACTCGACCTCGCCCCCGCCGCCGCGGCGCTCGGCGCGATGATGGCCGCAGACCCGGGAACGACGCTGATCCTGGAGCTGGGCCGCTACCTGGTCGCCGAGGCCGGCTGGTACCTGACCCGGGTGGTGCACGAGCAGACGCTCGGCCACAGGCCCGCGGTCGTCGTGGACGGCGGCATCCACCACCGGCCCGACCTGTGCGGTCTCGGCCTGGCCCGGTGCTGCGCTCCGCCGGTGCTGCTCGGGCCGCCCAGAGGCGGCGCCCGGCCGACCGCCGTGCTTGGCTGCCTGTGCCTGCCCTGGGACATCCTGGCCAACGGCGCGATGCTGCCCGCCCTGCACACCGGCGACATCCTCGCCTTCCCCACCGCGGGGGCCTACGGCCTCACCGCCGCGCCGTCGGCCTTCCTCGGTCACCGCCTGCCCGCCGAGATAAGCCTGGACAACGGGAGCCTGGCGCTGCTGCCGCCCTCGCAGCCACCCCTGCTGCCGCCCACCGCCATCTCCCGGGTCCTGGCCATGGGCACGCCATGACCCCGCCCGGCCCGCGCGGCCTGTTCGGCGATGAGGGGCGGCGCCTGCTCGATGAGCAGCAGGCGCACCTGTTCCCCCCGTCCGTGCGGCCGGCCTTCCTGCGGCTGCTGTGGGCGGCCCTGGCGGCGCTCGCCATCGGCGTCGCCATGGTGATCATCGCCATCGGCGGGCTGTCATGACCGCGGGCAGGGTGCCGGTGATCCTGCAGGGCAGCGAGGCCGAATGCGCCGCGGCCTGCCTGGCGATGGTGGCCACCCACCACGGGCACCACCTGACCCTGCGCGAATCACGGGAGATCTGTGCCGTCGGCCGCGACGGGGCCAGCGCCGCGGCCCTGGCCCGGGCCGCCCGGGACATCGGCCTGGCCGTCGAGGCCCGGCGGCCCGCCCCGGGCGTCCTGCGGGACCTGCCGCTGCCCGCCCTCGCCCACTGGGGCAGCGACCACTTCGTCGTCGTGGAACGCGTCACCCGGCGCCGTGTCCGCATCGTCGACCCGGCGCGTGGCCGCCGCAGCATGACCGCCGGGGAATTCGGCACAAGCGCCGGCCGGGTGCTGCTCACCGCGCGGCCGGGCCCGGAGTTTTCCCGGCGGGCGGCCACCAGCGCACCGTTCTGGCGCCGGTACGCCGCCGCCCTGCTGCGGATGCCGGGCACCAGGCTCCCGCTCGCCCAGCTGCTCGGCGTGGGCCTGATCGTCCAGTTGCTCGGGCTCGCCGTGCCGGCCGTGGTCCTCACCGTCATCGGCAGGGTCATCCCGTCGCGGGCCGGGTCGGTGCTGCCGCTGCTCGGCGCCGGCCTGGTGATGGTGGTCGCGGCCCAGTTGCTGACCGGCTACCTGCGCGGGTCCCTCATCATCTACCTGCAGGGGCGGCTCGACACCCAGGCGATGATCAGCTTCTGCGCGCACCTGGTCCGGCTGCCGCTGGGCTACTTCCAGCGGCGCAGGACCGGCGACATCATGCTGCGGGCGTGGAGCATCGCCGGGCTGCGCGAGCTGCTCACCGCCCAGACCCTCAGCGCCCTGCTCGACCTGCTCATGATCGTCGTCTACCTGGCCGTGATGGCGGTGGCCGACCTGCCGATCGCGCTGGTGGTGTTCGCCGTCGTGGCCGCACAGGTGGGGCTGCTCGCGGTGACCCTGCCGCTGGCCCGGGACCGGGTCTCGGCCGAGCTGGCCACCCAGGCCGAGGCCTACGGCCAGCTGGCCGAGACCATCGAGGGCATCACCACGGTGAAGGCCGCCGCGGCCGAGCAGCGCGTCCTGGACCGGTGGTCGCTGCTGTTCCTGCCGTGGATGCGGGCGACCCTGCGCCGCGCCCAGGTATCGGCGGCGGCCGAGGCGGTCTCCGGGGCGCTGCGGACCCTGGCACCGCTGGCCGTGCTGTGGCTGGCCACCTCCAGGGTGCTCGACGGCAGCCTGCCGGTGGCAACGGCGATGGCCCTGACCTGGCTTGCCTCGGCGATCGTCGTGCCGTTGTCGGTGCTGGCCGCGAACGGCCAGCGGATGCAGCTGGCCGGCGCCCAGATGCAGCGCCTGGCCGACGTGCTGGACACCCCCGGCGAGCCGCCGCCGGGCGCGCCACCGGGGAACGCAACGGCGGCCCGGGTCGAGCTGCGCGGGGTCAGCTTCCGCTACGACCCCTACAGCCCGCTGGCGCTCCGGGACCTGTCGGTCGCCATCGAGCCGGGCAGCAAGGTGGCGATCGTCGGCGCGTCGGGTGCGGGCAAGACGACGCTGGGGCTGCTCATCCTGGGCCTGCACCGGCCCAGCCAGGGCAGCGTCTGGGTGGACGGCACCGACCTGGCCACCGTCGGTGCCGCCGCCGTGCGCGCCAGGATCGGCACGGTGCTGCAGGACCCGTTCGTGTTCTCCGGCACGATCGGCAGCAACATCGCCTTCGGCGACCCGGCGATCACCCCGGCCGGCATCGAGCAGGCCGCCCGGCTGGCCTGCCTGCACCGTGACGTCATGGCACTGCCACAGGGTTACCAGACCCGGCTCGGCGAGCGGGGGGCCGGCCTGTCCGGCGGGCAGCGCCAGCGCCTGGCCATCGCCCGGGCCATCGTGGCCCGGCCCTCGATGCTGCTGCTCGACGAGGCCACCAGCCATCTCGACGCGGTGACCGAGGCGGCCATCCACCGCAACCTGGCCACGCTGGACTGCACCCAGATCATCATTGCCCACCGGCTGAGCACCGTCCGCGACGCCGATCTCATCCTCGTGCTTGACAGCGGGCAGCTCGCCGAGAGCGGCACCCACGCCGAACTGCTCACCCGCGACGGCTGTTACGCATCGCTGGTGGGTTCCCAGCTCCGTCAGAAAAGCCCTCTCCCGCAGGACCGCGACGGCGGGAAAGCCGTGCCGGTGGGCGCGGCGGCCCCCGGGACTTCAGGAACCGGCGACACCCAGGGAAGGAGGTGAGGACACATGGCCATCACCGGCAGGTCGGACGCCGAGGCGGAGATCTCAGCGACGCTCAGCGACGCGGAGCTCGAAGACATCGTCGGCGGCGCCTCTCCCCACGTGGTCTGCTGTGGCAGCAACTGCGTGACGTGACAGGTCCTTGCCAGACCGGCGGCGGGCAGGCGGGTGGAAGCCGCCTGCCCGCCGGCTCAACAGACTCCCGCAGGCTGTCGCGGACGGGAGCCTGGCCTGGTCAATCAGGCGGGACGTTCCAGGTGGTGATGACCGGGACGTCGTGCTCGGTGCCGAGCGTACTGCAGGTGCCGGTGTCCAGCCTGAACAGGCGGCCCGCGGCCGGTTCCAGGCCGAGCCAGCGCGCGGTCAGCACGCGCAGCACATGGCCGTGCGCCACGAGCGCCACGTCGCCGGCCGGCCCGGCCGGCCCGCCCAGCAGCGGCCTCACCCGGCTCAGCACCGCGTCGGCCCTGGCCCCGACCTGAGCGACGGTCTCACCGGGATGTTTCGCGTCCCCGGGGATCACCCCGTCGCGCCACAGGTACCAGCCCGGCCGGCCGGCCTGGATCTCCGCCGTGGTGCGGCCCTCGTAACCGCCGTAATCCCACTCCCACAGGTCCGGATCGGGCTTGGCGGCCGGCAGCCCGGCCAGTTCGGCCGTGCGCACCGCGCGCTGGGCCGGGCTGGTGAAGACGGCCACGATCCGCCGCCGCGCCAGCATCGGGGCGAGCGAGGCCGCGGCGGCCTCACCGCGCGGGGTGAGCGGTATGTCGGTGCGGCCGGTGTGCCGGCCGTTCGCGCTCCACTCGGTTTCACCGTGCCTGAGCAGGATCAGTCCCATGGGCCACCATCTTCGCCGGCCCGGATCAGCCGAAGTTCATGTAGGTGTTGCCGCCGCTGGTGTCCTGGGGATTGGTGACCAGTGCGCTCACGCTCAGCAGGCCGGCCGAGCGGAATCTCAGGGTGAGCGTGATCACCTTGCCGTTGTGCATGGCCCCGGCCCCGGTGATCACCAGATGCGGGCCGTCCGGGACGAGCCGGATGATGCCGTGCGCCGGGATGCCGATGGCCGGCACGGTGCGCATGGCGCCGCCGTCTGCGGGCACCTGGAAGCTGACCCGGCCACCGGCGCTCAGCCGGGCCGATACCAGGCTGTCCCGGCCGCCGTTGTTCCTGATCGCCAGGTAGACATCGGTGGTTCCCGGCGTGATCGGCAGCGGCACGTACGCGGTCGCCGCCTGGATCGCCGGGGTCCGGCCCTGGCCCGCCGACGCCGTGGCGGCGCAGCCGGCGGTGCCCAGGGCGGCGGCGAGTGCACAGGCGCTCGCCGCCGCCTTCGGGGCACGGGCCCGGCCGCGCGATATGAGCATCGTGGGGTCCTCGGGGTTCGCATTGCTGACGATGCACCCACCGTACCGCCGGGCCGGGATCAGGCCGGCCGCGGACCCGGTGCGGCGGGGGAGTAGCCGCCGTCCCAGACGCTCACGTATTTCCAGGCCGAGTCGAACAGCACCGTCACGACCGACCGGCCGGGCGCGAGCCCGGCCGCCACCTCGGCGGCGACGGCGGCGTTCGCCCCGGCGGTCGGGCCGGTGAAGAGCTTTTCCTCGGCGATGAGCCGTTTCATCATCGACCAGGCCTGCTCGCCGGTCACGGTGCGGACCTCATCGATCAGGTCTTCGCGCACGTTCGGCGGGATCTTGCCCGGGCCCAGGCCCATCAGATTGTGCGGCCGGTGCTCGAACGGCACCCGGTCCCGTTTGGCCCGCAGCGGCGCGGAGGCGTCGACCTCGACCGCGATCGTGGCCATGCCGGGGAATTCGGCCCGCAGCGCCGCCGCTATGCCGGAGAACGTGCCGCCGGTGCCAAGGCTGCACACGAACGCGTCGGCCGGCCGGCGCAGCCGCCGCAAGTCCGCCACGATCTCCCGGCCCACCGTCAGCCAGGCCTGCCGGTTCAGCGGGTTGGTGGACTGGTCGAGGAAGTAGCTGCGCGGATGCTGGCGGACGTACTCACGGGCCTCGTGCTCGGCCCGCAGCAGGAAGCCGTCCGGGCCGGTTTCGATGATCTCGGCGCCGAACGCCCGGATCTGGGTCTTGCGCTCAATGGTCATCCCGGCGGGCATCAGGACGACGACCCGGTACCCGCGCGCCAGGCCCACCCGCGCGAGTGCCGCACCGCCGTTGCCCGTCGAGCACTCCACGAGCGTCCAGCCGGGCGCGATCGTGCCGCGCCGCTCCAGGACGTCGATCATGTAGCCGAAGATCCGGTCCTTGTGGCTGCCGGTGGGGTTCCGGAACTCGCACTTGGCGTAGACGCTGGCGGCGCCGGCCGGGACGACGTGACGCAGCAGGCACAACTCGGTATGGCCGGCTGCGGGGTCCCCGGTCGCGGTGCGCTCAGGAGAGGCCGCGGGGTCTCCGGTCGCGGTGCGCTCAGGAGAGGCTGCGGGGTCCCCGGTCGCGGTGCGCTCAGGAGGGGGTCCGGCGGCGGCCCCGGTACCGTCACCGGACAGGACGTGGACCAGGCCGCTGGCCGGGTCGATGCCGATCCGCAGCACCGGCCGCACCGTGACGCCGCACCGGGTGTGCACGGCCCTGGCGCCGCCGTTGGCCGGCTTCTCCGTGACGACCAGGGCCTCGGTCACCTCGGCACCAGCCCGCCGCACCGCCTCGACCAGGGCCACCAGCGTGCCGCCGGTGCTGACCGTGTCGTCGATGATCACCACCCGGTCGCCGGGCTCGATCCCGTTCAGGTACAGGCGGCCGGAGAAGTACTCGGAGCTGACCTCGGCCACCGTCACCGGGTCCCGTTCGCCGGCCGGAAGCTCGTAGGGATACCACCGGGCCACCGCCAGTGGCAGCCGGGTGGCCAGGCAGACCGGCCCGGCCAGGATTCCGCCCTTGTCCTCCTCGGCCAGGAGTTTCGTGGCGCCGGAGAACGTGCCGAGGCGGATCAGCCGGTTCACGGCCTCGGCGAGGACCTCGGCCCGCAGCGCGGGCCGCTGGTCGGTGAGTTCGTTGATCGTGGTCCGGTACGTTCCGGTCAGGACGGTGGGTGCACCCTCGTATATCTCTTCTAACAGCATTTAACGAAGTTACCCAGACTTTTGGATAATGCCCGGGGTTACCCGCGTTCGATGGCCGTTTCGAGCAGGCCGAGTGGCGGCGCTCCCAGGTCCATCAGGGCGGTGTGGAAGCGGCGCAGCGTGAAGCCCATGCCCCAGTCCTTCCTGGCCTTCTCGCGGAGGTTCATGATCACGAGCTTGCCCCAGGTGTACCGGCCGTAGGTCGGGTCGAACGTGGCCCGGCGCGCCTCGGACAGCGCGGCCGCCCCCAGCAGGTGGGTGTCCGCCTCGAACCTGCGGGCTCCCTCCCGCACCGTCATGCCCGCCGTGTGGACGCCGATCGCGCAGGCCAGCCGGGTGACCCGGACCAGGGCCTCCAGCCACACCCCGATCTCGAACCTGGGGTCGGGCGCGCAGAACCCTTCCTCCACGCAGAGTTCCTCGGCGTAGTGCGCCCAGCCCTCGACGAACGCCAGCGAATGCAGCACCCGCCGGACCGGGGTGGACGCACGGCGCAGGGCCCGGCCGTGCGAGAAGTGCCCGGGCGCGACCTCGTGCACGGTGATCCCGGGCAGGGTGGTGTCGCTGAACACCTCCAGCCATTCCTCGATCTCCTGGGCGGGCCAGGAGTCCTCCGGCGGGGTGATGTGGTACCAGGACGGGCCCTCCGGCTCTCCCGGCGCGTTGGACGACATCATCGCCATCGCCCAGCGGCGGGACGGCGGGGCGAGCCCCACCAGGCACGTGCCGTCGTTGTAGGGCATCAGGTCGCGCTCGCGGGTGAACTCGATCGCCCGGTTGGTCCAGGTCTGCGCGGCGCCGATCACCCCCGCCGCGTCCGGGTGGTCGCGGACGAGTTCGCGGGCGACATCGAGCGGCGGGCGGTCGGGGTCGATCCGGGCGCAGCTCTCGGCGAGCCGCTCGCGCAGCCGGTCCCGCTCCGCGTCGGCCTGCCCGGCCAGTGCGGCGATGTCCAGATCGATCGCCTCGGCGCTGCCCATCAGCGCGGCCAGTCCGGCGGTGCCCAGGCCCGTGTCGGCACCGCCGGCCTGGGCCACCCGCTCCAGGTGAGCGACGAGCCGCGCGTGCGCGGCCAGTGCGGCGTCGCGGGTGGCGGCGCCCGCCTCGTCCGGTATGCCGTTGACGAGCCCGCGGGCCGCCCCCAGCAGGGCCTCCGCGACCGGGCCGCTCACCTGGTCCAGGGCGGCGATGGCATTGTCCACCCCGCGCGGCCAGGCGGCCAGGTGGGCCAGCCGGGCGGCGGCGCGCTGCTCCGGCGGGGCGTAGTCCCTGTCATAGCAGGCCAGGTCGAGCTCGCCCAGGTGGGGCAATGGGTTGCGGCGGTGCAGCTCGAGCTCGCCGAACTCGACCCGGACCAGGCTCTCGAACGCGGCCAGGTGCGCCTCGTCGTGCCGGTCATCAAGGGTGCGGTCGCTGGCGCGCGCCTCGTCCACCCGGGCAAGCCCGGCGCGTGCCCCGGTGGGCGACAGATCCTGGATCGTGCCGTCGTATTCGTGCCGGCCGCCCATCTCGCGCACGTCGGCGAGGTGCAGATCACAAACGGCGCGCAGCCGGGGAGTTAGCTCTTCCATGCGGTCAGAGGTTACAGCCCGGTGCCGTTCCTGGACACATCGTGGATGCGGCCTGTCTGGCGGGAATCCGCCAAGCTACCGTCGGACCATGCCAACGGACCCATCGTTCACCACCCGTCCCGAGCTTGCCGGGACCTTCGGCATGGTGGCCTCGACGCACTGGCTGGCCTCGGCCGCTGGGATGGCGATGCTGGAGCGGGGCGGCAACGCGTTCGACGCGGCGGTGGCCACCGGCCTGGTCCTGCAGGTCGTCGAGCCGCACCTGAACGGCCCCGGCGGTGAGGTTCCGGTCATCGGCTTCGACGCCGGCCGGGGCGAGCCGTTCGTGCTGTCCGGGCAGGGCACCGCGCCCGCGGCGGCCACGCCGGCGGCGTTCGGCGCGCTCGGCATCGACCTCATTCCCGGCAACGGCCTGCTGCCGGCCTGCGTGCCCGCCGCGTTCGGCACCTGGATGCTGCTGCTGCGCGAGCACGGCAGCCTGCCGCTGCGCACGGTCCTCGAGCCCGCGATCGGCTACGCGGCAGGCGGCTATCCGCTGCTGCCCGCCATCTCGGCGGGTATCGCGAGCGTCGCCGGGCTGTTCCGTGAGCACTGGCCGTCCTCGGCCGGGATCTACCTGACCGGCAGCGGCCGGGATGGCGTTCCCGTCGCGGGCGCCAGGTTCGCCAACCCCGCGCTGGCCGCCAGCTATCGGCGCGTGCTGGCCGAGGCCGAGGCGGCGAGCACGGACCGGGATGAGCAGATCGAGGCCGCGCGCCACGTCTTCTACGAAGGGTTCGTGGCCGAAGCGATCGTTTCCTTCCTTGCCTCAGCCGAGGTCATGGATGTGACGGGGAGGCCGCATCGCGGCTTGCTCGGCTACGGCGACCTGGCGGCCTGGCGGGCGGGTGAGGAAGCGCCGGCCACCTTCGGTTACGCCGGGCTGACCGTGTGCAAGACGCCGCCGTGGGGCCAGGGCCCGGTGTTCCTCCAGCAGCTCAGCCTGCTGGACGGGTTCGGCGTGGCCGGCATGCGCCCCGGCGGCGCGGAGTTCATCCACACCGTGGTGGAGTGCGCCAAGCTGGCCTTCGCCGACCGGGAGGCCTGGTACGGCGACCCCAGGCACGCCGAGGTGCCGCTGGACGACCTGCTCTCGCCGCAATACGCGGCGCAGCGCCGCGAGCTGGTCTCCGGCCGCGCCCGGCCCGACCTGGTTCCCGGATCCCCGGGCGGCCGCATCCCCCGGCTGCCCGAATATGCCAGGGCAGGCTTCATCCAGCCAGGAGCCGCGCTCCCGCTCGACCCGGGCACCGGGGAGCCGCTCAACCGGACCGCCGGAGCCGGCGACACCTGCCATCTCGACGCGGTGGACAGGTTCGGGAACATGGTGGCCGCCACCCCGAGCGGCGGCTGGCTGCAGAGCTCACCGGTCATCCCCGGGCTCGGCTTCTGCCTGGGCACCAGGGGACAGATGTTCTCCCTTACCGAGGGTCTGCCCAACACGCTCGCCCCTGGCAAGCGGCCGCGCACGACGCTCAGCCCGGGCCTGGCCCTGCGCGACGGCGAGCCCTGTCTCGCGTTCGGCACGCCCGGCGGGGACCAGCAGGACCAGTGGACGCTCCCGTTCTTCTTGAACCATGTGCACTTCGGCATGAACCTGCAGCAGGCCATCGACGCCCCGGCCTTCCACACCAGGCATTTCCCGTCCTCGTTCTACCCGCGGGAGGCTTACCCGCTGGCCGTGGACGTCGAGGCCAGGGTGGACCCGGACGTGATCGCCGCGCTGCGGGCCAGGGGACACGACGTGACCGTGATGCCGCCATGGTCGCTGGGCAGGATCAGCGCGGTCGCGCGGGCGAACGGTTTTCTTTACGCAGCAGCGAACCCCCGGGGCATGCAGGGCTACGCCGTCGGGCGTTAGGCCGCCAGGTCGTCCACCCGGCGCGGGCCGGCGGCAACCATAACGTCTCGGCCACGCTGGCCTTCGGCACGGCCCCGGAACGCAGGGGGGCCAGCCAGTCGTTGCAGAATCGGGGGCACAATGTGATTCAGTTGGCTTCGTAAGGCACGGCAGGGGCTTCAGACCCCTCCGAGAGAGGGAGTCGGAACATGGAACGCCGTCACCATGTAGGGCTCACAATCGGCGGGATCATCATTGGCCTGATCGTGCTGGCCTGGCTTCCCTGGTATGTGACCGCGCTGATCATCATCGCGGCCATCGCGATACCGGCGGCCGCCTACCGGATGCTGGACCCGTCCCAGCGCCGCCGCCTGCGCAACACCCGCCGCCGCCAACTGGGCGGCTAACCGCAGGTCAGGCACCGAGCCCGCGTTGCCTGCCCGCTGATCCGCGATCGTGCAGGACGGTTCAGGCGCCCGTCTTGGCGGCGGCCTTCAGCCCCTGCTTGTAGGCACGGACCCGGGCGAGCGACTTCTCGTCCACGATGTCGGCCACCGAGCAGTAGGAGCCCCGGGCGCCGAACGGGCCCGCCACCTCCCGCCAGCCTCTCGGCCGCACGCCGAGCTGCTTGCCGAGCAGGGCGACGAAGATCTGCGCCTTCTGCGCGCCGAAGCCGGGCAGCTCGGCCACTCGCTTGATCAGCTCCTGGCCGGTCTTGGCGGTGGTCCAGATGGCCGCGGGGTCGCCGCCGTAGCGATCGGTGATGATTCGCCCGAGTTCCTGAACCCGGGCCGCCATGGCTCTCGGGTAGCGGTGCAGCGCGGGCCGCTCGGCGAAGATCGCGGCGAACGCCTCCGGGTCGTACTCGGCCAGCTCCCTGGCGCCGGGCTCGTGGCCGATCCGTTCGACCAGCACGGAGGGCGAGCTGAACGCCTTCTCTATGGTCACCTGCTGGTCGAGCAGCATCCCGATCAGCAGGGCCAGCGGGCTGCGCGACAGCAGCGCGTTGGCGTCGTCGCCAACAGGCAGCGAGAGTGTCATCCGTCCTCCATCTCACCAGGCCCCATCATCCACCATGACCAGGCCCGGTGTGACATCCGGCGGGACGGCTAGCTCAGCAAGCCGGGGTAGAGCAGGGCGAGCTGGTGCGGGCAGGCGGCGATCAGCCGGAGCTCGTCGTCGGTGAGTGGCTTGCCGGTGGCCGCGCCGCAGAGCTGCACCAGCCTGAACGTCAGCTCCTCGTCGCTCACCTCGATGCCGAGGCCGTCCATGACATGCCGGAAGCCGGCCTTGCCGCCGTACTCGCCGGTGAGCACCACCCGCCCCTCGCGGGTGTGCCAGTCGGCCGGGAAGGGCCCGAGCGTCTCGTCGTCGTAGAGCTCGTAGTTCTCCCGGTTCTTCAGCGCCCCGTCGGCATGGATCCCGGACTCGTGGGCGAACGCGTTGCGGCCCACGCCCGGCTGGCCCTGGGGGAGTGGCTGGCCGAACGCGTAGCTCGCCCACAGGCCGAGCCGCCGTGCCCAGGACAGGTCCACCGGGTCGCCGATCGTGGCGCGGCCACCGGCGCCGAAGCCGTGCCGGAACGCCAGGATGCAGGACAGCAGGTCGGCGTTGCCCGCGCGCTCACCGATCCCGTTGACACAGGTGTTGACCCAGGCGTCCTGCCCGGCGTCCAGGTCGCCGAACGCTCCGGACAGGGAGTTCGCCACTGCCATGCCAAGATCGTTGTGGCAGTGCGTCTCGACCGGGATCCCAATGGAGCTGGCCAGCTTCGCGAACCGCTCACGGATCCGCTCGGGCGTGTCACCGCCGATCGTGTCGCAGTAGCGGATCCGGCTGGCTCCGGCATCCTTGGCGGCGAGTGCGAACTCGAGCAGGAATCCGTCGTCGGTGCGGGAGGCGTCCTCGGCGTTGACCCCGATCGTCTCCGCCCCGCCGGCGGCCGCCATCGCGACGGCGGCTGTCATCTCCGTAATGATCGAGCCGCGGTCCAGCCTGCCGCGGAACTTGTGCGCGATCATCTGGTCCGACGTTGAAATCGACAGGTTGTAGTGCCGCAACCGCCCAGCCTGCTGGCCCGCCTCCGGCACGGCGCAGAGCGCCGCTTCCACATCGGCGGGCACCGCCCGGCACCAGCCGGACAGCCGCAGCGCGCCGAACGCACCGGCCTCGGCCAGGGCCAGGTTCGCCCGGACGTAGGGCACCTCGTGAAACAAGGAGGGGAAGCCCATCTCCGACTGCGCCACACCCAGTTTGGCCAGGTAAAAGTTGATCATCGTCTTGCCAAACTTGGACAGCCCGGTACGCGCGGTCTGAACCCCATCGCGGTTGGTTACGTCAAGAAAGTGGATAACAGGCACAGAGGCGTCCTCTCATAGTTGACTAGATTCACATTGACATGATGATTCGACATGGATCAAGGTTGATTAAAATCAACTAAGAACATTTCCGGGAGCCGGGTACGTGCACGAGACCGAGGTCAGAGCGGACTGGATCACCGCGGCGGCGGCGGCCGAGCGGCTGGGCGTGAAGCGCGCCACGTTGTACGCCTACGTGAGCCGCGGCGTCCTGGTGCGCAAGCGTGCCGCCGACGGCCGGGGGAGCCTGTTCGACCCTCGTGAGATCGACAAGCTCGCCCTCCGCGGCCGCCCCCGGCACGCACCGGGCGGGACCGAACTGGTCATCGAGTCGGCCGTTACCGAGATCTCCGGCGAGCGGCTGAGCTACCGCGGCCACCGGGTCACCGCGCTGGCCACCAGCCACAGCTTCGAAGACGTCGCCACCCTGCTGTGGGCCGCTGACACCCCCTCACGCCCCGGCGAGGAAGACCACGGCGCCGCGCCCCACGATCCCCGGTCCAGCAACGGACGGCTCCATGACCACGGGCACCAGGCACCCGCATGGCGTGCCACCCCCGCAGCCGTCGCCGCAGGCAGCGCGGCGCAGTCGGCCCTCCCACCCGGCGCGCTCCCGATCGAGCGCCTGCAAGTCATCGTCCCCGCCCTGGCCGCCACCGACCCCCTGCGCCTGCACCTGGCCGCCCCCGCCGTCATCGCCGCCGCCCAGTCCATGATCGCCGGAATGGTGGACTGCCTCCCGGCTCCCCAGCCCACAGCCCCACCTCAGCCCGGCCCGCCCTCCGCGGTTACGCCGCTCCCCGGTTCGGCGGCGCCGGGGGATGGCTCGCCTCGCGGTGGTATCGCCGGCCGGTTGTGGCGGAAGCTGTGCCCGGCGCCGCCCACGCCTGCATTCCTTGCGGCGCTGCGGGCGGCGCTGGTGCTGCTGGCCGATCATGAACTGGCCGCGTCCACTCTGGCAGCGCGAGTGGCGGCGTCCGTGCGGGCCGATCCCTATGCGGTGGTCGCGACCGGGCTAGGTGCGCTCGGCGGGCCGCTGCACGGCGGTGCCTCGCTTGGCGCCGAAGGAATGCTGGCGGCCGCCGCGACCCCGGCGCAGGCGCCGGCAGTCGTGGGCGACCTGTTGCGCCGCACCGGGCGGGTGCCGGGGTTCGGGCACTTTGTGTACCGGACCGGCGATCCGCGCGCCGTCTGCCTGCTCGGTCTTATCACCCAGGCTGCCCCCGGTTCGCCGCGGCTTGCGGTGGCCAGCGCGATTCTGGCCGAGATGCGCCGCCGGGCCCTGCCCGAGCCGAACATCGACTTTGCCCTCGCGGTCCTGACCGACGTGGCCGGGATGGTCACCGGCGCCGGCGAGGCCATCTTCGCCGTGGCCCGCACGGCAGGCTGGATCGCGCACGCCCTGGAGGAATACGCCCGCAACTCCCCCCTCCGGCCACGCGCCATCTACACCGGGCCCCAGCCCGGCTGAGCGCGGCCCGGCCAGGGGTTCACCCCTGCGGGAATCGAAACCCGCTGGCTGGGCATTGTCTCTAGTGATCTGAGACGAGGAGAGGTCTGTCATGTCCGTTCGGCGGCTCAACCACGCGGTGCTCTACGTCAGCGACGTGCCCCGCGCCGTAGCGTTCTATACCGAGGCACTCGGCTTCGAGGTCCGCAACGAGTATCACGGGAAGGCCGCCTTCCTGCGGGCACCCGGGTCGGCGAACGACCACGACCTGGGGCTGTTCCAGGTCGACGGTGCGAAGCTTGCCGAGGGTCCGCATCTGGGGCTTTACCATCTCGCCTGGGAGGTCGGCACGCTCGGCGAGCTGGCCGCGATCGGCCAGCGGCTGAGCCGGCTGGGTTCGCTGGTTGGCGCCAGCGACCACCGGGTATCCAAGTCCCTCTATGCCAAGGATCCTGACGGCATCGAGTTCGAGGTGATGTGGCGGGTGCCCGCCCAGGACTGGGAGCATGAACTCGCGACCGGTCCCGGGACCGGGCCGCTCGACCTGGACGAGGCGCTGTCCCGCTGGGGTGACAAGGTGACCGGCGCGGCGGCCGGGTCGGCCACCTGACCAGCAGGGAGGCGCAATGGGCGAGATCGATCTGGCAGCCATCACGGCGGAACGTAACCGGCTGCGTTCGGAGTATCTGCGGGCCGGCCGTCCGGCCAGTTCGGCCAGGGGCGTGCATCATGTCGCGCTGTTGTCCTCCGATGTGGAGCGGACCATCCGGTTCTACCAGGATGTGCTCGAATTCCCGCTGACCGAGATCTTCGAGAACCGTGACTACGCGGGGTCGAATCACTTCTTCTTCGATCTTGGTAACGGCAACCTGCTCGCGTTCTTCGACTTCCCGGGTCTCGATCTCGGGCCGTACGCGGAGGTGCTCGGCGGGCTGCACCATGTGGCGATCTCGGTCGAGCCGGAGCGCTGGGAGTACCTGCGGGCGAAGCTGGACGCGGCCGGGGTGGCCTGCCAACTGGAGAGCGGGACGTCCATCTACTTCACAGATCCCGACGGGGCCAGGCTGGAACTGATCGCTGACCGGCTCGGCACCATGTACGGCGCCGACGTCGGCTGATCACCGGGGCTGGGTTACTGGCTCAGCCCGGGGGCTGAATCTGCTGGCCGGGTGCGGATTTCTATGGTGCCTTTGTATGCCGGTGCCGCGCCGGTGGTTCGGCGGCTTCCATCGCACTCTCCCTTCGCGGGCACCGCCGGGCGCGGCGCCACTCGCCCGGTCACCGTCCGTCCCGGGCGCGCGGGAACGGCGAGCCGGCGGTGAATCCGCTCAGTCCCGGACGTCAGTCCTTGGCCGCCGGGGCCGGGCCGGCCTCGATGGCCGCCGGGCCCTGCATGCGCTTGGCCGTCAGCCGGGTGGCCAGCAGCCGCGCGGTCGCCATGGCTACGCCCATGGTGACGGCCCAGCCGATCGCCTCGCCGAGAGCGACCTCCGGGTCCTCGGGATGCTCGGGTGGCTCCTTGCCGGTGATCCGCTTCCAAGCCCTGGACATCACCTTGCGGGTGACGAACCCGGCCGCGGCGGCGGCGATTCCGCCAATGGCGCGGCTGGCGAAGTCTCCCCGCTTGTCTGCCATCAGTGTGCCTCCTCGATGTGGTGCCCCGGCGGCATCCCGTCACCTGATCATCCCGCCCGGACGCGATGGGTAATGCTAGCGCGGCTACCCGGCTCGATGATCTCTAGTCCTGCCGGGCCAGCGCCGCCCGGGACCGCTCGATCGCCTCGGCCAGGCTGCCCGGGTGCCGGGTGCACAGCAGCAGGTAGGGCCAGTCCGCATCCGCGCCGGTGACCTCGACGTACACGGACTCCCTGAGATAGGGCCTGATCAGCAGGTAGGCACTCGGGTCCGAGCGGGGACCGCGCATGGCCTTGGTCTGCATCTGGTCGAGTGGCCTGACCTCACCGGCCAGGGCCAGCGGCAGCCGCGCGGACCCGCGCCGGTACGCCGCCCCGGACGAGGGCTTCGGCGGCCGCAACGACCCGGCGCGCAGTTCGCCGCCGGCCACGCTGATCACGGCACCCCCCCAGTGCAGCAGCGTCACCACGGTGATCAGGGCCAGCACGATGTAGACGATCACGCCCACCCACAGGTGGAAGCCGGCGAACAGCTCGGTACCGAGGATGAGGACGCAAATCGCGCCGATGAGCCACCAGGAAATGGGTACACGCAGCCGTTCGTGGTAGTCACGCATGGGACTACGGTAGTTGTTCGGATGGGGTAAACATGGCGTGGGCTAGATGGCGCGGAGAACGGGGGGCGGCACGCGGCATGACCACGGCTACTCAACGTGACGACATGGACACAGGGGAACAGGATGGGCGCCCGGCCGCGCCAGCCAGCGGGCCACCGCGCCCGGGCGGCCGGCGGTTCCAGCCGGCCAGCGAGAGGCCGGGTGATCACACCCCCGGATGGCTCCAGCGCGCGGCCGGCTGGTCCTGGCGGCTGCTGGTCATCGGCCTGCTGATCTACGTCGCGTCCAGGATCGCCAGCGCCCTGCGCATCGTGGTGCTGCCGTGCGTCATCGCGCTGCTGCTCACCGCGCTGCTGCAGCCACTGTGCGGCTGGCTGAAGCGGATGAGGTTCCCCGGCCTGCTGGCCACCTGGTGCGTCCTCATCCTGACGATCGCGGCGATCGCCGGCCTGGGCACCCTGATCTATGTGCGGACGAGCGCCGAGTACCCGACCCTGCTCGGCGACCTCACCCACACCGGCCACCAGTTGCAGCACTGGCTGGCCGGCCCGCCCTTCCACATCAAGCAGACCAGTCTGCAGCACCTGCTCAGGAACGCCGAAAACGAGGTGTCCACGCACAAGTCGCTGGTCGCCGGCACCGTGCTCACCGGCGGCAGGTACGTCGTGGAGATCCTGGCGGGCATCGTCCTCACCCTTTTCGTAGGGTTTTTCCTGATCAAGGACGGTGACCGGATCTGGTCCTGGCTGACCGGCTTCCTCGCCCCGGACCGGGCCGAGCGAACCGACCGGGCAGGCCGCGCCGCCTGGCAGGTCCTCGTGCACTACGTGCGGGGGACGGTGCTGATCGCAGCGATCCACTCGGTGGTGATCGGCCTGACGCTGTGGATCCTGGGCGTCCCGCTGGTGATCCCGCTGGCCGCCCTGGTCTTCCTGGCCGCGTTCGTCCCGCTGATCGGGATCCTGGTGGCCGGAGCGCTGGCCATCCTGGTGACCCTCGGTACGAAGGGCCTGGTCGCCGCGATCATCCTGCTCGTGGTGTTCGTGGTCGAAGACCAGCTCGACGGGCACCTGCTCCAGCCGCAGGTGGTGGGCCGCATCCTCCGGCTGCACCCGCTGGCGGTCATCCTCGTGCTGGCCGTGGGCGGGGTGCTGGTCGGCATCCCGGGAGCGGTGGTCGCCGTCCCCACCGCGGCGGCGATCGCCCGCGCGTGGCCCGAACTGCGCAGCCCGGCGAACAGCTCCGCGCACCCGGGCACACCGGCTCAGACCGGGAAGGAACCCCAGGACAAGAGCGAAGATCTCGGTGAAGAGCATGTCCCGATGTAAAGTCTGCGGGTGAGCGCTACAGGACCCGGCCCCAACAGGCGGCCGGATGATGCGGTGGATGTTCTGATCAGGCGGCTCGATCCGGCGGTGCCGCTGCCGGGATACGCCCATCCGGGGGACGCGGGAGCCGATCTGGTGGCGGCCGCCGACGTGGAGCTCGCCCCCGGCCAGCGCGCGGTGGTGCCCACCGGGGTGGCGATCGCACTTCCGGCCGGATATGCGGCGTTCGTCCACCCGCGATCGGGCCTCGCGGCCAAACACGGGGTTACTCTCGTAAACGCACCCGGAACGGTGGACGCCGGATACCGGGGCGAGATCAAGGTCACGATGCTGAACACGGATGCCACCCAGACGGTCCGCTTCCTGCGCGGTGACCGCATCGCGCAGCTGGTGATCCAGCGGGTGGAATGCGCCGTGTTCCACGAGGCCGAAATCCTTCCCGGGTCGGCCCGGGGAGACGGCGGATTCGGCTCGACCGGCGGCCACGCCGGCGCCTCCGCCCACCAAGCAAACTCACAGCACAGGAACGCGGAAGATTGAAGCACGGAAAATCAGGGGAGCGCGGAAAGTTGTTCCGGCGGCGGCGTGACACGGGCGCGGGAAAGCCGGTGCCAGCGGGCGGGCCGGACGCTGAGTTCCATGACGACGACGAGTACGACGATCTCGACTACGAGGCCGACGACCTGTCCTGGGCCACCGGCGACAACCCCGACGACTACCAGGGCCGGCACACCGTGGCCAGCGGCCAGCAGGCTCCCCAGGTGACCGGCTCCGGCCCATGGGACTGCGCCGGGCCGTACCCGCAGCGGGACCGGGTCGACGTCGGAAGCCTGCTGATCCCGCTCGGCCCCAGCTGGCAGATTCACCTGGAGCCGAACGAGGAGCAGACCCAGTTCGTCCTGGCCAGCGTCACCTCCGACAGCGGCAAGCTGCAGATGCGAGCACTCGCCGCGCCCAAGACGACCGGGCTGTGGGACGACGAGCGGGCCGAGGTCGCCGAGGCGATCGGCAAGCTCGGGGGCCAGACGTGGGAGGCGGAGGGCCCGTTCGGAACCGAGCTGCGCGCCCGCGAGCCGGCCCAGCCGGGCAGCGGGGACTCCGGTATGCATACGGCCCGTTACCTGGGCGTCGACGGTCCCCGGTGGCTGCTGTGCGCCAGGATCACCGGCCCGGCCGCCGAGGACCCGCTGATCGCCAGGCCGCTGGAGGACATCTTCGGTGACGTCGTGGTGGTACGCGGCGACCATCCTGCGCCGCCGCGCGACCAGCTCGAAATCCAGCTCCCACCGGACATGCGCGCGGCCCTCGCCGAGCAGCTCGCCCAGGCCCAGGCCGAAGCCGAGGCCGAGCAGCGCCGCCACTACCCCAACCCGTTCGAGCGCGGCCCCGAGATCACCGAAACCCGCTGACCCACGCACCCCGCCCGCAAGCAGCAGGTGTCCGTTTAGTTATCGCAGAGTTAACACAAGAACGCGCCTAGCCGGCCTTTCAGCCGCTAACGTCCTGCCATGACACGCGACACAACGGTCGCGGCGGCCGGTGAAAGGCCGATTTCGCGAGTGAATGGCAATCTTGCCTCGGTACGCAGCCGCCCGGCCGGCCTGGAGGCGGAGCTGGATGACGGCTCGGGCGTGCTGCGCCTGGTCTGGATGGGCCAGCGCCGGATCACCGGCATCGAGCCCGGCCGCGGCCTCGTGGTCGAGGGCCGCGTCGGCATCCAGCGCGGCCGCAAGACCATGTACAACCCGCGTTACCGGCTGACCTAGCGCTCACGTCCCCGACAGCAGCTCGGCCAGCTGGTCTTCGACGTCTTCGTTGGTGACGAAGAGCAGTTCGTCGCCTGCTTCGAGCGGGTCGTCGTCGTGCGGCACGATGACCCTGCCTTCGCGCAGGATGGCAACCAGGGCAGTGTCGACCGGCCAGTCGATGTCGCCGACCCGCTGCCCGGACAGCGGGGCGTCCGATGCCATGGTCAGCTCGACGAGGTTGGCGTCGCTCTGCCGGAACGTCATCAGCCGGACCAGGTCGCCGACGCTGACCGCCTCCTCGACCAGGGCCGACAGCAGTCTGGGCGTAGACACGGCCACGTCGATTCCCCATGATTCGTTGAACAGCCACTCGTTCTTCGGGTGATTCACCCGGGCGACGACCCTGGGCACCCCGTACTCGGTCTTGGCCAGCAGCGAGACGACGAGGTTCACCTTGTCGTCACCGGTGGCGCAGACGACCACGTTGCAGCGCTGCAGCCCGGCGTCGTCCAGCGAGGATATCTCGCAGGCGTCGGCCAGCAGCCACTCCGCCCTGGGCACGCTGTCCACCTTGATGGCCCTGGGGTTCCGGTCGATCAGCAGAACCTCGTGCCCATTGTCCAGCAGCTCGGTGGCGATCGACTTGCCCACCGCACCGGCTCCGGCGATCGCGACCCGCATCAGTGGCCTCCCTCGGCACGCTTGGCGAACGTGGCGGCGATCCGTTCCAGGTCGCTTTCCACCGCTATCACGTGCACCAGATCACCCTCCTGGAGCACGGTGGCCGGCTCGGGCAGCAAGGCGTGACCGAGCCGGGAGATGAACGCGACCCGGGCACCGGTGGACTGCTCAAGAAATTTCACCTTCTCGCCGAGCCACCGGTCGGAGTAGGCGACCTCGGCCAGCACGACCTTCCCGGTCGGGTCCCGCCAGAGCGACTCGGCGCCGTCCGGCATCAGCGTGCGCAGCATCTGGTCGGCGGTCCACCGCACGGTCGCGACCGTCGGGATGCCGAGCCGCTGATAGACCTCGGCCCGGCGCGGATCGTAGATCCGGGCCGCGACCCGCTCCACCCCGAACGACTCCCGCGCCACCCGGGCGGAGATGATGTTGGAGTTGTCACCGCTGCTCACCGCCGCGAACGCATCGGCTTCCTCGATGCCGGCCTCGATGAGCACGTCTCTGTCGAACCCGTAGCCGGTGATCTTCCTGCCCTTGAACCCCGAACGGAGCTTCCGGAAGGCGTCGACGTCCTGGTCAATGACGGCTACCGAATGGCCCTGATCTTCGAGAATGTGGGCAAGCGTCGACCCCACACGGCCACAGCCCATGATCACGATATGCAACGGCTGTCCCCTCCGGTGATTGCGCTGCCCGCCAACGGTAGTCCCTCTGCCCGGTGTACGGTATTCCCTCCGGCCAGCTAGCTGAGACCCGGGATACCGGATCCTGTCTTAGGCCATAGGCTCGACGATGATGAAAACTTTTCCGCTTCCTTACGATGCGGGCTGGACCCGGTGCTCGAACTGACCGTAACGGAGGTGGCCCACGGCGGCTGGTGCGTGGCCCGGATCGCCGGCGCCGGGCCGGACGCCTCCGAGCAGGATCAGGGCAAGGTCGTGTTCGTCCGGCACGCGCTCCCCGGCGAGCGGGTCCGCGCCAAGGTGACGAGCAGCACGGCGCGGTTCGCCCGCGCGGACGCCATCGAGATCATCGAGCCCTCGCCCGGCCGGGCCGAGCCGCCCTGCCGCTACGCCCGCCCGGACGGCTGCGGCGGCTGCGACCTGCAGCACGCGACGCCGGCCATGCAGCGCACGCTGAAGGCGCGGGTCGTCGCCCAGCAACTGCGCCGCATCGCCGGAATCGAGCGCGAGGTCGAAGTGGAGGAACTGCCCGGCCCCTATCTGGGCTGGCGCACCAGGGCCGGTTTCGCCGTAGCTCCCGGCGGGGTGGCCGGGCTGCGCAAGCACCGCTCACGTGAGATCGTCGCCATCGACGACTGCCTGATCGCCCACCCGCTGGTGCGCGAGGCCGGTGTGCCGCACCAGCGCTGGCCCGGCGCCCAGTCGGTCGAGGTGACCGTTTCGCCGGGATCAGGGGAACGGTCGGTCACGGTGAAGGGACGCGGCCCCATCGCCCAGCCGGGCCGCCGCCGCTTCCTCACCCAGCACGCCGCCGGCCGGACCTGGCGGGTCAGCAACGGCGTGTTCTGGCAGGTGCACCCGGCCGCCGCCGGCACACTGGCCGCCGCGGTGCTGGCCGCACTGGACCCGCGGCCGGCCGGCGTCGCGCTCGACCTGTACTGCGGCGCCGGCCTGTTCGCCGGCGTGCTGGCCGCGGCTGTCGGCCCGTCCGGGCTGGTCATCGGGGTAGAGTCCGACGTCGCTGCGGTGCGTGACGCCCGCAAGAACCTGGCCGCCTACCCGCAGGCCCGGATCCACCGCGGCGACGCCACCGGCGTCCTGGAGCGGCGCGGCCTGGGCGGCGCCAGCCTGGCCGTCCTCGACCCGCCCCGGACCGGGGCCACACCCCGGCTGGTCGAGCTGCTCGCCGCCCCCGGCGGCCCGCTGCGCCGGATCGCCTACGTCTCCTGCGACCCCGCCACCCTGGCCCGCGACATCGCCGCGTTCGCCGGCCTTGGCTGGCAGCTCACCGCCCTGCGCGCCTTCGACGCCTTCCCCATGACCCACCACGTCGAGTGCCTGGCCACCCTGATCCGCCGCTAACCTCCGGCTGAACCTGACCGAGGATGATCTCCAGGTTTGCGGGCCGGGCCGATGAGTGCCATGGTGAATCGGTGGCTCCAGCAGCCTCCATGACCCCCAGAGCCAAGCTCGTCGTAGCCTTGGCCGTCGTCGGCGCGATCCCGCTGACCACCGGGGTGCTGATCTGGGCCATCGGCTCAGTCATGGGCATAGGCTTCCACGGCGGCTGGAACGGCGTCGCCGGCACCGGGAGGATAATCGCACTCGCCGGCCTGCTGCCCGGCCTGGTCATGATCGTCCTCGCCGCCTCAGGACGCCGCGAAATGATGCGCGCCCGGCCCCGCAACCAGCCCGCCCCCGCCCCCGCCCCGTACCCGCCGGAACACAACCTCCTGCCCGTG
Source organism: Streptosporangiaceae bacterium (assembly GCA_035308365.1). Taxonomy (GTDB): domain Bacteria; phylum Actinomycetota; class Actinomycetes; order Streptosporangiales; family Streptosporangiaceae; genus PALSA-505. The sequence goes on from DATGGU010000070.1 coordinate 65,946, forward strand.
GCCCCCGAGCACCAGGCCTTCCTGGCGGACCCACCGCCGCCGGAACAGGTTCCACCATCAAGCATGGCCTACCCGTCACCAGCGGAACCGCCGCCGGTCGAGCGCGGTGCGCCGCCCGGTGAGCCGCCGCCGGGAATGGCGTACGGACCACCTGGGGAGCCGCCGGGCATGGCCTACGGGCGACCCGGGGGACCGCCGGGCATGGCCTACGGCCCGCCCGGTGAGCCGCCGCCGGTGGAGCGGGGTGCGCCGCCCGGGCAGCCGCCGCCGGGCATGGCCTACGGGCCGTCCGGTGAGCCCTATCCACCGGATCACCCGGTGCCACCGAAGGACGCCGGCACATACCCTCCGGCCCGGCGGCCATGGCCGGCGCCGGGGACGTTCGGGACCGGCGGGCCATCCGATGGTCAGCCGCACTACGCCGACCCTGCCCTGCCCCCCTATCCGGCCCAGCCGGACGACACCTATCCGGGCTTCCCGGCCGGCCCGGGGACGCCCTTCACCGTCATCCCGGAACCGTTCGGCACCGGCCCGCAGCCAGCACCGGGCCATCCGCCTCCGGGCCACGGCGGCCCGCCGCCAGCCGGCGATGACTGCCCCGGCTTCCACCGGGAGCGCGGCTTCCCCGTCCCGCCACAATCGCGTGGGGAGGGCGGCTATCGCCAGTTAGCGGCCCCGGAAGAGTGGTGGTGATTGCGCGCGGCCGGTGATCGTGGTGACTTCGCCAGGAACGAGGGTTTCCGTGCGGCGGGGGTGGCTCGGCCGGGAAGAATGGTGGGGACAGCGGCGGCCGGAAGGGGATCGAAGTGGGCGGCAATGACCGGCTGATCGGGCTCATGCCGTTTGCGGCCAGGCTTGGGATCGTGCTGGAGTCGGCGGAGCCACGGCGGGTTGTGGGGCGGCTGGCCTGGGATGAGGCGCTGTGCACGACGGGGGGCGTGCTGCACGGAGGGGTGCTGATGACGCTGGCCGACAGCCTCGGTGGTCTGTGCGCCTTTCTCAATCTGCCGGAGGGTGCGAACACGGCCACGATCTCATCTTCGACCAATTTTCTGCGGGCGGTCCGGAGCGGCCACGTCACCGGGGTGTGTCACCCCGTACACGTCGGGCGGTCGGTGATTGTTGTGCAGACCGAGCTCCGTGACGGCGAAGACAAGCTGGCCGCGCAGGTCACCCAGGCCCAGGCGGTGCTGGCCGCGCGTTAGGTATAGCCCCTGGGCATGACGTCGCCGGCCGTCTTGGTAACAGGACGGATATCACGGTAACGGGACGGTCGCGAGGCGGGCGGCGCTAGCCTGGCTCTGGCACTCTGGGGGAGCTGGCACAGTAGAGGGGAAGGCCTTCCCGCGGGCTGCGCGACATCGGGCCGGGCATGCGTTCTCCGTGCGCCGGACGCAAAAAATTCTCATGTTGGGTGGAGAACGCTGCATGCTGGGACTTCCTGATACGACGCAGGCCTGCCTGTTCGACCTGGACGGCGTCGTCACCAAGACGGCGCTCGTGCACGCCGCCGCCTGGAAACAGATGTTCGACGGTTTCCTCCGTCAGTGGGCCGCCGAGCACGGCACCGAGTTCGTGCCGTTCGACCAGGTCCGCGAGTACGACGAGTACGTGGACGGCAAGCCCCGGCTGGCCGGGACCCGCTCGTTCCTGCAGGCCCGCGGCATCGAGCTGCCCGAGGGGAGCCCGGACGACCCGCCCACCGCGCAGACCGTCAACGGGCTGAGCAACCGCAAGAACGCGCTCGTGCTCGAGCTCATCGACAAGCAGGGCGTGCAGGTCTATGACGGGTCGGTGCGCTACATCAGGGCGGTCCGCGCGGCCGGGCTGCGCACCGCCGTCGTCTCCTCCAGCGCCAATACCGTCCAGGTGCTGACCGTGGCCGGGATCGCCGGCCTGTTCGATGCCCGCATTGACGGCGTGATCGCCAAGGAGCGCGGGCTGGCCGGCAAGCCGGCCCCGGACACCTTCCTGGCCGGGGCGCAGGAACTGGCCACGCCGCCGTCCCGGGCGGTCGTGTTCGAGGATGCGCTGGCCGGGGTGGAAGCCGGCCGCGCCGGCCACTTCGGCCTGGTGGTGGGTGTGAACAGGACAGGCCAGGCGCAAGAGTTGCTCAAGCACGGCGCCAGCATCGTGGTCGACGACCTTGAGGAGCTGCTGGACCGGTGAGCAACGCGACGAACGGCAGGCGGCGGGCCAGGCAGCGGGGAGTGCAAGGCGTCGGCAGCGCCGCACCGGGCACCACCATGCCCGCGCCGGGCAATGGATCACCCGGTGCGATCAAGCAATCGACGTTCGAGATCGAGCCGTGGGCGATCACCGAGTCCTCGCTCAACCTCGACGTGATCGCGCAGAGCGAGTCGGTGTTCGCGCTGTCCAACGGGCACATCGGGCTGCGCGGGAACCTGGACGAGGGGGATCCGCACGGTCTGCCGGGCACCTACCTGAACTCGCTGTACGAGCTGCGGCCGCTGCCCTACGCGGAGGCTGGCTACGGTTACCCGGAGGCCGGGCAGACGATCATCAATGTCACCAACGGCAAGCTGATCCGGCTGCTGGTCGACGACGAGCCGTTCGACATCCGTTACGGCACCCTGCACTCGCACGTTCGGCGGCTCGACCTGCGGGCGGGGACGCTGACCCGCGAGGTGGAGTGGAGCTCGCCGTCCGGGGCGCGGGTGCGGGTGACCTCGGTGCGGCTGGTCTCGCTCACCCAGCGGGCGGTCGTGGCGATCCGCTACACGGTCGAGCCGGTGGACGGGCCGCTGCGGGTCGTGGTGCAGTCCGAACTGGTCGCCAACGAGGCGCTGCCCGACATGGGCAAGGATCCCCGGGTGGCCGCCGTGCTCGAGTCGCCGCTGGTCAGCGAGGAACACCTGTCGATCAGCGACGACCGGCTGGGTGCCCTGCTGGTGCACCACACCCGGGTGAGCAACCTGCGGGTGGCGGTCACCATGGCACACGAAGTGACCGGCCCGGACAAGATGGACAAGCGCGCCGAGGCCTTCCCCGACCTCGGCCGGGCCACGGTGGCCGCGCGGCTCGGGTCGGGTGAGCGGCTGGAGATCGTCAAGTACGTCGCCTACGGCTGGTCGAGCCAGCGCACCAGGCCCGCCCTGCACGACCAGGTGGCGGCCGCGGTGGCGCTGGCCAGGCTCACCGGATTCGACGGGCTGCTCAGCGAGCAGCGCGAGTACCTGGATGAGTTCTGGGCGGGCGCGGATGTCCAGGTCGAGGGCGACCCGGAGATCCAGCAGGCGGTGCGGTTCGGGCTGTTCCACATCCTGCAGTCCGGGGCGCGGGCCGAGTTCCGGCCGATCGCCGCCAAGGGGCTGACCGGGCCCGGGTATGACGGGCACACGTTCTGGGACACCGAGACGTTCGTGCTGCCGGTGCTCACCTACACCCACCCGGAGGCCGCGGGCGACGTGTTGCGCTGGCGGCACATGACGCTGCCGCTGGCCAAGCAGCACGCGTCCGACCTCGGCCTGGCCGGGGCGGCCTTCGCCTGGCGGACGATCCGGGGCCAGGAGTGCTCGGGCTACTGGCCGGCCGGGACGGCCGCGTTCCACATCAACGCCGACATCGCCGACGCCGTGCTGCGCTACCTGGACGCGACCGAGGACACCGCGTTCGAGCAGGAGGCCGGCCTGGAGATCCTGGTGGAGACCGCGCGGCTGTGGCGCAAGATCGGCCACCACGACGCCGACGGCAACTTCAGGATCGACGGCGTGACCGGGCCGAACGAGTACAACGCGATCGTGGACAACAACGTCTACACCAACCTGATGGCGCAGCGGAACCTGGTGGCCGCCGCCGACGCCGTGGCCAGGCTGATGGAGGTGGCGGCCGAGCTCGGCGTCACCACCGAGGAGGCGGCGAGCTGGCGGGACGCGGCCGCGGCCATGGTCATCCCCTACGACGAGCGGCTCGAGGTACACCCGCAGCACGAGGGTTTCACCCAGCACGCGCGCTGGGACTTCGCCGGCACACCGCCGGAGAAGTACCCGCTGCTGCTGCACTACCCCTACTTCGACCTGTACCGCAGCCAGGTGGTCAAGCAGGCCGACCTGGTGCTGGCCATGCACCTGCGCGGCGACGCGTTCACCCACGAGCAGAAGGTCCGCAACTTCACCTACTACGAGGCGCTGACCGTGCGGGATTCCTCGCTGTCCGCCTGCACCCAGTCGGTGATGGCGGCCGAGGTGGGCCAGCTCGAACTGGCCTACGCCTACCTGGCCGAGGCCGCGCTGATGGACCTGCGCGACGTGCAGCACAACACCCGGGACGGCCTGCACATGGCCTCGCTGGCCGGGGCCTGGACCGCCCTGGTCTCCGGGTTCGGCGGGATGCGCACCGAGCGCGGCACGCTGGCCTTCAACCCGCGGCTGCCGTCGGGCATCACCCGGCTGAGCTTCCGGCTGCGCTACCGCGGCCGCCGGCTGTGCGTCTCCATCGGCAACCACCGGGTGCGCTACGAACTGCTCGACGGCGAGCCGCTCGCACTGCTGCACCACGGCGAGGAGCTGCTGGTCGGCGACAAGCCGGTGGAGCGCGAGGTACCCAAGATCATCCCGGGACCGGCTCCGCATCAGCCACAGGGCAGGGAACCGATATCACACCACCCGGCCGTCGGCTGAGGCGGGACCGCCGGGTTCGCCAGGCACCGTCAAGAAGAATTTTGATCTTAAGAAGTCCATACGGTGCTCATATTGACCACAATTACCAGCTCACCCCGCGCCAGCCTGTACAAAGTGCTTAAAATTTACGGTGTCACTTGCGCACTCGCATGCTGATAGCTGTAGTTGGCTCTACAGGTTGCCTCGCCAGGAGAGGGGTTAGGGCATGACTGCCGGCACACACGCTTCCCCCACAACCGATGAGCTGACGGCCGACGAGACCGCCGCGGGCATGGGCCCCGAACAGCTCAAAGAGCTGGTCGGGCTGGTGGACCACGACGAGTCCACCGACCCCTTCCCGGTCACCGCGCTGGACGCCGTCGTCTTCGTGACGGGCAACGCCACCCAGACCGCGCACTACTACCAGGCCGTCTTCGGGATGGACCTGGTCGCCTACTGCGGGCCCGAGACGGGCAACCACGAGTTCAAGTCCTACGTGCTGAAGTCGGGCTCGGCCCGGTTCGTGATCAACGGTGGCGTGCGCCCGGGGAACTGGATGCTCGATCACCACCGGGCGCACGGCGACGGGGTGACCGACCTGCCGCTGTCAGTGCCCGACGTGGACAAGTGCGTGGCGCACGCGCGGCGCTGCGGCGCGACCGTGCTGGCCGAGCCCCACGACGAGTCCGACGAGCACGGCACCGTGCGGATGGCGGCGATCGCGGCCTACGGCGACACCCGGCACACACTCATCGACCGAACCCGGTACAACGGGCCTTACCTGCCCGGCTACGTGGCCGCGGACACGGCGGTGTCCCGGGCGGACGGTGAGCCCAAGCGGTTGTTCCAGGCGATCGACCACACGGTCGGCAACGTCGAACTGGGCAGGATGGACGAGTGGGTCGCCTTCTACAACCGGGTCATGGGCTTTGTGAACATGGCCGAGTTCATCGGCGACGACATCGCCACCGAGTACTCGGCGCTGATGTCCAAGGTCGTCGCCAACGGCAATCACCGGGTGAAGTTCCCGCTCAACGAGCCGGCCCCCGGCAAGCGGAAGTCCCAGATCGACGAGTTCCTGGAGTTCTACGGCGGCGCCGGTGTGCAGCACATCGCGCTGGCGACCAATGACATCCTGGCCGCGGTGGACGCGCTGCGGGCCCGCGGCGTGCCGTTCCTGGAAACGCCGGACACCTACTACACCGACCCAGAGCTGCGGGCCAGGATCGGCCAGGTCCGGGTGCCGGCCGGGGAACTGCGGTCGCGCGGGATCCTGGTGGACCGGGACGAGGATGGTTACCTGCTGCAGATCTTCACCTCGCCACTCGGCGACCGGCCCACGGTGTTCTTCGAGCTGATCGAGCGGCACGGCTCGCTGGGCTTCGGCAAGGGCAACTTCAAGGCTCTGTTCGAGGCCATCGAGCGCGAGCAGGAGCGCCGCGGCAACCTCTGAGCCTCGTCCCGGGCCCGGCGCAGCAGATAGCTTGACGTCAAGATATAGTGCTGGGCAGGACCACGGACGAGGAGGATGGCGAGATGGCCGCGGACAGCTTCGGCAGCCGGGCAGAGCTGCGGGTGGGCGACGAGGCGTACCAGATCTACCGGCTGGACGCGGTCGAGGGCGCGCGGACGCTGCCGTTCAGCCTGAAGATCCTGCTGGAGAACCTGCTGCGCAACGAGGACGGGACGAACGTCACCGAGGGGCACGTGCGCGCGCTGGCCGGCTGGGATCCGAAGGCCGAGCCGGACACCGAGATCCAGTTCACCCCGGCCCGGGTCATCCTGCAGGACCTGACCGGCGTCCCGGCCGTCGTGGACCTGGCCACCATGCGCGAGGCCATGCGGGATCTCGGCGGCGACCCGGCCAGGATCAACCCGCTGGTCCCGGCCGAGCTGGTCATCGACCACTCGGTGGTGGCGGACGTGTTCGGCCGCCCGGACGCGTTCCAGCGCAACGTCGAGCTGGAGTTCCAGCGCAACCGCGAGCGGTTCGCGTTCCTGCGCTGGGGGCAGGGCGCGTTCGACGGCTTCCGGGTGGTGCCGCCGGGCACCGGGATCGTGCACCAGGTCAACATCGAGCACCTGGCCCGGGTGGTGATGACCGCCGCGGGCACCGCGTATCCGGACACTTGCGTGGGCACCGACTCGCACACCACCATGCAGAACGGGCTCGGCGTCCTGGGCTGGGGTGTCGGCGGCATCGAGGCCGAGGCCGCCATGCTCGGCCAGCCGATCTCCATGCTGATCCCCAGCGTGGTCGGGTTCCGGCTCACCGGGGAGCTGCCGTCCGGCGCCACCGCGACCGACCTGGTGCTGCACATCACCGAGCTGCTCAGGCGGCACGGCGTGGTCGGCAAGTTCGTCGAGTTCCACGGTGAGGGAGTGGCCGCCGTGCCACTGGCCAACCGGGCGACCATCGGGAACATGAGCCCGGAGTTCGGCTCCACCTGCGCGATCTTCCCGATCGACGGCGCGACCCTGGACTACCTGCGGCTCACCGGGCGCCCCGGGCGGCAGATCGCCCTGGTCGAGGCGTACGCGAAGGAGCAGGGGCTCTGGCACGAGCCGGGCCAGGACGCGCGCTACTCCGAGGAACTGCAGCTCGACCTGTCCACCGTGGTGCCCTCGCTGGCCGGGCCGAAGCGGCCGCAGGACCGGGTGGCGCTGACCGACGCCAAGACCTCGTTCCGCGAGGCGCTCGGCGCCTACGTGTCCGAGCCAAGCCTGGACAACGGGATCGCCGGCACGTTCCCGGCCTCCGACCCGGTCGCCACCAGCCCGGCCGGGAGGGTGTCGTCGCCGGTCGCGGTGACCCTGGAGGACGGGACGCAGACCATGGTGGACCACGGCTCGGTGGTCATCGCCGCCATCACGTCCTGCACAAACACCTCCAACCCGTCGGTCATGGTCGGCGCGGCCCTGCTGGCCAAGAAGGCGGTGGAGGCCGGGCTGTCCCGCAAGCCGTGGGTGAAGACCACGCTGGCGCCCGGCTCCAAGGTCGTCATGGACTACTACGAGCGCTCCGGCCTGCTGCCCTACCTGGAGAAGCTCGGCTTCAACCTGGTCGGCTACGGCTGCACCACGTGCATCGGCAACTCGGGCCCGCTGCCCGAGGCGATCAGCAAGGCGGTCAACGACAGCGACCTTGCCGTGGTGTCCGTGCTGTCCGGCAACCGCAACTTCGAAGGCCGGATCAACCCCGACGTCAAGATGAACTACCTGGCTTCGCCGCCGCTGGTCGTGGCCTACGCGCTGGCCGGGACGATGGACATCGACCTGACCTGCGACCCGCTCGGCTCCCGCCCGGACGGCAGCCCGGTGTACCTGGCCGACATCTGGCCCTCGCCCGGGGAGGTCGCCTCGGTGGTGGAAAGCGCGGTGGCCACCGAGATGTTCACCCGCGACTACTCCGACGTGTTCACCGGCAGCGAGCAGTGGCGCTCGCTGGACGTGCCCACCGGGGACACCTACGCCTGGGACCCGGACTCCACCTACGTCCGGCTGCCGCCCTACTTCAAGGACATGCCCGCCGAGCCGGAGCCGGTGGCCGACATCCACGGCGCCCGGGTGCTCGCCCTGCTCGGCGACTCGGTCACCACCGACCACATCTCGCCGGCCGGCGCGATCAGGGCGGACAGCCCGGCCGGGAAGTACCTGCAGTCCCATGGCGTGCAGCGGCGTGACTTCAACTCCTACGGTTCCCGGCGCGGCAACCACGAGGTGATGATCCGGGGCACGTTTGGCAACATCCGGCTGCGCAACCTGCTGGCCCCCGGCACCGAGGGCGGCGTCACGCTGAAGCTGCCCGAGGGCGGCCAGACCAGCATCTTCGAGGCCTCGCAGGCCTACATCGCCGAGGGCACGCCGCTGATCGTGCTCGGCGGCAATGAGTACGGCTCGGGGTCGTCGCGGGACTGGGCGGCCAAGGGCACCATGCTGCTCGGCGTGCGGGCCGTGCTGGCCGAATCGTTCGAGCGCATCCACCGGTCGAACCTGATCGGGATGGGCGTGCTGCCGCTGCAGTTCCGCCCGGGGGAGTCGGTGGCCTCGCTCGGCCTGACCGGCCGCGAGGCGTTCGACGTGACCGGCATCGCGCAGATCAGCTACGGGCCGGTGCCCCGGGAGGTGACCGTGACCGCGCGCGGTGAGGATGGCAGCGAGCACGAGTTCCGGGCCGTGGTCCGGATCGACACGCCCGGCGAAGCCGGCTACTTCCGGCATGGCGGGATCATGCAGTTCGTGCTGCGCACCTTGCTGGCCAAGGGCTGACCTTTGACCCGCCCCGTTCGTGGCTCCCAGGAGCTTGACGAACGGGGCGGCACAGTGCGGCGGGCCGGCACCCTGCTGCTCGTGGCCGGCATCCTGGTGCTCGCGCTCAACCTGCGGGCCGCGATCACCAGCCTGCCCCCGGTGTTCCCCGGCCTGGCCGCCCGGCTGAAGCTGTCGGCGACGGCGGTGACCGTGCTGGCCACCCTCCCGGTGCTGTGCTTCGGGCTGTTCTCGGCGGGCGCGGTGCCGCTGAGCCGCCGGTTCGGCGAGGAACGCGTGCTGCTCGGCGCGCTCGGCCTGCTCGCGGCCGGGCTGGTGCTGCGCGGCGTGCTGCCCGGTGCCCTGCTGTACCCGGGCACCGTCATCGCCGCGGGTGCCATTGCCCTGATGAACGTCCTGCTGCCCAGCCTGGTCAAGCGGCGCCAGCCGCACCGGGCCGGAATGCTGATCGGCGGCTACCTGCTGTGCCTGTCGCTGGGCGCGGTCCTGGGCTCGCTGCTGGCCGTGCCCGCCTACCGGGGCACCGCGCACGCCGCCTGGCTCGGCGGGCCGGTGCGGTTCGTGCTCTGGCTGTGGGCGATCCCCGCCGCCATCGCCTTCGTCGTGTGGCTGCCTCAGGCGCGCTACCGGACGCGGCCGGACGCCGTGCCCGGGCAGCGTGGCGGCCCGGCCGCCAACCTGGGGGCCATCGCCCGGCATCCGCTCACCTGGCAGGTGACCGCGTTCATGGGCCTGCAGAGCCTGACCTACTACGCGACGCTGTCCTGGCTGCCGACCCTCCTTCAGGACCGCGGCATGACCGCCGCGCACGCCGGGGACCTGCTCGCCCTGATGAACTTCGGCAACGCCGTGACGGCCATGCTCGTCCCCACGCTGGCGCACCGGATGACCGGCCAGCGGCTGCTGGCCGTGCCCATCGTCGTCTGCACCGGGGCCGGCATCGCCGGCGTCTTCTACGCACCGCTGGGCAGCGCCTGGGCCTTCATGCTGCTGCTCGGCCTGAGCCAGGGCGCCTCTCTGGGCCTGGCGATCTTCTTCACCGTGGCCCGGGCTCCCGACCCGCTGACGGCCGCCTCCCTGTCCGCGCTCGCTCAGGCCGGTGGCTACCTGCTGGCCACCGCCGGCCCGCTCACGGTGGGCCTGCTGCACGCGGCCACCGGGGGCTGGAGCGTTCCGGTCGCCTTGCTGCTCGCCCTGTGCGCCGCCGAACTCGCGGCCGGTTACCTGGCCGGCAGGCCCAAGGTGCTGCCGCCCGGCTGAGGCCGGCCGAGACTTCCAGCCGCTAACCCGCGTAGGTATTGGCCGGGAGGCCCCGGACGCCGGTGGCGGCGACCATGAAGACCGATCCGGCCAGTGGCTGGTCCGCCAGGTCGGCTTCGGTGAAGTTCTCCCGGGACGTGGTGACGTACAGGTCGGCGAGGGTGGCGCCGCCGAAGGTGACGCTGGTGACCAGGCTGACCGGAAAGCCGATGACGTGGTCGAGTTCGCCGTCCGGGGTGTACTTGCGGACCGCGCCGCCCCCGGCCATGGCGATCCAGACGCAGCCTTCGCTGTCTACGGTCAGGCCGTCCGGGCGGCCGGGCACATCGTGCAGGTCGGCGAACATGCGCCGGTCGCTGACCTGGCCGGTGCCCGGGTCGTAGCGAAGGACGTCCACCTGCTCCGAGGGGGTGTCGGCGTAGTACATGAGGTCGCCGGCCGGGCTCCAGCCCAGGCCGTTGGAGAGGGTGACGCCGTCGAGCACCGTGCTGACGTCCCCGGTGGCCGGGTCCAGCCGGTAGAGGGCGCAGGCGCCGGGGTGGCGGGCGTAGGTGAGGGTGCCGCCCAGGAAGCGGCCGGCCGGGTCGCACTTGCCGTCGTTCATCCGGTCGCCGAGGCCGCCGGTCCACAGCCAGCGCAGCTCGCCGGTGCGTTCGTTCAGGGTGGCGAAGCCGGTCCCGGCGGCCAGGATGAGGCCACCGGTGCGGCGGGTGGCGAGCGCGCCGACCGGGACGCCGACGCTGGTCATGCTGTCCTGGCCGCTGGCCGGATCCAGGCGGTGGATGTCACCGGCCATGATGTCGGCCCACAGCAGGCTCTGGGTGCTGGCGTCCCAGATGGGGCTCTCGGCCAGGTAGGCCGGCTGGGTGACAGGGACAGGTCTCATCGGATGGCCGCCGGGGCAGCGGCGAGGCCCTCGTCGGTGAGCAGGGCCGCGAGCTTGGCGTACTCCCCGTCCGACAGCGCGGTGCCCGGGGGGACCGGGTGCGATGCGCAGACGCCTGCGATCTGCAGGGCGGCCTTCCAGCCCGCCGGCGGGTAGCCGGCCCGGGCGGCGGTGACGATCCGGGTGAGCCGCTGCTGCATGGCGAGCGCCTCGGCCAGCCGGCCGGAGGTGACGGCCTGGCAGATGCCGGCGACCAGGCCCGGCACCAGGTTCCCGCTGCCGGCGATGGTCCCGGCCGCGCCGAGCGTGAGGCTCGCGACCAGCATGATGTCGGAGCCGGTGAGCACGCTGAAGTCGGCGCCCGCCGTGGCGTAGAGGATCTGCTGGTGGTACTCCATGTCGCGGCTGGAGTCCTTGATCGCGGCGATGGCCGGGTGCGCGGCCAGCCTGCCGACGACCTCGGGCGCGATCATGATCTTGGTGAAGACGGGGATGTTGTACAGCACCAGCGGGATGGGCGTGTGCTCGGCCAGCGTCTCGTACACCCGCAGCACGCCGTCGTCGGACAGCGGGTAGTAGAACGGCACGGCCACCAGCGCGGCGGTCGCGCCCGCCTCGGCCAGGCCGTCCAGCTCGGCCCGGCCTTCCCGGAGCGTGACCAGCGGCAGGCCCGCGATGACCGGCATCCCAGGCGGGGCCAGCTCGCGGACCCGGCGGCACACGGCCTGCCGCTGCGCGCGGGTGAGCAGGGCGCCTTCCCCGGTGGAGCCGGCCGGGCTGATTCCCTGGATGCCGCCATCGACGACCCGGCCGGCGAGCCGTTCGAGACCGCCTTCGTCCAGCGTGCCGTCCGCGTGCACCGGGGTGGCCAGCGCCACCATCGCGCCCCCCGGGAGGAACCTCGCGCCCGCTGTCATCGCCTCTCCCTTTCAGGACAGGCCCGGCGCGCATGGCGCCGCCGGGCTTTGCCGGTCCAGGCGATGCTATCCGGTGGGGGATTACTGCTGGTTCTTGCGGGTGTTGGAGATGTTCGCGTAGACCACGTTGACGATCCCGATGATGATCCAGACCAGCGCCATGAGCACCAGTGAACCCGCGCCGGGGGCCGACTTCAGCACGATCAGCGTGACCAGCATGGCGACCGCCATCGAGCCGAGGGCGAGCGTGGTGGTGGACCGGCCGAACCGGTCGGCCCGCAGCGCGCGCTCGGCCCGCAGGCGCCCGCGCATCTGCTTCTTCGCCCGGCGGCGCATGTGCCGGCAGCCCGCGTACCGGTCGAGTTGCAGCACGATGCGCTCGTCCACCTCGGCCACGACCCGGTTCTCCAGCTCGGCCGCGATCCGCTTGTCGATCTCCTCACCGATGCGTTCGACCAGCCCCTCGGCCAGTGCCTGATCGTAGCCGGGACCGAGATCCTGAAGAGCGCCCACCGAAGCGGCGATCTCGCCCTGACGATCTGCGACCATGACACCCTCCGAACGCTTGATCCTGTGAGACTTGTTCAAAACACCATCGGCGCGGATCTTCACACGCAGATTGACCTGCGGGCATGTAACCCGGCTAGAGGGTTCTGAATAAGCCTCATCCCTCCGCCAAACCGTACGGAACCCCGCGGCCTGCCGGTATGTGGCTACCCCCCGTCTTGCACCCTGGGGTTAGCCCTACCCCGCGCGTTATCCTCCGAGCGTTGCCACAACCGCCTTCCGAAGGAGGATCACATGCCCCCTGCGCCGGAGCGGCCCGGGTTCCTGGCCCATCGGGAGGGTGACCTTGTCGGCGTCGCGGTGCGGGATCTCGGCCCGGGGCCCGTCCGTGGCAGCTACCTGACCGGCGAGGACACGATCAGCCTGACGCTCACCGAGCCGGTGCCGCTCGGCCACAAGGTCGCCCTCACCGACATCGCGGCCGGGCAGGACGTCATCGAGTACGGCCAGCGGGTGGCCATCGCGAGCAAGGACATCAGGCGGGGCGAGCACGTGCACGTCCACAACGTAAGGAGTGCACGGCTGTGACCCAGCGAACGCTGACCGGGTTCCGCCGGGAGAACGGGACCGTCGGGATCCGCAACCACACGGTGATCCTGCCGGTGGACGACCTGTCCAACGCCGCGGCCGAGGCCGTCGCCAAGCTCGTCCCCGGCACGCTGGCGCTGCCGCACGCCTACGGCCGGCTGCAGTTCGGGGCCGACCTCGACCTCACCTTCCGGACCCTGGCGGGCAACGCCGCCAACCCCAACGTGGCCTCGGCCGTGGTCATCGGCATCGAGCCCAACTGGACCGAGCGGCTGGTGGCCGGCATCGCCAAGACCGGCAAGAAGGTCCAGGGATTCGCCATCGAGCGGCATGGCGATCTGCGCACGATCGAGGCGGCCGCGCGGCTGGCCGCCAAATTCCTGCAAGAAGATTCCGAACGCAGGCGGGTGCCCGTGGAGCGACGGGAAATCCTCTTGTCGCTCAAGTGCGGCGAGTCCGACACCACCAGTGGCCTCGGCTCCTGCCCGACCACGTCGCAGGCGGTGGACCGGTGGGTGGACGAGGGCGGGACGGTGCTGTTCGGCGAGACCAGCGAGCTGACCGGCGGCGAGCACCTGATCGCGGCGCGGTGCGCCAGCGACGCGGTGCGGCAGAAGTTCCAGGACATCTACGACAGCTACATGGCGATGATCGCCCGGGCCGGGGTGGACCTGCTCGGCTCCCAGCCCACCCAGGGCAACATCCGTGGCGGCCTGTCCACGATCGAGGAGAAGGCGATGGGCAACATCGCCAAGACCGGCACCAAGCCCGTGGTGGGGGCGCTGGAGGCCGCCGAGCCCCCGGTCTCGGGACCGGGCCTGTACTTCATGGACACCTCGTCCGCGGCGGCCGAGTGCATCACGCTGATGGCCGCGGCCGGCGCGGTGCTGCACCTGTTCCCGACCGGCCAGGGCAACGTGATCGGCCACCCCATCGAGCCAGTGGTCAAGCTGACCGCCAACCCGCTGACCGCGCGGACCATGGCCGAGCACATCGACCTGGACTGCTCCGGCCTGCTGGCCAGGGAGTACGACCTGGCCGAGGCGGGTGACCAGCTCATGGACATCTGCGACCGGACGATCAACGGCCGGCTCACCTGCGCCGAGGTCATCGGCCACCGGGAGTTCGCGCTCACCCGTCTCTACCAGAGCGCCTGATGCCCAAGCCCGCGGCGGCGGCCCCGGTGGACATCGCGATCACCGAGCACATCTGGGGCGCCCCGCTGGCCGAGCTGGCGCAGACCAGGTCGGTGCTGCGTGAGCCGGAGGCGTGGCGGACCCCGGCCGGGCTGGCCGCCACGGCCGGCCGGGCCCGCGCCCTGGTGGTGCGCAGCCTCAGCCGGGTGGACCGCGAGCTGCTGGCGGCCTGCCCCCGGCTGCAGGTCGTCGCCAGGGCCGGGGTCGGGCTTGACAACATCGACCTGGAGGCGGCACACGCTCATGGCGTCGTGGTTCTCTCGCCCCGGGGGGCCAACGCCGTCGCCGTCGCCGAACACACGCTCGGCCTCGCGCTCGCCCTGGCCCGGCGGGTGGTGGCGCTGGACGGCGACTGCCGTCGCGGCGGGTGGGACCGGACACCGGGCGGCGAGCTGTCCGGCGGTGTCTGGGGCCTGCTCGCCGCCGGGGCGACCGGCCAGGCCTGCGGCAGGCTCGCCGCCGCGCTCGGCATGAGCGTGCTCGCCTACGACCCGTACGCGGCCGGCCGCGCGGCCGGGCTGGCCGCGGCCGGCATCCGGCTGGCGCCGCTGGATGAGGTGGCCGCCAGCGCCTGGATCCTGTCCTGCCACCTGCCCGCCACCGAGGAGACCCGGCACCTGGTGAACGCGGAGCTGCTGGCCCGGATGCGGCCGGGCGCGCTGCTGATCAACGTTGGCAGGGGATCGGCGGTGGACGAGGCCGCCCTGGTGGCCGCGCTGCGATCGGGCCACCTCGGCGGGGCCGCGCTGGACGTGCGCGAGCAGGAGCCGCCGCACCCCGGCGAACTGGAGACCATGGACAATGTGATCCTCACCCCGCACGTGGCCGGGATCACCGAGCAGAGCCAGGACCGGATCCTCCGCGTGCTCGCCGACGGCATCTGCGCCGTCTTCGACGGCCGCAGCCCGTCGTCGGCCGTGCCGCCCGGGCCGCCGTGGTGGCAGCGCCGGCCGAAAGGATGATGAGACAGGTGCCAGACCAGACGCGGTGGGGGATCCTCGGCACCGCCAGGATCGTGCGCCGGGCCTTCCTGCCCGCGGTGGCCGAGGCCGGCGGGGTCGCGGCCGTGGTGGCGAGCCGCGACGGCGACCGGGCCGTCAGGTGGGCGCACGACAACGGGGTCGGCCGGGTTGCCGTGGGCTACCAGCGGCTGATCGAGGACCCGGACGTGGACGCGCTCTACATCCCGCTGCCCAACGCGCTGCACGCCGAGTGGACGATCAAGGCGCTGCAGGCGGGCAAGCCCGTGCTGTGTGAGAAGCCGCTCACCGGATCGCTGGCCGGCACCGAGCGCGTCCTCGCCGTCGCCAGGCAGACCGGCACGCTGCTCTGGGAGGCCTTCGTCTTCCCGTTCCACGACCAGATGCGCCGGGTCCGCGACCTGCTCGCCGCCGGCACGATCGGCGAACTGCGGGAGATCCAGTCGAACTACCACTTCCCCCTGTCCAGCCCCGGCAGCAACATCAGGATGTCCGCCGAACTGGCCGGCGGTGCGCTCAACGACATCGGCAGTTACCCGGTCTGGCTGGCCCGGCACCTGTTCGGTGCCGAGCATCACACCGCCTCCGCCAGCGCGATCTGGGATCCGGGCGGGGTGGACGTGGCCACCTGGGGCTACCTCGGCTTCCCCGGCGGCCGCAAGCTGCTGCTGTCCTGCGGCTTCCGCCGCGCCGAAGACACGTTCAGCCGCCTGCTCGGCACCGAAGGCCAGATCCACCTGAGCAACGGCTTCCACCCCGGCGCCACCGACCGGTTCGAGGTCTGGTTGCCCGGCCGCGCCCCGGTCACCCACCCGGCAGCAGGCCCCAACCAGCACTCGTTCACCCCCGCCATCCAGCACATCCAGGCCGCCATCCAGGGCAGGGAAGCGCCGCGGGAACTCGCCGTGGACACCTCCCTGGGCTCCGCCCGCGCCCTGGCCGACCTGGCCGCAAGCGCCCACGAGCGATCCTGAACCTGTCCGCTGGAAGGAACACTTCATGATCCGGTCACCGGCCAACAGCAGGTTAAGCAGGGCGGGGCGGCGGTGATCCTGGCCGCGGCCCCGGTGGGCTGGACGGTCAGTGCGCCCGGTGCCCCGGTGATTGCCACGTCAACCGGCCGCATTCACCCTCGCGTCAGCCGGTCCTCCACGGCGGCACGCAGTGGCGTCAACCGCGCGGCCGCGGCCCGCCGGGCGGCGGCCAGGTCGCCGGTCACCGGCTCGGTCACCTCGAAGTAGACCTTGAGCTTGGGCTCGGTCCCGCTGGGCCGGACGACGAGCCGGGTACCACGCAGCCAGTAGACCAGCACGTCGGCGGGTGGCAGCCCACGGCTGCCCCCAGCCAGATCCCCGGACCCGAGCACCGGCAGGTTGCCCAGCTCAGCCGGGGGAGCGGCACGCAAGCTCGACATGATGTCCCCCGGCGCCCCGGTGCGAATGGTGAGCTGCGCGGTCAGGTATACGCCATGGCCGGTTTCCAGCCGGTCATAGGCGCCGGCCAGCGACCGCCCGGCCAGCTTCTCCCGGGTCGCCAGTCCCAGTACGGCCAGCGCGGCACCGATCCCATCCTTGTCCCTGACCACGCCGCCGACCGCATAGCCCAGCGCTTCCTCGTACCCAAACAGGAACCGGCTGCCCGGCGTGTCCTGCCCACCCCGGACGATCCACTTGAACCCGGTCAGGGTCTCCGCGTACCGTGCCCCCGCCTTAGCGGCGATCTTCGACAGCAGCGTCGACGACACGATCGTGGTCACCACCAGCCGGTCACCGGGGTGCGCATCCCCGGCGGTCTGCTCCAGCAGGTAGGCACCGAGCAACGCGCCAAGCTGATCCCCGGTCAGCCGCCGCCACCCGCCGTCGGCCGCCGGATCGGGCACTGCGACCGCAAGCCGGTCCCCGTCGGGATCGCTGGCCAGCACCAGGTCGGCTCCGGCCCGCCTGGCAGCCGCCATGGCCAGGTCGAGCGCGCCAGGCTCCTCCGGATTGGGAAACGCCACCGTCGGAAAGTCCGGATCGGGCTCCGCCTGCGCCGCAACCACGACCGGAGCCGCGAACCCCGCCCGCGCAATCGCCTCGAGCATCAGCTCGCCAGCCACCCCATGCATCGCCGTATAAACAACCCGCACCGGCTCAACCCCTTCGGGTCCGGCACCATCCGGCCGGGAGGCGTGGGGGTGGTCCGCGCCCGGGACGGAGGTGTCCGGGCGGGGTGTGCCCGGTGGCGGGGCGGCCCAGCCTGGGGCGGTGACCGCTGTCAGGTAGGCGCCGGCCAGCTCGGGGCCGTGCCGGACGATGAGCGGGGAATCGAGCGGGCCGACCGGGACCTGGGACAGCGGGCCCAGGGCGGCTATGGCGGCCTCGATCTCTGCGTCCACCGGCGGGACGATCTGGGCACCGTCGCCAAGGTACAGCTTGTATCCGTTGTCGGCGGCGGGATTGTGGCTGGCGGTGATCATCACGCCGGCCGACGCGGCCAGTTGGCGGACGGCAAAGGCGAGCAGTGGCGTCGGGCACGGGCGGGGCAGCAGGTGCACCCGGATACCCGCCCCGGCCAGCACCCGCGCCACCTCGTCGGACAGCTCGGCGGACCGGTGCCGGGCGTCACAGCCTACGGCCACCCCTGCATCCGCCGCGCCGGGCACGCGCTCGCCAAGCCAGCCGGCCAGCGCCGCCGTCGCCCCCCGGACGACCGCCCGGTTCATCCGGTTCGGCCCGGCTGCGACCACCCCGCGCAGCCCCGCGGTGCCGAACTCCAGCCTGCCGCCGAACCGGTCGGCCAGCTCCGCCGCCGCCTCGGTTCTGCCATCGGCCAGCAGGTCGCGCAGCTCGGCCTGATCCCCGGTATCCGGGTCGTCGGCTATCCACGCCTCGACCAGCTCCCGCAGCCCGGCGCTGATCGCCGTCCCGGCTCCGGCCGCGCCCGCGACGTCCCGGTCTGCCTGGCTCACGCCTCCCGCCTCGAAGGTACGTTCCATTGCACCAGCACCGTCCGCTTCGCGGAAAATTTTATGATCACCTCGGCTCGCTCCGGGTTCGGTGTCGTCGTTAGATCCACAATGGGCCCGGGTGAGCGATGGGCCGGATGGCACCGTAAAAGAGAAATTGAATCAGCTGGCGTGCGGCGTGAGCCCCCTTACAGCGACCGGGGGAGGATCGCGGCTAGCAGGGCGCCCATCCGGCCGGCGGCGGCTTTCCCGGCGGCGACCACTTCCTCGTGGTTGAGTTCCGTGCCACCGAGGCCGGCCGCGGGATTGGTGACCAGGGAGATGGCCAGGACCTCGGCGCCGAGGTGGCGGGCGGCTATGGCTTCGAGGACCGTGGACATCCCGGCCAGGTCGGCGCCTGCCGTCCGCAGCATCCGGATCTCCGCGGGCGTCTCGTAGTGCGGGCCTGGCAGGCCGGCGTAGACGCCCTCGGGCAGGTCGCCGTCCACCTCGCGGGCCAGGGCGCGCAGGCGCGCGGAGTACGTCTCGGTGAGGTCGGCGAATCTGGGCGGGTAACCCTCCGGCGGGGGCGGTCCGGACAGCGGGGAGCGGCCGGTGAGGTTGAGGTGGTCGCGGATGAGGACCGGCTGGCCGACCGGGTAGCCGCCGATCCCGCCGGCCGCGTTGGTCAGCACGATCACCCGGCAGCCCGCGGCGATCGCGGTCCGGACGGCGTGCACCACCGTGTCCGGGGAGTGGCCCTCGTACAGGTGCGCGCGGCCGAGGAACACCAGCGTTCGCAGGCCGCCGGCCGGCACCGACCGGACCAGCCCGGCGTGACCGGCCACCGTCGGCGGCGGGAAGCCACCCAGGCCGGCCACTGGTATCTCGGCCGTGGCCGGCCCGATCGCGGCAGCCGCCGGCGCCCAGCCAGAGCCGAGCACCACGGCCACGTCGTGCCGGGGCTGGCCGGCCAGTTCGCCCAGCCGGGCCGCGCTCGCCGCCGCGGCCGCGTAAGGGTCCTGGACCGGTGCCCGCAGAGAACTGGTCATGACTTCACGTACGGCTTGCCGTCGGCCGCTGGCGGCCTGACCCGGCCGACCAGGCCGGCCACCGCGAGGATCGTCGCCAGGTACGGCGTCATCGAGAGGATCTCGGTCGGCACCGGCACGTTGAGCAGCCCGAGCACGTATCCGAGTTGCTTGCTGAAGCCGAACAGCAGCGCCGCGGCCACCGAGCCGAGCGGTGTCCACCGGCCGAAGATCATCGCGGCCAGCCCGATGTAGCCGAAGCCGTTGCTCATCCCGGGAGTGAATGTGCCGACCGACCCGACGGTGAGGTACGCCCCGCCGAGGCCCGCGACCATGCCGCCGAGTATGACGTTGCGGTACCGGGTCCAGAGCACCTTGATCCCGACGGTGTCCGCGGCGGTGGGGTGCTCGCCGACGGCCCGTACCCGCAGTCCCCACCTGGTGTAGAACAGGCCCACCTGGATCAGGATGATCAGGCCGTAGGTCATGTAAAGGAAGACCGAGGAATCGAAGAAGATCGGCCCGATGACCGGGATGTCGCCAAGCAGCGGGATCTTGGTCGTGCCGAAGAAGTTCCCGGTGTTGAGCGTGTTCGAGTACACCGACATCACGCGGTCGTAGAGGTAGTTCGTCAGGCCGAGGGCCAGCGTGGTGATCACGACGCCGACGATGATCTGGTCCACCCGGTACTTGATGGCGAAAACGGCGAGCAGCGCGCCGACCAGGCCACCAGCCAGGGCACCGGCGATCACGCCCCACCACAGGCCGCTGAACAGGCTGGAGAACGCGGCTCCTGCGAACGCTCCGCAGATGAGCTGACCCTCGATCGCGATGTTGATGACGCCGGAGCGTTCGCACAGGCAGCCGGACAGCGCACCGAGCACCAGCGGGATCGCCGCGAGCATCGTCCCCTGGAGCAGCAGGATGACGTTCAGCGAACCGACCGAGTTGCCGGCGTCGGCCCAGCACAGCAGCGTGAGGACGAACGCCACCAGCGCGACGCCGATGGTGGTCCGCTTGACCCTGGGGGACGGGTCGGTGACCACGCGCAGCACTCCGGCTCCGATCGAGATCGCGCCGAGCACGAAGCAGGCCGGGCCGGCGGCCACGTGGATGCTCGGCACGTGGACACCGGCGCCGCTCACCGACAGCGCGAACACCGCGTCGCCGGCGTGCGCGTTCAGGCCGAACAAGGCGATGTCGATGACGCCGAGGACGATGAACGTGCCGGCCGCGAGATAGCGCCTGCTGGCGGCCGTCGCCGGAAGGCGCACAGCGGCGAGGGTGGTCATCCGCTCCACCCCTTTCCGGCGATCTCCATGCCACCGCTCGCCGACCGGAGCCGGAAGACGGCCCGGATCAGCGGCGGAGCGGCGACGAACAGCACGATCAGTCCCTGGAGTACCTGGACGATGTCGGCGGGCACCGGCGTGGCGGCCGCCATCGCGGTACCGCCTGTGTCGAGCGCGCCGAACAGCAGGGCGGCCAGCACGATGCCGGACGGCTTGGCCCGGCCGAGCAGCGCGACCGTGATGCCCTGGATTCCGTAGGTGCCGAAGGTGCTGGTGGTCAGCGGCGGCGGCGGAATGCCGCCGCCCAGCACGACCGGCAGCGCGGCCAGGCCGGCCAGGCCCCCGGCGATCGCCATCACCACCACCCAGACCCGCTCGACCTTGATCCCGGCCGTCTTGGCCGCGCTCGGATTGGCCCCGACCGTGCGGAACTGGAAGCCGAGGGTGCTGCGGGACATCAGCCACGCCACCACCGCGGCAGCGGCCAGTGCGATCAGGAACCCCGCGTTGGCCTGCGGCGGCGGCCCGCCCACGTGCCACAGGTAGGCGCTCGGCTTCACCGTCGGGGCGATCTGGTTGTTCTGGTGCGGCTGCTGCAGCGCGCGAGGCGTGGACAGCAGGTAGAGCAGCAGGTAATACATCACGTAGTTGAGCATGATCGTGAGGATCACCTCGTGCGCGCCGGTGCGGGCCTTGAGGGCACCGACCAGCCAGCCCATGACCACGCCGCCGGCCAGCGCGCCGAGCACGCACACCACCACGTGGATGACCGCGGGCATGTTGTACGCGAAGCCCAGCCAGGCGGCGACGATCGAGCCCCCGATGAACTGGCTCTGCGCGCCGATGTTGAACAGGCCCACCCGGAACGCGATCCCGACCGAAAGGCCGGTCAGGATCAGCGGGGTCGCCGCGAACACGGTCAGCGACAGCGGGTAGAAGATGGCCGCGATCGAGCCGCCGTGGAAGGCCGAGGAGATGGTCGACGGGCTGAAGATCGCACCCTCGAACATCGCCGAGTAGGCCGCCGCCACCGAGTTCCAGGTTGCCGAGAACGCCGCCCCCGGCGCGTAACCGAACGAATCCCAGGCACGCAGCACCACCGGGTCGCTCACCACGATGAGGATGCCGCCGATGACCAGCGCCGCGAAGATGGCCAGGAGCGTGACGGCCACCGGGCTGCCCTGGATGACCGACTGGATGATCACGTTGCCGGTCAGTGCTCCCCGCGGCCGCCCCGGCCCGCCCGGCGCGGTGACGGTCCCCGGTGCGGCCGTCGTGACAATCTCCGTGGCCTTGGGCTGAACCGTCGTGACGGGCTTCGCGGCCTCCGGTTGCGCCGCCGCGGGCCCGGTGGTCTGCGACGATGCCGCCTCCGGCGCTCCGGCGGTGCCCGGGACGGCGGGATCGGGCCCTGCGGCTTCGGGCGCTCCGCCCGCCTGCACCTTGTCGCTCATGACGCTTGCTCCTGGGCCTGGCCCGCGCCCGCCATCATCAGGCCAAGCTCGGCTTCCGGGGTATCCGGTGAGCAGAATCCGACGATCTTGCCTTCGTATATGACCGCGATCCGGTCGGACAGGGCGTAGATCTCGTCGAGTTCCGAGGACACCAGCACAACGGCGAGGCCTCGGTCGCGCTGGGCGACGATCTGGCGGTGCACGAACTCGATCGATCCCACGTCCAGGCCTCTGGTGGGCTGGCTGGCAAGCAGCAGCTTCACCTCGCGGCCGAGTTCGCGGGCAACGATCACCTTCTGCTGGTTGCCGCCCGACAGCGTGCTCACCGGGGTCGCGATCGAGCTGGTCCGCACGTCGTATTCGCTGACCCGGCGGGTAGCGGCGTCGCGGATGGCGGTGAGGTTCAGGGCGAAGCGAGAGGCATAGGGAGGCTGGTCGTAGACGTCGAGCACCATGTTCTCGGCCACCGAGAAGTCACCGACCAGACCGTCTTCCTGGCGGTCCTCAGGGATGAAGCCGATGCCGGCCAGCAGCCGGGCATGGGTGGAGGCGTGGCCGAGGTCGGAACCTGCCAGGCGCACCGATCCGGTCGAGGGCCGCAGCCCCATCAGCGCCTCGCACAGCTCGGTCTGGCCGTTGCCCTGGACGCCGGCCAGGCCCAGGATCTCGCCCGCCCGGACCTGGAACGAGACATCACGCACCGACTCCTCGCCGTGCTCGCCTGCGACGCTCAGCCCGGCCACGTCGAGCACCACGTCGCCCGGCCTGGCCGCGGTCTTGCTGACCCGGAGCTGCACCGACCGGCCCACCATCAGGGCGGCGAGCTCGGCGTCGCTGGTGCTGGGCGGTCGCTCGCCGACCACCTCGCCGCGCCGGATGACCGTGATCGTGTCCGCGATCTCCTGGACTTCCTTGAGCTTGTGCGAGATGAAGATGATGGACCGGCCGTCGGCGCGCAGTTCGCGCATGATCCGGAACAGGTCCTGCGTCTCCTGCGGGGTCAGCACCGCGGTCGGCTCGTCCAGCACCAGCAGTCTCGCGTCGCGGAGCAGGGCCTTGATGATCTCCACCCGCTGCTGCACACCGACCGGCACGTCCTCGATCAGGGCGTCGGGATCGACCCGCAGGCCGTACCGCTCGGACAGGTCGCGCACATCCCGCCGGGTGCGGCGGCGGTCGAGCAGGCCGAACCCGCGCACCCGCTCCGCGCCGAGCGTGACGTTCTCGGCCACAGTGAACACCGGCACCAGCATGAAGTGCTGGTGCACCATCCCGATCCTGGCCCTGATCGCATCCCCGGGCGAGTGGATGCCCACCTTCTGCCCGTCGAGAAGGATCTCGCCCTCGTCCGGCTGTATCAGGCCGTAGAGCACGTTCATCAAGGTGGTCTTGCCGGCGCCGTTCTCGCCGAGCAGCGCCCGGATCTCGCCCGGCTCCACCACCAGGTCGATGTGGTCGTTGGCCACGAGATCGCCGAACCGTTTGGTGATACCGCGCAGCTCGAGTTTCAACGGCGCCTCCCCTCCGCTGACGTCTGCGGCACCGGGCCGGTGGCCTGGGTGAAAAGTTCCACGGCCACCGACCCGGCTGACCCTACTTCGTGAGGTATACCCGGCTTACACCGGGCTCTTGGTGGCGGGCACGATCTTGCCGCTGGCGATTTCGCCGCCGATCGTCGTGAGCTGGGACACCAGCGACGACGGGACCTTGCCGGTGAAGTCGTGGAACGGGGCCAGCACCGCGCCTCCGTTGGCCAGAGTGCCGACGTAGGTGCCGCCGTGGAAGTGCCCGCTGGCCGCGCTCAGCACCGCGTTCTCGACCGAGGCGGTGATCCCCTTCTCGACGCTGGTGATGAAGTACGGGCAGTACTGCGGCGCGCTGACACAGCCGTCGGTGTCCACCCAGAACATGTAGACGTGCTTGCCCGAAGAGTCCGCCGACTTGACCGCCGCGGCGCTGCCCAGTCCGTCACCGCCGGCGACCGGGAAGATGATGTCGGCCCCGTCACCGATGAAGGTGTTGGTCAGGGTCTGTGCGGCGCCGAGGTCGGTGAAGCTGCCGACGAAGCTGCCCTTCTGGGTCTTCTCGTTCCAGCCGAGCACCTTCACGTTGGCGTGGTTCTGCTTGTTGTAGTACTGCACGCCGTCCCAGAAGCCGTCCATGTAGATCGTGACCGTGCCGAAGTTCTCACCGCCGTAGGTGGCGACCACATGGGTCTTGCTCATGCCGGCCGCCAGATAGCCGCCGAGGAAGCCGTCCTGCACCGTGTTGTAGACCAGTTGGTCGATGTTGGGCAGCACCGGCTTGGGCAGGCAGGCCGAGGCGTACGAGCAGTCCACGATCGCGAACTTCTGCTTCGGGTTGGCCTTCGCCGCGGCCTCGGTCGCCGCGCCCATCAGGAAGCCGACGGTCACGATGATCCCGCACTTCTGGCGGATGAACGTGGTGATGTTCGTGGCGTAGTCAGACGACGACGTGGATGGCAGGTATTTGGCCGAGATCTTGCTCGACTTGGCTGCGGCTGCCAGGATGCCGGCATAGGACGACTGGTTGAACGACTTGTCGTGGATCCCGCCGGTATCGGTGACCATGCACGCCGCGAACTTCGCCGCGGTCGTGCCGCCGCCGGACTTGGCCGGCTTCGCGCACCCGGTGGCGATCACGGCCAGCACGCTCATCACGGCGGCCGCCTTGATAATTCCTTTCACGAATACCTCCGATTCCAGGCATCTCACGACCCCCCATAGGGCTGGCGGGCCCTCCTCTTCCCGGACCACGCAGGGGTGCCAAAGAGCCGGGATGCCCCGGCATGAGGATGATCGCAGGCTAGACCTGGGCAGTCTTCCGGAAAAGACGGCAGGCAATGATCGTCGCCATGTTTGCCAAATCGCAACCAGAGCTCCCTCGTGGTATCCATGCCACGGCGGCTGGTGGTTCTACGGGGCGTTTCACCGCGCTGTTATCGTGTGCAGCGATGCGGCCGGAGGGGACTGCGATGGCTATTGACTGGGCGGAGTTGCGGGCGAAGGCCACCGAGGTTGCGCAGCGCGCGTACGCGCCGTACTCCAGGCTGCGGGTGGGGGCGGCCGGGCTGACGGCGGACGGCCAGATCGTGGTGGGCTGCAACGTGGAGAACGCCTCCTACGGGCTCACGCTGTGCGCCGAGTGCGGCCTGGTGTCCGCGTTGCACGCGACGGCTCCAGACGACCCGGCTCCGGCCGGGACTCCTTCGCTGGCCGCGGTGAGCGTGGTGGCGGGGGACGGGGCGCCGCTGCTGCCGTGCGGGCGGTGCCGCCAGCTCCTGCTCGAAGCCGGCGGCCCCGGGTTGCTGGTGGAGACCGAAGCCGGGCCACAGAAGCTGAGCAGCCTGCTCCCGGCCGCTTTCAGCACGGGCGACCTGGCCGGGCGGCGCGAGCAGACCGGCGGCGCCGGGCGGCGGGAAGGGACTGGCGGCGGTGCCTGAGGCCATCGACCTCATCCTGGCCAAGCGGGACGGCGGGCGGCTGGCCGATCCGGACATCCGCTGGCTCATCGACGCCTACGCCCGCGGCGCCATCCCGGACGAGCAGATGTCCGCCCTGCTCATGGCCGTTTTCTTCCGTGGCCTCGACCCGGCCGAGCTGCGCACCTGGACCGCGGCCATGGTCGGCTCCGGCTCCCGCCTCGACCTGAGCCCGGTGCCCCGGCCGACGGTGGACAAGCACTCCACCGGCGGGGTCGGCGACAAGGTCTCGCTGATCCTCGCGCCGCTGGTCGCGCACTGCGGTGCCGCCGTGCCGCAGCTTTCCGGGCGCGGGCTCGGCCACACCGGCGGCACACTGGACAAGCTGGAGTCCATCCCCGGCTGGCGGGCGGCGCTGCCACCCGGGGAGATGATCTCGGTGCTCGCCCAGGTGGGCTGCGTCATCTGCGCGGCCGGCCCAGGCCTGGCGCCGGCCGACCGCAAGCTGTACGCGCTGCGCGACGTCACCGGCACCGTCGAGTCGATCCCGCTGATCGCCAGCTCGATCATGTCCAAGAAGATTGCCGAGGGCACGTCGGCCCTGGTGCTCGACGTGAAGGTCGGCAGCGGGGCGTTCATGCGCGAGCTGGACCGGGCGCGTGAGCTGGCCCAGACCATGGTGGCGCTCGGTGCCGAGCACGGCGTGCGGACATCCGCGCTGCTCACCAGCATGGACACCCCGCTCGGCCGGGCGGTCGGCAACGCGGTCGAGGTGACGGAGTCCATCGCCACGCTGGCCGGTGAAGGGCCCGCCGACCTGGCCGAGGTGACGCTCGCGCTGGCCGGGGAGATGCTGCGGCTGGCCGGGATTCAAGCCGGCCCGGCGGCGGTGCTTGCCAGCGGCCGGGCGCTCGGCACCTTCCGCGACATGGTGGCCGCGCAGGGCGGGAACCCGGACGCGCCCCTGCCACGCGCCGCGCACACCCACGCGGTGACCGCGCAGCAGGGTGGCTGGCTGCGCCGGCTTGACGCGCGGGGGGTGGGGGTCGCCGCCTGGCGGCTCGGCGCCGGCCGGG
Source organism: Streptosporangiaceae bacterium (assembly GCA_035308365.1). Lineage (GTDB taxonomy): Bacteria > Actinomycetota > Actinomycetes > Streptosporangiales > Streptosporangiaceae > PALSA-505. The sequence continues at coordinate 92,389 of DATGGU010000070.1, forward strand.
CCCGCAAGGAGGATCCGGTCGATCCGGCGGCCGGCATCCTGTGCCTGGTCAAGCCCGGTGAGCAGGTGGGCCAGGGACAGCCCGTCCTGAAACTGCTGACCAGTAACGAGGGGCGGATAGCCGGGGCACTGCAGGCGCTGGAGGGGGCGATCGAGATCGGGGCCGAGCCGCCGCAGCCGCGGCCGCTCATCCTGGAACGGATCAGCTCCTGATCGCGGGGCCTGGCCACATCTCCTGGTCACGGCCGGGAGGATAATGGGCTGATGCCGCAGACCATCGAGGAAATCCGGGCCGTACCCAAGGTTCTCCTGCACGACCACCTGGATGGCGGGCTGCGGCCATCCACGGTCGTCGAGCTGGCCGCCGAGATCGGCTACGACCGGCTGCCATCCCGCGATCCCGGCGAGGTGGCGAGCTGGCTGACCCGGGGCGCCCGCCGCGGTCACCTGAAGTACTACCTGGACGCTTTCCAGCACACCGTGGCCGTCATGCAGACCAGGGAGGCGCTGATCAGGGTGGCCGCCGAGTGCGCCGAGGACCTGGCCAGCGACGGCGTGGTGTACGCCGAGGTCAGGTTCGCTCCCGAACTGCACGTGGCGGGCGGGCTCACCCTCGATCAGGTGGTCGAAGCGGTGCTCGAAGGCTTCCGGCGCGGCAGCGCCGGCCGGGGGATCACCGTGTACGCGCTGCTGACCGCGATGCGCACGGCCGCGCGGTCGCTGGAGATCGCCGAGCTGGCCGTGCGGCACCGCGACCAGGGAGTCGTCGGGTTCGACATCGCCGGGGCGGAGGCGGGCAGCCCGCCGAGCCGGCACCTGGACGCGTTCCAGTATGTGGCCAGGGAGAACTTCCACATCACCATCCATGCCGGTGAGGGCTTCGGCCTGCCCTCGATCTGGGAGGCGCTGCAGTGGTGCGGGGCCGAGCGGCTCGGCCACGGGGTACGGATCGTCGACGACATCCAGGTCTCATCCGACGGCACGGTCGCGCTGGGCAGGCTGGCCAGCTACATCCGCGACCGGCGGATCCCACTGGAGCTGTGCCCGACCTCCAACGTCCAGACCGGCGCGGCGCCATCCATCGCCGAGCACCCGATCGGCCTGCTGCGCCAGCTCTCCTTCCGGGCGACGGTCAACACCGACAACAGGCTGATGAGCGCGGTCACGCTGTCGTCGGAGTTCCACGCGCTGGCCGAGACGTTCGGCTACGGCTGGGGCGACTTCGAGTGGCTCACCATCAACGCGATGAAGAGTGCGTTCGCACCGTTCGACCAGCGGCTGCACATCATCAACACCGTGATCAAGCCGGGGTTCGCCGTGGCCAGGGCGGCGAGCGACGCCGTGGTCCGCCGCAGTACCATTGCCAGCTTTACGGGCGGGGCGAGCCAGGAAGGCAGGCGCGATCATGAACACTGAATCAGGCACCACCGCGGTCGCGCACCGTGGCTGGCTGGCCGGGGCCGTCGGTGCCGAGTTCTCCGACGCCGCGCTCCGGCAGGTGCTGCTCGGCCTTCCCGGCGTCGACCAGGTCGCCACGAACGAGCGGGTTGCGGGTCTGGCCACCCGGTCGATCAAGCGGGACGCGAAGCTGTGGGCGCTGACCATGGCCGTCCGGATGGTGGACCTGACCACGCTGGAAGGCGCCGACACCCCGGGCAAGGTGCGCGACCTGTGCGTGAAGGCACGCAGGCCGGACCCGGCCGACCCGGCCGTGCCGCCGGTCGCGGCGGTCTGCGTCTATCCCGACCTGGTTCGCGCGGCCCGCGCGGACGTGGCAGGCAGCCCGGTCAAGGTGGCCTCGGTGGCGACCGCGTTTCCCTCGGGCCGGGCGTCGCTGGCGGTGAAGCTGGCCGACACCGCGGACGCGGTGAACGCCGGAGCCGACGAGGTGGACATGGTCATCGACCGCGGCGCGTTCCTGGCCGGCCGTTACGGGCAGGTCTACGAGGAGGTCCGCGCCGTGCGCGAGGCCTGTGGATCCGCCCACCTCAAGGTCATCCTGGAAACCGGCGAGCTGGCCACCCTGGACAACGTGTCCCGGGCCTCCTGGCTGGCCATGCTGGCCGGGGCCGACTTCATCAAGACGTCCACCGGCAAGGTGTCACCCGCCGCCACGCCAGTGGTCGCGCATGTCATGCTCGCCGCCGTCCGCGACTTCGCCGAGGCCACCGGGCGGCGGGTCGGGGTGAAGGTGGCCGGCGGGATCCGGACCGCCAAAGACGCCATCCGCTACCTGGTGATCGTCAACGAGACCGCCGGGCCGGAGTGGCTGACTCCCGGCCTGTTCCGGATCGGCGCCTCCAGCCTGCTCAACGACCTGCTCATGCAGCGCGGCAAACAGCTCACCGGGGTCTACTCCAGCCCGGACTACTACACCCTGTGAGGCAGAACGTGGCCGACACTGTATCCACCGGTTCCGGCACGGTTCCGGCCGCCCAGGTTTCCTGGGAGTACGCGCCCGCCCCGCAGGAGCGGGACTTCGTCACGATCGCGCCCTCGTACGGGCTGTTCGTGAACGGCGAGTTCGCCCCGGCGGCGGACGGCCGAACACTCACCACCGTCAACCCGGCGACCGAGGAACCGCTCGCCGAGGTCGCCGTGGCGGGCCCGGCCGACGTGGACCGCGCCGTGCGCGCGGCCCGGACGGCCTACGACAAGGTCTGGGGGCCGATGCCCGGTGCCCAGCGGGCCAAGTACATCTACCGGATCGCCCGGATCATCGCCGAACGCGCCCGCGAGTTCGCCGTGCTGGAGAGCATCGACAACGGCAAGCCGATCAAGGAGTCGCGCGACGTCGACGTGCCGCTGGCCAGTGCGCACTTCTTCTACCATGCGGGCTGGGCGGACAAGCTGGAGTATGCCGGTCTCGGCCCGCGGCCACGGCCGCTCGGCGTGGCCGGGCAGGTTATCCCGTGGAACTTCCCGCTGCTGATGGCGGCCTGGAAGCTGGCGCCCGCGCTCGCCGCCGGCAACACCTGCGTGCTCAAGCCGGCCGAGACCACCCCGCTGACCGCGCTGCTGCTCGCCGAGGTGTGCCAGCAGGCCGGCCTGCCCGAGGGCGTGGTGAACGTCGTGACCGGGGCGGGGGAGACCGGCGCGGCGGTCGTTGCCCACCCCGGCGTGGACAAGGTCGCGTTCACCGGCTCCACCGAGGTCGGCAAGCAGATCCTCGCCGCTTCGGCCGGGTCGGGGAAGAAGCTGACGATGGAGCTCGGCGGCAAGGCCGCCAACGTGATCTTCGAGGACGCCCCGGCCGAGGCCGCGGTCGAGGGGATCGTGAACGGCATCTTCTTCAACCAGGGGCATGTGTGCTGCGCCGGGTCGCGGCTGCTCGTGCAGGAGTCGGTGGCCGACACGGTGCTCGAACGGCTGCGCCGCCGCCTCGGCACACTCCGGCTCGGTGATCCGCTGGACAAGAACACAGACATCGGGGCGATCAACTCGCGCGAGCAACTCGACAAGATCCGTGACCTGTCCGAGTCCGGGGAGGCCGAGGGCGCCCGGCGCTGGTCGCCCCCGTGCCAGTTGCCCGGCCGGGGCTACTGGTTCCCGCCGACGCTGTTCACCGGTGTCAGCCAGTCGCACCGGATCGCCCGCGAGGAAATCTTCGGGCCGGTGCTGTCGGTGCTGACGTTCCGCACGCCGGAGGAAGCCGTGGCCAAGGCGAACAACACGCCCTACGGGCTGTCGGCGGGGGTCTGGACCGAGAAGGGCAGCCGGATCCTGTGGATGGCCCAGCGGCTGCGGGCGGGCGTGGTCTGGGCCAACACCTACAACAGGTTCGACCCGGCCAGCCCGTTCGGTGGCTACCGCGAGTCCGGCTTCGGCCGTGAGGGCGGACGGCACGGACTGGAGGGCTACCTCAATGCCTGACAAGCGCAGCACCACCCGGACGCGGACCGCCAAGTCACCGGCCGCGGCCACCGGGCCGGGCGCGACGGCGGCCGAGTCAGCCAAGTCACCGGCCGGGGCCACCGGGCCGGGCGCGACGGCGGCCGGGTCAGCGATGGGCGAGCCGGGTACCGCGGCCGCGGCGACCAGGCCGGGAGCGGCCAACGTCGTGACGCCCAGGACCAGGGGTGCGCGCGAGCCCGCTCCGGACGGCAGGCTGGCGGTTCGCAAGACCTACAAGCTGTTCATCGGCGGCGCCTTCCCGCGCTCGGAGTCCGGCCGTACCTACCAGGTCCGCGCGGCCGGGGATGCCACGGTCAACGTCGCCAGGGCGTCGCGCAAGGACGTCAGGGACGCGGTGGCCGCCGCCAGGACGGCGGTGGCCAAGTGGTCGGGCGCGACCGCCTACAACCGCGGTCAGGTGCTCTACCGGGTGGCCGAGATGCTCGACGGCCGGGCCGCGCAGTTCGCCGCCGAGGTCGAAGCGGCCGAGCAGGTCGGTAGCGCTCAGGCCAGCGCCTTGGTGGACGCGGCCATCGACCGCTGGATCTGGTACGCCGGCTGGCCGGACAAGGTCGCTCAGGTAGCGGGCGGCGCGAACCCGGTCGCCGGGCCGTACTTCAACTTCAGCGTGCCCGAACCGGCCGGCGTGGTAGGGGTCGTCGCCCCGCCGGAGTCAAGCCTGCTCGGCCTGGTCAGCGTCGTCGCTCCGGTCATCGCCACCGGCAACGCCGCCGTCGTCGTGGCCAGCCAGGACCGGCCGCTGCCCGCCATCACCCTGGCCGAAGTGCTCGCCACCTCCGACGTCCCCGGCGGCGTGGTGAACATGCTCACCGGCTTGCGCGGTGAGCTGGCGCCCGTGCTGGCCGGGCATATGGACGTGAACGCCATCGATGTGACCGGAGTGGGACACGACGGGCGGGCCGAGCTGGAGCGGCTGGCCGCGGCCAGCGTCAAGCGGGTGTTCGCCGCCGGCGAGGACTGGACGGCGCCGCCCACCCCCCGCCGGATGCTGGCCTTCCTGGAAACCAAGACGGTCTGGCACCCGATGGGGATGTAGCCGGGACGACGTGTGGGTTCCGGTCGGCCGGTGACCGCGCGTACCCGGGCGTCGTCCTGACCGGGCTACATCTGGCGAAGCTCGAGGTAGCGCTTCACGTCGGGCAGCGACTGGATGATTACGGCCAGGACCGCCGCGAGCAGCGCCGCCTTGATCAGGTTGCTGATCATCTGGCTTCCTCCTTTGGCCGGCCCGGCCGGCCCGGCTCGATCTCGTCGGGGGAGAAGTAGAGGAACCTGCCGTGGGTTCGCTGCAGGTCGGCCAGGAGCGGGTCACCGTCCGGGGTGACCGCCACGTGCACCTGGCCGTCCACGTCGAAGAGCACGGCCTCCACGACCGCCGCACGGCCGGCCAGGAACAGGTCCTGGGCGTCGGCCCGCCGCGAACCCGGCCGCAGGACGACCCTGCTGCCCTTGGCCACCCGGACGCCATTGACCACCACGTGGTCGGTCTGCGGTGAGACGGACGTGTCCGCGCCCGGATCCCACCAGGGCACCGATGGCCGCTGCACGGTGTACTCGCCCGGCGTCGTGACCTCGGGTGGCGACTGCGGGCCGGACGGTGGCGGTGCCGTCGGCACCGGGCCGCCGGCTGGCGCCAGGTAGCGGATGGCGCCGTGCATCTTCTCGAGTATCTCTGGCGGCAGCCCGTCCAGCCGGTCCATCAGATCGGCGGCGCGCGGGTCGGTGGCGCGCGCTTCCGCCTTCTCCTCATCGGTCAGGGTGAGCGTCCGCAGGGTGAGGATCTCGTCGATCTCGGTGGCGTCGAACAGATCCCCGGCGCTCTCCGGTGCGATCTCCGGGTGGTCATAGAGGATGATGGGCGAGGCCATCATCAGGTTCCCGCAGTCCCGCGGCCCGGCCAGCACCGGCCACATGCCGGTGTTGGTGCACTCGGCGACCAGCTTCGACGCCCACTCCGGCGGGTCGGTCATGGACAGGAAGGTGCCATCCTCGGCACCGATGAGCGCGTGCGCGGAGATCAGCGCGCAGCGCAGGCCATCGTCGCGGTTGCGCAGCTCGGCAGCCGGCTGGCTCCGGTTCTCCACCCGCACCCGGCACCGCAGCACGCCGTAGGGGCCAGGCAGCCGCTCCAGGTGCACACCGGCCATCGCGTCCAGCGTGTCCCACCGGTGGATCAGCCGGCCCACCACCGAGCCGGCCGCATCGGTGATGTCCTCGCTCTCCTGCCCAGCCTCGACGTGGATCGCCAGCTCCGCGCTGCCGCCCTCGGCGCCGTCACCGGCCGCGTCACCGCCGGCCGCCCCAGCCGCGAGCAACTCATCCACCGATGCCACGATCCGGTGCTCGCGATCGGTGGCCTCGTCCCACCGGGTGTACTCGGTACCATCCACCAGCAGCCTGGCCGTCTCGCGCAGCCTGCCGGTCACCGGATCCACGCCCTGCACGATGCGCCTCCGCAGGTGCAGGAACCGGATCAGCACCCACAGCTCGGCACCTGGGCGGCATTCAACCAGGAACTCGGCCTGGCTGGCGGATGGCTCGCACGCATCGACCGTGGCGTAGGCCGGCGGCATCAGCACGCCGAACTGGAACCTGGCCCTGTTCTTCTGCGCCGACTTCCGGTACGGGTACAGCAGGTAGCCCTCGTACAGGATGGCGTCGGCCACCTGCCGGGCCTGGCCGAGGTGCTCGCGGCGCACGGTCATGGCTGGCACTGCGCCGGATCCGGAGCCGGAGCCGAAGAGGACGCCGGGGCCGGCGCCGGGCCGGCCGCCTCCGCGAGCAGCGCCCGCAGCGTCGCGTCCCAGGTCGGCAGCGCCCGCTCGTTCTTGAACCGCTGCAGCTCGTCGAAGGTCTGCATGCTCATCTTGAGCCACGCGGTGTTGGGGAAGTGTACGTCGATCGCCTCCCGCCACACGCTCACCGGAATCCGGCAGGGTGCCTCCTTGCTCCACGGCACGGGCTGCACCGAGATCCGCCCGCCGGACACCGTGAAGACCGTGCCGCTGAACAGCAGCAGCAGCGGTATCTCGCCGCCGGCCAGCGCGGTGAAGTACCTGGCCGTGCCCAGTTCCAGGTCGTAGCTGAACGGGATCGGCAGCGCTACCTCCGTGCTGCCGGTGAAGCCGGGCACCATGGCCGTCACCGTGGCGAACTGCATCGGCTTGAGCGTGTCCGCCCACCGGCTGGTGTCACCGAACAGGTCGTTCAGCCGCTCCTCCTCGGCCCGGCTGTAACGGCGTCTGGCCGGCTCGATCCGGATCTGGCAGCGCAACGCGATCGTCTCGATCCGCTGGCCGGTGGTCTCGCTGATCCGCAGCTTCAGCGTCATGGACGGGACGATGGCGTACCTGTCCGCCGCGACGCCGGTGCAGTCGAATACGAGCTCGGCCATGTCAGGAGGACTCCCGGCTGAACACGCGGGCACGGGATCTGACGTCGCCGATGAACCCGGCGATGCTCTGCCGCGCCTGCGCCCCTCCGTCAAATCCTTTCCAGAGCATCCGCATCCGGCCGGCCAGCTCATAGCAGGCGTCGATGGGGACCAGGAAGTGCTCGACGGTGTCGTCGGTGCGGCTGATCAGCACGGCTTCCACATCGGGCGTGATCACGCCGAGCAGCGGGTGGGCCTGCGCGATCCGCTGCCACGCGGTCAGGTCAAGCCGGCACTCGGTCGCCCCGGCCGGGCTCGGGTAGAACCCGGTCACCTCGTCACGTCGCGAGCTGTACAGGAAGAACGCCAGGCCCACCGGGATCTCCAGTTCGTCCCATTCGGCCGGGGTCATCGGCCGGGCCGGGTCGGCCAGGTACCGCTCCGGAACCGCCCGGTAGTGCCCGCCACCGGCTTCTGAGTTCTCGAACAGCAGATAGCAGGCCCGGCAGGCGCAAAGCAGCGAGGACTTCTCCAGGTCGGCGACGTGGTTGTGGCCGGCCGGGATCGGGGTGGCACACATCTCGCAGGTCTCGTCCGGTGCCGCAGGACGTGTTTGCGGCCAGGAAAGTGCCGTAGGGCGGGTTTGCGGCCAGGAACGTTTGGCGCTCTCGCCGTGGGCCGCCCGGATCCGCTCGAACACGGCGGCCGGAGTGTTCTCCGGCGGCCCAGGGGCGGACGGCTGCACACCGGGAACGAACCTGCGCAGCCCGGCGGGCCTGTTCGGCGCGGTCACGACGCCACCGCCGGAACGGCGACCCGCACGCCCTGGCTGTCGGCCAGCAGCGGCAGCGGATCGAGATGCAAGCCGGGATCGTCCATCCCACGGCCCGCGGCGCGGACGTCGTAACGCTTCCCGCAGGGACAGCTCAGCACCGCACGGTCGAGCTGGCCCGAGGCCATCGAGGAACCGCACGACGGGCACAGATCCCGGTAGGCATACAGGGTGCCCCGGACCGCGCAGACAAGCACCGCCATTCCGCCTGCCGGCGCGCGCACAGGCCGCGAACTCGGCGGCCCGATGTCCGGCAGGCGCACCCAGGCACCGTCGCCATCCGCCGCGAAAGCCGTAGGGGGTGCTTCCGGCGAAACAAGCGGAGCGGCTGCCCCGGCGCCGTCGGGGCGGCGGCCGATCTGCAGCAGAGTGCGTGATCCGGCCGGCGGCTCGGTCATGCCCTCCACCACGACCTCGGTGACCTCGGGGGCCGCGTTCTTCACCGCATCCTCGATGGCCAGCCGGACGGTCACCGTCGAGGACGGGCAGCCGTGGCAACTGCCCTCCAGCCGCAGCCGGGCCACCCCGTCGGTCACACCCAGGTACTCCACCCCGCCGGCGTGCGAGCCAAGGTAGGGCCTGACCTGATCCAGCGCCCGCTGCACCCTTGCGTCCACGTCCAGCGGATGCAGGTCGTGCAGCAGCAGCAGGCTCTCCACCAGCGGGTCCTCGGTGAGCTTGGCGATCAGCCCGGCACCGGCCGGCCCGGACTCGCCGAGCACGGCCATGATCCGGGCGAGGCCGTCGCCGTAGAGACCGACCAGCAGCCCGGTCAGTTCCTCGGCCGCGGCCGCCACCGCGGGGGCACCCGACCGCAGAGCACCGAGAATCTCTTCGATCCGGTCCCCGGCTTGCTTGACGCGGGTCATGCGTCAGGTCGCCAGGACGGCTGACATCGGTGAGTGCACCTTCTCCAGTGACCTGCCGTTGCCCAGGTACATGTGGACGCCACAGGGCAGGCACGGGTCGAAACTGCGGACCGCGCGCATGACGTCGATGCCCTTGAAGCTGCCAGGCGGGTTCTCCTCGAAGATCGGGGTGTTCTGCACGGCGTCCTCGTAGGGGCCAGGCGTTCCGTAGACGTCACGGACGCTGGCATTCCACGGGGTCGGCGGGTACGGGTGGTAGTTGGCGATCTTGCCACCGCGGATGACCATGTGGTGGGAGAGCACGCCCCGCACCGCCTCGGTGAACCCGCAGCTGTTCGTCTCGTCGGGCACGGTGAACGGTTCCCACGTCTTGGTGTGGCCGGCCCGGATCTCGGCGAGCGCCTTCTCGGTGAAGTGCAGCGCGCAGGCCGCCGCATAGGCCTGGAAGTAGGTTCGCGCCCGGTCCCGCTCGATCGCGTTGGACAGCGGCTGTCCCTGCTTGTCGTGCGGGATCCGCCACTCGAAGGTGACCTCGGGCTTGCTGATCGTCCGCGGCAGGTTGATCTGCACGCCGCTGCCGGTGGACCTTACGTAGCCGATGTCCACCAGGCCGCCGAGCGCGGTCGCCCACAGCCGGGCCAGCGGGCCGCCGCCGGTGTCGGCCGCCATGTGGTCGGTGCCGTCGAACCAGCGGGGCGACATCACCCAGGAGTACTTGTCGTCGAAGTTCCGCTTGGCCGGCCGGGGGATGGTGTGCTGGTTCCACGGGTGCCTGCGGTCGACCGGGTTGCCCAGTGGGTCGTGCGTCACGAACATCTCCTGGTCCTCCCAGTCCTCGTAGTACGAGGAGCCGAGCAGGATCCGGATGCCCAGGTTGATCTCCACCAGGTCGTTGGTGATCAGTTGGCCGTCCCTGATGACGCCGGGGGTGACGAACATCTTCCGGCCCCAGTTGGTCATGTTCCGGTACGTGAAGTCGCAGTATTCGGGGTCGTTGAGGCTGCCCCAGCAGACCAGGTCGGCGCGGCGCCTGCCGACCTCTTCGTAGCCGGGCATGGCCTCGTAGAAGAAGTCGAACAGGTCGTCGTGCAGCGGCACGACCCCCTTCATGAACTCCACGTACCGCATCAGCCGGGTGAGGTAGTCGGTGAACAGCTGGATCGTCGGGGTCGTGCCGACACCACCCGGGTACAGCGTCGAGGGGTGCACATGGCGCCCCTCCATGAGGCAGAACATCTCCCTGGTGGATCTGCTCACCTGGAGCGCCTCGCGGTAGAACGCGCCCTCGAGCGGGTTCAGGGCCCGCATGATGTCGCCGATGGTCTTGTAGCCGTGCGCGCCGGCGTGCGGCGCCTCGGTGCGGTTGGCCAGTTCGAGCACGCCGGGGTTGGTCTCGCCGACCATCCTCTCGCAGAAGTCCACCCCGACCAGGTTCTCCTGGAAGATGTTGTGGTCGAACATGTACTCCGCCGCCTCGCCGAGGTTGATGATCCACTCGCCGAGGTGCGGCGGCCGCACGCCGTAGGCCATGTTCTGGTTGTAGACCGAGCAGGTCGCGTGGTTGTCGCCGCAGATTCCGCAGATGCGGCTGGTGATGAAGTGCGCGTCCCTGGGGTCCTTGCCCTTCATGAAGATGCTGTAGCCGCGGAAGATCGACGATGTGCTGTGGCACTCGACGACCCGCCGCTGGGCGAAGTCGATCTTCGTGTAGATGCCCAGACTGCCCACGATCCTGGTGATCGGGTCCCAGGCCATCTCCACAATGCCGGTGTCTTCGGCCGTAGTCATCGCGGTGTCCCTCCTACCAGGTCTTCTTGAAGCCGGTCAGGAGCTCGTCGCTCTTCTTGCGCCACTTGGGCTCCTCGTCGGCCGTCCTCGCGGTGAAGCCCCGGAGCGTCCGGATGACCGTGCCGTACATGCTGCTCGCCGTCGTCGAGACCCGTGCTCCTGGTGGCTCGTCCATGAACGGCATGAACTTGTCCGGGAAGCCCGGCATCGTGCAGGCGATGCAGATGCCACCCACGTTGGGGCAGCCGCCCACACCGTTGATCCAGCCACGCTTGGGGACGTTGCATTTGACCACCGGCCCCCAGCAGCCCAGTTTGACCAGGCACTTGGGCGAGCCGTACTCGGTCGCGAAGTCGCCCTGCTCGTAGTAGCCGGCCCGGTCACAGCCCTCATGCACGGTCGCGCCGAACAGCCAGGTCGGCCGCAGCGCCTCATCCAGCGGGATCATCGGTGCCTGGCCCGCCACCTGGTACAGCAGGTAAAGAATGGTCTCGGACAGGTTGTCCGGGTGGATCGGGCAGCCCGGGACGCAGACGATCGGCAGGCCGGCCTTGGACCGCCAGTCCCAGCCGAGGTAGTCGGGCACGCCCATGGCACCCGTCGGGTTGCCGGCCATCGCGTGGATGCCCCCGTAGGTGGCACAGGTGCCAACGGCGAGGACGGCGGTCGCCCTGGGCGCCAGCCGGTCAAGCCATTCGCTGGTCGTCATCGGCTGGCCGGTCGCCGGGTTGTTGCCGAAACCGCACCAGTAGCCCTCTGGCTTGATGGCTTCGTTCGGGATGGAACCCTCCACCACCAGCACGAACGGTTCGAGCTCACCGCGGTCGGCCTTGTGCCACCACTCGATGAAGTTGTCGGCCCCGGTCTCCGGACCGCACTCGAAGTCGATCAGCGGCCAGTGCACCGCGATCTTGGGCAGCCCCGGCAGGGCGCCGAGCACGATCTCCTCGATGCTTGGCTGGGTCGCCGCGGTCAGGGCGACCGAGTCCCCGTCACAGCTAAGACCGCCGTTCATCCAGAGGATGTGAACAACCGGTTCGGCGGTTTCGGGCTCCGTGGCCATAGCAAAGGCCACCTCCTCGTTTCTGGATCGGCGGCAGACAGCACCCGCTCGGTGGCCGGCAGCACCCGCTCGGTGGCTGGCACGGCGTACTCGGTGGCTGGCAGGACCCGCTCGGGCCTACTGGCAAGGACAACCGCCGTAGCTGGACCCGAGCCGATCCTCATGGCGCAACCCACCTTCGTGATGCGCAGACGCCACGAATGCTAGACCTACGGCGGATCGCCTACAAGACTGTTGCGTCAGTTGACCGGACAGAAATGTCTGCCCCAAGATGCCCTAGAAACCGAATCCCTTTCTCTAATGTCCGGCACTGGCTGTAACGGATGGTGCGCATGTGTCGGTAATATTCGACGAACTCCTGTGCCTGGTGTCACGCAAGTGCCTGAAACACGACCCGACAGCGAGGGCCCGCTTCACATCGCCAGTCCGGTTTCAAGTTTCCAGTTTCGTGACCGCCCACGTAACCTTGGTGAATCGCCTGGGGGCGGGAACATGAGGAGTGATCGGTGACAGACCCCAACCGTGGTCCCGCCGCGGACCCGATCGAGGTTGTCCCGGTGGTCGTGGTGTCCCAGTCCTTCCCGGCCCGGCCCTCCTTCATCCCCGAGATCCGGGACTTCGTCCGGCGCTGCCTGGCCGACTCCCCGCTCGATGAGGACGGCATGCGCGAAGTGGGCGAAACTGTGTTCCGCGCGCTGCTCGACGCGGCCGGGCCGACCGGGTCGGTGCAGGTCGCCTTCCGAATCTTCCCCGAGCACGTCGAGGTCGATGTGCTCCACTCCGACTCCGCCATCCAGGATGGCCGCGGCCAGATCACGCCCATGGCACCGGCCCGGCCGGCCTCGGTGAACGCCGCCTCGCAGGCCGCATCCGCGACCCAGCCAGCACAGATGCCAAAGGAGCCCGCCGCCACGGACATGCCGGCCGAGACGCACACCAGCTCGTTCGCCGAGTGGATGTCCAGCGCGCTCCGCCGGGAGGGCATGACCCAAGAGGCCGCGGCCCGCCAGCTGGGCGTATCAGTCAAGACGGTCAGCCGCTGGGTCGGCGGCGCGACCCAGCCGAGAATGCGGGACCTCAAGCGGATCAGGGAAGTCTTCGGCGAGGTCCCGCTGCACTGAACGGCAGCCCCACCCCGCCGCGCCGCCCCATTCCGCTTCGCCGTCGCTCTGTTCCATCTCGCGGTCACCGTTACACTCCGCCGGCCGCCGTTCCCCCTCGGCGCCCTCGTTCCACGCGTTGCTCTTTCCTGTCGTTCAGGATTACTGGACGCTCACCCCACATGTGTCCTACGGTGCTGTCATGTCTGTTCCCGCTGGACGTCATCGGGTCGGCGCGAACCGTGACCGGCTTGTGTTGCACACCGGCAGGGATGGGCTTGCCGCGTCGGCGGGGCACGACCTCACCATCGAGCTGACCGACTGGTCGGCCCAACTGACCGTTGGTGAAGATTCCGTGCCGACCGCCCTCGAGGCCACCATCGACATGACCTCCCTGACTGTGCGCGAGGGCAGCGGCGGGATCAAGCCGCTCACCGACAAGGACAGGCGGGACATCAAGTCCCAGGCGCGCAAGATACTCAGCATCGACCAGCACCCGCAGGCCACATTCGGCGATGCGAAGTTCCAGCCGGACGGCACCGGCAGCGGGACCATCAGCGGCACGTTCACCATCGCCGGACGATCCGGCCCGCTCACCCTCCAGGTCACCCAGATCGAGCCGGACCATTATCGGGCGCGGGGCTCGGTGGTCCAGTCTGCCTTCGGGATCAAGCCCTACAGCGGTTTCTTTGGCGCCCTCAAGGTGCGGGACCGCGTGGACGTCGAGGTCGAAGTCGATCTGTCGCAACCAGCAGGTGCCTGATGAACGCGAGTGCCTGATGAACGCGGCCGTGCCTGGTGGCGGCCAGGGAACCGAGCAGCAGGCAACCGAGCAGCACGGAACTGAGCAGCAGGCAACCGACCGGGCGGTGCTGGCGTTCGAGCGCCGCGACCAGCCTGCCAGGGAGCTGGCGGCCCAGGCGGCCGCCGTCGCTGACGCCTGCTACGCCATGGCCGTCCGGTTCCACCAGGGCGGCAGACTCGTGGTCTTCGGCACCGGTGGCTCCAGCACCGACGCGCAGCACGTGGCGGTGGAGTTCGTCCATCCGGTGATCGTGGGCAAGCGCGCGCTGCCGGCCTTCTCGCTGACCACCGATGTTGCCACGGTCACCGGCATCGCCGAGCGGGAGGGCATGGACCAGATTTTCGCCCACCAGATCCGGCACCTGGCCGCGCCGCAGGATATCGCGCTCGGCATCAGCGCCGATGGGAACTGCGCCACCGTGCTCGCCGGGCTGGCTACGGCCAAAGGTAAGGGATTGCTGACCATCGCGCTGGCCGGCGGCGACGGGGGAGCGCTGAAACGGTCCCCGGCCGTGGATCACCTGCTGGTGGCCGCCGCCACCGACCCGCGCGTGGTCAAGGAACTGCAGGTGACGATTTACCACGTGCTCTGGGAGCTGGTGCACGTGTTCTTCGAGCAGCCGGGAGTGCTGGCACCGGGGGTGGTCGCGTGACGGATATTGCCAGCCGTAGGCCGTGGTTCCGGCAAAGTGAGCACTGTCACGATGATGTCTGCATCACCTGCTCGGACGCGGCCGTGGAGGTTACCGTGCTGCGCCTGCTGGACGACGGCCTCGCGGTCGTGGACACCGGGCAGGGTGAGGAAGAGGTCAGCGTCGCTCTCGTGCCCGCGCGGGTGGGCGACACGATCCTGGTGCACGCCAGGGAAGCCATCGCCGTGGTGGGAGGCTGACCAGGAGTGACGCAGCAGAACGGCCAGGACACCGGAGCGGGCGCCATGGAATCGCTGTACCCGTTCCTCTACTCGGGCACCAGTGACCTGCCGGCCGTCTTGGCGCAGGTCCGCGCGTCCACGGTCGCCAAGACCAAGGAGATCACCGAGCTGCGCCGCCGGGTGTGCGCGGACGATGCCGCCAGGCTGGCCGCCTGTGCCCGCGACATGGCGGCAGCCTTCGCGGTGGGTGGCCGCCTGTTCACGTTCGGCAACGGCGGCAGCGCCACCGACGCCCAGCAACTGGCCACCCTCTTCCTCAGCCCTGCCCCCGGCCCCGGCACAGGCCCCAGCCCCGGCCCCGGCACAGGCCCCAGCCCCGGCCCTGGCACAGGCTCCAGGCTGCCGCCGCTGGCGGCCTTCTGTCTGGCCAACGACACCTCGGTGATCACCGCGCTGTGTAACGACATTGGCGTCGACGTGGTGTTCGCCCGGCAGATCGCCGCGTTCGGCACCAAGGATGACATCGCGGTCGGGCTGTCCACCAGCGGGAACTCCGGCAACCTGCTGCGCGCCTTCGATGAGGCCAGCCGCCGCGGGATGCTTACCATCGGCCTGGCTGGCTACGAGGGCGGCAAGATGGCCGAACTGGACAGCATCGATTATCTGTTCGTCGCGCCGTCCGCGTCGGTGCACCGGATCCAGGAGGCGCAGACCACCATCTACCAGGTGCTCTGGGAGCTGACGGTGGCCGAGTACGCCCAGCTGGCCGCCAGCGCCCAGCCAGCCGGGAACACCGGGAACACCGGAAACACCGAGAACCCCGGGAACACCGGGAACGCGGACCGCCGATGACACGCGAGGTGACCGGGGACAGGACACAGCGGCGCGTCCTGGTCGCCTGTGTCGGCAACATCTTCCTCGGCGATGATGGCTTCGGCGTCGAGGTGGCCAGGCGGCTGGCCGGGATGCCGATGCCGGCCGGGGTCCGCGTGGTCGACTACGGGATCAGCGGGATGCACCTGGCGTACGACCTGGCCGACGGGTACGAGACGACGATTCTCGTGGACGCCGCTCCGCGCGGTAAGGAGCCCGGGACGGTCAGCGTGATCGAGGTGGACCCGGCCGGCCACCCGAAGCCTGCCGCAGACAGCGGCGCGCTGCAGGGCAGCATGCTGTTCGACGGGCACGGGATGCAGCCGGACGTGGTGTTCGGCGTTCTCGGCATGCTTGGCGCCAAGGCCGGCCGGATTGTCGTCGTCGGCTGTGAGCCTGCCACGGTCGAGCATGGGATGGAGCTGAGCGCGCCGGTCGCGGCGGCGGTGGACGAAGCGGTGCGGATCGTGCTGGACCTGGCCGCCCCAAACAGCGCCGCCCAGCATAGCGGCCTGGCCGCCACCCACGGCGGCCTGGCCGCACCCAGTGACACGGCCGAGCCCGGCATCGGCGACTCCGTAAGGAAGTGAAGGGGTTGGACCATGGCCGAGCCTGCCGTCTCCGGCTCCGTCAGGAAGTGAACGGGCTGGACCATGGCCGAGCCTGCCGTCTCCGGCTCCGTCGGGAAGTGAAGGGGTAGACATATGTGTCTTGGCATACCCGGCGAGGTGATCGAGTTCCTCCCTGACCAGCCGGACCTGGCGCGGGTGGACGTCAGCGGCGTCCGGCGGGTGATCAACGTCGGCCTGCTCAGCGACGACATGCCAAAGCCGGGCGAGTGGGTGCTGATCCACGTCGGCTTCGCCCTGTCGAAGATCGACGAACAGGAGGCGGCGGCGGCCCTGCAGTTCCTGGAGGGGATCGGCCAGGCGTACGAGGACGAGATCGCGGCGCTGCAGGAATCCATGATCGATGAGGCCTATTCAAAACCCGCAGCCAGCGAGGCTTATTCAAAATCAGCCCGGCAGCCTTGACACCAGGCCGGTGGGCTGCGCTGGCTGGCTGATCACCCTCGACACACATGACCTCGGCCGTATTGAATAAGCCTCACTAAGGAGCGTGCGGACATGCGGTTCGTCGACGAATTCCGTGACGCAGACAAGGCCCATGCCCTTGCCGCGAAGATCGCGGCCCTGTGCGAGCCCGGCCGCCGGTACAAGTTCATGGAGGTGTGCGGCGGCCACACGCACACCATCTACAAACACGGCCTCGAGGATTATCTGCCGGAGTCCATCACGCTGGTGCACGGCCCCGGCTGCCCGGTGTGCGTGATCCCGATGGGCCGGGTGGACGACGCCATCCACCTGGCCTCGCAGCCGGACGTCATCATGACCTCGTTCGGTGACATGATGCGGGTGCCTGGCAGTGAGGGCTCGTTCTTCGACGCCAAGGCGCGCGGCACCGACATCCGGATGGTCTACTCGCCGCTGGACTCACTCAAGATCGCCAAGAACAACCCGGGCAAGCGAGTGGTATTCATGGCCATCGGCTTCGAGACCACCGCCCCGTCCACCGCGATGACCATGCTCCGGGCCAGCGCGGCAGGCCTGAAGAACTTCTCCGTCTTCGCCAATCACATTACGATCATCCCGGCCATCAAGGCCATCCTCGACTCGCCCGACCTGCGGCTCGACGGGTTCATCGGCCCCGGCCACGTGTCCACGATCATCGGCTGCAGGCCGTATGAGTTCATCGCCATCCACTACCACCGTCCGGTGGTGGTCGCCGGGTTCGAGCCGCTCGACATCTTGCAGTCCATCTACATGCTGATGGCGCAGCTCGCCGAGGGCCGCTGCGAGGTGGAGAACCAGTACTCCAGGGTGGTGCCCTGGAACGGCAACCTGGTCGCGCTGAAGGCCATCGGCGAGACCATGGAGCTGCGGCCCTACTTCGAGTGGCGCGGCCTGGGCTTCATCTCCCACTCCGCGCTCAAGGTGCGGGAGAAATACGCGTCGATGGACGCCGAGTTGCTGTTCGAGGTGCCCGGCGTGCGGGTGGCCGACCCCAAGGCCTGCCAGTGCGGCGAGGTGCTCAAGGGCGTGCTCAAACCCTGGGAATGCAAGGTGTTCGGCACGGCGTGCACGCCCGAGACACCGATCGGGACCTGCATGGTCTCGCCGGAGGGCGCCTGCGCCGCCTACTACAACTACGGCCGGCTGGACCGCAACCGGGTCGCCGAGGTGACCAGGTCATGATCGCCGACCGCGAGCAGCAGGTGCTCGACCGCATCGACCGGGCCAGGCGCCGCCGTCCCAAGGTCCGCGAAGAGCGGATCACCATGTCCCACGGCGCCGGCGGCAAGGCGACCCACACCCTGATCGAGGCCATCTTCCTTGACGCCTTCCGCAACCCGATGCTCGAACCGCTGGAGGACGCCGCCCGGGTGCACGTCAACGGGTCCCGGATCGCGCTCACCACCGACTCCTACGTGGTGTCGCCGCTGTTCTTTCCCGGCGGTAACATCGGCGACCTCGCCGTCAACGGCACGGTCAACGACCTGTCCATGGCCGGCGCGGTGCCGATGTACCTGTCGGCCGGCTTCATTCTCGAAGAGGGTTTCCCGGTCGAGCAGCTCAGCCGGATCACCGGGTCCATGCGGGTAGCGGCGGACACGGCCGGCGTCCAGGTGATCACCGGTGACACCAAGGTGGTGGAGCGGGGCAAGGCCGACGGCTGCTACATCAACACCACCGGCATCGGCATCATCGAGCGGGAGACGTGCCTCGGCGTGGCCAACGCGGAGCCGGGCGACGCGATCCTGGTGTCCGGCCCGGTCGGCGACCACGGCGTGACCATCATGCTGGCCCGCGGCGAACTCGACATCGAGGCGGACCTGCGGTCCGACACCGCGCCGCTGGCGGGCCTGACCGCCGCTCTGCTCGACGCCGTTCCGGGGGTGCGCGCACTGCGCGACGCGACTCGCGGGGGAGTGGCCACCATCCTCAACGAGATAGCCAAGTCGGCCGACGTGGGTGTGCTGGTCCGCGAGGACGACATTCCGGTCCGCCCGGTGGTCAGGGGCGCCGCCGAACTGCTCGGCATCGACCCGATGTACGTGGCCTGCGAGGGCCGCATGGTCGTCGTGGTGGACGGCCGCGACGCCGGCCGCGCGCTCGCGGCCCTGCGGGCGCACCCGCAGGGGGAGCGGGCGGCGATCATCGGCCATGTGACCGAGGGGCCGGCTGGCATCGTCCAGCTCAAGACGTCCTTCGGCGGGACCAGGATCGTCGATCTGCTGGTCGGCGACCCGCTGCCGCGGATCTGCTGACGGGCGGAAGGAGAGCCCGCGCGTGCATGAGCTCGCGATCATCGAGAGCGTGATCGAGGCGGTGACCGGCCGCCTTCCGGACGCCAGGATCTCCTGCGTCCACCTGGAGATCGGCGCGCTGTCCGGCGTGGTCGCCGACTCGCTGCGGTTCTGCTTCGAACTGGCCACCGAGGGCACCGGCCTGGAGGGTGCCAGCCTGGAGATCAGCGAGCAGCCGGGCCGGTGCCGCTGCCGGACGTGTGGCCAGGACTTCTCTGCGCACGGGCCGATCCTGCTCTGCCCGTGCGGGAGCGCGGATGCCGAGGTGCTGGCCGGGCAGGAACTAAAGATCGCTTCGGTAAAGGTGGCGTGAGATGTGCGCGACATGTGGGTGCTCCGGACGGGCCAGACTGCGGCTCGTCCGGGACGGCGAGGTGGCCGGGGACCTGGCGGAGCGCCACGGTCACGACCACGAGTTCCATCACGAGCACGACTACGAACCGGTAACCGGGGCCTGGGAAGGGGAAGAGGAAGAGGAAGAGGAAGAACGCCCTCATGACCATGCCCGCCACCGGACCGTTCTGCTCCAGCAGAAGGTGCTCGCGAAGAACGACGCCATCGCCGCGAACAACCGGGCCTGGCTGCGCGACCGTGGCGTGCTCGCCGTCAACCTGATGAGCTCGCCGGGCGCCGGCAAGACGACGCTGCTGGAACGCACGGCCGGCGACCTGGCCGGCGACCCGCGCATCTCGGTCATCGAGGGCGACCAGGAGACCGCCCTGGACGCCAGCCGGATCAGCGCGACCGGCGTCAGCGTCGTCCAGATCAACACCGGCGCCGGCTGCCACCTGGACGCGGCCATGGTCGAGCGGGCGCTCTACACCCTGGATCCGCTGCCCGGATCGGTCGTGATGATCGAGAACGTCGGCAACCTGGTCTGCCCGGCCCTGTTCGACCTGGGCGAGACGGCCAGGATCGTGCTCGCCTCGGTCACCGAGGGCGCCGACAAGCCGGTGAAGTACCCACACATGTTCCGCCGGGCCGATCTCGTCCTGGTCACCAAGGCCGACCTGCTGCCCTATGTCGACTTCGACGTCGCCCGGCACGCCGCTGACGTCAAGCGGCTCAGCCCGGACGCGCGGATGATCCAGGTGTCCGCGACGACCGGCGAGGGCATGGCGGACTGGTATTCCTGGCTGCGGCTCAGCCTGCCGGTGCGCGGCTGAGCGCTCCGGCGACCACCGCCTGGCCGAGGCTGATGCCGCCGTCGTTGCACGGCACCCGGGAGTGGGTGAGCACCCGGAAGCCGCCGGCCTCAAGCCGGGCCGCCGTCGCCGTCAGCAGCAGCAGGTTCTGGAACACCCCGCCGGACAGGGCCACGGTGGTCAGCCCGTGCCGCTCGCGCAGCAGCAGGCAGCCGTCGGCGATCAGCGTCACCACCGCGTTGTGGAACCTGGCCGCGATCGCCGGCCGGCCCACCCGGCCGGCCAGGTCAGCCGTGATCGCCGCGATCAGGTCGGCGCCCCGCACCCGGAACGGCTCACCCGGCTCGATCGCGGCGGTGTACCCGCTCCGCTCGCCGGGATCGGCGAGCTGTTCCAGTTCGATGGCCGCCTGCCCCTCGTAGTTCACCGCGTCGCGCCCGCCGAGCAGCGCCGCGGCCGCGTCGAACAGCCGCCCCGCGCTGGAGGTGACCGGCGCGTTCACGCCGCGCCGGGCCAGCGTGACCACGTCGGCCCAGCGCTGTTCGTTCCGCCGCAGCACGTCCAGCCCGCCCGGCGGGCCGCCCGGAAATGCGGCCTCCAGGTAGGCCGCGGCCATCCGCCACGGCTGCCGGATCGCCGCCGCCCCACCGGGCATCGGCACCGGAGCGAAGTGGCCGCCCCGGGTGAACCCGGCCAGGTCCGCGACCAGGAACTCACCGCCCCAGATGGCCCCGTCGGTGCCGAACCCGGTCCCGTCGAAGGCAACCCCGATGACCGGCCCGTCCTCGCCGTTGTCGGCCAGGCAGGAGGCGATGTGCGCGTGATGGTGCTGCACACCGGCCAGCTCAAGCCCATGGGTTTCGGCCAGGTCGAGCGCGTACTTGGTGGACAGGTACTCCGGGTGCAGATCGTGCGCCACCACCTGGGGATCAACGTCGAACAGCCGCCGGAAGTGCGCGATGCCCTCGGTGAACGACCGCAGCGTCTCGGCGTTCTCCAGGTCGCCGATGTGCTGCGAGACGAACGCGTGGTTGCCTTCGGCCAGGCAGAACGTGCTCTTCAGCTCGGCGCCGCAGGCCAGCACGGGACGCCGGAAGGCCCTCGCCACCCGGACCGGCTCCGGCGCGTAGCCGCGCGCCCGCCGCAGCAGCATCTCCCGCCCGCGCAGCGGCCGCACCACCGAGTCGTCGGCCCGCATGTGGATCGCCCGGTCATGGGTGAGGAAGGCGTCCGCGATCCCGCCCAGCCTGGCCAGCGCGTCGCCGTCGAGGTAGGCGATCGGCTCGTCGGAGACGTTCCCGCTGGTCAGTACGATCGGACGGCCCACCGCGGCGGTCAGCAGGTGATGCAACGGCGTGTATGGCAGCATGATCCCGAGCTGCCGGTTACCCGGCGCCACCGAGGGCGCGACGGCCGCCGTGGCCAGCCGCGGCAACAGCACGATCGGCCGCCGCCGGCTGGCCAGCAGTTCCGCCGCCGTCTCGTCCACCTCGCAGAGCTGGCGCGCGGCGGCGAGGTCCGCCACCATCACCGCGAACGGTTTGTCCTCGCGGTGCTTGCGGCCGCGCAGCGAGGCGGCCGCCGCCTCGGCGGACGCGTCGACCGCCAGGTGATAGCCGCCCAGCCCCTTCACCGCCAGCACCAGCCCGTCACGGATCATCTCCGCACCCCGGGCCAGCGGCTCGCCCGGCAGCGCCGCGCCACGGCTGTCCAGTAGCCGCAGCTCCGGCCCGCAGACCGGGCAGCAGACCGGCTGCGCGTGGAACCGGCGGTCGGCTGGATCGTGGTACTCGGCCGCGCACTGCGCGCACATGACGAAGCTGGCCATGGTCGTCAGCGGACGGTCGTAGGGCACATCCCGGATGATCGTGAACCTGGGCCCGCAGTTGGTGCAGTTGATGAACGGGTAGCCGAACCGCCGGTCCGCCGGATCGGCCAGCTCCGCGAGGCAGTCCGCGCAGGTCGCGCTGTCCGCCGGCACCAGCGTGCGGCGCAGCCCGCCCGCCTCGCTTGGCGCGATCGAAAAAGACCGGGAACCTTCAGCCGGTATCTGCTTGCTGATTATCTTTTCGATTCTCGCCAGTGGCGGTGCCTGCTTTTCAAGCGCAACCAGAAATTCCCTGACGAGGGGTGGCGGACCTTCGACCTCGGCGAAGACTCCGTCCACATCGTTGCCCACCAGGCCGGCCAGGCCCAGACGGCTGGCCAGCGAGTACACGAACGGCCGGAACCCGACCCCCTGAACGGTCCCCTCGACCCGGATGGCGAGCCGGACGCGGTCGGTCACGGTGCCTCCAGCCATGGCGACAACACGCCACGTTCAGATCTTCCCAAACAGCCGGTCTCCGGCATCTCCCAGCCCTGGAACGATGTAACCCCGGTCGTTCAGCCGTTCGTCAATGGTGGCGGTGACCACCCGGACCCGGACCCTGCCCCCCTCCGGGAACGCCGCGGCCAGCCGGTCGATCCCCTCCGGGGCGGCCAGCAGGCAAATGGCGGTGACCGAGGCCGCACCCCGGTCGGCCAGCATGGCGACGACCGTCTCCAGCGTGCCGCCGGTGGCCAGCATCGGGTCGAGCACGAAGGTGTCCCGGCCGGTCAGGTCGGCCGGCAACCGGTCCGCGTACGCCGAGGCGATCAGCGATTCCTCGTCCCTGACCAGGCCGACGAACCCTACATCGGCGGTGGGCAGCAGCCTGGCCATCCCGTCCAGCATCCCGATGCCGGCCCGCAGCACCGGCACGACCAGCGGGACCGGCCGCGCCAGCTTGACCCCGTTGGCCTCGCCGACCGGGGTCTGCACGATGATCGGCTGGACCCGCATCTCCCTGGTGGCCTCGTAGGCGAGCAGGGTGACCAGTTCGTCGGCGAGCCTGCGAAAGGTGGGCGCTTCGGTAGCGGCGTCGCGCAGCGTGGTCAGCTTGTGGGCGACCAGTGGATGATCTGCCACCAGGGTTTGCATGCTCGCTAGTGTGGCAGGTTGGCGCCTAGCGATGGGCCAGCCGAAATAGACTCATCGCTAGCCCGTGTTCCGGAGAACGAGGGAGCAGACTGTTGACCCTGCTGGAGTCGATCGGTGGTCCCAAGGACCTGAAGAAGCTCAGCCCCGACCAGCTTCCGGTGCTGGCCGCCGAGATCCGTGACGTCCTGGTCGATGTCGTGTCGCGGACCAGTGGCCACCTCGGGCCCAACCTCGGCGTGGTCGAGCTGACCATCGCTCTGCACCGGGTGTTCGACTCGCCGATGGACCGGATCGTGTTCGACACCGGCCACCAGGCCTACGTGCACAAGCTGCTGACCGGCAGGCAGGACAGGTTCGGCACGCTGCGCCAGCGGGGCGGCATCTCCGGGTATCCCAGCCAGGCCGAATCCGAGCACGACATCGTGGAGAACTCACACGCCTCCACCAGCCTCAGCTACGCCGACGGCCTGGCCAAGGCGTACAAGCTGCGCGGCGAGACCAGCCGCACCGTGGTCGCCGTGATCGGGGACGGCGCGCTGACCGGGGGAATGGCCTGGGAGGCGCTCAACAACATCTCGGTCGCCAAGGACAGCCGGATCGTCATCGTCGTCAACGACAACGGCCGCTCCTACCAGCCCACCATCGGCGGGCTGGCCAACCACCTGGCCGCGGTCCGGGTGTCGCAGCGCTACGAGCACGTCCTCGACTACATCAAGACCACGGTGTCACGCACCCCGCTGGTCGGGCCGCCGATCTACGACACGCTGCACGGCATCAAGAAGGGCATCAAGGACATGCTGCAGCCGCAGGTCCTCTTCGAGGACCTCGGCCTGAAGTACGTCGGCCCCATCGACGGGCACGACGAGCAGATGGTGGAGCATGCCCTGGACCGGGCCAGGGAGTTCGGCGGCCCGGTGCTCGTGCACGTGATCACGAAGAAGGGCTTCGGCTACCCGCTGGCCGAGCAGAACGAGGAGGACTGCCTGCACCAGGTGCCGGGCAGGACAGCCGGGGCCCCGGCTGGCCCGGCCAAGCGGACCTGGTCGGAGGTGTTCGGCGACGAGCTCGCCGCCATCGGCGCGCGGCGGCCCGACGTGGTCGCGCTGACCGCGGCGATGCTGCACCCCACCGGCCTCGGGCCGTTCGCCCGGGCCTTCCCCGACCGGGTGTTCGACGTTGGCATCGCCGAGCAGCAGGCGATGACCAGCGCGGCCGGCCTGGCCATGGGCGGCCTGCACCCGGTGGTGGCGCTGTACTCCACGTTCCTCAACCGGGCCTTCGACCAGATGCTGATGGACGTCGCCCTGCACAAGCTCCCGGTCACGATCGCGCTCGACCGCGCCGGGGTGACCGGCCCCGACGGCGCCAGCCACAACGGCATGTGGGACGGCTCGATCCTGCAGATCGTGCCCGGCCTCCGGGTCGCCGCGCCCAGGGACGCCATCCGCCTGGCCGAGCTGCTCAACGAGGCGGTGGAGGTCAGCGACGGCCCGACGGCGATCCGCTACCCCAAGGGCACGGTCGGCGGCGAGCTGGAGCCGGTGCGCAAGCTCGGCACCATGGATGTCCTGCACGAGCCCGGCGGCGCACCCGCCGACGTCCTCCTGATCGGGGCCGGCCCGATGGCCGCCACCTGTGCCAAGGCCGCCGAGCGCCTGGCCGACCAGGGCATCGGCGTCACCGTCCTCGATCCACGCTGGCTCAAGCCACTGGACGAGGCGCTCATCGGCGCGGCCCGCCAGCACCGCCTGGTCGCCATCGTCGAGGACAACGGCCGGACCGGCGGTTTCGGCGACGCGGTCTGCCGCCTGCTGCGCGACCACGACGTTGACACCCCCACGAAGACATTCGGCCTGCCGCAGGAGTTCCTCGGCCACGGCGACCGGAACGCGATCCTGGACGAGATGGGTCTCACCCCGCAGCACCTCGCCCGGCAGGTGACGGAGGCGGTGGCCAGGCGGAGCTCCACCATGGCCGCCGAAGCACAAGCATGAGCCAGCTCCGCGTCGCCGTCGTCGGCTCCGGCCCGGCCGGACTCTACACGGCAGAGGCCCTGATCAAGCAGGGCGCGGCGCTGCCCGACCCGGTCAGCATCCAGGTGGACGTCCTGGACCGCCTGCCCACCCCCTACGGACTGGTCCGCTACGGCGTCGCTCCCGACCACAAGTCGATCAAGTCCATCGCCGAGTACCTCCGCAAGGTCCTCGAGCACCCCGGCGTGGCCTTCCTCGGCGGCGTGCACCTGGGCGACGACGTCACCCGCGACGACCTTCTCGCCTGCTACGACGCAGTGGTTTACGCCACCGGCGCCATGCGCGACCGCCACCTGCGCATCCCCGGTGAAGACCTGCCGGGAAGCTACGCCGCCACCGACTTCGTCAACTGGTACTGCGGCCACCCCGACATGGATCCGGCGGCCTTCACCCTGGACGCCGAGTCGGTGGCCGTCATCGGCGTCGGCAACGTCGCCGTGGACGTGGCCCGCATCCTGGCCAGGGACCCGGCCGAACTGCGCGGCACCGACGTTCCCCAGCCGGTACTCGAAGCCCTGATGGACAGCAAGGTCCGCGAGGTCCACATGATCGGCCGCCGCGGCCCCGCCCAAGCCAAGTTCACCACCAAGGAACTCCGCGAACTGGGCGAGCTTCCGGGCGTGGACGTCATCGTCGACGCCGGCGAGGCCGACCTGGACGCCTTCGACCCAACCGGCGGCAGCGCGGAACTGGCCCAATCGGACCGCCATGTCCGCGGCAACTACAAGGTGATCAGCGGCTGGGCCGGGCGTCAGCCCACCGGCCAGCCCCGGAAGCTCACGCTCAGGTTCTGGCTGCGCCCCGTGGAGATCCGTGGCGACCAGCGGGTCCAGCAACTGGTCCTGGAACGCACGAGGCTGGACGACTCCGGCAAGTTCACCGGCACCGGCAACCTGGAAACCCTGGACACCCAGATGATCCTGCGCAGCGTCGGCTACCAGAGTGTCCCGCTGCCAGGCGTCCCCTTCGACGAGCGCTCGGCGACCGTCCCCAACGCCGAAGGCCGGGTCATCGGCCCCGACGGCACCCCCCTCCCCGGCGAATACGTAGCCGGCTGGCTGAAGCGCGGTCCCACCGGCGTCATCGGCACCAACAAGTCCGACGCCGCCCAAACCGTCCGCGCCCTCCTGCAAGACCTGGCCAACGGCCCAGGCCCCGGCGACTCCCCGCTGCCCCGGGCCGGCCTCCTGCGCTATCCGGAGCCCACCTCAACCGCCAGCACCGCGGCCGAAGATGCAGGCGTGGGCGCCAGTAAAGCCGCCGGCCTGGCCGCCCTCCTCTCCGAACGCGGCGTCCGCCCCGTGCGCTACGCCGACTGGCTCCGCATCGAAGCCGCCGAAACTGCCCTCGGCGAGTCCCTGGGCCGGGGCAACCGAGTCAAACTGGCCGGCGCCGCCGCCATCCAAGCCGCCTGCTTTCCCGAAGAACCCTGAGCCCATCAGCCATCACCACAGCCCGCGAGCGGCGGCCCGGGGTGGGTGTGTGGTGCCATGAGGCGGGGTGGCTCAGCCGGGAGTTCGCAGGCCAGCGACCAGGTTGGCGGGGGTGATCTCTACCGGGAATGGCCGGGTGGCCCGGTAGGTGCCATCACCGGTGATGTGGGCGGTCTCGGCGTAGTGGTCTTCGTGCAGGTCGAAGGCGATCAGCGCCGGGCTGTCCGGATCGGGCACCACGATCCAGTACGACGCGACCCCGAATCGCTCGTAGGCTGCCTTCTTCCGGTTCAGGTCGATGAGCGCAGCGCTCGGCGAACGGACCTCGACAGCCAGAACCGGCGGGCTGATGCACTTTGCCTCGTTGATCTGGTCCGTGCCGACCACGGCGATGTCCGGCACGAACTCGGTGTCCTTAGCCAATTGGACGGCAGGCTCGGCAACGACGTGCAGACCCGGGGGGCAAGCATTGCCCAGTACCAGAACGAGCCGCGTCGCGACGACCTGGTGCGGCATGCCCGGACGAGGGCTCACGACCAGGGTCCCTTCGAGTAGCTCGTAGCGGCGCCCGTCATCGGGCATCCTGCCGAGTTCCTCGACGGTGAACGGGTGGCCGCTCGCCGGCCAGGCTTCGCCAACTGTCACGGTACTCATCGTGCTCTCCCATCGCGGTCGCGTCCACTTGGTGTGATGGCGCGGGCGGGTGCCCGCGCGGGTTGGTGACCGTCATGGCGAGCACTGTGCCGCCGGGCACCGACAGTTTGCTCGAAGCGCTGGTCAGGCACGGGTGCCGGGGGCGCGGTGCATGAGATCCAGGCCGCGCAGCAAGGCCTCGATGACGGTGGTTGCCCGGGCGATGTCGGGGGAGCGGTCGGCGATCACGTCGGCGTAGAGGAAGCCTTCGGCGATGCGCACGATGGCGTAGGCGAGCGTCGGGGTGTCCAGGTCGGCGTCGAAGGCGTCCCGCCCGCGCTCCAGGTCGATGAGGTTCTCCAGGGCGGCGACCATGCCGCGCTGCACGGTGCTGCGGGTGCCGGTGAGGATGCGCAGCGCCGCCTCCGGGTCGGATTCCAGGAAGGTTCGCAGCGAGCGGTCACGCTCGATGGCCTGCAGCACGCCGCCGACGGCTGCCACGATGCGTTCGGCGCCAGCCAGGGCGGCCGTCGAGTGGACCTTTTCGGCCAGGGTGCGGCGGGCCCGCCACCAGATCACCTCGTCGAGCAACTGCTCGCGGTTGCCCGCCTGGCGGTAGAGCGTGGCGCGGCTGACGCCGAGGCGCCGGGCCAGCGACTTCATGTCCAGGCGCTGGCCGGAGATGTGGGCGTCCACGGCGGCGGCGAAGATCGGCTTGGGGATGTGCGGCGGCGCGGCGATCCCCCCTGGCACGACGGCCAGGGCGTCGCCGTAACCGGCCAGCCCGCCCGGCGCCCGTGACGGTAACGGCTGAGGTGTGCGCTGTGCCATGGCGCTGCCCGCCCTAGAGTGTGTGCCTCACCCGGTCCGCTGCTCGGCGGCCTTGAGCAGCAGTTCCAGCTCGTCTGCCAGGTAACCGGCGATGAGGTCGATGTCGGGGACGAGTTCCCGGCAGCCGACCAGGCCGAAGTGCAGCAGGCCGAGATAGCCCACCACGGTGATGTTCAAGCCCAGGCCGTCGGTGATCACGGAGACCGGGTAATGGGCCATCAGTTTGGCCCCGGCCAGGTAGACGGGGATGTTGGGGCCGGGCACGTTGGAGATGACCAGGTTGAACGGCGGCAGCCGGTGCAGCAGGCCGGTGGCGAAGACCACCCTGGCCGCACGGGCGGTCAGCGCCGGCGGGGCGAAGTCGCTGATCTGGTCCACCAGGCCTTGCGGGATCGCCGCCTGCTGCGCCTTGGCGGTCGTGGTCGCGGCGTGGGCCACCTCCAGCCGCTCGGCGGGATCGGCCAGGTGGGTCGGCAGGCTGGTCAGCATCGCCGACACCTTGTTGCCCATCGCGCCCTGGCTGGCCGGGTCGCGCACCGACACCGGGATCATCGCGACCAGGGGGGTGTCGGGCAGGGCGTCGTGGCCGGTGAGCCAGCGCCGCAGCGCGCCCGCGCTCATCGCCAGCACCACGTCGTTGACGGAGAACCCGAAGGCGTTCTTCACCTTCTTGACGGCGTCCAGATCCACGCTGCGGAAGGCGAGCCGCCGGTGCGGCGTGATCGGCCGGTTGAACGGTGTCGCGGGCGGCCGCCCGGCCGCGGTCGGGATCACGCCGCCATCGCCGCGGCCCAGCCCCAGCAGGCCGCCGATCAGCGGGCTCAGCGCCGGGGCGATGGCCGGCAGCACCCGCACGAGTTCGTTGGCGATCCGTACCGTCTGCACCGGCCGCCAGGCGAGCCGGCTGGCCGCGAGCGCGGTCACCCTGGCCCGGCTTGGTGGCCGGCGCGGCTGGAACGGGTCGCTGGCCTTGACCTCGCGGCCCTCGGGGGAGAGGTCAAGGAGCATGGTGAGCAGCTCGGCACCGGACACGCCGTCGATCGCGGCGTGGTGGATCTTCGTATAGACCGCGATGCGCCGCTTGGCCAGCCCGGTGATCAGGTAGATCTCCCACAGCGGCCGGCTCTTGTCCAGCGGCCGGGCGTGCAGCCGGGCGACCTGCTCGGCGAGCTGGGCATCGGATCCCGGACGGGGCAGGGCCAGCTCCCTGATGTGGTACTCGATGTCGAAGTCGGCGTCGTCGATCCAGTAGGGCTGGTCCATGCCGAGCGGCATGTGCAGCAGCTTGCGGCGCAGCACCGGCGGCGCCTCCGGCAGGCGCTGGGCCACCAGCTCGGTCAGCCGGGGCAGGGTCAGCGGCTCGGTCAGGCCGCGTGCGTCGAGCACGGACACACCGCCCACGTGACCGGTGGAGTTGGCCGTCTCCAGCGCCAGGAAAGCCGCGTCCAAGCCGGTGAGCTGCTGCATGTCGGGTGCTCCTCAATGCGCGGTGAGCGTGCCGTGCCTCCCCAGCCAATCACGGACCGCGCCGATGACCAGATCCGGAGTCTCTAGCTGAGCAGTGTGCCCGACCCCGGTCAAGATGTGGCTCTCCCAGCCCGGATTCAGCGCGGCGGCCCGGCGGACGCTCGCCACCGGAACCAGCCGGTCCTGATCGCCACCGATCAGCAGCACCGGAACATCGATCGCGGCCATCATCGCCTCGTAGCGGGCGCGCTGGGCGAGCAGCCGCATCAGCGACCGCGCGGCCGCGAGCAGGGATTCGTCGCAGCCGGGCACCGACCTGCGGTACTCGGCCAGGGCGGTCGAGGCCTCCAGCATCGCCGGGGTGGCCCGGGACGGGTCAGCGAAACACAGGTCGATCACGCGCTGGACGGCCACCCGGGGCGGCACGCGCGCCTGCGCCAGCCTCAGGCAGAACTCGCCGAGCCCGGGCATGGCGTAGAGCAGGAACCGGCGGCTCACGGTCCAGTCGGGCCGCTGCCGGGCCGGCGGCAGCGCCGGCGCGATGAGCACGAGCCCGGCGACCGTCGTGGGATGCGTGTACGCCTGCAGGATGGACAGCAGGCCGCCCATGGAGTTGCCCACCAGGATGGCCGGTGTCCCGGCGACCTCGCGCAGGAACCGGTCGAGCAGCACCGCATTCGAGGACACCGTGGCGGTGCCACGGTTGCCCGGAGTGAGGCCGAACCCGTACAGGTCAAGCGCCAGGGCGCGGCGGCCGGTGGCCAGTGCCGGGCCGGTCAGCGTCCAGTTCAAATGCGAGCCACCCAGGCCGTGCACGAACACGGCAGGCGGGCCGGCCCGGCTGCTGCCAAACTCGATCCAGTGCACGGCCGCCCCGGCCGCCCCGGTCGCGGCCGCACCATCCACACCAAGCGCACTGGCGCCCCCGGCCGTACCCCTCGCGGTGCGGTCCGGGTGCCATAGGTGGCCGCGCGCGCCCCACGGTGCGGCGAACGTCCAGGGTGCCTCGGTGGCCTGGGCCAGCCCAGGGTCGCGCCAGTTCACCCGTGACCTGGGTACAGCGGGCGGAGCAGCGGCGGCGGCCGGAACAGCCGCTGCGGGCCGCCGGGCACCGCCAGCCGGTCGGCGATCAGCCATAGCGTCGCGGGATCGAAACCGAACCCGAGGTGGCTGCACCGGACTTCGACGTTGCCGTGCAGTTCGGTCTCCGGCTCGATGCAGTGCTGCCAGCACACGATGCCGTCGTGCCGGGAGTACACGGCGGTCGACGGGACGCTGATCGGCATGGCGACCGCCTCCCGGGTGGGGATCCGGCCGCTGCCCGCGTGCAGGTGGCGGCGGCGCTGATAGACGCCATCGGCACGGGTCCGGTGCGGGTCGGCCAGCGCGAACGGGCTGCCCAGGGTGATCACCTGCCGGACCAGTCCTGGGTACTCCCGGGCCATTTCCCTGGCGTAGATACCGCCCAGGCTCCAGCCGATGATCGACACCGGTCCGCCGGTACGCTCGGCGAGGGTGGTCAGCAGCGGCGGCAGCCCGTCGAGCACGGCATCGGTGGGGCCACGGTTGCGGCCGAGCTCCCAGCCGTGCACGTCATAGCCCAGCCGGTGCACGAACCGCCGCAGCGGCACCGTGCTCCCGTCCGCGGCCAGCAGCCCGGGCAGCACCAGCACGCCGTGACCGTCGCCCCGGGGTGCGATCGCCAGCAGCAAGCCGGCCAGCGGCAGAGCCGCGAGATCGGCGAGCCCACGGGCTGGCTCGGTGAGATAGAGCCCGAGCGGGGGATGGGCCGGGGGCCCGGCAGATCTCCCCACGGGTTCCGACGCCGGTCCCCTGAGCAGGAACATCGCCGCCCACCTCCGCCGCATCGTCGCGTCCCAAGGCGCATGGTGATACATCTGGATGATATGTCTCAGAATGCAATAAAGCATTACCGGCCCGGAAACACCAGGTTCCGTGTCGTCTGTGACTCTCCTGGTGAGGCGGTTGCATGCCGGCGTGGCCAGCCCGGTCCGTAAATTTTCACCAAAAGACCCGGTGCCGGGCGGGGACAGCAGGAAACGGGGGCGCCGTCAAGGAGCTGGGAGTGCCCGGCTGCCGGAATGCGATCTACCTGGTGGGGTACCAGAGCGACTCGGTGAAGGACTGCGCCGAGCCCGCGGGCGGCTTCCCGGTGTAGATGATCGTCATGCGCAGGAACTGCTGCCTGCCGTGCCGGTGCGGAACGGCGGCCGGGAGCCACACAATGAGCGTGACGGGCCTGGTGATGAATATGCCCCGGGCGCAGGCCGGGTGGCACGGGTTGAGGCTGTACTCGGCCGTCCCGCTGGCCAGGCTGCTGGTCCAGGTCGCCCAGCGCAGCCTGGTCAGGTAGGCGGTGCCGTCGCCGCAGGCCAGCATGAAGAAGTCCGGCCGCACCTCGGGCCTGTTCAGGCAGGAGATGAGGACGGTCTTGCCCTGGAACCTGCCGTGCGGCGCCGCCGCACCCGGGGAGCCTTGGCTGACGGTGGCGAGCGCGCTACCGCCGGACAGCGCGATGGTCAGCGCCGTGGCGACGGCGACGACGGTGCGTGAGCCCCTCATGGATCCCCTGGGTGTAATGAATACACGTCGTCACTATTCAATCACGATATGTGTTCTGACCCTGGTCGAAAGGCCGTAGGTTAACGACACACGAGCCGTGCGTGACGGCAGGGTTCGCCTCGCTATGCGGTGTGGCATCATGATCTTCTTGCGGGGCAGGCCGGGTGTGGTGCCGCTCGGCTGGCCGGCCGGTGATGTACCAGCGGTCATCGTGGGGAGAATGGGACCATGACCATCGGCGCTGCCAGCGTGACTTCGGGGGAGGACGCGCATGCAACCGGCACGACTGGTGTGCCGGCCGGGGGGGAGCCGGCGCAGAACCTGCCGGCCGGCCGGTTCCTCGACCGTGAGGAAAGCTGGTTGCATTTCAACCAGCGGGTACTTGAACTGGCCGAGGATCCGGCCGTCCCGCTGCTCGAACGCGTCAGGTTCGCCGCGATCTTCGCGACCAACCTGGACGAGTTCTTCATGGTTCGGGTGGCCGGCCTGGTCCGCAGGATGGCCGCCGGGCTGCCGGTGGAGGGCGTGGGCGGGCGTAGGCCCGGTCATGCGCTGCAGGACGTGCTCGAGCTGGCAGGCGAACTTACTGTGCGGCACGCCGCCTGCTACAGCGACATGCTGCTGCCCAGCCTGGCCGCGCACGGGATCGAGATCCTGCGCTGGAAGGAACTGGCCGCCGGAGAGCAGGAGACTCTGCGCGAGTTGTTCCGCGAGCGGATCTACCCGGTGCTCACGCCGCTGGTGGTGGACCCGGCCCACCCGTTCCCGTACATCTCGGGCCTGACGCTCAGCCTGGCCGTCATGGTGGCCGACCCGGACACCGGCGACACGATGTTCGCCCGGGTCAAGGTGCCACCGCTGCTGCCCAGATTCCTGACCGTCTCGCCGCAGCGGTTCGTCCCGCTCGAAGATGTGATCGCTGCCCACCTCAACGAGCTGTTCGTGGGGCTGGACATCCTGGAGCACCACGCGTTCCGGGTAACCCGGGTCCGCGATCTGGAGATTGACGAGGACATCACCGAGGACCTGCTGCAGGCACTGGAACGGGAGCTGCAGCGGCACCGGCTCGAGCCAGCCGTGCGGCTGGAGGTGGAGGAATCCATCTCCAGCGACGTGCTGGAGCGGCTGGTGACCGAGCTGCGCATCGACCGGCGCGGGGTGTACCAGGTTCCCGGGCCGCTGGACCTGTCCGGCCTGTCGGCGATCGCCGACCTCGATCACCGGGACCTGAAGTACCCGGCGTTCGTGCCGTCGGAGTCGGCCGTGCCGCCGGACACGGACATCTTCTCCACCCTCGCCGAGCGCGACCGGCTCGTGCACCACCCCTACGATTCGTTCACCACCAGCGTGGAGCGGCTGATCGTCGAGTCCGCGGCCGATCCCGCCGTGCTGGCGATCAAGCAGACTCTGTACCGGACCAGCGGCGAGTCCCCCATCGTGGACGCGCTGATCGACGCCGCCGAGGCCGGCAAGCAGGTCGTCGTGGTGGTCGAGATCAAGGCCAGGTTCGACGAACGGGCCAACATCGCCTGGGCGCGCAAGCTGGAAGAGGCGGGCTGTCACGTCGTCTACGGCTTCGTCGGCCTGAAGACGCACGCCAAGGTCGCGCTCGTGGTGCGCCAGGAACCGGACGGTTCGCTGCGCCGCTACTGCCACATCGGCACCGGCAACTACCATCCCACCACGGCCCGGCTGTACGAGGACTTCGGCCTGCTCACCGCCGACCCGATCGTGGGGGCGGACATCACCGACCTGTTCAACCACCTCACCGGGTACAGCAGGAAGAACGCCTACCAGCGGCTGCTGGTCGCGCCGCAGTCGCTGCGGGAGGGGCTGGTGGCCAGGATCGGCCGTCAGGCCGAGCGGGCGCGCGCCGGGCTGCCCGCGCTCATCCAGCTCAAGTGCAACGCGCTCACCGACGAGGCGATAATCGACGCGCTCTACCGGGCGTCCCAGGCAGGCGTGCCGATCGACCTGTGGATCCGTGGGATCTGCTGCCTGCGCCCCGGCGTACCCGGACTGTCGGAGACGATCCGGGTACGCAGCGTGCTCGGCCGGTTCCTCGAACACGCCCGGGTGTACGCGTTCGGGCCGCAGGACATCCCACGTCAGCGGGGGGGCAACCCCGCCGGGGCCAGCGTGCCCCCGGGCCAGCCCGAAGCGCCGGAGGTGTGGCTGGGCAGCTCCGACCTCATGCACCGCAACCTGGACCGGAGGGTCGAACTGCTGGTGCGGGTCAGCGATCCGGGGCACGAGGCGACCCTGCGCGGCCTGCTCAACATGGCGATGGATGATGCCACCGCATCCTGGTGGCTGGACGAGAATGGCAACTGGACCAGGCACCACCTGAACCAGTCCGGGGAGCCGCTGCACGATCTGCAGGCTTATCTGGTCGGGCTGAGGCGCGGCGGACGGCCGGTGACGGAGCAGGCCACCGGGGCTGGCTCCAGCGCGAGCAGGGTGACGAAGGGCCGCCCCAAGGCCAGGCAGCGAGCCGACACCAGCGCCCACCGGGGTCATCAGGGTCATCGGGGCACAGGACGCCCACCGCTCGGGGGGACAGGAGTGGCGTGACCCACCAGAGCGTGCACTCTGGGCCGGACTCCGAGATCCTTGCCGCCGGGGCAGTGCTCTACCGTCACGCTCCGGGCGGGATCGAGGTGGCACTCATCCACCGGCGGCGGCACGACGACTGGACCTTTCCCAAGGGAAAGCTGGAGCCCGGCGAGCATGTGATCGCCGCCGCCGTCCGCGAAGTGAGGGAGGAGACCGGCATCAGCCCGGTGCTCGGCCGGCCGCTCGCCACCGTGCGCTACCAGGTAGAAGGCAGGCCCAAGCGGGTGGACTACTGGGCCGCACCGGTAGACGCCGGGTCTTCGGCGCCGCCTTTCGTACCCAACCAGGAGGTGGACGCCCTAGAGTGGCTACCCTCGCCCGAGGCCGCCACGCGGCTCACCTACGCCCATGACCAGCGCCTTCTCGGCCTCCTTCTGGCATCATCCGGGGGAGTTGGCCGCTCGCCCGCTAACCCCGCACCTCCCGGAGGGGACGATGGCTCTCTTACGGAGGAGGCCGGCCTCCGGGCTGCAGGCGATGACCTCCAGGCGGATGAAATCAGTTCTGGGGTGGTCGACCGCGATCTGGAGGGACGGGGTAACCAGCTCGGTGGCGAAGGCTCCCAAGCTATGGACGGCAAGCGGTCAACTGGTGACAGTTTTTGCGGAGCGGGCGACGGCAGCCGGGCTGGGGGCGACACGGTGCCGTGCATCCTGTTGCGGCACGCCTCGGCCGGGCACAAGAGCGCATGGCATGGTGATGACCTGTTGCGCCCGCTCGACGCTCAAGGCGTGGCCGAGGCGCAGACGCTGGCCAGCCTGCTCGCCTGTTACGGCCCCGCGCGGGTGATCAGCTCGCCAGCGGAGCGCTGCCAGGGCACCGTTCGCCCGTACGCCGGGCGGATCGGCGTGGCCATCGAAACCGAACCGGTGTTCACCGTCCAGCCAGGCGATGGCGAAGACCTCCGCGCCGCAGCACAGCGCCGCACGACCGAACTGCTCGCCCACCCGTCGCCCATGGTCATCTGCGCCCACAGGGAAAACATCTCCGTGCTCCTCAGTCAGGCCCGTGCCATGCTGCCCACCCTCCCCATGCCCACGCCCAGCCCGGACGACCCAGCTTGGCGGGACGTGGAACCGCACAACTCATCCAGCGCAGCAGATTGGTCCCCACCCAAGGGCGGCTTCTGGGTCCTGCACATCGCCAATGGCCAGCTCTCCGCCCTGGAACACCACGACCTCACCTCCTAACCCAAGCCGGAGGCCGGCCAGCGGGGAGGTCACCTCACTCCCTGCGCTGTCGCGAGGCCCGGCGTGGGCTGGTGAGCGAGGCCTGGCGTGGGCTGCTGAGCGAGGCCGGGCGTGGGCTGCTGAGCGAGGCCGGGCGCTGCGGTTCGCCGAAGTCCAGCATTTCGGGCAGAGCACCTTCAAAGGTGAGCAGCCAGCGTTTCAGCTCGATGCCGCAGCCACCGCTGAACCCGCCCAGGCCATCGGCCGCGACGACGCGGTGGCAGGGCACGATGATGGGAATCGGGTTCGAGCCCATGATGCTGCCGATCGCCCGGGCACCAATGTCTGGGCGGCCATCGCGCAAGGACAGGCGGCGCGCCAGCGCTCCGTAGGTCACGGTCTGGCCGAACCCCACGGTCTCGGCGAGCAGTGACAGCACAGCGCGCCGGGAACTGGAGCAGTTGCCCCAATCCAATGCGATACCGAAAACCGTCTCCGTATGGAGGAAATAACTATTCAATTGTGCGCGAGCGCTGCCAAGCAGGCCGTCAGCCGGATCGGGCGACCTCGTCACCGCGCCAGCCGGCGGCGGGCCGAAGCGAACGCTGGCGACGCCCACTTCACTGCACCCCACGGACACCGGCCCGACCGGAGCGTCAATAACGGCCCACTCCAGTGACCTCATCGCGCTGGCGGATGTCGCGGTGCCGTCCGTATCGGGGCTGTCCGCGTGGGGGCCATCCGTAGCGGGGCCGTCCACATGGGGGCCCTCCACATGGGGGCCGTCCGCGTAGCGGCCGTCCGTAGCGGGGCCGTCCGCGTAGCGGCCGTCCGCATCGGGGGCGTCCAGGGCCACCGCGCCATTCCTGGGCTCGCTGCCGTGGGAGATCACGATGCCATTCTGGCCGGCCGGTCTGACAAAACACCCGCGATCATGATCCCGCCCCGCCGCTGATCCCGGCGGATTGTCAGTGGTCGGTGATACCACTCGTTTCATGGTGCTACCCATGGACAGGAGGGCGCCGTGACTGAGTCCATAGCCGATGCCGTCGAAGCCGAACTCGTCCAGCTGAGCAAGCTGCTCACCGAGCCCGGTCCACGTGAGTGCCTGCGATGCTACTTAATCCGCATGCTCAACGAGTTCGGCTGTAACAACACGCATCGGTGGACGCGCCAGTGGCGTGACTCCAGGGCGCCCCGGGCCCGCTCCCTGATCGAACGGCTGCAGCGGAGGGGCGCCTGCTGCTGCGACTGTGAGGTGATCTTCAACGTCTTCACCGACTACCCGGAGACCAGTCACCCGCTGCCGTGTGCGGGAGTGTCGCGGGCCGGTTCTACTCAGCCGTGTGACCTCCGGTCCCGGCGTTAGACCGGTGTGCCGGTCTCAGCGGAACCGGCGGGCGGAGTCCGCCGTGCCAGCGGGGGACTGGCCGGTTCCGGCGGGAGTGGAGGTGCCGCGCCGGCGTCGCATCACGTGCCGGGCGATCAGCGCGGCGATGATGACCGCCGCCGCGATGAGCACATACAGGGAGTAGCGGGTCACGTCATGGTAAATAGTGGTGATGTGGTCCCCGGCCAGGTAACCTACGCTCGCCCAGACGCCGACCCACAGGATGGCCCCGGCGGAACTGTAGATCAGGAAGCGGAGCCAGCCCATCTCCGTGATGCCGCCGATGATCCCGTTGGCTTGGCGCAGGATCTCGAAGAACCGGGCGAGCGTGACCACCACAGCGCCACGCCTGGTGAAGAACCGCTCGGCCTTGTCCAGGCGCTCACTGGTCAGCAGGACATACCGGCCGTAGCGGAGCACGAGCGCGCGCCCGCCGAAGCGGCCGATCGCATAGCCGCCGCAGCTTCCCGCCACCGAGGCGATGACCGCTATCACGCCCACGGCCACGATGTTGAGCCTGCCAGCACCCGCATAGATGGCTCCGGCGATGAGCATGGTCTCGCCTGGCACGACCGGTGCGCCCAGGTTCTCCAGGAACAGCAGGGCCGCAATGGCCAGGTATCCGTAATGGTCGAGCAACGGCGCCAGGGTTGCGAATATGCCCGGGAGCGGATGCGCGCCCATGAGATATCAGTCCTCTTCCTTCTCGGCAAGCCTGGCCAGGGCTCCGGCGATGGGGGTCGCCGTGATCTCGACCTGCCAGGGCCGAGTTCCGTAACCGGCTAGCTGCTCCGCGATGGCGGCGCGCGAGGCCGGCTCGGGTGGCTTCCAGGCTAGTCTCCTGACCGCGTCCGGATGCAGAAGATTCTCCGCCCGTACGTCGCGCGAGTCGGCAAGGGCCGCCACGGCCGCCCTGATCGCGGTCAGCCGCCGCGCCGCAGCCGGGTCGCGCTCGGCCCAGCGATGAGTCGGCGGTGGACCTTCGGCCGCAGGCCCGGACGGTGTGGGCAGTGCTGCTTCGGGCTTGGCCCGGGCGCGTCCGACCGCGGCCAGCCAGCTGCGGACGTGCCTGCGAGCACCCCGGCTGGTGAATCCAGGGATCGCGACGAGTTCCTCGCCGGTCGCTGGCAGCACCCGGGCTGCCTCGATGATCGCGGCATCGGGCAGTACCCGCCCAGGGGACAGATCCCGCCGCCGGGCGATCACGTCGCGCTCCAGCCAGAGTTCGCGGACGACCGCCAGGCCACGCCGGGTGTGGACCCGGTGAATGCCCGATGTCCGCCGCCATGGATCCGGGCGTGGGGCGGGTGGCTTGGCGGCGAGGACCGCCGCGAACTCCTGGGCCGCCCATTCGTCTTTTCCCTGCTCCTTGAGCTGTTCTGCGAGAGCGTCCCTGAGCTCGACAAGCACCTCCACGTCCAGGGCCGCATAGCGGAGCCATTCCTCGGGCAGCGGGCGCGTGGACCAGTCCTCCGCTCCGTAACCCTTCGCGAGCCTGAGCCCCAGCACCTCTTCGACCATCGCCGCCAGGCCCACCCGGGGGAACCCGAGCAGGCGGCCGGCCAGCTCGGTATCGAACAGGATCCGGGGGCGGTAGCCGATTTCGGCCAGGCAGGGCAGGTCTTGGCTGGCGGCGTGCAGCACAGCCTCGGCCGGAGCGAGCGCGGCATCGAGACCGGAGAGGTCCGGGCAGGTGACCGGGTCGATGAGCACGGTGCCCGCACCTCGTCTGCGGAACTGGACGAGGAAGGCGCGCTGACCGTAACGGAAGCCGGAGGCTCGTTCGGCGTCGACGGCCACCGGGCCCTCACCCTGGGCGAGAGCGTCGATGGCTTCAGCGAGCTCACCGGCCGTCGTGACCACGGAGGGCAGGCCATCCAAGGGTTCCAGCAGAGGGACGACGTCATCTTGCGACGGCACGCTGCCCTCCGTCACGGGCGCCGCCCACGCCTTGGCATGACGGTCACTCCGGCCACGGCAGGCGGCAGGCCGGCCGCCGTGCACAGGGCATCGCACCAGGCCGCGACGTGCCCGGCGAGCTCCGGACCGTCGGGCGACCAGGACGCCCGCAGTTCGAGCCCGGTCGCTGTCGGTTCTTTCTCTTTTGAACCGAAACCCTCGGTGATCACCCTGGTCACGGTGCCGCTCGGTGCCGCATATCCGCACCGCTGCGCGTCCAGCGCCTCGGTCAGCCAGCTCCACCCGACGCTGCCGAGCAGCGGATCGGCAGCGATCTCGGGCTCCACCTCCGCGCGGATGTACGCGATCACGCGGAACTGGCCTGCCCAGCCTGACTGGCCCTCCGGATCGTAGAGCAGCACAAGCCTTCCCCATCCAATGTCGGCCAGCTCCCCATGGTCGGCCACCTGGACGGTGGCCGCGATAGCGGCCGCAAAGGGCGCGAGTTTCCTCGGCGCCGGAACGTCCTCGAAGGTCACCTGTGGGTGCACTGGGCGCTGGGCCTCCCGGCCAGCATAGAAGTCGGCAGCCGCAGCATCGAAGATGGCATCGCCGCTGCCGCCGCTCGGTGTGTCCTGGCCGACTGGTCCTTCTTGGCCGACTGGCCTCATGACCTGAGCGTACGACGCGGCCGCCCGCTTCTCACGCGACCCCGCGCAGACTGCCCAGATTGGCCATGGGGCCGGGGAGCCCGATCAGCAACGCAGCACCGCACTCGGTGCAGGCCCATTCCAGGCAGTCGCCGTCGATCGCGTCCGGGCAGCATCCCTGGCCGTCGTGTGGCTGGTCGAATGCCCGGTCCTGCTCGCATTCGCGGCAGTAGCGGGTCAGCAGGCTCATCTCCGGCGACCTCCTTACCTGGGATCATTCCCGGCTCCGGGCCGGGTACCAGGCCCGGTTCTGCTCCCCAGCTCCGGGAGACGATTCCGCTCAGTCCGGGGCTGATCACGATGTTGGCACGCTTTACCGCTGCGGCGTGGGATCTCCGGCGGAGTGTCACAAATGCGCTCTGGCGGGCTTTCTGCAGTTCGGCGGCCTGCCCTGTGAGACGATCCCTGATGTGACGCCGCTTGAGGGTGAATCCCCCTTCATGCTGGCCTGCAGGCGGCAGCCGGTGCCCTACACGCCGGTCTGGTACATGCGGCAGGCCGGCCGTTCGCTGCCGGAATACCGGATCGCGCGCTCGGGCATGGGCATGCTCGAAGCCTGCTGGCAGCCGGAACTGATCGTGGAGATCACCCTGCAGCCACTGCGCCGGTACGCCGTGGATGCCGCCATCCTGTTCAGCGACATCGTCGTGCCGCTCAAGGCGGTGGGGGTCAGCCTCGATATCAGCCCAGGCATCGGGCCGGTGGTGGAGCATCCTATTCGTGACGCCCGCGACCTGGAGCGGTTGCGGCCACTGCAGCCCGAGGACGTTCCGTTCGTGACCGAGGCCATCCGTGGGCTGGTGCGCGAACTGGGTGGCCGCCCGCTGATCGGCTTCGCCGGCGGCCCGTTCACGCTGGCGTCCTATCTGGTGGAAGGCGGGCCGTCCAAGACCCACGACCGGACCAAGGCCCTGATGTACGGCAACCCGGCGTTGTGGAACGAACTGCTCGGCCGCCTCGCCAACATCGCCCTCTCGTTCCTGCAGATCCAGGTGGCGGCCGGGGCGTCGGCGATCCAGCTGTTCGATTCGTGGGTTGGCGCGGTGAGTCCGGAGGACTACCGGCGCTCGGTGCTGCCACACTGCCAGAAGATTTTCAGCTCGCTGGCCCCGGCCGGCGTGCCACGCATTCATTTCGGAGTGGGGACCGGCGAACTGATCGGCCTGCTGGGGGAGGCGGGCGCGGACGTGGTCGGCATTGACTGGCGGGTCCCGCTGGACGAGGCGGTGCGCCGGGTGGAACCGGGCAAGGCCTTGCAGGGAAACCTCGACCCCGCCGTGCTGCTGGCTCCGTGGGAGGTCGTCGAGGCGCGGGCCAGGGATGCTCTCGGCCGCGGCCGGACCGCCGAGGGGCATATCTTCAACCTCGGCCATGGCGTGCTGCCGGAGACGAACCCCGATGTGCTCGCCAGGCTCACCGACCTGGTGCACACCGAGTCAGCCCGCCAGTCCAGCGAGGCCTGACGCAGCGGCGGTCTGCGTTTGAGTGGTTCATGCTCAGGGTCGTCGTGCTCAGGCGTGGCTGAGTGGTTCTTGCTCAGCGTCGTCTTCCTCAGGCGTGGTTTGTGCGAGTGAGCAGGCTGGCGCTGTGGCCGTCTGAGAGTTATCCACATCTGGTGACGTGCGTTTCCACAAGTTTGGAAACTAATTCGCAGCATGATCCATGAGCTGTATAGAGTCGAGTGCAAGTTCGATTCATATGAGTTAGCAGGTTTCTTAGCTGGCTGGAAGGGGGTCGTGGTGTCTGCCGCGTCTGATTGCTGCACCGGCCGGCCGGCCATGCCTCCCGAGAGCCTCGGCAAGCTGCTGGCTGATGCCGCTATGGCCGTGGGCCGGCTGACCGGTGAGGCGGATCTGACCGCCATGGACGACCGGGATGCCGTGCCCGTGATGGACTCGCTGACCACCATGATCGCCAGGCTGGACGGACTGCGGGTGGAGGTGGCCCGGGTTGTCCGGATGCGTGAGCTGTACCACCTGCGCGGTACCAGGAACCTGATCAGCTGGCTGCGCGCCGACGCCCGGCTTGCCGATGAGGCGTGGAAAATCTGCAAGCTGGCCGCGATGGCTCCGCTGGTGCCCAAGGTGACCGGCCTGCTCGCCGATGGGACCGTCAGCCTGGCCCAAGCGGGCACCGCCTGCTGGCAGATCTCGCGGCTGCCTGTCATTGCGCAACCGCCCGATGAGGCTGACCCGCCGGACGGCCCCGGCGCCCCCAAGATTCCTGACGCAACCAACCAGCCTCAGTCCGGTTTGACCGCCCGAGATCCGGACTACCCGGAGGGCTCAGGCGACCAGGGTGAGCGAGGGCCGGGCAACGGAGATCTGTGGGCAGGGCTGTGGCGAGCCGGGAACGTGCACGCGGCGGCCGATGAACTGTTCTCGGCCTTCATGCCCGGCCTGGATAGCCAGCAACTGCGCCATATGGGCGCTCATCTGCGCGAGGCCGCCGACGTCCAGGAACGGGCCGGCGATGACCACAGCGACTTCCAGCGGCGCGGGCTGCGGATCTCCCGTTCCCTGGGCGGAGTGGGCGAGATTACCGGCCGGCTGCACGCTGAAGCCGCCGAGCAGGTCATAGCGGCCTTTGAAGAACTCGGCGCGAAGACCGGCCCTGACGACAAGCGAAGCAAGCCGCAGCGCTGGGCCGACGTACTGACCCGCCTCACCGAGACCGCACCAGGCCAGCCGGCCCGCCCTCCGTTCCCGCCCGGCCCAGCCGCTAACCCGGACGATGACCGCCCGTGCTGCGACACCGACCACACCGGTCATGCTTACAACGAGAAGGATCACCTGGGTCGGGCTCATGGAGGGCCGGAGCACACGGTCCAATCTCATGCCGGGCCGGAGCAGCCTGCCCAGGCTCGCCGTGAGAAGGGGCACCCAGGCACGCCTCAGGCTGAGCAGGAACAGACAGACCATAGCCACGGCCGGCTGGAGCCCAGTGGGCAAGCTTATGAAGGCCTGGAACACACCGGTCGCGGTGAGCAAGGCCTCACTGGCGAGCACCTGAACGATGTGGACGTCTCCGGCGGCAGTGGTGATGGATACGCGCGGGGCTCGAACATGGGTGCCGGAGCTATCTGCCAGAGGCCGCGCCTTCTGGTTACGGTGCCGCTGTCTACTCTGCTCGGCCAGCCGCTGGCTCCTGGCGCCACCCTTGGGTCGGGCGCCTCCATCCAGGGGGAAGCCGCCCGGAGGATCGCTTGTGATGCGGAGATCATCCGGTTGGTCACCGATCAGGAAGCATTCTCCGCGAGCGGCACTGCGGGCGATGCGACCCAGCAGCTCACCGAACGGATGGCCGCCGCCATTGACCAGCTGCCCCCGCCGCTCGGCCGGCCCTCTG
Organism: Streptosporangiaceae bacterium; assembly: GCA_035308365.1. Taxonomy (GTDB): domain Bacteria; phylum Actinomycetota; class Actinomycetes; order Streptosporangiales; family Streptosporangiaceae; genus PALSA-505. The sequence goes on from DATGGU010000070.1 coordinate 135,465, forward strand.
CTGTCTTGGACGCCGGGCGCAAGCACCCCGGCTGGACACCCCGCCAGCGCGATGCCCTTTACGCTCAGTACGGCGGCCGTTGCAGCCACCCTCGCTGCTCAGGCCCGATCGAGGTCATCCATCACATCATCCACTGGCTGCACGGCGGCAGAACTTCCATCTCCAACGGCGCACCACTCTGCAAGTTCCACCACTGGCTGGTTCATGAAGGTGGCTGGCGAGTCGGCAAACACCGCGACGGAACCATCACCTTCCACCCACCACCTCCAGGCTGGCGACCAGGCACCATTTACCGTCACGGCAAACCAGTCACAGAGAAATCCCACATCTCCGGCTCCTACCGAACCGCGTGAGGCAGCAGTTTCTGCGTACGGCGGCGCTCCGGCACCCCCACCCCCACCCCCACCCGCCCCAGAGCAGAGCCTCGGATGTTGTAGGAGTCATTACGAGGCGTCACTGATTGCCGGCGAGGCGGGCGGCTTGGGCGTTGAGGTAGCGCTGCTGGGGGAGGTTGGTTGTCTGGGTGGCTGCAGTCAGGTAGGCGTCGCGCGCGGCCGGGTGGTCGCCGGCGAGTTCGAGCAGGTGCGCGGTAACTGCGGACAGGCGGTGGTCGTTGGCTATCCGTTCGTCGGTGCCGAGTGCGGCGAGCAGTTCGAGGCCGGCGTGTGGGCCGTGCACCATGGCTACGGCGACCGCGTGGTTGAGCCGCACGACCGGGTTGTCGGAGAGTTGCATCAGCAGCTTGTAGAGCGCCATGATCTGTGGCCAGTCGGTTGCACCGGCGGATGGTGCCTCGTCGTGGATCGCGGCGATCGCCGCCTGCAGCTGGTATGGGCCAGCCGGACTGCGGCCGAGCACGCCGGTGATGAGGGCCACGCCCTCCGCGATGTAGGCCGCGTCCCAACGGCTCCGGTCCTGGTCGGCCATGGGGATGAGCTCGCCGGACGGGCCGCTGCGCGCCAGGCGCCTGGCGTCGGTGAGCAGCATGAGCGCGAGCAGGCCGGTCACTTCACCGTCGGTAGGCAGCAAGGCGTGCACGATGCGGGTCAGCCGGATCGCTTCGGCTGCCAGTTCGGTGCGTTGCAGGGCCGGTCCCGATGTGCTGGCATAGCCCTCGCTGAAGATCAGGTACAGCACGTGCAACACCGCATCCAGCCGCTCGGCGCGTTCGGTGGCTGCTGGCAGCCTGAAGGGTACGGCGCTGGTTTTGATCTGCCGTTTGGCGCGGGTGATCCGCCGGGTCATGGTCTCTTCGGGCACCAGGAACGCCCTGGCGATCTCACCGGTGGTCAGACCGCCAACCGCACGCAGCGTCAGGGCGATCTGCGAGGCCGGTGTGAGCGCCGGGTGACAGCACATGAACAGCAGGATGAGCGTGTCGTCGCGGTCGGCGGCTGGCGTGTCCGCCGCGGGCGCCACCCAGTCCCCGGGCAGGACCCACTGGGCAACTGCGTCTTCCCGGCGCTGGCGGGCCTGGGCGGCGCGCAGCAGGTCGGTCAGCCTCCGGGAGGCGACCGTGATCAGCCAGCCTTGCGGGTTGGCGGGCAGACCCTCGGACGGCCACTGCCTAGCGGCCGCGATCAGTGCTTCCTGGGTGGCGTCCTCCGCGGTGCCGAAATGCCCATAACGTCGTACCAGCGCACCGAGGACCCGCGGCGCCAGCTCGCGCAGCAGGTCCTCGGTCTCGGTGTCAGACATGGCTGGTCAGTTCAGGCACAGCCTGCTCAGGCGTCCAGTTCGGCGCGAGAATCGGCGATCGGGCGCACGTCCACCACAGCGCGGTCGCCCGCACCCTCGGGACCCGGGCAGGTGGTCAGCCGCGCGGCGATCTCGGTGGCCCGGTCGAAACTCTCGCACTCGACAATCCAGTAACCGGCCAGGACCTCCTGGGTTTCCGCGTACGGCCCGTCCGTCACCACCGGGACACCGCTGCGCAGCTGGATTCTGCGAGCGTGCACCGGGGCGGTCAGTCCCCGGGTGCTGACCAGCTCGCCAGACTCCACCAGGTCCTTGCTGAACGACGCCATGAATCCGCCCATCGCCGCGAAATCCTCCCCGGTCCACGTCGGCTTGCCCGGCACCGGCTTTCCGGCCATCGAGTCGTAGTCCTGCTGAGAGCCGTAGAGCAAGATCATGTACTTCATGATCGCCCTTCCTCCATTCTCTGTCTGCTGTCCGTCATCGGCCCTGTCTCAGGTGCCTTCACCAGAGACGTCGAAGCCGCGAGCGCAGACCGGACACCAGTACCCGGATAGGTTCTCGCAT
>DATGGU010000071.1:0-7566 GCA_035308365.1 Streptosporangiaceae bacterium
GCCAGGTGCGCCCGCTACTTCCGGCCAGCCCTCGTCGCTTACGCACGCGACAGCGGCCCCTCGGTAGGGGCGGGCGCTGGCGCACCGGACCGAAGCGTTTACCGATGACTGGCTTGCCCGTGGCCGTATTGCGGATCTAAAGGCTGCGGTCGCACCTTTGCCCGGCGAATCGATCGTCCGGTTCTGCTTCGGTCTTTCATCTCGCACGGAACCCGCACCGCGAAGGTGGCGACCGTGATGAACGATGGCCAGCCGCACGTGATGCCGGTCTGGTTCGTGCTCGATGGAGAGCAGATCGTCTTCACCACCGGGGCGAACACGGTCAAGGGCCGTAACCTGCGGCGCGATCCGCGTATTGCACTGGTCGTCGAGGATGACGAGCCGCCGTTTGCGTTCGTTCATGTGCGCGGGCGCGTGACGCTTCATGAAGACCTGAACGATCTGCTGCGGTTCGCCACCGCGATCGGTTCCCGCTACATGGGCGAGGGCCGGGCCGGGGAATTCGGGCGGCGGAACGCGGTGCCGGGGGAGCTTCTGGTGCGCGTCACCCCCGAGCGAGTGATCGCGGAGGCCGACGTTGCCGGGTATTGACAGAGCAGCGTGAGCCGCCGGTACGAACTGGCGCTCGATCAGGGCGCCGAGAGCTACCGGGCGATGGACGCGGCGCGCCCATCGAAGCCTGCCCCATCCCTGAGAGTTCCGCCGGTGGGAGGGCGCGAGCCGTTGCGATGGGCTTGCCAGGGTGTCGATGTGGACGGCGCCGGTGAACCAGTCACTGGGCCCGGCTGCGGTCCGGAGGGTGTTCCTGGTGATCGGCATCGGTTGTCTCCTCGCCGGGCGTCGTGGCCCAGCTGGCGAGCAGTCGCAGTGCCTCTTCGGACTTTGAGCCGGGCTCGGTCGTGTACACGAACATTGTCAAGCCGGGATCGGCGACGAGTTCCATCGACTCTTAAGTGAAGGACACCTCGCCGACGAGCGGGTGGTGTACTGCCTGCAATCGTTGCATTGAAACCCAGCGCCGCTCTTGCTCCACTCTGTCGCATAGAGTAGAACGAAACGATGGGGAGACAGGTAGCCGTCGGGCTATACGTGCTGGCTCTCGTAGCCGTCGTGGTCGGGGTGGACATCCTGTTCTTCAGGCATCAGTTCTGGGCGCGGCTGATAGCAAATGTCGGAATTGTCCTGGTGTTCGCGGCGTTCTATTTGAGGTTCCTGAAGCGTCCATGAGCGCAGCCGCCGCAAATGCGGCTCACCAGTTCTACGACAAACCCAAATCAGCGCTCGCCGTGCCAGCACACGCGAGTACACGTGTAGCTCGGATTGCCGCGCAGCGCTGGCGCGACGCCACCGCCTGCCGCAGGCAATTCTCGTCCCGATGGCGCACCGGCTAATGCGCTACCAGACTATGCATTATGGAATTCTGCTCCAGTAATCAGACTTGAGGCTTGGTGGCCTGACCCGCCGGTGGTGACGTCTGGGTTTCCGGTGCTCAGTTGCTGGGTGGGGTGGGGAAGCCGCCGAGAGCGTTTCGCAGGCGCGCGCCACCGCGCAGGACATGCTGCCGGCGAGGTGGCGGCCGACGATCATCAGGGCCGCCGCGAACCTGATCAAGGAGACCGACGCCAGCCTGGTCCGCTTCGAGAACGTGAACAACGCGATCGCCGCGGGCTGCACCGAGCGGCTGGCCACCAACGGCGAGGAGCACCTGCTCTGCCAGAACTGCTCCCCCGCCTACCAGGGCCTCAATCCGCAGGACCCGTCGTCGGTTGTGTACGCGATCAACGTGAAGGGCCACCCGCCGATCCTGCTCGGCGCGATGTGCCGACAGCTACCTGGATGTCCAGCGGGAGCGCACCTGCTGCGGATGCGAGAGCTCACCGAACTGAAGCGGCGCTGCGACGCTGTCGATGTGCTGCTCGCTGATCATTGCCTCTACCGCCTGGAGGCTGACCCTCGATGGATCGACCACACCGCGGCCCGGCTGGACCTGCTTGCGCGAGCGGTGCGGCAATGACCGCGGACCTCTTCGCAACCGCGGGCTTCGGCGAGGCGCGGGACCTGCCGAGCCGCCCTACCTGTATCGGCCGGTGATGCAGGTGATGACGACGTAGCCGGCGCCTGCATGGGCCGCAACTGAGGGGCCGCCACGTCCGTGGAAACCAGCTCGCTGTGGATTAGCGGGCGACCGGCGCGCCCGGATTGCTGGGCCTTTACCGTGTCGTTCTGCATCGAGCTTCCGTGCCGAACCGGGCTGGCGCGGCGTCCGGGGTGAACCGGATGCCGCGCCAGCCCGGCGATCAGGCTCAGAGAGCCCGTACTCGCTCGGCCTGTGGGCCCTTCGGGCCCTGGGTGATCTCGAACTCGACCCGCTGGTCTTCGTTCAGGCTGCGGTAGCCGGTGGACTCGATCGAGGAGAAGTGAACGAACACGTCCTCGCTACTGTCATCGTTGCTGATGAACCCGAATCCCTTGTCGGCGTTGAACCACTTCACAGTCCCCTGTGCCATGGCGTGTCTCCTTCCCGGAGATGAGGATGTCCCCGCACGGTGCAGAGACGTCGCCGCGAGCGGTGGCTGCACACCATGTCCGGTGGGGGCACCTGCCCGCAAGTACATCCGCGAGCGCGGCACCAGCCACGTACACAGAAAAACTACGACTCAGTGAAGTTAACCACACTGCGGCTTGTGCTATCGCCGCAGCCTCGTCCGCGCCAGGGTCCGCGGCGGGGCGGCCCCAGCCCTGACCCGGGTACCGATCGCAGCCCTCCCTTTCCCCAACTCTTAGCGTCGGGCTATACTAGTAATGCAAAACAAGCAATTTTTTTCTAGAATAGCTGATATGATCTGGGCATGGGAAGCTGGGGATTCCTGACAAACCACGCCCGGGTGCTCCTGTGCATCGCGGATGATTCTGGCACCCGTCTGCGTGATATCTCGGCGGCCCTGGGCATCACCGAACGCAGCGCCTATGCCATCGTCACTCACCTGATAGAGGACGGGTACGTCGTCAAGGTCAAGGACGGCCGCCGCAACCGCTACCAGATCCGGGCCGACCGCCCACTGCCAGAGCCCGTCAGCCGGCAGCCCACCATTGGCGAGCTGCTCGCTCTGCTCGCGCACACCAGCACGATGCGGGAGCCGGGCTGAGGTGGACCGGCCATGCCAAGCGGTCATGCCCCCCTGTATCTCCCGGCAGGCACCTCTGCCGCAGTCCCGGCGCTGGCCAGCTCACTAGCGCTGCGTTCGGGCTGGCCCTATCCGACCATCTTGAGGAGTTCGCGCCTGTGCCCACCTCTCCTGCTCCCGGTGCTGAGACGAGTCCCGATTCCACGCCTGGCCCCCCAGGTGGCAGTGAGTACGCGGAGCTGTCCCGGCTGGTGCGCCAGGCCGGCCTGCTGCGGCGGCGCCGTAGCTGGTACGCGTGGAAGATTGCCGGCACGGCCACGGCGCTCGCCGCCGGATGGACACTGTTCGCGCTGGCCGGCGACTCCTGGTGGCAGCTCGCGGTGGCGGCGTTCCTGGCCGTGATCTTCGCGCAACTCGGTTTCCTCGGCCACGACGCTGGCCACCGGCAGATCTTCGCCACCCAGCGGTCCAACTACCTGCTCGGCGTGGCCTGCGGCAACCTGGCCATCGGCCTCAGCTACGGCTGGTGGGTGGCCAAGCACAACCGTCACCATGCCCACCCGAACACCGAGGACCAGGACCCCGACATCATGATCAGCGTGCTGGCCTTCTCCAGCTTCCAGGCCCGGGCCGCCGCAGGCCTGCGCCGGCTGATCTTCCGCTACCAGGCCTACCTGCTCATCCCGATGCTGTTCTTCGAGGCGGCTGGGCTGCACGGATCCAGCATCCGCGCCCTGACCAGCCGCGGCCCGCGATCCGCCCGAGCCGCGCGGCGCCGGGCGTGGGAGGCCGGCCTGCTCACGGTGCACGTCGTTACCTACCTGAGCGCGGTGTTCCTGGTGCTGTCCCCGGTCCGGGCGGTGGTGTTCATTCTCATCCAGCAGGGTCTGTTCGGCTTCTACCTGGGCTGCGCGTTCGCGCCGAACCATAAGGGCATGCCGGTGCTCAGCGCCGGCGAGAAGGTGGGCTTCCTGCGCCGCCAGGTCCTAACCTCACGCAACGTCCACGGCAGCTGGCTCACCGACGCGGCCCTGGGCGGCCTGAACTACCAGATAGAGCACCATCTGTTCCCGTCCATGCCACGCCCGAACTTGAGGCACGCACAGCCCCTGGTCGCCTCCTTCTGCACCGGCCACGGCCTGCCCTATACCCAGGCCACCCTGCTCGGGTCCTACGCCCAGGCTCTGCGCCACCTCAACGCCGTCGGCCAGGCCACGCATCCGGCCTCAGCCGTCCCGGCATCCAATCCGCCCGTCCGGCCGGCCGCACCGTACCCTGCTGTCCCCACCACGGCAAAGACGGCGGGTGACTCCGCCGGCAAGCCGCTGCGGCCTTTCCTGACAGGGTAGAGGCCGTTCGCCGCCGTACGCGCAAGGAGCATCTTGGCCTATCAAGATGCTGGCTGCTCCCGAGGATCTGTTTTCCCTTCTCCGCGGCGCTGATCCTCGATTACATCCCTGTCCGCGCCAGCTGTCGCGGCCGCGCAAGCCCTGGAGCAGACCGTACTCGCCTGGTACGAGGCGGGCCACGGCCAGCGCGCCGGTGACGATGCTTCAACTGGCCGATGGCTAGGACGGCTTCGTGGTCATGAGGGCGTGCCGTGCGGTCTGTGGCTGGTGCTGGTCTCCCGCAGCCTGCGTTGCAGGTACCGGCGCTCTGCCGTCGATGGCGCCAGCGGCAGCGCCCGCTGGTAGGCAGCCGCGGCTGCGGCGGCATCGCCGCGGCGTCGCAGCAGGTCGGCCCGGGTCGCCTCCAGCAGGTGATATCGCGCCAGCCGGGGGTCGCCGCTGAGTTCGTCGACGATGGCCAGGCCCGCCTCGATGTCGCCGGCCATCGCCACCGCCACCGCCCGGTTGAGCCGGACCACGGGTGAGGGCATGTACCGTTCCAGCAGCGCGTAGAGGCTGGCGATCTGAGGCCAGTCGGTATCGGCGGCGGTCGCGGCGCGGGCGTGGCAGGCGGCGATGGCCGCCTGCAGCTGGTAGGGGCCGGCCTGCCGGTGGCGCAGCGCCGCCGCGAGCAACGCCAGCCCTTCCTGGATCTCTGCGGTGTCCCAGCGGTCCCGGTCCTGCTCTTCCAGGGTGATCAGCTCGCCGTCGCCGCCCATGCGGGCGTGACGGCGGGAGTGATGCAGCAGCATCAGCGCCAGCGCGCCCATCGCCTCGGGCTCGTCTGGCATCAGCTGATGCAGCGCCCGGGCCAGGCGGATCGCCTCCTCACACAGGCTGGCGCGGATCAGTTCGGTGCCCGAGGATGCCGAATGGCCCTCGTTGAACAGCAGATACAGTACCGCCAGGACTCCGGCGGTACGTTCAGGCAGCAGATGCGCGGGCGGCACCCGGTAGGGGATCCTGGCGACGGCGATCTTCGCCTTGGTGCGGGTCAGGCGCTTGGCCATCGTCGCCTCGGGCACCAGGAACGCGCGGGCGATCTCGGCTGTGGACAGCCCGGCCAGGGTGCGCAGGGTCAAGGCCACCCGGCCCTCCAGCGGAAGGGCCGGGTGGCAGCAGGTGAAAATCAGCCGTAGCCGGTCGTCCTCGATATCGCCGGTCTCACCGGACAGCTCAGCCATCGCTTCCCCATCGGTGCCGGGCGGCGGGAGCGCCTCGCGGCCGGCCTGCTCCAGCAGTTCCGCACCACGGGCGCCACGCCGCAGCCAGTCGATCGCCCGGTGGCCGGCGACGGTCGTCAGCCAGGCACCGGGGCGGTGCGGGATGCCGTCGGCCGGCCAGCGCCGCAGCGCTTCGGTGAACGCCTCCTGCGCGCACTCCTCAGCCAGGTCCCAGTCGCCGGTCCGGCGGATCAGCGTGGCCACGACGCGGCCCCACTCCTCGCGGAAGGCCGTATCCACCGCGTGCTGAACGGCCGGCGTGGTCATTCGCTGCAGAACGGGCGCACCTCGATCGCGTGGTAGCGGGCGATCGGATGCGCGGCCGCGAGCTCGATCGCCTGCTGCCGGCCAGCGCAGCGGACGACGTCGATGCCGGCGATGAACTCCTTGGTCTGGATGAATGGGCCGTCGCTGATCAGCGTCTGCCCGTCACGGACCCGGATCGTGGTGGCCGCCTCCGGGCCCTCGAGCGCATTTCCCAGCACCTGCAGGCCGCGTGCCTGCAGATCCTGCCGCCAAGCTTCGCTCTCAGCCATCACCGCCGCCTCATCCAGTGGTGCGGCGGGCGTTCCGCCCATCCACATGATCAGCAGGTACGGGGTGCCCGCCGAGTCGTCCTCCCGCGCGAACTCAGACGCCGCCTCACCCAGCCGCAGCCCCGCGGCGAACGGCCGGATCTCCATCGGGTGATAACGGGACACCGGGCTCTTGGCCACTGCCTCGATCGCCTCGTCGAGGTCGGCACATTCGAAAATGTCCAAGCCCGCCACGAACTCCTTGGTCTCCGCGAACGGCCCATCGGTCACCAGCGTCTCGCCGCCGCGCACGCGCACCGTCGCCGCCGTCTGCGGCAGCTCCAGCTCCCGGCCGAGCAGCCGAACCCCGCGGCTGTCCATCTCCTCGATCCAGACGGGGAGTTCCCGCTGCATCACCGCCAGGGCCTCCGGTACCGGCAGGCCCTCACTGCCGATGAAAACCACGTACTTCATCTCAAACCTCGCTTCCCGCAGGCATAACTGATGATCGCCTGTCCGCGCGCCGCGCGCACGCGCTGGCGCATCTTCGGGCAGGTGGGCTGCATGGCGCCATCTGCCTACACCGCAGGCCGGAGGATTGCCCGGATGACCCGGCGTGCCGGAGCCGCCACCGGGTGGGCGCGGCGGGCGGACCTGCGGGCCGCCCTGGCGCCGGCAGCGAGCCGGGCACGCTCGGCCTCGCGCAGCCGCTCACCGTGCAGGCAGTCCGCAAGCTGGAAGGTGATGGTGTACATGATGGTCTCCTTCGGGTCATCGCCGCCGTGGCTGGCGGCCGTTCACACTGGCGACGAACGAGCAGCCGCCGGATGGACAACCCGCGGGGAAATATCTGCGGCCAGCCTCCGGCGCGGCAGGCCGAGTGGAGGCCATCTGGAGGCGTCACAGCCACCGGGCCGGATCAGCCGAGGTAGTCCCGGAGAAGGTTGGCCCGCGACGGGTGGCGCAGCTTGGACATCGTCTTGGACTCGATCTGCCGGATCCGCTCCCGGGTGACCCCGTAGACCTTGCCGATCTGATCCAGCGTCTTGGGCTGGCCGTCGGTCAGGCCGAACCGCATGGAGACCACCCCGGCCTCCCGCTCGGAGAGCGTGGCCAGCACCGAACGGAGCTGCTCCTGCAGCAGGGTGAAGCTGACCGCCTCACCGGGCTGGATCGCCTCGGAGTCCTCGATCAGGTCACCGAACTCGCTGTCGCCGTCCTCGCCGAGCGGGGTGTGCAGCGAGATCGGCTCACGGCCGTACTTCTGCACCTCGATGACCTTCTCCGGGGTCATGTCCAGCTCGGCCGCGAGCTC
>DATGGU010000072.1:0-2380 GCA_035308365.1 Streptosporangiaceae bacterium
GCCAGGTGCGCCCGCTACTTCCGGCCAGCCCTCGTCGCTTACGCACGCGACAGCGGCCCCTCGGTAGGGGCGGGCGCTGGCGCACCGGACCGAAGCGTTTACCGATGACTGGCTTGCCCGTGGCCGTATTGCGGATCTAAACCGAAGTTACGGCTAGGTTCGGTGGCGATTCTGGGCCTGACCTGGTAGCTCACCGGATCGGCTGGGTGTCGTTCTGGCTACTTCAAGGTGAGCGGGATGGCGGCGCCGATGAGGTTGAAGGCCTCGCGCTGGGCGCTGGTCGGCTCGGTGAGCATCGGCACGGTGGCGGTGGTGCCGGCGAAGCGGACCTGGTTGCGGGTGAGGGTGGCCAGGTGGTCCAGCAGGCCGCGGAAGCTGCGGTAGGGCTGCCCGGCCGGGTCGTACTGCCAGGAGGCCTTGGCCTGTGCGTGCGCGGAGCGGCGGGCCGGGGCGACCGGGTTCACCGGGGTGGGCGGATTGGGGTCGGTGAAGGTCAGCGGCGCCCAGGCACGGCGCAGGTGCCAGGTGAGGTAGCAGGCGAGCATGCAGATCAGCACGTGCGCCCTGACGCGTTCTTCGAGGTGGTGGAACACCGGCCGCAGGTCCAGGTCGTCGGCCTTGATGTGCCGGAAGTCGCGCTCGACGTACTTGAGGTTCTTGTAGGCGGCGACCACGCCGGGGGCGTCCAGTTCGCTGGCCGGGACGGGGGTGCGCAGGACGTAGAACCCGTCCAGGGCGGCTTCCTCCTCGATCTGCGCCTGGCGCCGTGCCACGGCCAGGCTGGTGCCGGTGATCACGACGTCGAAGTGCTTGCCGGTCTTGTACTTGCTGATCACCTTGCCGGCCTCGACCCCGATCTGGCCGGCGCCGGCCAGCCGCCCGGCCCGGACGCGGGCGATGATGGGGGTCAGCAGCTTCTCGGTGGCGGCCAGCAGCTCTTCGCGCTTGCGGGCACGATCGGCCGCCAGCACCGGGTTGCGGCAGGCCACCAGCCGCTCGCCGGGGAAGTCTTCGGAGGTGATCTCGGCCAGGTCCTGCTGGTCGAAGAGGCTGAGCTGGAGCGGCCCGCCGTCGGCCATGAGCTTCTTGATGGCGGGGGCGCGCAGCGCTGTGATCCAGCCGTAGGGGTCTGGCCGCTGCGTCCCGTCCTCCCGCTGGTTCAGCGCAGCGATCCGGGCGCTGGTGATCATGCCCCGGTCCCCGACCATGACCATCTTGGCCAGCCCGAACTTGTCCCGCATGACCTGCACGATCTCGGTGAACGCGGACGGGTCCCCCGTGTTCCCCTCAAAGACCCGCACCGCGACCGGGCGGCCTTGGGGGTCGGTGAGCAGCCCGTACTCGATCTGCAGCCTGCCTTTCTTGCCGTCCCGGGAGTAGCCGCGGGCGGCCAGCGGGCAGCACCGGCCCTCCACCCAGGAGCTGGACAGGTCGAACAATGCCATCTTCGCCGGGTTGGCCTCCGGGGACAGGTGCCGCCGGGCCAGCTCCGCCTCGATCGCGTCCTGCCGCCCGGCCAGCCAGTCCATCGCGGCGTAGATGTCATCGGTGGACGCCCCGGCCACGCCGAGGTCGGCGCCTAGCGTGGTGTCGGCCCACCAGGTCAGGGTGGACAGCTTGGAGGCCGGGGCGATCACGCGGGAGATGACCAGGGCCAGGGCCAGGTCCCGCGGCCGGCCCGCCGGGCCCAGCAGCGCGGGCAGCCCCAGCTCCCTCGCCATGGCGTGCACGGCGGCGGCGTGGCCGTGCGGCAGGGACCGGGTGATGGTGACCGCCTCGCCGGCGGGGACCAGCCGCTGGCCCTTCAGGCCCGCGTCGATCAGGTCGATGACGTGGTCCGGCAGCGCGGACAGGTTGGCCACGGTCTCGTTCTTGACCTTGCCGGCCTCTCGGTAGGTGCGCCGCAGGTAGGCCGAGGAGTAGTCCCGGGCCCGGCCCTGCTTGTCCACGTAGCCGGTCTTAGTGACTCTGACTACGTGAACTTTCCCGCTGTTCCAGGCCATAACCAGATCATACCGGTATTCGGGTGCAGATTACGGTAGCGACATGCCATATATTCTGACTACGTTCTATGGCCGGATCTCACCGAAACGGCAGTTCAGGACATAACGCCTACGGAGAGCTACGGCAACTTCGGTTTAGCGCTATACCGGTGCTATGGCGACGATCCAGGTGCGTGAGATTCCGGAGGACCTGTACAAAGTGCTCCGCCGCCGGGCCCGGAGCGCGGGACAGTCGTTGCAGGCATACATGCATGACCAGATCGTCAGGCTGGCCCAGCGGCCTACCAAGGAAGAAGCGGTGGAGCAGATTGAAGCGGTGCTGAGCCGGGTCGACGGTCTCGAACCCATGGGCACCGCCATCCTTGCCGACCTGACCG
>DATGGU010000073.1:0-20354 GCA_035308365.1 Streptosporangiaceae bacterium
GCTGCTGGCACTCCCTGGCAACGCGCACCGGCGAGGGTTCGCGGACAGTGACCGCGTCCAGGCGCCGGCCGCGCCGGGCCGGGGCACGCAGCACGCCCGTCGCTGGGCGGACGATGGCACTGGTCCGGAGCTTCGCAGGCCACCGTGGGCAGGGTGATTAGCTGATCGTCTTATCGCTTGGGATAGCGGTCCCGTCACGCGGCCCACAGCCGGAAGTGCTGGCTTGGGCCGCGTTGTGGTGCGTGGCTCAGTTGTGGTGTGGTGCGCGGCTCGGTTGTGCTGCGCGGCTCAGGGGTCAGCCGGATGGTGGTGCGGCGGGAAGGCAAGCGGGTTTCGAGTTCGGCCGCCGTGTTGCCTTCCGTGGGCTCATCGGCATGGCGTTCTGCGGGCGCGATCCGGCTCATGGTGTCCGCGACGCCGGTGTGCGATGTGGGAGGCGCTGCCGGCGTAGGCTGCGGCCAGCGGGCAATATCCAGCGGGGCAATATGCAGCCACGATGTCCCGGCGCTGGTCAGCGGGGTTGGTGCGGGCTGCCGTGGGCAGAGTCTTGGGGACGGACCGGTGTACGGTGTACCTAAAGTTTCATGATTGTTTCTGTGCAATCTATGTGATCATCGCACTAGTCCGCCCGAGTGGCCCAAGGAGGAGGGACGCCCGATGATCGCACCAGGAAGCCCCACGGTGCGGCGGCGCAGGCTGGCGGCTGAACTGCGCGGGATCAGGGAGAGCAAGGGCAAGAGCGGCGACTCCGTGGCCGCGGCGCTCAGATGGTCGCCTTCCAAGATCAGCCGCTACGAGCGCGCCCGGACCGGTCTGCGGCCGCGAGAGGTCGAGCGGTTGCTCGACTACTACGAGATCACCGGCGCCCGCCGCACGCTGCTTCTGGAACTTGCCGAGGACGCCGCTCAGAAAGGCTGGTGGGAAGAATTTGGTGACAGCCTTTCCGAGGACTACCAGCAGTTTATCGGCCTCGAACACGAGGCGACTTCCATAGCCATCTGGCACGTGGACGTTGTCACCGGTTTACTGCAAACCGAAGCTTACGCCCGGCACATTATCAGCAGCTACAGCCGGGTGGAACCGATCGCACCAGGCATGATCGGCCGGATGGTCCGGGTTCGCATGCGGCGCCAGCAGGTACTGAACCGCGACGACCTGAATCTGTCGGTCGTGTTCGATGAATCGATCCTCCAGCGCCGGATCGGTAATGACGCAGTAATGTACGAACAGCTCCAGCATCTCGCGCGGGAAGCCGGCCGGCCGAACCTGACGATCCAGGTCCTGCCCTTGGACGCGCAGCACACCGTTTTCGGCGAATCCTTCGTGATATTCGGCTTTGGGGTTGACGACGACGCGATGCTGCAGGACGTGGTGAGCACCGAGCACCTGAGGACCGGCTTCTCCCTGGAGGGTGAGCGGGAGACCTACCTGCACCGGATCGCGTTCCAGATGCTCTCCGACGCATCTCTCAGCCCGGCCGATTCCAAGGAACTCATCCTCGAAACCGCGGAAAGGTGCTGGTCCGGCGCCCGTCAGGTGGGATGATCTCTGCACGCTTCCCCATTCCCAGGGACCACCCCCGTCTGCTGACCCACCCTTCCGGATCCGCTGACTTCGGGGTTAATTGGCCCGCTACTGGTCCGCAGTGTCAGGGCGTGCGCAATTTCTCTGGTAACCGTCATCCGTGGTGGCAATCCTTACGCGGCAGTGAGGTTCTGCGCACCTTGCGATGATCACGTATGCATACTGTAGTCGATACGCTACATTACGTGTCTCGGTCGGCCGGTGCTAACAAATACGACATTCAGCGAGGTAGACAGACGTGGACAGACCTACGCCCGCGAGTCGCTGGGTGAAGAGTTCCGTTAGTTCCGCCAACGGCAACTGCGTTGAGGTTGCTGGCCTGCCGGATGGTGAGGTCGCTGTTCGTCACAGCCGGAATGCGGACGGACCGGTTCTCCTTTTCTCAGCAGATGAATGGCGTGTGTTCCTCACTGGGGTGCGAAACGGGGAATTCGACGGCCTCGGCGTGGCAGCGCCCGGAGGCCGCGGCAACCGGTACAGCTTCCTGCAGTGGGTGCTGGACAAGCCTTGGCGGACCTTGCGCTTCGCACTGCTGCTGATAGTGCTGATCGCCGCTGCTGTCTTGGCGCCGCACCTGTTGACGCTGCTCTGATGGCCGTCGTCCGCGATGGTCTGCATTGGGGTGCGGGGGTACTGGCATTCAGGCCGATGCCAGTTTCTGCCGCCTCGTTACCGGCCGGACACCAAAACTTCACAAAGCTGCCCTGGCGTGTCGCGGCGACATAAACCTTACGTGATAGTGAGCTCCTGCTAACCTTATGATGATCATGTGTACGTACTGTAGCCAACACGCTACATTACGTGTCTCAGCCGGCCGGTGCCAACAAATACAACATTCAGCGAGGTAGACAGACGTGGACAGACCTACGCCCGCGAGTCACTGGGTGAAGAGTTCCCTTAGTTTCGCCAACGGCAACTGTGTCGAGGTTGCTGGCCTGCCAGATGGTGAGGTCGGTGTTCGCAACAGCCGGGAGTCTGATGGGCCGGTTCTCAGGTTCACACCGGATGAGTGGCACGCGTTCCTGGGTGGCGTCCGTAACGGGGAGTTCGACCGTTTCGGCAGGAAGTAACGGCGCGAAGCAAAGTGCCGTAGCCACTTTGCTGAGATAACCGTCGATCAGGTCACCAGCGGACCGCCCTGTGCAGTTTGGGCTGGAGTACAGGTCGCCCTGTGAGTTCGCCAGCCATGATGGCGGCGTGACTGGCAGGACCGCTGATTCATGATCGCCGGATGCTCTGGCTGATCTCTGGTCCAGGCACCCGTGGGCGAAGACGATCATTCGAATGACTGATCGTTTTCAGCCGTCGCGGGCGCCTGGACCGGATGCTGTACACAGTGCCCGGATGCCGGGTGACCGAAAATAAGGCAAAGAAATCCGGGGTACCGGCACACGTTCACGGCACGTCAGGCATCATCTGGCAGGTGGCAGCATCCTGGTCTAGCCGCGGATCCGAATGGGATGACTCGCCGGGGGGCAGACGGCGCGGGTCACCGGGAGACGCGCGGCGCGAGCGAAGATCCCCCCAGCGACGTCCGCCGGGCCGTCGCGGTGGCGGCCGGACCGAGCGGTACGCCGCCGTCGCGCTGGTCATGATCGTCGTTCTGGGGTTCGTCGCCTGGTACCTGAACCGGGTGCACAAACAGACCAGCTCGGCCGCTAGCCACACGACCAGACCGCCAGCCGCGCCGCGGAGCTGGGCCGCCGCCGAGTCGGGCTTGCTCCCCTGGCACCTGAGAACCCCGCTCAGCCGTGAGGTGGTCCTTCCCGGCCATGGCGATCTGGTCGTCCTGGGCGGGCTGACCGACACCGGCGCCTCGACCGGCACGGTTTATTCGCTGGGCCTGGTCAGAGGGGTGGAACGGCATATCGGGGCGCTCCCGGTTCCGGTCCATGACGCCGCGGTGGGGTTGACCGGAAGCCGCGCGCTCGTCTTCGGCGGGGGGTCATCAACCTCGATCGCGACGGTCCAGGGAATCACGCTCAGCCGCGGCGGCGCGGCCGGCTCGGTGGGGTCGCTGCCCGCTCTGCGCTCCGACGCGGTGGGCGTCACGATCGGCAGCACGACCTATGTGGTGGGCGGATACACCGGCACCCGCCCGGACGCGGCAGTCCTGGCCACCGCCGACGGCCACAGCTTCGCCGTCGTGGCCAACCTGCCGGTTCCGGTGCGCTATCCGGCCGTCACCACGCTGGACGGGCAGATCTACGTCTTCGGCGGCCAGGCTGTCACCGGATCCCGGGCCGGCAAGCCGGTGGACGACATCCAGGTCGTGGACCCGGCCCACCATAGCGCCGCGATCGTCGGCCACCTGCCCGAGCCGCTGTCCGGCTCGGCGGCGATGACCCTGAACGGCGAGATCCTCCTGGCTGGTGGCGAGAGTTCCACGCCGCAGCACGACGTCCGTGGGGCCGGCACGACCCAGCTCACCCCGGGCGAGTCCAGCACCGCCAACGGCGCGGTGGCCTCGTCGCTGTCCACCGCGGACACGATCTGGGCGTTCGATCCGGCCAGCAGGCGGATGCTCGTGGCCGGGCGGCTGCAGGTGCCGGTGTCCCATGCGGGAGTGGCCGTGACCGGCTCCACCGGCTGGCTCGTCGGCGGCGAGTCACACGGCACCATGGTGGACTCGGTCCAGATGATCAAACCGAACCGGGCGTTCGGGACGGCGGGTGCGGCCGGAGCCGGCTCTCCCTACTTCGGTGCCAAGCTGCTCATCGCCGACCGGGGCAACGACCGGCTGCTGCTGATGGACGACACCATGAAGGTGGTCTGGCGTTATCCTGCCCCGAATCTGCCGCGGGATCCGCTGGGCTTCTACTTCCCCGATGACGCGTTCTTCGCCCAGCATGGCAGTGTCATCGTCTCCAACCAGGAGCAGAACAACACGATCCTGGAGATCGCCTACCCATCCGGAAAGATCGTCTGGTCCTACGGGCATCCCCGCCAGCGGGGCGCCGCGCCGGGCTATCTCTACGAGCCCGACGACGCCTACCTGCTCAAGAACGGCCAGATCACGGTGGCCGACGCCTACAACTGCCGGGTGCTGGTGATCAATCCGAACCACACCCTCGCGCACCAGATCGGCACCGTCGGCCAGTGCGTGCACCACCCCCCGACCGCAATGGCGCCGCCGAACGGTGACACCCCGCTCCAGAACGGCGACCTGCTGATCTCGGAGATCAATGGTTCCTGGGTCAGCGAGTACACCCCGGCCGGGAAACTGGTCTGGGACACCCAGTTGCCGATCAGCTACCCGTCTGACCCGCAGCAACTGGGCGCGGACCGCTATCTCATCGCCGATTATGCCGCCCCCGGCCAGATCCTGGAGTTCGACCGGGCCGGCCACGTCCTGTACCGGTACCGGGCGCCGTTCGGCACCCCCGGTATGCTCGATCACCCGTCGCTGACCGAGCTGCTGCCCAGCGGGGTCTTCATGGCCAACGACGACTACAACGACCGGATGGTCGCAATCGACCCATCCACCGGCGCGCTGGTCTGGCAGTACGGCGTCACCCGCCGTCCCGGCACCGGCCCGGGCGAACTCAAGGTCCCGGACGGCTTCGACCTGCTGCTACCCAACGGATCAACACCGACGCACCCCTTCACTGGCTGACCATAAATCTGGCGGGGCGGGGCGACCTGCCAGCGCGGGCCGCCGGGGTGGGGAGTGGCGCGGCCATCGCGACCCTGTGCGCCGGCCTGGTCTCGCACGCGCTCAAGGACTGGCGGGCGCAGGGAACCGGCGACCCCGGCGCCGTCCTGGCCGCCTTCGACGTCTACGCCAACCAGCTCGGCCCGGGCCTGTTCGCCCACTGGGCCACATCCGCCCGCTGAGCCGTGACACGTGTCGCTGCCCTGCTCCGTTCCGGGGGATGCCAGGCGGCGGGCCGTGGTCCGGGGGAGTCAGGCGATCTTTACGTACGAGCCGCCGGATCGGGCCGACTCGGTCACCGCGTCCAGGACGGCCAGGCCACGCAGGCCGGTGTGGAAGTCCGGGCAGCGCGGCAGGTCGCCGGTGCCGGCGATCTGGTCCAGGAAGGCCCGGGCCTGATAGCCGAACATGTCATGGGTGCCATGACCGGTCCCCCGGACGTCGAAGGGCAGGCCCTGCCGGATGTAGGGGTGGTCCGGGCCGGTGAACACCTGGCGCCAGCCGTTGAGCCTGGATGGGATGCCATCGCCGGAGATGGTGAACTCACCGGGACGCTGCAGGTCGAAGGCTGCCGCACCGGCCGTGCCGAAGATCTCGAAGCCGAGGCCGTCCGGAAGGCCGTGCGCGACCCTGGACACCGAGAAGGTGCCCACCGCCCCGCTGGCGAAGCGGGCCGTGAAAGCAATGATGTCCTCGTTCTCCACCGGCCCGGTCTCGCCGCTGACCTCGGCCAGGCCGTGGCCGGCGGTTTCGCCGGCCGGGACCGGGCGCTGGGTGATGACGGTGGCCAGAACGGTGCCGCCAACCTCGGTCATCGGGCCGCAGACGAATTCCGCGAGGTCGGTCAGGTGGCTGCCCAGGTCGGCCAGCGCTCCCGAGCCGGGACCGCCACGGTAGCGCCAGCTCAACGGTACCTGCGCGCTGAGCGCGTAATCCTCCCAGTAGCGGCCGTTGAACTGGACCACGTCGCCGAGGGTGCCGCCGGCCACTTCGCGCCGGATGGCGCTGATCGCGGGGGACCAGCGGTAACTGTAGCCAACGGCGGTGACCAGGTCTGAGCGGTCCGCGGCGGCGGCCATCGCGGTCGCATCCGCACGCGAGGTGGCCAGCGGTTTCTCGCACAGCACGTGCTTCCCGGCTGCCAGCAGGCCTTCGACGACCTCCCGGTGCAGGTGGTTGGCGACCGCCACGCTGACTGCGTCGATGTCGGGCGCCCCGGCGATCGCCTGCCAGCGCGGTTCGGCCCGCTGGTAGCCGTACCGGGTGGCGGTGTCGGTGGCCAGCGCCTGGTTGAGGTCGGCCACCGCGACCAGCCGGACGTCCGGCCGCCCGGTGCCGAACAGGGTGGTCGCGGTACGGTAGGCCGCCGCGTGCGCCCGCCCGGCCATGCCGCCGCCGACCACGGCGACACCGATGGATCCTGCTGCCATGGAGGGTCCTTCCCCGGTCAGGTGTAGAACGGCGGGCGGTCCTTCATGACCACACCGGTGCGCTCACCGGAGGCCAGCGCGGCGAGCGCGGCCTCGCTCACCGCCGCGGCCGCGTAGCCGTCCCAGCAGGACGGGCCGGTGGGCCGGCCTGCCGTCACCGAGTTCACCCAGGCGGCCAGTTCGGCGTCGTAGGCGAGAGCGAACCGGTCGCGCCAGTCGCCGGCGACGGGCTCGCTGAGCGTCCCCGACGATCGCAGGATCGCGGCGGCCGGGTGAGCCAGCGACACCGTCCCGGTCTCGCCGACCACCTCACACCGGATGTCGTAGCCGTAGCGGCAGTTGACGAACACCTCGACATCCACGTGCACCCCGCCGCGGGTCTCCATCAGCAGGATCTGCGGGTCGTGCAGCCGGGCCGGGGCGTGGCTGGAGCGGCGGGGGATCAGCACCGACACCGCGGTCACCTCGTCGCCGAGCAGCCACCGCACGATGTCCATCTCGTGCGGGGCGGAGTCGGTGATCGGCATGTCGCTGGTGTAGGTGGCTGGCACCGACGCGTTGCGGTGTACGCAGTGCACGAGCAGGGGTGCCCCGATGGCACCGGCGTCGATGGCCTGCTTGAGCGCCAGATAGCCGCCGTCATAACGGCGCATGAAGCCGACCTGGACCAGCCGCCCGCCCGCGGCCATCTCGGCTTCCATGATCCGCAGACAGGCCTCCGCGGTGGGAGCGAGCGGCTTCTCGCAGAACACCGGCTTGCCGGCCCCGATCGCGGCCAGCACGAACTCCTCATGGGCCGGTCCCGGCGCGGTGACCAGGACCGCGTCCACGTCACCGGCCGCGATCACGTCGTGCCCGGTGGGCAGCGCCAGGGCGGCTGGCAGGGACTGCGCGACCGCGCGGGCCCGGTCACCATCCGCGTCGGTGACCGCTGTGACCACGGCGCCCGGCACGACCCCGGTCAGCCTGCGGGCATGATCCTGGCCGATCACGCCCACTCCGATGATCCCCGCGTTGACCGTCATCGCCGCTGCTCCCCGCCTGGTACACCCAGCCCGCAGCCGTTCAGGTACTGCCGGGTCCGGATCGCGATAGGCAGCGGCACGCCGGGGTCGCACGGGTACAGGTCCTGCTCCACGATGACGAACAGCGGAGCGTCCAGGCCGGCCAGTTCGGCGACCACCGCGGCCGGGTCGGGCACACCCGCGGGCGGCTCGACGCACACCCTGCGCCGGACCGCCTCGCCGAACGACAGCCCCTCGGCCCGGACCTGGCCGAGCACGGCCGGGTCCATCTGCTTGATATGGACATAGCCGATCCGCTCGGCGAACCTGCGGATCAGGTCGATGGCGTCGCCGCCGCCATATGCGACGTGCCCGGTGTCCAGGCACAGCCAGACCCAGCCGGAGTCGGTGCCGTCGAGGAACCGCTCGATCTCCGGCTGCGTCATGATGTGGCTGTCGGCGTGCGGGTGCAGGCACAGCCGGATGTCGTAGTCGTTCAGCAGGATCTTGCCCAGCTCGTTGGCCCTGGCCGCCAGCGAGGCCCACTGCGGCCCGGTGAGCTGCGGCGGCTCGGTGAACGCGCCGGTCTTCTCGGCCCGGTACAGCGGTGGGATGAGCACCAGGTGATGCGCGCCGGCCGCTGCGGTCAGCTCCGCTACCTTACGGATGGAGGCCAGCGTTCCGGGCCAGCTGCCGGGCCGGTGCAGCGCACCGAAAACCGTGCCACCCGACACCTTCAGGCCCCGGCTGCCGACCTCCTCGGCGAGCCGCCGCGGGTCGGTGGGCAGATAGCCATAAGGACCCAGCTCGAACCATTCGTACCCGGCCGCGACCAGTTCGTCGAGGAACCGGCCGTAGGAGACCTGGTGCTCATCGGCGGGGAACCACACGCCCCAGGAGTCGGGTGCGCTGCCCAGGCAGAGGTTGGTGGCGTTTTTCTGGCCGGAATTCCACCCAACGGGAGTTGTCGGTGTGCTCGCTGGCATGCCGTGAGTCCTCCGGTCACTCGGCGGCTGGGAAGTGGTAGCCGGCCTGTGCCGCCTTGGCGGCCTGATAGTCCTTGCGGGCCTGCTGGGTTGCTTCCAGCCCGGAGACCTCGGCCACCGGCACGTCCCACCAGGACTCGCTGGCGGGCGCCGGGACCAGCGGGTCGGTCTCGATGTGCACCAGCACCGGCCCGCTCTCCTGCCGGGCCGCGGCCAGCGCCGCGCGGAACTGCGCGATGGTCTGCGCGCGAAGCGCCCGCACGCCCAGGCTCTCGGCGTTGGCGGCCAGATCCACCGGCAGTACGCCGCCGTCCAGCCGGCCGGTGGCCGGGTTCCGGTACCGGTACCAGGTGCCGAACCGGGGCGCGCCCACGGTCTCGGACAGCGCGCCGATGGAGGCGAACCCGTGATTCTGGACCAGCACCACGATCAGTTTGACGCCCTCGGCCACGGCGGTGACCAGTTCCTGGGCCATCATCAGGTAGGACCCGTCTCCCACCAGGACGAAGACCTCCCGGTCCGGTGCGGCCAGCTTGACGCCCAGGCCGCCGGCGATCTCGTAGCCCATGCACGAGTAGCCGTACTCGACGTGGTAGCCCTTGGGATCGCGGGTGCGCCACAGCTTGTGCAGGTCGCCGGGCATCGAACCGGCCGCACAGACCACCACGTCGCGCGGCCCGGCGGCCTCGTTGACCGCGCCGATGACCTCCGACTGGGCCGGATGGGGCTGGTTGCCGATGGCGTAGGCGCGGGTCACCGTCTGGTCCCACTCCGCGGCCAGCCTGCCTGCCAGCTCCCGGTAGCCGTCCGGGACCGACCACCCGGCCAGTTCGGCGCCCAGCGCGGTCAGCGCCTGCCTGGCGTCGGCGACCAGGGCGGTGCCGGCCAGCTTCGCCGCGTCCGGTGCGGCGACGTTGACGTTGACGAACGCCACGCCCGGGCCGGCGAACGCGGTCTGGGAGGCGGTGGTGAAGTCGCTGTAGCGGGTGCCGATGCCGATTACCACGTCGGCCTCCCGGGCGATCCGGTTGGCGGCGGTGGTGCCGGTCGCCCCGATCGCACCCAGCGCGAGTGGGTGGTCGTAGCGCAGCGAGCCCTTCCCGGCCTGAGTCTCCGCCACCGGAACGCCGGTGGCCTCGGCGAACGCCTGAAGCTGCGCGGTGGCGCCGGAGTAGATGACCCCGCCGCCGGCCACGATCAGCGGCCGGGCCGCCGAGCGGATCACCGCCGCCGCCCGGGCCAGCGCGGCGGGCTCGGGCACTGGCCTGGGCACGTGCCAGACCCGTTCGGCGAACAGCTCGTCCGGCCAGTCGAAGGCTTCGGTCTGCACGTCCTGCGGCAGGGCCAGTGTCACCGCCCCGGTACGCGCCGGGTCGGTGAGCACCCGCATGGCCGCCAGCAGCGAAGAGGCGAGCTGCTCGGGCCGGGTGATCCGGTCGAAGAACACCGACACCGGCCGCAGCGCGTCGTTCACCGAGACGTCGTAGCCGATGGGGTGCTCCAGCTCCTGCAGCACCGGCCGGGCCACCCGGGTCGCGAACACATCGCCCGGCAGCAGCAGGACCGGTAGCCGGTTGATGGTCGCCAGGGCCGCGCCGGTGACCATGTTGGTGGCCCCCGGGCCCACCGACGAAGTGCATGCCCAGGTCTCCAGCCGGTCGCGCATCCGGGCGAACGCGGCGGCGGCGTGCACCATGGCCTGCTCGTTGCGCGCCTGGTGGTAGCGCAGCGACCCGGGGGCGGTCAGCTCCGCCTCCATCAGAGCCTGGCCGAGCCCGGCCAGGTTGCCGTGGCCGAAGATGCCGAAACAGCCGGCGAACAGCTTGCGGGTGGTCCCGTCCCGCTCGCTGCGCTGTGCGGCCAGGAAGCGCACCAGCGCCTGGGCCACCGTCAGCCGGACGGTCATCTCCTCACCCCCATGGGCAGCCTTGGGTCGGTGGGCTGGCCGGGCCAGGTGCCGCGCACCCAGGCATGGGCCGGGTCGTCGCAGATCAGCCAGGCCCGCTTCGCGCCCGGGCCGGCCATCACGTTCAGGTAGTACATGTCATACCCGGGCGCCGCCATCGACGGGCCGTGCCAGCCGTGCGGGATCAGCACCGCGTCCCCGGTCCTGACCTCGGCCAGCAGGTCAACGGGCCGGTCCGGGGTGCCGTAGACGCGCTGGAATCCGACGCCCTTGGTACCGGCCGGGCCGGGGGCGATCTCGAAGTAGTAGATCTCCTCCAGGACGGTTTCCCCGGGGCGTTCCTCGTCATGCTTGTGCGGCGGGTACGAGGACCAGTTGCCGGCCGGGGTCAGCACCTCACAGGCGATCAGCCGGCCGGCGTCGAAGGCTTCCGGCGTGCAAAAGTTGTTCACCTGCCGGGAGCACTGCCCGGCCCCGCGCAGCTCGACCGGCACCCGTTCCGCCGGGCCATAACGGGCCGGCAGCTCAGTTTGCGCCCGGGCCGATGGCAGGGCGAACCGCCCGCCCGAGGCGCTGCTGATCCAGGCCACCGTGCCGGGCGGCAGGTAGGCGAAGTCGGTGACACCGGAGAACACGTCGGGCCGCCCGGCCAGCTCGAACCGGCTGCCGTCGCATTCCACCACCGCGTCCCCGGCCAGCGGCAGCACCAGCACCTCCTCGCCGTGGGTCGGGTACCTGTGCCGGCCGCCGGGAGCGAGTTCCAGAATCCGCAGCCCGGACCAGCCCCAGCCGGCCAGTTCCGGCGTGATGGAAGCCGTATACGGTCCCTCGGCGGTGCTGCCCGCCGTCAGATAAAGCTTGCTGTCCACCATTCCCCTTACAACATGCCCACCGCGGTGTCGACCGCGGCGGCCACATCCCCGTCCGAGGGATACAGCAGCGACCGCCCGGCCACGATCCCCTTGACGTTAGGCAGCTGGAGAGCCTTCCGCCAGCCGGCGAAGGCCGCCTCCGGGTCGTCGGGGACCTCGCCGCCCAGCAGCAGGACCGGCAGCGTCGACGCGGCCATGACCTGCTCCATCTCGGCCACGACCGGGACCTTCAGCCAGGTGTAGGCCGATGTGGTGCCCAGGCCCGAGGCGACGGTCACCGCGCGGATCATGGCTTCCGGCGACAGATCGTTGCGGACCCGGCCGTCCACCCGGTGCGAGATGAACGGCTCCACCATGGCCATCAGCCGGCGGCCGGCCAGGTCGTTCACCGCCTGCGCGCAGGCGTGGATGGTGGGCGCGGTGGCCGGGTCCTCCGGGTCGATCCGCAGCAGCATCTTGCCGCCCTCGAAGCCCATCCGCTCGATCGCCGCCGCGTCGTACCCGGTGAACCGGTCGTCGATCTCGAAGATCGTCCCGGCCAGTCCGCCGCGGTTCATCGAGCCGATGACCACCTTGCCTTCCAGCGCCCCGAGCAGCAGCAGGTCCTCCAGCACGTCGGCGGTGCCGAGCACGCCGTCCACTCCGGGCCGCCGCAGCGCGATGCACAGCCGCTCCAGCAGGCCGGCCCGGTCGGCCATGGCCAGCCGGTGGCGGCCGGCCCGCAGCGCACCGCGGGCCGGGTGGTCCGCGGCCACGATCACCAGCCGCCCGTTCGGGCTGACCAGGGAGGCCGGCCGGCGGCGGCGCCGGGCGGCCGCCATCACCTCATCCGGGCGGTGCACCCGGATCTGGATGACCTCGGCCAGCTTGTCGGCGATCAACGAGTCTCCAGCAGCAAGGACTCCACCTCGGCATCGGTGGGCATGGCGTCGGAGCAGGCGAGCCGGGACGCCACGATGGCGCCGGCCGCGTTGGCGTAGCGCATCACCCGCTCGGTGTCCCAGCCGGCCAGCAGGCCGTGGCACAGCGCGCCACCGAACGCGTCGCCGGCGCCGATCCCGTTCACCACGTTCACCGGCACCGGCGGCACCTCGACCTGGCCAGCCCGGTCCACCGCCAGCACCCCGCCGGGCCCCTGCTTGACCACGGCCAAATCCACCCCGGCCGCCAGCAGGGCCTTGGCCGCCCTGGCCGGCTCGCGCTCACCGACCGCGGTGTCGCACTCGTCCAGGTTGCCGACCGCGAGCGTGACCAGCGGCAGCGCCTGCTCCACCCAGCGGCGGGCCTCCTGCCGCGACGGCCAGAAGACCGGCCGGTAGTCCAGGTCGAGCACGGTCACCCCGGCCCTGCCCCTGGCCCGCAGCGCGGCCAGCGTCGCGGTCCGGCTGGGCTCGGCCGACAGGCCGGTCACCGTCACCCAGAACACCCGGGCCGTGCGGATCGCCTCGTAATCCAGTTCCCCGGCCCGGATCTCCAGGTCCGGCGCCTTGGGGTAGCGGTAGAAGTAGATCGGGAAATAGTCGGGTGGGAAGATCTCGCAGAACGTCACCGGCGTGGGCAGCCCGGGCACCGCGGTCACGAAGCGGTCGTCGACCCGGTACTGTCGCAGCGCCTTGTGCACGAACCGGCCGAACGGATCCTGCCCGGTCCGGGTGATCACCGCCGAGCCGCGGCCCAGCCGGGCGGCGGCCACCGCCACGTTGGTGGCGCTGCCGCCCAGGTATTTGCCGAATGACTGCACGTCCTCCAGGCCGGCCCCGGTCTGCAGTGGGTAGAGGTCCACCCCCACCCGGCCCATGGTCAGCACGTCCAGTGGCGTGACCGTCACTTACCCTCGCTTCCGTCGCCGCCGGCTGCCTCGGCCAGCTCGCGGGCGGCCTCGGCCCGCCGCAGCAGTATGTTCCGCAGGTCCTTGGCGTGCCTGCGGCTCACCGGCAGGATGTGCTCGCCGATCCGCACCGAGATCGTGCCGCCGTCCTGCCGCAGCTCTCCCACATACCGGTAGGCGACCAGGTGACTGCGGTGGATCCGGACGAACCCAGCGTCCCGCCAGCGTTCCTCCAGCGTGCCCAGCGACGCCCGCACCAGGTGCGAGCCGCGCCGGGTGAACAGCCGGGCATAGTCGCCGTGCGCCTCGGCGTACCAGATCTCGCTGACCGGGATGAACGACGTCACCCCGCCGAGCTGCACCGGGATCTTCCAGCCCAGGTCAGCCGGGCCGTCCTGGGATGGAAGCGCCTCCGGCACCCCTGACCCGCCTCCCGCCGCCGAGGCCGCCGAGACCACAGGGGCCGACGAGACCGCAGGGGCCGGCGAGACCACAGGGGCCGGCGAGACCACTGGGGCAGTCGCACCCGCCGCGGCCACGCTCTCCGCCACCCGGCGGACCGCCTCCGCGAGCCGCTCCGGCCGGTACGGCTTGAGCACGTAATCGGCCGCCTTGAGCTCGAACGCCTCCACGGCCGGTTCCTCGTCCGCCGTGACGAACACGATCACCGGGGGACTGGTGAACCGGATCAGCAGCCGCGCCATGTCCAGGCCGTCCAAGCCTGGCATGTGCACGTCCAGGAACACCGCGTGCGGCGCCTCGTCGGTATCCAGCACGCGGTGGATGTGGCGCAGCGCCTCGGTCGTGCTGGAAAGCCCCACGACGTCGCTGATCCGAGGGTCGCCGCGAAGCAGGTAGACCAGTTCGGTCAGCGCTGGGGGCTCATCGTCCACGGCGACGACGCGCAGCATGGCCCCGAGTCTAGACGCCGCACACCTCGTTACGGATGCGCCACTTCATGCCAGCCGCACACCTCGTGACGGATGCGCCACTTCATGCCAGCCGCACACCTCGTTACGGATGCGCCACTTCATGCCAACGGCCCGTCCGCAGCTTTCGCCGCACGGCCTTCTCGTGTCAGGCTCGGGGTATGCGTGGATGGAAGCTCGCGGCGGTGGCCGGCGGCGGCGCGGCGTCGGCCTACTGGCTGATCGTGTCCGGCGCCCTCACCCTGGACACCGGCATCGGCCGCAGCACCCGCCCGCTCGGCCCGATGACCGTGCACATCGCGGCCCCGCGCCAGGTGGTCTTCGACCTGGCCGCCGCGCCCTACCTTGGCCGCACGCCGCGGGCGATGGCGGCCAAGCTGGAGGTGCTGGAGCGGGGCAGCGACATGGTGCTCGCCGCGCACCACACACCCGTATTCAAAAATTTGACGGCCACCACCGTCGAGACGGTCCGGTTCACCCCGCCGGAACGCATCGACTTCCGCCTGGTCCGCGGGCCGGTCCCGGCGGTGGCCGAGACGTTCGCGCTGGCCGACGAGCCGGACGGCACCCGGCTGACCTACACGGGGACGCTGGACACCGACTTCTGGGCGGCCGGGCGCTGGTGGGCCGGGCGGGTGGCCCGGCACTGGGAGGCCACGGTCACCGGATCGCTGCAGTCCATCAAGGCCGAGGCCGAACGCCGTCGCGCCGCACACTCCAGGCCAGCCCGCCAGCAGGCATGACCGCGATACGACTGCCCCGCTGGGTGACGGCCCTCCGCCCGGCCGATCCGGGGTTCGCCGCCGCCATGGCCCGCCGCTGGGCCGAACTGCCCGAATCGGCCCGCACCCCCGGCCAGACCCTGGGCAGGCACGGGGTCGGCTGCGAGGGCACGCACGGGATCTTCCCGCGCTGCAACCTGGCCTGCACGCCCTGCTACCACTCCCGCGACGCCAACCAGATCCGGGTGGACGGCGCGCACACTCTCAGCGAACTGCAAGCACAGCTCACACTCCTGCGCGAGGTGCGTGGGCCGCGCGCGCACACCCAGCTCATCGGCGGCGAGGTGAGCCTGCTCGATCCGGACGACCATGCCCGCGCGCTGCAGGTCATGCGGGCGCACGGCCGGGAGCCGATGAGCTTCACCCACGGCGACTTCGGCTACGACTACCTGCGCCGCCTCGTCACGGGGCCGGACGGGCGCAGACGGCTGCGCCGGGTGTCGTTCGGCGCGCACTTCGACATGTTCATGTTCGGCCGCACCGGCATACCGAGGCCACCCGGCGAGGCCTCGCTCAACCCCTACCGAGCCAGGTTTGCCGGGATGTTCCGGCGGCTGCGCCGCGAGCACGGCGTGCGCTCGTTCCTGGCGCACAACATGACGGTCACCCCGGCCAACCTGAGCCAGGTCGCCGGGGTGGTCAGGGACTGCCGCGCCATGGGCTACGGCATGTTCTCCTTCCAGCCGGCCGCGTTCCTCGGCGACGAGCGCCGCTGGCACCAGCCTTACCGCGACATCACCGGTGACCAGGTCTGGGCCGAGATCGAGCGCGGCGCCGGCGCCAGGCTGGATTATCACGTCTTCGAGCACGGCGACGTGCGCTGCAACCGGGTCGCCTACGGCTTCTGGGCTGGCCCGCGCTGGTACCCGGTCCTCGACGGTGACGACCCGCGCGACCTGCGGGTCCGCGACGCCTTCTTCCGCTACCTGGGCCCGGTCAGCTTCACCGGAACCCCGGCCGCCCTGCTGGCGCTGCGGCTGGCCACCGTGGCCGTCCGGCACCCGGTGACCGTGGCCATCGCGGCGGGCTGGGCCGTCAGGACCATACGCCGGGTCACGCCAAAGCGGCTGCTCACCAACCGGATACGCCCGGTCAGCTACGTGATGCACCAGTTCATGGACGCCGGCCAGGTAAGGCCCGCCTGGGAGCTGACCCAGCGCGGCCAGCTCAGCCACGACCCTGACATCCGTGGCGTCCAGGAGCGGCTGGCCGCCTGCCACTACGCGATGGCGCACCCGGAGAACGGCACCCTGGTCCCGGCCTGCGTCCAGCACGCCCTGCTCGATCCGCAGGAGAACCGCGAGCTGCGCAAACTGCTGCCGCTGGCCGAGGTCCGCCACACCGGCCGGGCGAGGTAGGCGGACATGCTGGATGCGCGGATGCGCACACTGCTGCGCCCGGTCCTGGACGCGGCGGGCCGGCGCATCGCCCGGGCTGGGATCCCGCCCGCCGCGCTGACCGCCACCGGCTGGGCCGCCGGGGCCGGGGCCTGCGTGGCCACGGCGCTGCGGGCCTGGCCGGCCGCGCTCGGCCTGTGGCTGGCCAACCGGCTGCTCGACGGGCTGGACGGCCCGGTCGCCCGGGCCGGGCGGCCCTCCGACGCGGGCGGGTTCGCGGACATCGTCGCGGACTTCAGCGTCTACGCCGGGATCATCCTCGGCCTGGCCATCGCCGTGCCAGGCGCGCGCCTGGCCTGCGTCGCGCTGTTGTGCTCCTACTACGTCTCGGGTACCGCGTTCCTGGCGCTGTCCTCGCTGGCCGAACGCCGCCGCCAGCAGCTCGGCGACGACCGCTCGCTGCGGTTCGTCGGCGGCCTGGCCGAGGGCACCGAGACGATCGTCGTGTATGTGCTGCTCCTGCTGCTGCCCAGCCAGGCGGTGATCATCGTCTGGGTGTTCACCGGCGCCGTCACGGTCACCGCCGTGCACCGCGTGGTCATCGGCCTCCGCCTGCTCGCCCAGCCCACGCCCGGAGCAGCGGGAACGACCGGAACAGCCGAAACGACCGGAACAGCCGGAACGCCCGGAACGACCGGAACAGCCGGAACGGTCGCCCGATGACCGCACCCCCGTCCGGCAAGGACACCCTCGCCCAACGCGTCGACCAGGCCCTTGCCACCGGCACCAGACCACGCCTGCGGCGCGGCTGCCTGCGTTTCGCCCGCACGGTCGCACTGCCGGTCGGGATCCAGGGACCCACCGCCGGAGTCATCATCGGCCCGGCCATCATCGCCGGCATCGTCGGCGAGCCGGGCGCGCTGGCCCAGGTCCTGGCGCTGGTCGCGATGGGCTTCGTGGCCTACGCGTTCATCCGGTTCAGCCGGGCGTTCAACACCTCC
The DNA here is from genome assembly GCA_035308365.1 of Streptosporangiaceae bacterium. Taxonomy (GTDB): domain Bacteria; phylum Actinomycetota; class Actinomycetes; order Streptosporangiales; family Streptosporangiaceae; genus PALSA-505. The sequence goes on from DATGGU010000073.1 coordinate 17,315, forward strand.
GGGTCGGTGTACGCGTTCAACGCCGCCGCGCTCGGCCCTGGGTACGGGTTCGTCTCTGCCTGGCTGCTGCTGCTCGTCTACATCTCGTTCGCGGCCGGTGTGTACGCCTCCACCGCGGACATCGCCCAGACGCTGCTGGCCTCGATGGGTGTGCATGCCGGCTGGCTGATCCTCGCGCTGGCCGGCGCGGCGGCGGCGCTGCTGCTCGGCTACCTGTCCATCGGCCTGAGTTCGCTGGTGATCCTGGTCTGCGAGGGCCTGGCGATCGCCCTGATCTGCGCGGTCGCCGTGGCCGTCCTAATGAAAGGCGGCTACCACCACCACGGGCTCAGCGCGGCGCCCTTCACCCCGGCCGGAGTCCGCCCCGGCCTGCTCACGCTGGGCGTCGTCGCAGTGTTCGGCCAGTTCTCCGGGTTCGAGGGCGCGGCGACGCTGGGCGAGGAAGCCAGGCACAGCACCCGGACCGTCCCGGCGGCCATCGGCTGGTCCCTGGCCACCTCCGCGGCGGTCTACATCTTCTTCACCTGGATCGTCTACGCCGCGTTCCCCAGCGCGGCCGCCGTCGCCGCCAACCCGGCGCCGCTGGTCTCCGTGGCCGGCCAGTACCTGGGCTCCGGGGTCGCCAAGGCGGTCAACGCGGCCGGCCTGGTCAGTGCGTTCGGCGCCCAGCTCGCCTGCCTGAACGCCGCCTCCCGGCTGCTGTTCGCCGTCGGCCGCGAGGCTGCCGCCGGACCCATCACCAGGGTTTCCCGCCGCCACGGCTCGCCGTCCGGCGCCCTGGCCGTGACCGGCGCGGTCAGCGTCGCCGCCCTTCTGGCCACCGGCTTCGAGCCCACCGCAACCCGGGCCGCGACGCTGATCATCCAGTACGGCGCGTACCTGATCCTTGGCGCCTACCTGATGACCGTGCTGGCCGCGCTCGCCTGGGCCTGGCGCACCGGCCGCGGCCCCGGCCCGCTGGCCGCCCTCGCCACCGGGGCCGCCGTCCTCGGCGTGGTCATCTACCACACGTTCGCGCCGCTGCCGTCCGGCGTGTTCGGCTGGATCGCGCTCGGTGCCGCGGTCAGTGTGCTGCTCGGCGCCACCCTGCTGCTCACCCCCGCCCTGCTCGCCAGGCTGCGCCGCTCTCCACTGCTGGCCGCCGCGAACGCGCCGGGTGCCGCCACGGCGGACCGTGGCGGCACCACCGGAGACTTATTCAAGCCTCCTCAGTGACAGCAGGTGTTGGACGCCCACAGCGGGTTGTCCGTGGGGGTGTAGACGACGAGGTTGCCGTCGTCCTGCATCACCAGGAACGCGCCCGCATGTCCCCAGGTGCCGCTGTTCCACACGGCACCGCCGCTGCTGTTGTAGACGACGAAGTTCCCGTCGCCCTGCATGATCGCGTCCGCGCTGCCGCGGCCGACCGTGTTGGAGGCCCACAGCGGGGTGGAACCCTCGTAGAGCACCAGGTTGCCGTCGCCCTGCAGGATCAGGTGGAACCGGCCGTCCACCGAGTACAGGCTCTGGTTGACCAGCAGCTCATTGCCGGCCGTCATGAAGCCGTTGCTGGTCATCGTGCAGCCGTAGACGTTGCTCCACAGCGGCTGGACGGCGAAGGAGCCGCCACCGGTGCTGATGTTGGCCAGGTTGGTCCAGGCGCACTTGTCACCGATCTCGTTGCCGCCGGAGTCATACCAGGCGTTGAGCAGCGGGTCGGTGATGGCCTCGGCCAGCTCGTGCCCTTCGACGATGCTGACCCCGTCCAGCCTTCCATTGGCCCCGTTGACCGAGTCCTCGCCGCAGCTTCCGCCGGCGTCGGTCATGTAGGGCAGATCGGTGTAGGTGACGCTCGGATCGGCCGCGACCGCGCCGTGGTAGGCACAGAACGAGGTGCCGAAGCCCGGCGTGGAATGCCCGGTGGGGGTGGCCACCACGATCTGCACATTCACCGAGTTGCCGGCGCCGAAGTGGCTGGCCGCGCGGGCGGCCTCGGCCTGGATCTGCGCGTCGCTCGGGCTGGCCGGGACGGGGTTGGTGTCTGACCAGGTCCCGGCCAGCAGGTTCGCCTGCGCGCCGGCGCCGTACTGCTTGACCGTGCCCAGCCAGGAGGTCCCGCCGATGTTCGACAGGAACCGGGTCAGGTAGGCCTGCTCACCGCTGGGGTCGGAGACCCAGTCCCAGAAGACCACGTAGACGCGGGGAGCGGTCTGCACCGGCCCGCCGTGGTTGGTCATGGTCCCGGTGATGATCCGCGGCTTGATGCCATGCGGGCGGGGCACGATCCGGTGTACCGGGGTGAGCCTGGTCCCGGCACGCCCGGTAGCAGCCGCCGCGGGCACGGTGCTGGCGAACGCCGCCCCGAGGGCCAGGACGGAACAGCCGGCCAGAACCCTGTGTCTGGCCCGGCACGCTCCGGCTAATCCGAACGACATAGATGGACTCCTTCGGTCGCCGTGCCCGGGCTGTTTGCCCGGGCAAGAATGGACGCCCAGGACGCAGGTAAGGCAGTTCATGGGCGCCGCACAGATCGTCTCCGGCGGTTCGCATTCCGTCAATATCCCGATTACGGATGATCACTGCCGTTCTGGTACAGGAGCGTCTCTTGGTGTCAGGGTGACTATTGTGAGTACTGAGCGCGCTGAAGGCCGAATCGCATTCCGTCAATATCCCGATTACGGATGATCACTGCCGCTCTGGTACAGGAGCATCTCTTGGTGCCAGAGTAACTATTGTGACTACTGAGCACGCTGAAGGCCGAATAAACAGTGCTCGGATAATGAATTCAGGGCCCCCACCGTGCATTGGCTGACCGGTCGGGATATGGCCGGCCCGTATCGTAGGGAAGTTTTAAGACCAAAATTATCCTAAACGGTTCACGCGGGACAAAGAGGCCACTATCACCTAGCCGGACCGCAACCAGCGGGGTGACCCCGCCCAAGCGGGCCCCATCGTGCCCGCTACCGGGCGGCGGATCCGGTCGGTGGCTGTCGTGCTAGCCGCCGGGCGGCGGATCCCGGCCAGTGGCTGTCCTGCCCGCTACCGGGCGGCGGATCCGGTC
>DATGGU010000074.1:0-15873 GCA_035308365.1 Streptosporangiaceae bacterium
GCACCTGTGCAACGACCGCGCCCACCGCGAAGCCGGCAGGCTCGCCGAGCTGATCGTCACCTTCGGTATCCTCGCTGACCCTGGCTCTGACGCCTTCAGCCCCGGTGCCCTGTGGATCGAGTGCTGGGGTCACGCCTACCCGCTGTGCGCCGAGTGCTGGGAGCGCACCCGCCAGATCGCCATCGCGCGCCGCCCCACCCTGATAATCCGCGATCTCACCTCCCCGGCCTCTCCACCAGCCCGCCACTGAAATAATTTTTAAACTGAACGGTGCGATACTAAACAACAGCGAATGAACTCCGCCGGGCGAGTTTAACCTTAAAATCAAACCCTCATGAGGTACTGGCCACTGTCATTCCATTTGACAATGATGCAGGCCGTTCGCCTAACTTGAAGAACCACCCCGTCGCAGGTAAGCGCAGGTGAGAATCACCTGGTGATGGGCCACTTCGAGATGCTAGGCGGATCACAATGGCGGCTCAGCTTCACACCGTGGCAGAGGCGGCGGAAATACTCAAGGTCCGTGAATCCTGGCTCAAGACCAAAGCCGCAGCCCGCCTGATTCCATGCACGTTCGTTGGCAAGCACCTGCGATTCAGCGACGACGATATCGCTGCCATCATGAACGCCGGATCACGCCAGCCCATCACCCTGCGCCAGCGCGCCCCGCGCAGCCATACCGCCTGACACCCAGGCCAGCGCAGGGGAGCGGGCGATGGCGTACGCGGAAAAGCGCGGCAAGGGCCCGGCGCCGTGGCGGGTGAAGTACAAGCTGCCCAGCGGCCAGGAGACCAGCGAGTCCGGCTTCGAAACCAAGACCGCCGCCCTGGCCTGGGGCCGCGACCAGGAAGCCCGGATCCGCGAAGGCCGCTGGACCGACCCCCGCGCGGGCAAGATCACCGTCAGCGACTGGATCGACCGCTGGCTGCCCACCCAAGACGTTGGTCTCAGCACCGAGGAAAACCGCGAGTACCTCATCCGCCGCTTCCTGTGCCCCGCCTGGGGCAGCACCGAACTGCAGGCCCTGACCACCGAAGACATCACCAAGTGGGAGAACAGCCTGCCCGCGGCCACCGGCGTCTCCCGCCGGGTCGCCCGCGACGCCCGCAGCCTGCTGTGCACCATCCTCGGCGACGCCGCCGCCACCAAACCACCCCTGATCCGCTACAACCCCGCGCTGCGCCCCCGCAACCGTGGCCGCCGCACCGGCCGCCGCCTGGAGCGCACTCCCCAGCGTGTCTGGGCCACCCCCCTGCAAGCCCTCCTGGTCGCCGAACGCGCCGCCCTCCTGTCCGGCCGGGCCGAGGACTTCACCATGGTCATCACCATCGCCTACACCGGCCTGCGCTGGGGCGAGACCATCGGCCTGGAAGCCGCCTACCTGCACCCCGGCGAGCTGCACGTCGAATGGCAGCTACGCGAGATCCGGTCCACCTTCCACCGCCTGCCACCCAAAGACGACTCCTACCGCAGCCCCGCCTGGGAACCCTGCCTGCCCGTCGACCTGCCACCCTTCCTCGACGCCCTGCTCGCCAGCCAGGCCCCAACCCAGGCCCAAACCGGCCGGCAGTGTGCCTGCGCCGCGCAGCACGGCGGCAGCGGACGCTACCTGTTCCTGGGCCCCGACGGCGGCCACTACCGGCGCAGCAACTACGCCCGCCGCATCTTCCGCCCCGCCAGCGACGGCCGCCACGAGGCCATCCCTAGCCACCCCGCCCGGCTCATCGTCACCGACGCCACCCACTGGCCCGGCACCCCCATCGCCACCTGGCCCGCGCTCCCACCAGGCACCAGCGGCCAGCCCTTCACCCCGCCGCGCGGTCACGGCATCCGCCCCATCCCCGGTACCACCCCGCTCGCCTGCTGGCTGCCCGTCCGCCTCGGTCTCACGCCCCATGGCCTGCGGCACAGCCATAAGACCTGGATGGCTGAAGATGGCATCCCCGAGATCCTCGCCGAGCAACGCCTGGGCCACGAAGTCCCCGGCATGCGCGGCCTGTACGCCCACGCCTCCGGCCGCATGCGTGAGGATCTCAAAGCCGCCCTCCAGGCCCGCTGGGAAGACTCCCTGCGCGACCGCGCCACCCTCCACCCCCACTCACCCGTCCCCCTCCTTGACGAACTTCTGACCCCGTTCCGGCCACAAATTCGTCAGGACATTGAGCAGCAAGCACTCCACGAGACTCCCAGGCAGACCTCGGCACCACCCAGCAGGGAGAAGATGATCTCCCAAACGCCTCCCAAATCAGCAGAAGACCCCGCCCCGGAACCCGGGACGAGGCCTCAACGTCGTGCATCTGACCTGGCCAGACTGGATTTCCCAGCAGTGGAGCTGAGGGGATTCGAACCCCTGACCCCCTCGATGCGAACGAGGTGCGCTACCGGACTGCGCTACAGCCCCAACGAACGCGGTTCACTGTAGCAAACGACACTGTTAGCCTGCGCCGAACTGCCTTCGCACGGCAAACAAATTCTCAATCTCCAACCGCGCGCTGTTCGGCGTCGGCGTACTGATCGTAGAGTTCGTCCTTGACCCGGTCTGAGATGTCGATGATCCGCGCGGTCTGCTGTTCTTCGGCCTTGCGGCGCTTCTCGGCGGCACGTAGGCGGGCGGCCTCGCGGGCGGCTCGGCGGCGCTGCTCTTCCCGGCGGGCCAGGGCGTCCTGGTGGGCGGCGGCGGCGAGCACGGCGTGTTCGGCGTCTGCTCGCCGGGCTTCGCGGAGAAGCATGAGGTAGCCGCCCAGCATCAGGATCGGGGGGATGGTTACCCACCAGGCGGCCAGACGGACGGTCGCGATGCCTAGGGCGGCGACTGTGAGGGTGACCAGCATTATCAGCATCCGGCGGCGGGCGGACAGCATGCGGGCTCGATTGTCCGGTTCCGGGTCGTGCGAGGCTACCGGTATTTTTTCCTCGGCCGGAGGGTACTCGGGAATGTCGTCCCGCTCGGCCAGGTTATTGCCGCCCTCGGTGTCCATGACGGTGTCCGCGTCGGTGGTGGTGACGCCGGCGGACTGATCCCCGGTAAGTTCGTGCGGTGACTTTGATGATCGCGTCTGGGACGTGTCCCGCTTCAGCCACCGGGGGATGAGTACCCCCGCCCAGATGGCGATGATCGCGAGGTAGAGGATCGCGCTGCTCAACGGTCCTCCCCCCAGTTGGGCCGGCCAGCCATCGGCTGAGTGCGCTCCGTGTGGGATCTCTCGTGGTAGCCGGGTGCGAACAGGTCGCAGCCGCGCACGGCAAAGACAGAAGAGCCCACGTCACGCACGGTAAAGGTCTTGATCGCCGTTGACGAGCATTCGGCCCGGTGTGTCGTGAGATAGCCGGGCGGGAGGCTACCGCCGCAGGCCAGAGGGCCGCCGATTTCGCGGCCGCTAATCCGCCACTGGGCTTCGAAGCAAGCCTGCAACGGGCCGGGGTAGCGGCGACTAGGCGCTGTGCTGCGGAATGGGATATATCTTGAGTGTGAGCAGCTCTTCGCTGACCCCAGATGAGATCCGCGCAGCCGCGGAGACACACAACGAGCTCGGTAACGAGTACCAGAGCGCCGTGATCGAGTCCTTCCTGGAAAAGGTGGGAAACGAAATCGACGCCCGCGTGGATGCCCGGCTGAACACGAGCCGCTATCCGGGGCCGGCCCAGGCTCCCACTCCAAGGGCTAAGCGGGAAGGATCCGCGACCGCCCTGGGCGTCATCTCTATCATCCTCGGCATCCCGATCACGGCCATCGTCGCTTACAGCCCGGCGCACCTCACCGGCCTTGTCGTGGTCTGGGTCGCGATTGCTGTGATCAATATCGCGCACGCGGTCCGGCCAAGCCAGTGGCACGACCCTCGCGACCGCCGCTAACGACCAGGAAACGCACTCACGCAGTGCCCGAACGTGCTGCGGCCAGCGCACTGCGCCAGCGTGGCAGCACGCCACCCGGGACGTCCTCCACCGACAGCGCGTAGCAGAGATGGTCCCGCCAGGCACCGTCAATGTGCAGGTGACGCCGGCGCACACCCTCGTCGCGAAACCCTAGCTTCTCCACCACGCGTCGGCTGGCATGGTTTTCCGGCCGGATGCTGGCTTCAACGCGGTGCAGCCCGACGGCGAAGAAACAATGGTCGATGGCCATGGCGAGAGCGGTCGGGGTGACGCCACGGCCGGCCCATTCCTCGCCGATCCAGTAGCCGACCTGCGCGGCCCGTGCCGACCCCCAGATGATGCTGCCGATGGTGAGCTGCCCGGCGAACTGGCCGTTATAGGTAATCACCCACGGCAGCGCCTGCCCGTGCCGTGCCTCGCGCCGCATCGCTCTGGCCATGGCGATGTACGGCCCGAGACCCGACCGGTACAGCGGCGTCTCGGGGTTGGTCGGCTCCCAGGGACGTAGCCAGGCAGCGTTTTGCACCCGCAAGTCACGCCAGGCGCGGGCATCCCGTGCGCGCACTGGCCGCAAACCGATCGAGGCGCCGACGAGACCTGGTTCGATCAGCGTGGCCGGCCACCTACGCATTCGTGCCACGGTTCAATCTTCCTCCCCGCGCCGCCCGCAACGCCACGGACTTACCTGAACGATTGTGGACCTAATGCACCCTCCGTACAGGCATCGGCAACCACTCTACCTACTCACCATTACCAAAAAAATGTTCGATTTAGCTGAGAGGAAGTTGCGGGCACAGTTGGTCCGCCCTGCGGGACACCAGGTGCTGTTGTGCGAGCTGGGCCGGCCTTCAGGTGGCTGGGGCTGAGCTGGCTTCAGGCGGTCGGCGGGCGAGGGTGGTCGCCGCCGTGGGCTTGGTCGATGGCGTGTTCCAGGATGGGGGCCAGGACTTTCATCCCGTCCTTCACCCCGCCGGTGGAGCCTGGCAGGTTGACGATGAGGGTGCGGCCTGCGAGTCCGGCGATGCCGCGCGACAGGATTGCTGCTGCCACCCCGGCGGCGGTTCCGGCGGCCCGGATGGCTTCCGCGATCCCTGGCACTTCGCGGTCGATCACCCGGCGGGTCATCTCTGGCGTCAGGTCTCCGGGGGTGAGGCCGGTTCCGCCCGTGGTCACCACCACGTCGTAGCCGCTGGTCACCGCATCGCGCAAGGCGCGCTCCACCGGCTCACCGTCCGGGACCACCACCGGGCCGTCCACGTTGATTGTGGAACCCGAAACTCCCGTACGGAGCAGTTCGGCCACGATCGGTCCTGACCGATCCTCGTACACTCCAGCCGCCGCCCGGTTGGACGCGGTGATCACCAGGGCCCTCATCGCACTTGCCCTGGATCCATGTTGTGGTTGCGGCAACATGGGCCATTCTCGGGGGACATTGCCCCAGCCATGGCCGGCATCGGGTCGGCCCCCACGCACCGAGGATGTGGCCGCGGGGGATTCGCTGCCGTACGCCGGGGGTTGGGGGGCGATAGGGGGTCGGCTGCGCTGGTCTGAAGGTGGGGGCGCGGTTGCGGGAGGCTGGCCGTTGTGTGCTGAGGATTGGTGTGCGACAGGGGGTCGGCTGCGCTGGTCTGAAGGTGGGGGCGCGGTTGCGGGAGGCTGGCCGTTGTGTGCTGGGGCTGGGAACGCGACAGCCGGAGGGCGGGTGCCTCGTGCTGTAGGCGGGAGCGAGGATGAGGAAGCACGGGATCGGCCACCGTGCGCTGAGGATTGGTGTGTGGCGGGGGATCGGCTGCACCGGACCGGGGGTGCAGGAGGCGGCGAGGCGGGGGCGTGTGGAGGATCATGAACGGTGCCAGTGGCCGGATTTGCCGCCTGACTTTTCTTCCAGGCGGATGTCGGTGATCACGGCTGTCTTGTCTACGGCTTTGATCATGTCGATGAGGGTGAGGGCGGCCACGCTGACGGCGGTGAGGGCTTCCATTTCCACGCCGGTCCGGTCAGCGGTGCGGGCGGTCGCCTCGATGGTCACCCCATCGTCGGTCACGGTCAGGTCCACCGTTACGGAATGCAATCCAATCGGGTGGCACAAGGGAATCAGTTCCGGGGTTCGCTTCGCGCCCTGGATGCCGGCAATCCTGGCTACCGCCAGTGCGTCGCCCTTGGGAACGTTGCCTGAACGCAACGCGGCCACAGCGGCAGCCGACAACAGTACCCGGCCGGAGGCACGGGCCTCCCGGGCGGTGACCGGCTTGGCCGATACGTCTACCATCCGGGCTCGGCCGGCGGCGTCCAGGTGGCTGAGTTCGCCGGTCACGGCAGGATCATCACTTCCGCTTCGTCGCCCTCTTTCATGGCGACTATCCACTCTGGCACGACGATCAGCGAGTTTGCCCGGCCCAGCGTTGCGAGCTGGTGGGAACCCTGGCCGGTCAACGGTTCGACCGTTCCCTCGGAACGGTTCAGCACACCGCGCAGGAAGGCTCGCCGCCCAGCGGGCGCACGCAACGGCCCGGACAGTACAGCCCGGGTGACCGGGAGCGCCAGGTCGCGGGTGCGCAGCAGGGCATCCAGGGCGGCCCGGACGAAGACCTGGAACGATACGTAGGCGCTGACCGGGTTTCCTGGCAGGGTGAAGATCGGGGTTTCGTCGGGGCCTATGACGCCGAAGCCTTGCGGCATTCCGGGCTGCATGGCGACCTTGCGGAAGGTTACCGTGCCCAGGCGTTGCAGCACGTCTTTGACGACGTCATTTTCGCCGCCCATGCTGACGCCGCCGCTGGTGATCAGGAGGTCGGCCCGCAGGAACTGGTCCTCGATGGTTTCCAGCAGGGCGTGGGGGTCGTCGGGGACGGAGGCCACGCGGTAGGCCAGGCAGCCGGCTTGGCGCGCGGCGGCGGCCAGCATGAAGCTGTTGGACTCCCAGATTTTGCCTGGAACCAGCGGGGCGCCTGGTTCGGCTAGTTCGTTGCCGGTGGAGATGATGACGGCGCGCGGGCGGGGGCGGACCAGGACCGCGGCTAGGCCCGCGGCGGCGGCCAGGCCGATCTGGGGTGGGCCCAGGAGGGTGCCCGCGGTGAGCAGGACGTCGCCGGCGCGGGCGTCGTCGCCGGAACGACGGATGGCGTTGCCCGGCTCGGCGGGCTGGCGGATAAGGACCTTGGTTGTGCCGCCGTCGGTCCATTCGACCGGGACCACCGTATCGGCGCCCGCGGGCAGTTGCGCGCCGGTCATGATCCGGATGGCCTGGCCTGGGGCGACGCCGTAGGCGCCGGTGTCACCGGCGGCGACCTCGCCGGTGACCGGCAGACAGGCCGGCACGTCCGTGATGTCGGCGGCGCGGACGGCGTAGCCGTCCATGGCCGAGTTGTCGAATGAAGGCAAGGGATAACGGGCCGTCACGTCCGAGGCGAGGGCACAACCCTCGGCTTCGGCCAGGGCTAGCTCTATCGGCGCCAGCGGGCGTACCGTGGCGGCCACATCGGCCAGGTGCTCGTCCACCGACACCATGGACGTGCTGGCCGGTCCCCCCGGCTGGCCGCCGTCCGTCACCGCAGGTCGTCCAGGTACTTGCGGAGCCAGGGTACGAACTCCTGGGCCAGGTCGGGACGCTCGCAGCCGAATTGAACCATCGTGCGAAGGTAGTCGAGCTTGTTGCCGGTGTCGAACCGGCGGCCGCGGAACAGCACGCCGTGCACGCCACCACCTTGGCTGACGTCCTGCCTGGCCAGCACCTTGAGCGCATCGGTGAGCTGGATCTCGCCGCCCCGGCCCGGCGGGGTCTCGCGCAGCACGCCGAACACGGCCGGGTCGCAGACGTAGCGGCCGATGATGATCCAGCGGCTCGGCGCCTCGCCGGGCACCGGCTTTTCGACCAGGTCGGTGACGATGACCACGTCTTCTTCCGAGGTCGGGGTCATCGCGACGCAACCGTATTGGGATACCTGCTCGGGATCGACCTCCATCAGCGCGACGACGCTGCCGCCGTAGCGCTGGCGTACCTCCATCATCCGGGTGAGCAGGCGGTCCTTGGCATCGATGAGGTCGTCACCGAGCAGGACGGCGAACGGCTGGGAGCCCACGTGCTGGGCCGCGCAGAGCACCGCGTGGCCGAGCCCGCGCGGGTCGCCCTGCCGGACGTAGTGCACGTGGGCGAGTTCGCTCGCCTCGCGCACGAGCGCCAAACGGTCCGTGTCGTCCTTGGCCGTCAGCGCTTCCTCGAGCTCGTAGGCACGGTCGAAGTGGTCCTCGATGGACCGCTTGCTCCGGCCGGTGATGAGCAGCACATCGTCGAGACCGGCGTTGACCGCCTCCTCGACCACATACTGAATGGCGGGCTTGTCCACCACGGGCAGCATTTCCTTGGGCGTCGCCTTGGTGGCGGGCAGGAACCGGGTCCCAAGACCCGCCGCCGGGACAACAGCCTTGGTCACGGCGTCATATTCGGCCATGGACGCAACCCTAGCCGCAGCCGGAGGCGGGCAGGGACACGCGGGCATAGGCTGCAAGTTGCCGTGGTGAATGTGAGCTGGCCGGGAGGGCGTCATCGGCACACCAGCAGACCAGCACAAACCAAACGCTGCCGATGTGACATCGCTGCCGGCTGAACCACGGCTATGTCATACCGATGCACGTTCCGGTACGGGACCGGAGGGGGCTGGTGCGCTGGCGGGCCAGCAGGCGGCGAAGGCGGCGCTGCGGCGGCGGATTCTGGCGGCCAGGCGCACACTGAGCGAGCAGCAGCGGGAGGCGGCGGGGCGGCGGCTGCGCGACCACATTCTCGCGTTGCCGCAGGTACAGATGGCGGGCACCGTGGCCGCATACTATTCCGCCGGAACTGAACCACCTAGCCGTGGCTTGGTCTACGCCCTGTGGAAGCGCGGTACGTATGTTGTGCTTCCGGTGATCCGTAATGGAGTAGCTGGTTCTGCAGACCTTGACTGGGCATCCTACGAAGGACCTGACTCGATGATCCCGGCCAGCCACGGTCTGCTCGAGCCGGCCGAGCCCGGCGGTAAGGCGATCACCAGCGCCGACGTGGTGATCGTGCCTGCCCTGGCCGTCGACCGGAACGGGAATAGGCTCGGCCGCGGCGGTGGTTTCTATGATCGCGCACTCGCGCAGGTCGGCCCGCTGATCCCGGTGATCGCGCTGCTCTACGACGATGAGCTGCTCGACACCGTGCCCGCCGGGCCGCTGGACAGAGCGGTCCGCATGGTGGCACGACCGAATGCGGGAGTCACCACCGTAAGCTAGGATTTAGCAGTCCATAGGCGCGAGTGCTAATGGTCCCGGAAGGAGGCCCCGTGCCGACGTATCAGTATGCTTGCACCTCGTGCGGTGAGCAGATCGAGGCAGTGCAGCGGTTCAGCGACGACCCGTTGACCGTGTGCCCGGCCTGTGGCGGCACGCTGCGCAAGGTCTTCTCACCGGTCGGCATCGTGTTCAAGGGATCGGGTTTCTACCGGACCGACAGCCGCAACGGCTCGGTGCCCGCGAAGACCAAGGCGAACGGCGACGGCAGCAGCGGCGGCGAGAAGGACAACAAGGCCGACGCCAAGCCGGCCGCCGACGGCGGAAGCACGAAGTCCGAGACCAAGTCACCCCAGCCCGCGAGTACCGCCGCCAGCACCTGACAGGCTATCGGCTAACCTGAACGGCCATGACCGACAGCAGTGCCGCCGCTTCGATCGGTGTCATCGGGGGTTCGGGGTTTTACGAGTTCTTCTCGTCTGCCGACGAGATCACCGTGCACACGCCCTACGGTGAGCCGAGCGATCCGGTCATGGTCGGTGAGGTGGCCGGCCGCCGGGTTGCGTTCGTCCCCCGGCACGGCCGCGATCACCGGTTCCCGCCGCACCGCATCCCGTTCCGGGCGAACCTGTGGGCGCTGCGCTCGCTCGGCGTCCGGCAGGTGCTCGCGCCGAGCGCGGTCGGGTCGCTGACCGCCTCCTACGGCCCCGGCACGCTGGTGATTCCTGACCAGCTCGTGGACCGGACCTGGGGCCGGGAGCAGACCTATTACGACGCCGGCGGCGCGGTGCACGTGCCGTTCGCCGATCCGTACTGCCCGGTCGGCCGGGCGCACGCGGTCGCGACGGCGCGGGCGTCGGGCTGGGTTCCGGCCTCGTCCGGGACGCTCGTGGTCATCCAGGGGCCGCGGTTTTCCAGCCGGGCCGAGTCGAAGTGGTACACGGCGCAGGGCTGGACCCTGATCGGCATGACCGCGCTGCCCGAGGCGGCGCTGGCCCGCGAGCTCGCCCTCTGCTACACGACGATCGCCCTGGTCACCGACACCGACGCGGGGGCCGTCGAGGGTGAGGGCGTCACCCAGGACGAGGTGCTCGAGGTGTTCGCGGCGAACGTGCCCCGGCTGCGCCAACTGGTCGAGAAGATCATCGAGAGCCTGCCCATGGGGCGCGACTGCCCGTGCCCCGGGGCTCTGGACGGGATCAAGATCCCCTTTGAGCTTCCTGGTTAACTTACGCGGCCCTGCTGGCGGTTGGGCATTATGTGAAGTTTGCCCTATATCGCGGAGTTTAAGTCGTGTGTGAAGAGGCGCCTTGATCTATTGCGGTGCCAGATGGCTGGCCGTATAACGGTGTAAGCAACGAGGCTTGTTCGAAACTCCTGGTGGCTGGTCAATTACCCGAGGTCACCCTGGGTGACGAGGTCGCTGGTTTGATTTCGATAAGTCTTGCCAGGAGGGCCATTACCTAGGGGTGTGAAAATGAGACGACGCGTGATAGCGGTCGGTCTTTCCGCTACATTGGCCGGCGCTTCATTAGCAGCAGCAATGGTACCCGGGCATGGCGGCGCCACGTCGGTGCTCGCCTCCCTCGGGAAGTACCCGGCACCACCGCACAATCCAACGGTCCGCATCGCCGGAAAGCAGCACTGGTGCGGCACTAACGGCTGGGAGTGCGCCGAGCCCGCACTCAACTGGGGAGAGTTCGCCGGTTACGACAAGGCCATCAAAGACGGCGCCCGGTTTTCCGAGTACATCGGCCACGACGAGCCGGCCACGTTGTTCTACTCCAACAAGCCAGGCTCGGGCAACAATGTCACCTGGCAGCTGACGCTGCCCAAGGACCCGCCGACGCCGGTCAAGCAGGACGGCAGCGGCGGCACCGACAACTTCCAGCTCAACCCGACGTTCTGGTTCGGCATGGACATGTGCGACAGCCAGGGGTCGCCCAACCCGGACGGCATGGCCCTCGACGGCCACGCACCGCCGCCATGCGTGCCGGACAGTGACACCAATATCTACGACAGCAACAACCCGCACAGCTCGCACTACATCGGCCTCGGCCCCGGCCAGGCATTCGAGGAGATGCAGATTTACCCGCCGGGCTGGGTGCCCTGGCCGGACGGCAATAGCTGCACCGCCAGGCAGTGGTGTGCGGCGCTGAACATCGACACGTTCTCGGAGAACCTGAACACCGGGATGTTCAACAACACCTCCTGCCTCAACACGGTCGGCCCCGAGCCGGTCAACTTCGAGTGGATCACCAAGAACGGCAAGCCGACCGCACCGGCCAACCCGGGCGATCCGCAGCACTTCGTCCCGGTCCCGAGCCAGCAGTTGCTGATGAACTCGGGCGACCACATCATCGTCCACATGCACGACACCAGCGGCGGTCTGCGGGTGGACATGACCGACACCACCACCGGCGCCACCGGAACGATGACCGCCAGTGCGGCCAATGGCTTCGGCAACGTGCTGTTCAGGCCGAACGCCGACGAGTGCACGATCAAGCCGTACAACTTCCACCCGATGTACAGCACCTCCTCCCCGATGACCCGTGTCTCGGGCGCCGCCCACACCTACAACATCTCGTTCTCGGACGAGACCGGCCACGGTGAGTACTGCGGCAAGGTCGGCACCGACCCCAACCTCACCTGCAAGCAGTCGCTCGGCAATGACACCCACGACGGCGACACCGCGGGCCCCGACCCGCTCGGTGACGACGACTCGTGCCTGCCGAAGACGGCCTCACTGCTGGTGAAGATCACCATGTGTATCGACATCGACGGCGACTTCGACGGCATTCCCTACGGGTTCAACTGGCCGGGCTCGATAGCCAACGCGACGGCCGACGCGCTGATCCACCCGACACCGGTCAGGTTCACCAGCCCGCTCACCAACGGGCAGAACTACACCTCGATGTCGTTCGAGTCGGACATCACGAGAGACGAGTCCAGCGATACGTCCTTCAACGTGGTGACGCCGTGCGAACGGCACATCACCAACCCGGCCGACCCGATTCCGGGCCTGGGCTGCGTGAACCCACCGCCCAACTCGCAGTTCTACCCCTTCTACACCACGACGAGCATCCACAACGCCTGCTGGTGGCAGCTCGGTGGTCCCTACATCCCGAACACCACCAACGAGTTCGGCGGCAGCGCGCATGCTGAGTTCGGCCCGCTCGAGGTGGTCCACTACCCGGTGAGCCCGTTCGGCACCATCAGCACGCGGTACAACGACCTCCGGAGAATTCTCAGCACCAACCCATGCCCCGCGTGAGCGCGGCAGCCATCTAGTTCCGCGGCGGCGCCAGATAAAAAGATCTTTTCGAACAAAATAACGATCATATAGCTAAATGCTGATCTGCGGCAGCTAGCGAGTGATCGGGAGTTCGAAAAGACCTTTTAAGGTAACCCTTAATCTGGCGCCGCCGCTTTTCAAGATCAAGACCATTATGGCGAATTTGACGGTACGGGTGGCCCCGCTGGTTTGGCCGGCCCTCACGCACCATCCCGCAAGGGGTGTCAATATCCCATCGGCGCCATCGCCCCGGTCATCGGGCAGATCTACGCCCTGGAAGAGGCCGGATCCACCCACGCCGCGATCGGGGGACGCGCGGTCTTCGGCAAGACGCTGCTGACGATGACGTGATCCGGGCCGGCCGGGCCGCCTGCTGGCCGTCGGCCCGGATCGCGCTACCTGTGCGGCTTGGGCAGCGGGGCGATCGAGTTGCCCTTGCCGATGGAAGAGCACTCGAACGTAGTTCGGCTTCATCGTCCCGGGAAGTTAACGGATCTGTCAATAAGCCTTGGCCGCTCACGCCGGTCCCGGCTCCGAACGCCGGCTGCGCGACCGGGTGCTCTCCGGCTCTCCGAGCGCACTGGATGTTTCCCGGCAGGCTGGGCTGTTCTGTCTGTCAGGTCTGCGCGGCGAGGTAACCGAGCAGGAGTGCCTCGCTCAGGCAGCTCTTTTCCAGGTCGGCCAGGTGCACGCTCTCGTTCTCGGAGTGTGCGTTGCTGGCCGGGTCGGCCGGGCCGGTGAGCAGGAGTTCTATGCCCGGGAAGGCGTCGGCCAGGGCCGCCACGAACGGCAGCGAGCCGCCGGCGCCTGGCTCCACTGGTTCGTGGCCCCAGGCTTCCAGGCACGCCTGGCGGTAAGCGTCGAAACATGGGCCGGAGGTCTGGACGGTGTACGGTTTCACCGCCATGTCCGAGGTGACGGTCACCTCCGCGCCCCACGGCGCATTGCCGCGCAGATGCCGGTGCAAGGCGTCCATGGCCCGCTGGGTGTCGTCCCCAGGCGCGAGCCGGACGCTGACCTTGGCGCGCGCCATGGGAATAAGTTTGTGCACGGCGTTGGCAACGGGGGGAGCGTCGATGCCCAGAACGGCGATCGCTGGCCGGGTCCACAGCCGGTGCGCGAGCGAGCCGGTTCCGAGCAGGTCAATGTCTGGACGCACCCCGGCGGCCCGCCGCAGGTATGCCTCCTTCACCTCAAGACCGGAAGGCACTCCCTCGTAAAGACCTTCCACCGCCACGTCGCCGTTATCGTCGTGCAGGGTGGCGATCAGCCTGGCCAGCACGGTCAGCGCGTCGGGAACCGGCCCGCCGAACGAACCACTGTGCACGGCATGGTCCAGGGTGCGCACTTCGACGGTGCAGTCGGCGATTCCCCGCAGCGACCTGACCAGCGCTGGATGGCCGACGGCCCAGCTGGAGTGGTCGGCGAGCACGACGGCATCGGCGGACAACAGGTCGCCATACTGGCCGAGGAACTCACGCAGGTGCGCCGATGCGATCTCCTCTTCGCCCTCGATAAAGACCGTGACCCCAACCGGTGGCCGGCCCTCCCAGGCTCGCAGCGCGGCTGCGTGCACAGCGATGCCTGCCTTGTCGTCGGCCGTCCCCCGGCCGAACAGTCGCCCATTCCGCTCGGTGGCCTCGAACGGCCGCGAGTCCCACAACTCGATGGGCCCGGCCGGCATTACGTCGTGATGTGCGTAGAGCAGGATCGTCGGCGCGCCGGGCGGCGCGCTGATGGAGCCGAACACGGCCGGATGCGCCCCGGGGACCTCCAGCAGCCTGACATCATCGAGCCCGGAGTCCTTCAGCCACAGCGCGGTGGCTTCCGCCGAATCCCTGACCGGATCAGGGTCGAAACCGCCAGCGCTGACCGATGGTATGCTCACCAGCCGTTCGAGCCCTTCACGGATTTCCCCGAATGCGGACTCGATTTTCAGACGCAGATCCCCCGGATTGAAGTCAGCAGGCAAATTCCAACCTTCTTACCGTCCGCCGGGTGCGGCCGTGATCAATATCAAACGGCTCGTCACCGGATCCCCCGTATCCACCGGCAAGGATCGTCCGCATAACGTCGGTCAAGGCGCGGCACAGCGCTTTACAGGCCAGAAACACACCCTACGGCCGAGGACATCCGCTTGGCGCGACCAGGCAGGCGCAAGACAGCCGATCCCGTGAGAACCTAGCACCCTTGCACGATACGAACACATGCGGCGGCAAGCAATGGTCGCGTGGGAACCGGTTATCTAGCCAGCCATTTTACCGGCGGATGGTTGTTCCCTTTGAGCACACTGGTCCCACGGGCATCACGAGGTGGCAGCAGCCACAAGCTCCGGTGGCTCAGCGGCGCCAGGCTCGGCAGCGGACCCGGATTTCGGCTTCAGGTAGGTCGCTTCATAGTCGACGGTGCACACCAGGGCATCGCGCATGGCCTGGCCGTCCGCGTCGGGCTTAAGCGGGCTTGCGTCATGCAGATAGCGCTCGTCGTCAAAAACGATTAGCTCGCCTGGCTGAAGTTGGTGCTCAAAATCGGTAGTAACGGCATTAACGTCAAATAGGTGCGTCTCGGCGCCGCCACCAACTCGGTTGAGTACATAGATGAAGATGAACTCTTCGTCGTCGCGATGGGGGGCGGTCACAACGTTCGTGTAAGTCCTGAAGAGGTTGACGCCAAAGGTTCCCTTGGATCGCCTGCGATCAGGCGGGATAAGGGTAAGGAAGGCCTTGATGAGTTCCACTGCCTGGGGATCGTGCAGGAGCATGACCCTGGCGTGAATGCGCTCACCCTTGATGCCGGCCCGATCCGTGAGGCTGATCGTCTCGTATTCTTCAAGCCGGAGCTCGCCATCATGCCATTCGTAGTAGATGACGTCCCTCGCCCGCTTGCGGTCTACCGGCCAGTCACCCTTATCGTGACGAATGACACCGTCGACGAAGTAGGTTTGCACGAAGTTGTCACGGAACTTCTCGGGCAGCCCAATGGCTTGGTCGCTGGTCACTGCGTAACCTTGCTGGAGCAGGTCGCTGTGCATGCGGCCAAGCTCCGCGGGCGGGACCAGGGATCGGCTATCGCTCAAGGTGGGTACTTTCAAGGAGTCAGCGCCGGCGGCCGGGGCCGGCGTAGTCGGCTGACTACGTATAGTAGTCGACACATTGACGGTGAACAATTTCCTAAGGCCATGGAATGATGGACGACGCGAGGGTGGGCGGCGCCAACTCCGACTTAGAACCCCAAAACGCCCATCCGATACATGGACGCCCAGGGTATCCCGATGTAGTAACAAGTTCCCGCGCCTATTGTGGAAGGCCGTCCTGGACGGAACGGATCATAGCGCGGGAGTCCTGTTCGGTGAGGGATGAACTCACCAGTTGGTGGTGGGCGCGGCGGTACTTCGAGACCTCGTCCGGGTCGTCGAGGCTGAAGAAGCCCGCATGGGTTTCTATGTGGACGACGTC
>DATGGU010000075.1:0-15437 GCA_035308365.1 Streptosporangiaceae bacterium
GTGCTGACATCGTGATCGTGGGTGTGCTTCCTTAGCGAGGAGCCACTGTATGACCGTCCGGATCAGGACCATCACTTTCGACTGCTCCGACCCGTACCTGCTGGCCGGGTTCTGGTCGAAGCTCACCGGGTACGGCGAAGACCCCACCAACACCAACCACCCGGACGACCCCGAGGGCCTGCTTGTCGCGCCCGATGGGTCGGCCAACCTGCTGTTCATTCACGTTCCAGAGGGCAAGCAGGTCAAGAACCGGGTCCATCTTGACCTGATGCCAGCCGAGCCGACGCCAGAGGCGAGGGACGCGGAGATGGAACGCGCCATCGGTCTGGGCGCGACCCTGGTCGAGGACCACCGGCGGCCGGACCGCACCGGCTGGGTGGTGCTGGCCGACCCCGAGGGCAACGAGTTCTGTATCGAACGCGGAGTGGCCGGCGGCTGATGCCCGATACCAGTGCGGGCGGCCCGGAGTTCGGGCCGCCCGCACTGCACTACGGCGTTACTGCATTACTGCGGCGCTCCACAACCCGGACTGCTGGTGGTTCAGGGTCGCGGCCCAACGGGGTTGGCCGGCCGCTGATGGCCGCACGGGCCAGGGATATGGTAGGCACCCAGACTTGGGCGGCATGAGGGGTGGCTGCCGGTGGTTCGGGATACGGAACCGATTGGCTGCGTCGGCGTCCTCGTTGTCGGCACGCGGGGAACGAAAGGCCCGGGCGAGGTGCTGGTCAGGGTTCGTGGCGGGACCGAGACCTTTATCGCGTGGTCCGAAGAGCCACTGCCAAAGGACGCGACCGTGCTCATCACCGATTCCCGCGGGTCCAGGACGGTCGACGTCATGGCCTGGGAAGGCTCGCCGGATGACTTAACGGGGGGTTAAGCCTGGCGCATATACGGTGCGCCAGTATTCGGGGGAAAACAAAAATAAGGAGAGAATGCGATGTTCGGTTACCGGGTCCCAGCGGCCGACCAGGCCATGCTGATTTCCGGCGGGAGAGGCGGCAGAAGGGACGGCGCGCCGTTCCGCGTCGTGATCGGGCACGGCGCCTTCGTCAACCCGCTCCTGCGCCGGGTCGGCATGCTTTCGCTGGCCATGCGCGAGGCCGAGGTCCAGGAAACCTGCGTGACCGGGCAGGGTATCTCGGTAAACGTGCGTGCGGTCATCGCGTTCAAGGTTGGGAATGACCTCGAAAGCATTGTCAACGCCGGCCAGCGGTTCCTTTCCGACCAGGACCAGATGTCGGTGCTGACCGGGCGTATCTTCGCCGGCCACCTGCGGTCGATCGTCGGCTCGATGACCGTCGAGGAGATTGTTACCGAACGGCAGAAGCTGGCCACCGAGGTGCTCGACGGCTCCAAGGCGGAAATGGCCAAGATCGGTCTCATCGTCGACTCGCTGCAGATCCAGTCCATCGACGACATGGGCACCGGCTACATCGAGGCGATGGCCGCTCCGCACGTCTCGGCCATCCAGCGGCAGGCCAAGATCGCGCAGGCCCAGGCCGATCAGGCGGCCGCCGAGGCCCAGCAGGAGTCGCAGCGCAAGCAGGCCGAGTACCAGCGGGAAACCATGGTCGTGCAGGCCCAGTACAAGGCCGAGGTGGACAAGGCGCAGGCCGAGGCGTCCCAGGCCGGCCCGCTCGCCCAGGCGAGGGCGCAGCAAGAGGTGCTCATCGTGCAGACCAAGCTGGCCGAGCGCAACGCCGAGCTGCGCCAGCAGCAGCTCGTTGCCGAGATTGTGAAGCCTGCCGAGGCCGAGGCGGAGAAGGTCCGGACGCTGGCCCAGGCCGAGGCGGAGCGGACGAAGATCATGGCCGAGGCCGCCGCGTCGCACAACCGGGTCGCGCTCGACCGGACGCTGATCGACCAGCTACCGCAGATCGTCAAGGAGGCGGCCGGCGGTCTGGCCGGCGCCAACATCAACGTCCTGAACGGTGCCGAAGGTCTCAGTGAGATCGCGGCCGGCCTGGTCGCCCAGGGCCTGAGCATCCTGGACTCGGTCAAGACGAGCATGAACAACTCGGTGGAACACCGTGCCGAGATCGGTCAAGCCGAAGAGCAGGCGCCGCCCGCCCGGTAGAAACGCCGGTAACGGACGGCCCGGTAGAAACGCCGGTAACGGACGGCCGCGGTCATGCGCGGCCCGCGGCCGTCCGTTCGCCCGGCCGGTCAGGCCGGAACGAGGTGCCAGACGCCCACCGGGGAGCAGCCGGCGGGCGCCTGGCACCGGCGGCTTAGCGCCGGTTCCCGTCCAGGGCCAGCCGGCCGGCGGGCCGGCTCGGGGACGTGCCCGGGCTGGGGAGGAGCCCGGACCGGTGTGTGCGCTGTGCCCGTTGTCCCCGGCCGGCTGCGGCGGCCGCGTCAGCCACTACGCGAGACCGCCACCAGCCTGGTTGATCGGCGGGCTCCGGCGCACGGTCCGGACGGGTGAGCACCAGCCACAGCGGGACACCGATGATGGCCGCCGCGAACAGTGCGCCCAACGTCAGGTTGAGCCAGAGCCAGGCCATGAGACGAACCTCCTGTTACCAGAGTTGCGGGTGTGGTACCGGTTTCCTTCTCTTGCAGACTGCCCGGGCAGGCTCGGTGCCAACTCCAGTACGTCTCTGCGTTGCTTCTGAACTGCCCGCCCGTCCGGCCCGCGCAGGGGCACAGGCGAGATCACGTATCGCTGTTGGTAGCGGCGCCTCCGTGCGACGATGGCCCTGGCGCGATCGCCGGCCGGGATAGCACCGAGGTCCGCCGCCATCGTCAAGAAGAAAATTCCTTTAAAGGATGGTCTTGGGGAGGAAGGGCACCGGATGACAGTCAAGGTGCGGGCAGTCGTGTCGGCCCGCAAGGGAGCGCCCGTCGAGCTCACGACGGTGCTGGTACCCGAGCCCGGGCCGGGTGAGGCCCTGGTGCGCGTGCAGGCCTGCGGTGTGTGCCACACCGACCTGCACTACCGGGAGGGCGGCATCGGCGATGATTTCCCCTACCTGCTCGGCCACGAGGCGGCCGGCGTGGTCGAGGCGGTCGGCGGTGACGTGACCGACGTCGCGCCCGGCGA
Source organism: Streptosporangiaceae bacterium (assembly GCA_035308365.1). Taxonomy (GTDB): domain Bacteria; phylum Actinomycetota; class Actinomycetes; order Streptosporangiales; family Streptosporangiaceae; genus PALSA-505. The sequence continues at coordinate 3,047 of DATGGU010000075.1, forward strand.
CTTCGTAATCCTCAACTGGCGCGCGGTGTGCGGTCAGTGCCGCGCCTGCGCGCGGGGCAGGCCGTGGTACTGCTTCAATACGCACAATGCCACCCAGAAGATGACGCTGGAGGACGGCACTGCGCTGTCACCTGCCCTGGGCATCGGCGCGTTCGCTGAACAGACACTGGTCGCGGCCGGGCAGTGCACCAAGGTGGACCCGGCGATCCGTCCCGAGGTGGCCGGGCTGCTCGGCTGCGGGGTGATGGCCGGGATCGGCGCCGCGATCAACACCGGCGGCGTCTCCCGAGGCGACTCGGTCGCGGTGATCGGCTGCGGCGGCGTCGGCGACGGCGCGGTGCTGGGCGCGAGCCTCGCCGGAGCGCGGACGATCATCGCGGTGGACGTGGACGACGTCAAGCTGGGCTGGGCCCGCGAGTTCGGCGCCACGCACGTGATCAATTCCCGCAAGGCCGGCGCGGTCGAGCGGATCCGCGAGTTGACCGGCGGCTTCGGCGCCGACGTGGTGATCGAGGCGATCGGCCGCCCGGAGACCTACGAGCAGGCGTTCTATGCCCGGGATCTGGCCGGGACCGTGGTCCTGGTTGGCGTGCCGACCCCGGACATGCGCCTCGACATGCCGTTGCTCGACTTCTTCGGCCGGGGCGGCGCACTCAAGTCATCCTGGTACGGCGACTGCCTGCCGAGCCGTGACTTCCCCATGCTGGTTGACCTGCACCTGCAGGGCAGGCTGCCGCTGGAGAAGTTCGTCACCGAGACGATCGCGGTCGACCAGGTCGAGCAGGCATTCGCCAAAATGCAGCAGGGTGAGGTGCTGCGTTCGGTCGTGACTTTCTGACGGCACGAGCCAACCGCAACTAAAGTTGAGGTTAGCGGACAGGAGGGGTGGAACCGGGAGGCGTTGCCATGGACCGGCCGAGGTGGGACCAGGCCGAGCTGACGGTGGGGGAGGTTGCCGCGCGCAGTGGGGTGAGCGTCTCCGCGCTGCACTTCTACGAACGGCAGCATCTGATCACCAGCCGCCGGACCACCGGCAACCAGCGCCGCTACCGCCGCGACGTGCTGCGCCGGGTCGCGCTCATCCGGGTCGCCCAGCGGGTCGGCATCCCACTCGCCGACATCCGCGAGGCGCTCGACGGGCTGCCCGGCGGCCGCACACCCACCCGGCTGGACTGGGAGATGCTGTCCCGCCGCTGGCAGGCCGAACTTGACGAGCGAATCCGCCGCCTGCGCCAGCTCAGGGACGCCTTCACCGACTGCATCGGCTGCGGCTGCCTGTCCATTGACCGCTGTGCCCTGGCCAATTCCTGCGATGAACTGGGCAGCTATGGCCCGGGTCCGCGCCGGCTGTGAAGATCTTTCCAGCGGCCCGCAGCTTGAAGGATTTATTTAAGGTTAAAGTTTACGGTTGGGGCCGGTCAATCGCGCACGGCAACCGTTATGCATGATTCGACGGTCGGCTCTTGTGCTGGTGGCATCTGGCCACGTGCCCGGCGGCAGCAAGGTCAGCGCCCGGGCCGGGTCGGCGGGTCTTGCGCCGCGGCGCGCGATGGTCAGGTGGCCGGGCTTGTTTTGATGTAGGTCAGGCTGAAGTCGTGTTTCCACGTCTGCCCGTCCGCCGAGCCTTCCCAGGCGCCCGTGATCTTGTTCCTGTCATCGGAGATCTGGCCGGCGTAACGCTGCCAGAAGCCGGGTGCCTCGCGCCATAGCTTCCAGATTCCGCCATCGAGGGTCATCTGGTAGATGCGGGCGACGCCGCGCGAGTCGTAGTAGTGCTGGGTGAAGGTCTCAGGCTCGGTGCCGGCGCCGATGATCGCGATGCCGCTGGGGGCCGCGGGGTGTTCGTTGATGAATCGCTGGGTGAGGAAGAACCGGCCCTCCAGCCATTCGAAGGTCGTCCGGCCACCGCGGCCGGTGAAGGCCGGGCTGCCCGGGCCGAAATAGCCGGCCTCGAACGTGGCCTCCATTTCCCACTGGCCGATCAGCGCGTCCAGGCGGCCGAGCGAGGGGGGCCGTTCGGCCGGGATGTCGCGTGGGCTGTCCGGGTGAGTGCCGGGGGCCTGGTCTTGCTCGCGGTTGGCAGTCATTGCGTTGTCTCCTGTCCGGTCAGGGATGTTTCCCGGCCCCTGGCAGGCCGGGTGACCTGCCGCAGAAGCCGCTGGTGTCGCCCGATGACTGCGGCCAGGCTCCTGGTCTGCTCCCGCCGCTGCCAGGCGATGAGCGCGAACGCGGCGCACAGCGGGATGGTCATCACGGCGGCGGCGCTGTGCAGGACCGCGATATTGATGATGGTGGCGCCGGCCATGTCGGCGGCGAGCCCGGCGGCGGCCAGCCCGGCCAGCCGCGGGGTGAGCAGCCCGATGGCCCCGGCCAGTTCGGCTGTCCCGACCAGGTAGCGCAGCCACTGGCCCGCTCCGATCTGGCTGAACATAACCGTGGCGGAGTGCGCGCCGGCCAGCTTGGGGACGGCAGCGACCGCGAAGACCGCTGCCAGCAGGATCTGCGCGGCCCGCAGCAGGGTGTTCGTGTGACCGCGCGGACGGGCCTTACCGGCCTGCGCGCGGGTAGTGGTGGCGGTCATGGTGGTGTCCTTCCTTGTCTGCCGCGGGGCGCGGGCGCGGCCCCGGGGGGGTATGCGGGGCAGGGCCGGTGTCAGTTGCCCTGCAACCTGGTGAGAAGTTCTTGCAGGCGCTCGCAGGAGTCGCGCGCGCCGCGTTCCATGCCGGAGGCGATCATCGCGTCGCGGTCTGCCACCGAGCCGAAGGCGGAGACCGTGCGGACCAGAGTCTTGCTCCCGCGCTGTTCCAGCGTGGTGGTGTCGAGCTTGACGTGGCCCGGGGCGCCCTCGAACTCCGACGTCTGCACGATGGCCTGCGGCGACGGGTCGCCGTGGAACACGCCGTGGAAGCCGTAGGTGTTGCCCTGGGCGTCGGTGTGCACGTAACGCCACCTGCCGCCGTCGCGGACGTCGTAGCGGTCGATGGTCATCGTCAGGTCGCGCGGGCCCAGCCACTGCACCAGCAGCCCGGGGTCGGTATGGGCGCGGAAGACCAGGTCCCGCGGCGCGTCGAACTCGCGGGTGATGATGATCTGCGGTATGCCGGGTTCTGCGGTGATCCGGGTCTTACTCATCGCCGTTCCCTTTCGCTGTGTCGTCTTCTGCTGTCGTACTGTCTGGTCTGGCCGTGGTTTCCTGGCCGTGGTCATCGCCGGGCGTGGCCTGCAACGCGGCCAGCAGGTCATCGAGCCGCTCGTGGCTTTCATCCCAGAACCGCTGGTAGCGGGCCAGCCACGTGGTCACCTCGCGCAGCGGCCCGGCTTCCAGGCGGCTGAGCCGGGCGGTCGCCCGCCGCGTCCGCGAGACCAGGCCCGCCCGCTCCAGCACCTTCAGGTGCTTGGAGATCGCCGGCTGGGACATGGCAAACGGCGCGGCGAGCTCCGCGACGGTCGCCTCGCCGTCGGCCAGCCGGGTCAAGATCGCCCGCCGGGTTGGGTCGGCGAGCGCCCCGAAGACGAGGCTGAGCCGGTCCGCTGCCATCCATAACCACCTACTTCTAAAACTAGATGGTTATAGATTGCATTACCGCCGCCGGGCTGTCAACATCCGGCGGATCAGGAAGCCACCGGCTCCCGGCAGGACACCAGCCGCCGCCGGTAACCGTCACCAGGTCAGACCGCCTGGCGGGCCACGCGCATGGGTGGGGTCAGGCAAGGTGCCCAGCGAGCCTTTCGGCCCAAAGCTCCCTGGGAGACCACACTCCTCCGCACCCAGCGGGGTGCGGCCCATACTCAGGCGTCAAGGCCCAAACCAGCAGGTCAGCGCCGTGAATTCACGAGAAACTGCTGATCACTCGGCAGGGGTTGAATCCCGGAGGCCAGCTCGCCAGGATCCCGTTCCACTGCGCGGTGGCCTCGAACCAGGAATCGCTGAGCCACCGGGTAGCGGTCCCGCCGTGAACCCGGCTCGCGCTCCCGGCTGAACTGGCTCAGGTAGCGAACCGCACCGGCCACGGCGGCCGGGCTGACCTGGAGCTGCCCGGAAAGCTCGGCGGAGGTCAGGCTGCCCAGCGGTTAATAGGCCCGGCCGAAGATGAGGCGCTTGCCGTAGGCGGATGGCAGGTTGCAGCGGATGCAGACGCCTTCCTCCGGCGCACCCTCGGTGGGGATGCAGCGCGGAGTGGCCGACGTGGCAGCCTTGATGTCGTCCTCGCACTCCGCCTGGCCGCAGTGGAACGCCAGCGCCCAGCCGGTCTTGACCGCCTCGGCGAAGTCATCCCACGCGTCCACCGTGGCGGTGTGGGCGTCCCTGAAGTCCGTTGCCCGCTGTAGCAGCAGGCTCTGGAAGGCGGTCAGCTCGAACTCCAGCCGGGCCGGTGCCGAGTCCAGCGAGACCGGGGACTTGCCCTCGCCGAGCCGGGTGGACATCAGCGCGGAGCCGTCGGCCAGGTCGCGCGGACCCAGTTCGAGCCGGATCGGTACGCCGCGCATCTCCCAGTCGTTGAACTTGAACCCGGGGGAGAGTTGCGTGCGGGTGTCCACGTGCGTGCGGATGCCCGCCCGGTTCAGCCGCTGGGCCAGTTCCCTGGCGGGCGGCAGCACCTGGCCGGCCTGGTCGCCACGGCCGATCGGCACGATCACCACCTGGTAGGGAGCCAGCAGCGGGGGCAGCACCAGCCCCTTGTCGTCGCCGTGGGTCATGATCACGCCGCCGATCATCCGGGCGCTCATGCCCCACGATGTGGTGTGGCAGTATTCCTGCTCGCTGTTCTCGGCGGTGTACTGGATGTTGAAGGCCTTGGCGAAGTTCGTGCCCAGGTAATGCGACGTGCCGGACTGCAGGGCCCGGCCGTCGCGCATCATGCCTTCCACCGTGTACGTGCGGACGGCGCCGGGGAACCGCTCGCCGGCCGTCTTCTCGCCGTCCACCACCGGCATGGCCGCGGCCTCGCGGGCGACCTTGGCGTAGGTATCGAGCGCGAGCAGCGTCTCCCGCATCGCGTCGGCCTCATCGACGTGCGCGGTGTGCCCCTCCTGCCAGAGGAACTCGGTGGTGCGCAGGAACATCCGGGGCCGCATCTCCCAGCGGACCACGTTGGCCCACTGGTTCAGCAGCATCGGCAGATCCCGGTGCGAGCTGATCCACTTGGCCATCATCTCGCCGATCACGGTCTCCGACGTGGGCCGGACGATCAGCGGCTCTTCCAGCTCCTTGCCGCCCGCGTGGGTGACCACGGCGAGTTCCGGGGAGAACCCCTCGACGTGTTTGGCCTCCCGCTGCAGGTAACTCTCCGGGATCAGCAACGGGAAGTAGGCATTGACGTGACCGGTCTCCTTGATCCGCCGGTCGATGTCGGATTGCAGCAGTTCCCAGATCCGGTACCCATAAGGGCGGATCACCATGGTGCCCCGGACCGGCCCCCGGTCCACCAGCTCCGCCTTGAAGACCAGCTCGTTGTACCAGGCGGAGAAGTCTTCGCTCTGCGGTGTCACTCCGCGTTCATCGCGCGCCACATGCAGAGGCTACGGCATTCCGTCAGGTGGTAGCGGCCGGTTTTCGGTGCAGGCGCTTGGGTCAGCGGACCCAGGGTGGGGAGAAGGTGGAGCCGTCGGGGAGGGTGGCTTCCAGGCCGGCACTCGTGGTGACCCAGGCCGAAGCGGGCTCGTCACCAGGGTTCTCGATCTTGAAGAGCGCGCCCGGCGGTACGACGATGGCGTCGCCAGGCTTGCTCCGTGTGACTGGCGCGTCCCCGAGACTAACCAGCAGGATGCCGCTCAGCACGTAGAGGACCTCTTCCCGGGTGACCGTGTGCGGTACACCCGGGCTGCCGGGCGGAACGTCGATCCGCCAGGCGGCCAGCTCCTGGCTGCCGAGCGAAGGCGCGGCGTACGAGGTGAAGCGCGAACCGTGCGTGTCGTGGATGACGGCATCGGCGGCGTGGACTACCGGCACGAGGACCTCTCTTCATCTAGGCAAGTAGCTTGCTTAGATTGTCAACTTGCTTGCCTAAAGCTGTCAAGAGGCTTGCCTAGTTTGCGAGACTGAGTACGTGCACGATGCGGATGCGCTGAGCTTGAGCGTTCTGGTCCTGGCGGCGGCCAATGCTCTGGTCGACAAGATCCACTCCGGCGTGGTGGCCCGGGGGTTCACCGATCTGCGTCCGGCGCACGGCTTCGCCTTCGTCCGGCTCGCCCCGTCCGGCGCGACGATCAGTGAGCTGGCAGCGCACATGGGCGTCACCCGGCAGGCGGCGGCTCAGCTCACCGATGAGCTGGTAGCAAAGGGATACGTTGAGCGCCGGCCGCATCCTGACGACGGCCGGGCACAGTTGGTCATCCTGACCGAAAAGGGCTGGGCCTGCACTCGCGCGGCCGACCAGGCCGCCGCCGACGCCGTTGGTTCCTGGGCTGCCGTCGTGGGCGAAGACAGGCTGCGGGCGATGCGCGGCGACCTCGCCGCGATCGCTGCTCCGGGGCGGCTGCGGCCGATTTGGTGAACGCCATACAGTGCCTGTCCGGCCGGGACTTCCACGCTATGGCCGCGCATATTGCCGACCAGGTGGCAAGCTCTGTCAAGATTGCCGCATGATGTAGTGATCGCAACCCGTCCGTAACCTGCCACCCGGGAGTGACGCGCCCCTATGACCAGCGGATGGCCGCCGGATGAGGCAGACCGGCGCCGGTCGCAGGCACCATCCGGCGGCTCACACCGCCGTTCGGCTGTCCGCACCCCTCCATATGGCACCGACTTTCGCGGCGCCCAGTTCGATGAGCCTTCCGGCGAGCAGCCTGGCTACGGTGGCCCTGCGGCGCCTCGGTATGGGGTTCCTGGTGATGGTGTGCCTGCCAGCGGGTCTGGATATGCGGGACCGATTGGCAATGGGACGCGCGCCGGCGGCCGGGCCGGGTATGCCGGGGGCAGCAATACGGCTGCGGGCAACGGGTCTGGCTACGCGGAGCCAGGCGGTCAGCGTCCAGTAAACGGGGCTAGGTATGCGAGCCCGGTTGGCAACCTCGGCGGCAACGGGTCCAGCTACCCGGGGCCTGGCGGCAGCCGTTCAGGCGGTCCGGGCAACGGGTCAAGGTATGCCGGTCCAGGTGGCAATGGTCCTGGGCGCGCGGGATCGGCCGGTAATAGTGCGTCCCCGGTTGGCGGACCTGGCTACATAGCGCCGGGCAGTGGCCTCGGTGGTGGTGTGGCTGCGGGCACTGGTCCTGAGCGGGGGGGATCGGCCGGTAATGGTGCGTCCGGGGTTGGCGGACCTGGCTATACAGCGGCGGGCGGTGGCCGTCCCGGTGGTGGTGTGGCTGGTGGCAATGGTCCTGGGCGGGGGGGATCGGTTGGCAATGGTGCGTCCCCGGTTGGCGGACCTGGCTACATAGTGGCGGGCGGTGGCCCCGGTGGTGGCGGTGTGGCTGGTGGCAGTGGTCCTGGGCGCGCGGGATCGGCCGGCAATGGTGCAGCTGTCGTCAACGGTTCTGGCTACGGCGCCCCGGGCGGTAGCCGTCCAGATAGCGGTGCGTATGAAGGCAACGACCCGGGGGGTGCGCGCTCAGGGCGCCACGGCTCCAGTCGCGCCGGGTCAGCCGGTGATCGCCCTGGTGGCGGTGTGGCTGCGGGTAACGGCTCTGGGCACGTAGGTACGGGCGGGAAGCGCCAAGGCGGCAATCCGGCTGCGGACAACGGCTCAGGGTATGCGGGCCCGGGCGGCAACCTCGGCGGTGGTGTGCCCCGTATCGGCCGGGCTGGGGATGCGCCGCCTGCGGGCCGCATTTCCTGGCAGGGCACCCCTACGAGTAACGGTCCCGGTCCTGGGTTCGGCGCGACGACGGCCGAGCCGCCGAACTCCGGCCCGCTTGCTCCTGGCCGCTCTGGCACCACTGCGTCCCCTGGAACCACGCCGGGTAACGGCGCTTCTGATCGTGGTTCAACCGTGCGCAGCGGTCCACGGCACGGTGGGTCGGCTCGCGGGGCTTCCGTTGACGATATGCCTGGTGGGCGCGCTCGCGGCGCATCGAGCTCCAGGCACGGCTCGCCTGGCCCCAGCTCGTCCGCCTATGGCACACCTCCTGGTGGAGAGCCTGGCTACGGTGCTTCTGATCGCGGTGCGGCGCCGCGTAGTGGTCCCCGGCATGGTGGGCCGGCTCGTGGCGCTCCGGTCGACGACGCGACCGGCGGGCGTACTCGCGGCGCATCGAGTTCCAGCGCTGCCGGATACGGCCCGGCTGCCAGCGGCGCGACCGGGACTGGCCCGGCAGGCGCCAGGACTCCCGGCATCGCCTCGCCGGGCTACGGGTACCCGGCCCCCACGGCATCCGGCAACCGTGCATCCGCGCCGGACCTGCCTCGTCGCGGTGGTCCCCGGCATGGTGGCCCGGCGCAGGACGCATCCGCCTCCGGCCCTTCCCTGTACGGTGCGCCGGTCGCTGACGCATTGCTTGAGGACCCGCCCAGACATAGCTCGCCCGATCACGTCACCTCCCGTGGCACACCTGGCATCAGCGGGCACGTCCGTAAGCCGCCCAGCTATGGTGCGGCCACGGGCGCCAGGCCCGGCCTCGACGAGCGGCGGCCTGCAGGTCCCCGGCATGGTTCCAGCCGTCCCGGCGAACCTGGCCGGGCCGAACCCTCTCGCGCCCGCCGTGCCTCCCACCAGACCCGCCCGTCGCCGCCCGGCGCCGCACCAGAGCGGCCGATGGAGCCCGGCGACGACAACGACGCGTTCCGGCTGAACGTCCCGCGCCAAGCCGGGCCGGTCAGCGCCCCGTTCGTGACCCCAGTCCGGCGCGATCCCGGCCGGGCCGGCGCCGATCCGGGCGAAGACGACTCTGCCCCGTTTGCCCGGCGCGATGAGACCCAGGTGCTGACCCGAACCCGCGAGGCCGGGCCTCCGCCGCAGTTTGCCGCCGATCAAACAGCGACAGGTGCGCGCTCGCGCCGGCGGGGAAAGCAAACCCTGGACGCGGATGAGCCGCGCCCCGGCAGCCGCAGCCAGGCCCGCTCCGGGCGGCGCCGTGGTGCCAGGGGGAAGTGGCTCTGGCTCGGTGGCGGCGTCGTCGCGGCCGCCGGGGCTGCCGTGGCTGTGGTCACGATGCTCGGCAGTGGCCCGGCCGGCCCCGCGCACACCCTCGTCATCCCGGCGCGGCTCGGTGTGTTCGCCAAGAGCACGCAGCTGGCCCGTCAGATGGACGTGAATCAGCTCGAAAAGAACATCATGAGCCAGAGTTCAGGTCAGGTCAGCCACCTGGTGTCGGCCGTCTACCAGGAGGGCGCTGCCGCCGTCAGCGGCCCAGCGCCGCAGGTCATGCTGTTCATCGGCGGCAAGCTCACCGGTGCGTCGGCCACTGACTCGGTCAAGACCTTCACCAGCCACTTCAACGGTGCCGCCCTGACCAGCGCGGGCCGTCTCGGTGGCGCGGCGGCCTGCGCGCCCGCCCAGACCTCCACCGGAGGGTCGGCGGTGTGCGCCTGGTTCGACAACGACACCTTCGGCGAGCTGGTCTCACCCAACCTGACCGCGGGGGCGCTGGCGAACGAGCTGCGCGCGATCAGGCCAAGCATCGAGCTCCTGGCCAAGTAGCCCTCCGCCGTAACCGGCAACCCGTTCTCTTGGCCGGGCACCTCGTGGTCACACGCACAGTTCCCTGGTCACGCGGCAGCTTCTGATCGCATGGCAGTCAAGATGTTACGGTCCGTTCATGTTCGGGCCGATGACCAATTGACTGGCCCCATCCGTAAACTCTCGCCAGGCGGTTTCTGGTGCCGGGCGCTGGTTGCCTGGCCGGGTTAGCCCTTGCCTTCAGCCGGCCGTTTGCGGAGGGAGATGCGAGCGAAGACGAGGATGATGCCGATTCCCAGCACGATCAGCCCGGCGGCCTCGTCGCTAAGCTGCCCGCTGTTCAGCGGCAGGATGTCGGCGACCGTCCTGGCCCGGTACGGCGTGTGCGCCTTGGCAGCGTTGCGCCCCTGAAGGGATCCGCTGCCAGGGCTGCCCGACGAAGGTCCGATCGTCGGGAACAAGCCGGATGGGTTCTGTCCGAGAGTGCCGTTTCCGCCGCTCGTACCCGGCAGCGTCAGGTTTCCGCTCCCCAGCGGAGAATTGCTGCCGGTAGAGTTCGACGACCCCGACCCGCTGTTTCCTGACGAACCACCCGAGTGCTTGTGCCCCCCGGACGATGTCTTGGTGGGCGTGGGGGTGGGCGTCGGCGATGTCGGCGGCGTCGAGATCACACTGGCCGTGGCGCTGCCGGTGATCGAGCCCGTGGTGCTCGAGCCGGGCGCGGCGGCGGTCACCGTAGCCGCCAGCGTGGCCGTGTCACCCGATGGGGCGGAACTCGGCACGGCGATCTGCGCCTGGAGCTGAGTAGCCTGGTTGACCCGCATACGGCCGATCGTGCAAGTCTGTGTCCCTGCCCCGACGCCACAATAGGTAAAGGTCGGAGCCGGGAGCGATGGTGACGGCCGGCCAGCGATCGCCGAAATCTGAACGGTGACGTCGTCGGCGGCCCCGCCGCTCGGCCACACGGTCACCTTGTACAAGGCATCCTGGCCGGAATGCACACTGCTCGTCGCGGCAGCCACGCTTACGCAGATCTCTGACGTGGCGGCGGTACTTGGCGAATTGCTAGATGCGGTCCAGCTACTTGATCCCGAAGGATGTGCCCGCGCTGCCGGGGTGCCCGTGGGAGTGGGTCCGGCCGGTGTAGTCGTGGGAGCCGAGGGGAGCACCTGACACTGGTTCGCTGCGGCCTGCCCCCCTGCCGCATGTGCCCCCGCCAGGGTCGCCGCTGTGGTGCCGACGCAGAGCACGGCCACTCCGGCGAACACGCCAAATACCGAAGAACCAACCCGCCGTCCGCGCTGCGGGACAACGGCGTTGTTTCCGTCCTGGGGTGTGAACTCGCGCTTTAGCATCATTGGTTAGATTACGGGCTGTTCGCGTGTACCACTACCCCCGGGGTCGGCCCAGCTAACCCCCGCAACCTCCCAGAATCTCCTCACAACCCCGCTACCTGCCATAATCAGCTAACCCTGAGGCGCTTCCCAGGCAAGTCACAGGAGACAGTCACGAACTCCAGAGCGGTTCTAACCAGGCCGGCCCCACCGCCTGACATCACGCTCCGTTACGGCCCCGGGGACGAGCACATCGCCGATCTGCGCCTGCCGTCAAATTCGGGCACATCCCCAGCTCCGCTCATACTCTTCCTGCACGGTGGCTTCTGGCGCGCACAATACGACCGCACTCACACCGGCTCCCTGACCGCCGCCCTGGCTACTGTTGGTTACATCGTGTGCACCCCCGAGTTCCGCCGTACCGGCCAGCCCGGCGGCGGCTGGCCCGGAACCTTTGACGACATAGCCCTGGCTGTGGATACCCTCCCCGGGCTGATCGCCGCCACCCTAGGCTCGGAACCGGGCACCCGGCTGCTGGCTGGTCATTCGGCAGGCGGCCATTTGGCCCTCTGGGCCGCCGCCAGACGCCGCATCCCGGCTACGTCGCGTTGGCACATGCCTGCCCTCCCTTGGTCAGGCGTCGTCGCCTTGGCGCCCGTCAGCGATCTGGCCGCCTGTCACACTCAATGGCTGGACGACGGCGCCGCCGACGACCTGATAGGCGACGGCCCGAACCGTTATCCCGACCGCTACGCCCTGGCCGACCCGGCCAGCCTGATTCCCCTGGACATTTCCGTGCACATCGTGCACGGGTCGCGCGACGACCGCGTCCCCGTCTCGATGAGCCGCGATTATGCCGCCCGGGCTGTCGCTGCGGGCGACGAGGTCGTCCTGGATGAACTTCCGGGGTGCGGCCACTTCGAGCTGATCGACCCGGTGTCGTCCGCCTGGCCAGCGGTTCTGGCCGCGTTTCGGGCGGTAGAGTCCCTGGCTGGGGGTGAACGCCGGCGGTGATGGCACCTGGTTGTGGCGACCCTGCCGGTCGGGGCGCGACCAGGGTCGGCGGTACGGTAATCTCTCCTAGGCCGGTGGTGCGGACGTCATCTTGATCCTGTGGCTTCAGGAGATGCGCTGGTGCCGGACAGATTAGGAGACCAGGTCTCGCAGTACCGGGTAAGGCCAGGTCCAGACAACAGAACATCAGGCCCCCTTAGCTCAGTCGGCAGAGCGTCTCCATGGTAAGGAGAAGGTCTACGGTTCGATTCCGTAAGGGGGCTCCGCGACTTTCCGCAGGTCAGATGCCTCTTTACCGGATCATGCTAGGGCCGGTGAGGTGCCGCGAGGGGCACTTTGAGGGGCAGAATCGTCTGTCAGCCCCATTGGATCTGTTCGAGCTTTGAGCGGTCGCCCGGCCGGATGCGCAGTGCGTCGAGCGGCCTGGTCCGGGTCGGGTGGACCACCTCGGTCCACTCCACGCCGCCGTGCTCGGTCAGGCAGGCC
>DATGGU010000076.1:0-222052 GCA_035308365.1 Streptosporangiaceae bacterium
CATCTTCGACACCTGGTAGTGCATGCTTCGCGCATCGATGTACAGCGGGAAATGCAGCCCGGTACCGACGGCGGCCAGCAGCGTGCCAGTCCAGAACAGCGGAGCATTCCTGAATTGGCTGAGCGTGGGACGGCCCTGGCCAGCGCCGGAATCAGCAAATCGCATGGGACTCCTGCCTCAGTTACCCAACCATCCCACCCGTACCTGGCTAGAAAAGATCCTTTGCAGGCCGGGTTCGCCCTAATTGTCCCCGGCCATGCCGTGCTGTCAATATCCTGTATTGCTCGCCGCCACTCCTAAACAATGTCGTTATAAAGCGTTTGAAATCGTGCTTTTCTCAACCGAATCCACCCGGAAGCATCCTCGCTCCCGGAGCCGATGGCGAGCCGGCCTCGCTCCGGCCGTGATAAGGAACGCGCGAAACGCGCCAGCCCAGTAGGCTTCCCAGCGTCACGGAGGGACAGCATGGGGAACAGCAGCCGGCGCAAGAGACAGAACCGGGCAACGTCCGGGGCGAAGCGGGCCGCGTCATCGTCCGGGGCGAAGCGGGCCACGTCATCCCGGCCGCAGTCAGCGGCGGATCGCCGCGCGGACCGGCCGGTAAGCGTCTTTGACCTGCTGGATCCGAAGCTGTCACCCGCCGAGGTGGCCGAACGTGTCGCGGCTGAGTTCGCGGATCACGCCGCCACGGGCACGATCGCGCGGATGCGGCTGGAGGCCGGAATTCCGGCGGGGGAGGTGGCCGAGGCGTCGCGGCTGCTGCTGGCCGGCGCCACCGGGCCGCCTGCGCTGGGGGTGCTGTCCTTCGCCGCGGTGGTGGCTCACGCCGAAGGCAATGAGCAGGCCGAGCATGGTTATACGGCGCAGATGCTCGCCCGCACGAAGGCGGCGGGTGATGCCAAGGGGTGGCTGGATGTGGTGCGGTTTATCAGCGGGACCGGGCATCCGGGCGAGGCGATCGAGCTGGCCGAGCCGTACCTGCGTGACCACCTGGAGGACCAGGACGCGGCGTTCGTCTACGCCGTGATGCTGCAGGAGGCGGCGGGCCTGGCCGAGCCCGGGGAGCGGGAGCGGGCCGCGCTGGAGCGGTTCGCCGACCGGTCGGGGCTGGCTGAGGTCAAGCGGGCGGTGGTGGCGTTCATGGGCCGGACCGGGTGGGGGGAGCTGGTCAAGAACCGGGCGGCGGACACTCTCGCGCTGGTGCCTGGTAAGCGGCTGTCCCAGGCGGCGAACAAGGAGTGTGCCGCGCTGGCTTTCGAGACTGCCGTCAGGGGCGCCGAGGAGGGGATCGAGGGGCTGACCGCCAAGCAGTTGCTCGAGCTGTACCGGAGCGGGCACCGGCCGGCGACCGCGCTGACCGCGTTCGCGGCGGATCCGGACACCCCGCCGGTGCTGGCGCGGCGGGCGTCCGATTGGGCGGACCATGCCCACTACGGTCTGTGGCAACTGATGGACCCATCGTCGAAGCCCGGCGTGTGGGGGCTGGACCTGGCGTCGGGGACCCGCAGGTACCTTCAGTTTCCCCCGGATGCCCTGGATGACGCGGCGCGCTGGACGGTGTGGCTGGGCGGTGTGGTCCCGGTGGATGGCGTCTGGCGGGTGACCGGCACCGGGATCATGCTGAGCCCGGTGGAGGGGGACGCGGTGGCGGAGACCATCAGCCAGGCGGTCGAGAAGCTGATCATGACCACCTCCGGCGGGATGCCGCTGGCCGAGATGCTCCCGCCCGAGCCGATCCCGTATGGGCAGGCGCCGCCATGGGGGGTGCGGTGGGATTACTTCAGGCCGCAGGACGCGGGGCACGCGCAGGCCACGAGCGGCACCGTCATGAGGCTCGCGGCCAGGATCGCCGCCGATGTCGAGGTGCACCGCGCCAAGCGTCCGGCAGGCACCGGCGATGATCCGGGGCCGGTGACCAGAGCATGGCTGGACGCGCCCCTGCTGGCGTTGCATGGCCTTACCCCGCGGGAGGCCGCCAGGGCGGATGCGCCCTATGTCATGCTGCTGGAATCCATACTCCGCCAGTTCGAGTACCAGGCCGGACCGGGCGCGGACATCACCTGGCTGCGCGCCGAGCTTGACATGGGCGGCAAGTGAGCCGGCGGTTACCATCCGCGAGGAACGGGACGCTCTCCCGGTTGTTCACGAAAGACCGCCGTGGATCACGGTCGGTGCGGCCGGCATCGGCCGGGCCGCCCCACGCACGGCAGCACGGACAGATCCCGGCCACGCTGAGCAGCAACACGGTCATCACGCCCGGCGCCATCAGCGGGTGCGTCCATGACCCATGGGAATAGAGCACAGTCCGATGCGCCTTTCGCGCGCTGAGCGTGCGATCGTCAGGGCAGCGGTAGTTGGAGGGCGGCTGAGAAGGTGGCATGGGCGCTTCTGTTACAGACGAGCAGTGGAATGCCGTTCGCGAGTCCTTGCGCAGGACGGCCGGGCGATTCTGTGAGCTAGTGTCCTCGATCCCTGACCCTGGCACCAGGGCGACCGTCAAGTGGTCGGTAGCCGATGTCGTGGCGCACGTGGCCGCCATCGCCTGGATGGACACGACGCTGATGCGGGCCGCAGCTCAACCCGTTCCCTTTCCAGGCCTGGACGAGGCGCTTGCGGCTACCAAAGTGGATGACGTCCACGGTTTCAACGACCAGGTGATGAGCTATCTCGCCGAATACGACGCGGGCCTGGACCTGAGCCGGCTGCGTGAACACCTCGTTCTTATGCTGACGGCCAGCCAGAACCGGGATCCGGGCGAGACCTATGGCTGGCTCGGAGGTGCCAGGCTGCCACTGGCCGGGATGCTGGCGCATATGGTCAACGAACTGCTCATCCATGGAAATGATATTGCCCAAGCTGTCAAGGTACCGTGGGCAATGCCGCCAGCGGATGCCGCGCTCTTCTTCGAGCTTTTCTACATGGGACTGGCGGCCGGAGACATGGGGCGGGTACTCGAAGGCAGCAAACGCCCATTAAAGCGGCGCATCGCCGTGGAGTTCCGGTCCGGGTATACCACCCCGGTTACGGTGGTGGTCTGTAATGGCCGGGTCACCACCGAGCCGATAGGGCCGGGCGCCGACGCCACGGTGCGGTTCGACCCGGCGACACTCAACATGATGCTGTTCGGCCGGATCAGCAAGTCGCGAGCGGTCCTGACCAGGAAAATCATCATCGGCGGCCGTCGGCCCTGGCTGATTCCGGCCTTCCTGCGCACGATCCGTGCCCCGTCCTGACGCAGAGCGGAATGCGGGATGGCCAGCCGCGTTCGCATTGGCACGGCTGGCCACCCGAAGTGCGTTTACTACGGTAGGCGCCATTGCTGGTTGCTGCCGCCGTTGCAGGTCCACAGAATGAGCTGTGTTCCGTTCGCGGTATTGAAGCCGGGGTCATCGAGGCATTTGCCGGAGGCCGGGTTGACCAGCTGCCCGTTCACCGCGTGCCATTGCTGGTTGGCACCGCCATTGCAGGTCCACCACTCGATGAGTGTGCCGTTGGAATAGTTGGCGCCGGTGATGTCCATGCAGCCACCGTCGATGGTGAGCGTGCCGTTGGGGTTGACGGTCCAGTTCTGCGCGGGAGCGAAGCCGTCGCAGTCCCACATTTGAACCTTGTTACCGGGGCTGCCGCTGCCGTTGTTGTTGTCCACGCACTTGGCGCTGTCGTCTCCGGCCACGATCGGCCCGGTCGCCCCGCCGCTGGCCATCGAGTAGCCGACGGAGGTGATATTGGCCTGGACGGCGTTGTCGGCCGCGTCGGTCGGATAGCCCTGGGTCATGACACCCTCGAAGAAGTCGCCGACGGAACTGTTGCTGTTGTCGCCGCCGACCCCGAGAATGATCGCGCCTTCCTGGTGCATGGGCATATACCCGCCCTGGGTGGGCAGCGAGCCGTTGTACCAGGTACTCAGCCCGCCGGAGTCCGCGTTGCCGCCCTTGATCGCATAGGTGGTGGTGCCGTTGTTTTTCACCAGGGCGGTGACGAACGTGCTGTTGTTGCCCAGGTTGTTCGGGTTGTTGCCGTTGCCGCCGGAGAACAGGCCGTTCTCCATGTCCGCCATGACCCACGGGCCGGATCCCGTGCACGGCCCGAACCAGCACAGGGTGCCGAAGTAGACCGCATCCATGTGCCCGTTTCCGTTGTCCTGGTTGTTGGTCTCGGCGTTGCCGTAGTCGAAGCAGCAGCCGCTGTTGACGTGGGTGGCGCTGGTCACCATGTACGCCCCCTGGGGCTGGGAGCCGGTCGCCACCCCGTTGGTATGGTCGTTGCGGTAACCATCGCCGGCGTTGATGTCTACCCCGTACACCTTGTTCCCCCCGGCCATCACCGGCAGCGCGGACGCATTCGCCGGAGAATCCGCCCCGCCGTTGCCGCCGGCCGGCCCGGGCGTCAGATTGTTGCCGTGCCCGGACTGGTCGTAGATCTCGGTGATCGTGCAGGTGGTCCCGGCGCAGAACGAATCCTGCGCCGCCGCGTTGGCGTACCCGCCCGCGCTGAGCGTGCCGATGTTGGTCGTGGCGCCGTCCGAGGCGCGCTTGACCTGGTACAAAGGCCCGTTGTAGCTCGCGTACAGCGCCCGCGTGGTGCTGTGCGCGGCCACGCAGGGCGTGCCGTTCGCTGCGTAGATGTCGCACGGCAGCGACGTCGCTGCCGATGCGGGAAGGGCGCCGGCATTCGTTAGCGTGCCGGCGATGAGCGCGAGTGCCGCGCCCGCCAGGAACTTCCGGTACATGGCTTCACCACCTCTTGACGTGCACAGGCAGTCAAAAGCAGAGCAGAATGTTAGCGCTCACAATCTTTTGCCTGTTCGATGCGGGGATTGAGCACATCGTGGAGTGCCATAATTGTGAGCGCTAACAGCCGATGAGGCAAGGGCTGCCACTCCCGCCGGCAGCCCATTCCATGCTCACCCATCGCGCTACCAGCTAAAGCCCGCCAGGCTCGGCACCGGTACACGTGCGCCCGCGCGTGAAAGTTTCACAGGCCACGCGCTCAAGCGGAATGGTCAGCTTCGCGCGGGAGGAGTCAGAGAGCAGGCGCTCAAGCGGGATGGCTGGCTTCGCGCGGGAGTCAGAGAGCAGGCGTTCAAGCGGGATGGCTGGCTTCGCGCGGGGTGGTGAGAGTGGTGATGACGTGCTGAAGATAGGCTTCCCGGTCGGCCCGGCCGCGCGGGAGGGCGCCAGGCGCGGAGCGGGCCAGTTCGGTGTGGCCGAGGTGGGCGCTGTAGGCCAGCAGTGAACGGTAACGGGCCTCGCGGGCTGGGAAGCCGATGTCGCGGAACAGGGCGGCGGTGTAGTCGATCCGCTGCTGCGTGATGCGGGTGAGCACCGGGGCGACGGCGGGGTGGGCGGCGGTGGCGATGAGAGCCACGTAGACCGAGTCGGTCTCGGCGAGGGCGGTGACCCGCCTGATGAGCAGCCGCAGGCGCTGGACCGGGCCGGCGCCGGCCCGCGTGTTCTCGGCGGTGACCGCGGCCGTGTACTGCTCTTCCCAGTGGGCCAGAGCGGCGGTGAGCAGGGCGTCACGGTTTTCAAAGTGCCAGTAGAAGCTGCCCTTGCTGGTGCCCAGGCGATGTGCCAGCGGTTCGACGGCCACGGCGGCCAGGCCGCCTTCGGCGATCGCGGCCAGGGCGGCGGTGACCCAGTCTTGCCGGGTTAGCCGCCGGCGGGTGGTTGCGCTCGTGCCAGCCACAGCCATACGCTACCGTACAAGAAACCATACGGTAGCGTATGGTTTCCCTACGCTGGGCAGCCCGCCGCACCGTAAGGATGCGCAAAAGGGACCGGGAGGGCAATCCATGCCTCGTTACGACTGGAAGGGCAGCGACGCTTCTATCGACCGGCTCAAGGCCGCCGTCGGGCCGGTCCGGCGCGAGGTGGTGGGGCATCCGCTGTATCACCGGCTGACCAGCATGGCGGCCGTGGTGACGTTCATGGAGCACCATGCGTTCGCGGTCTGGGATTTCATGTCGCTGCTGAAGACCTTGCAGCGCGGGTTGACCTGCGTTCAGGTGCCCTGGGTGCCGTCAGGAAACACGACCAGCCGGCGGCTGATCAACGACATCGTGCTGGTCGAGGAGAGCGATGAACTGGGCGATGGGTTCATCAGCCACTTCGAGCTGTACCTGGACGGTATGCGGCAGGCCGGCGCCGGTACCGGTCCGATCGACAGCTTCATCGGCCTGCTGCGGGAGGGCCGGGCCGTGTTGCCCGCGCTGAAGGAAGCGGCGGTGCCCGGGCTCGCGGCCGAGTTCGTCGCCACGACCTGGGAGATCATCGAGCACGGGTCGCTGCACTGCCAGGCCGCGGCGTTCGCGTTCGGCCGCGAGGATCTTATCCCGGACATGTTCGACCAGGTCGCGGCCCTGAACGGTGAGCACGGCGGGCTTTCGCTGTTCGTCGATTACCTTAGGCGTCACATCCAGGTGGACAGCGAAGAGCACACGCCGATGGCCATGCAGATGCTTGCCGAGCTGTGCCGTGACGATCCCACGCGCTGGGCCGAGTGCGAGGAAACGATCAATGTCGCGCTGGCGGCACGAATCCGGCTGTGGGACGGCATCCTCGCGACGATGCCCCAGCCGGTCGGCTGACACCCACCCGCTGACGTCCCCTGGGGAAGGGCAGGCTGGGCCAGTCCCGGCCTGCCTGGTACGCCCTCAGCCATCGCTGCTGATTTTCGCCGGATCCCCGAGCAACATTCGCCTGTGGCGTGAGTCTTTAGGGTGTGAAGGGCCTCAAGTCATCGGATATTGACCTCCCGAGCGCGGGATCGTCGCCCCGGACGTCTGCTGCCGGTGACACATGGGCCGACGCTGTCATCACCACGCTGTACCAGGAACATGCGCTCGCCCTGACCCGGCTGGCGTACGTGATGCTCGGCGACAAGGCCAGCGCGGAAGACGTCGTGCAGGACGCGTTCTGCGGGCTGTACCGGAACTGGGGCAGGCTCGCCGATCCGGCCAAGGCGCTGCCATATCTGCGCACCTCGGTGCTCAACGGGTGCCGGTCCACCGGCAAGCGGCGCACGTTCCGGGCGCGCCGGACGGTGCATGAACCCGCTGCGGCCTCGGCCGAAGCCATCGTGCTGGCCGGGGAAGAACAGCGCTCCGTGCTGCCGGCCATCCGGCGGCTGCCCGACCGGCAGCGTGAGGTTCTTATCTTGCGCTTTTACCTGCGCGAACCCGAAGCCGAGATCGCCCGGGTGATGGGCATCAGCCCGAGCACGGTCAGGTCGTGCGCACACCGGGCGCTGGCGGCGCTCGCGCGGATCCTGGGGGAAGACCAATGATCTCGCTCGAATCGCGAATCTACGCCGACGCTGAAGCGGTAGCGGCCGAGATTACCCCCGCGGACATCCCGCCGCTGCGGCTGCCTGCCGCGCGGGACCGGCGGTCCCGAAGCAACGGCCATGGTCATCCGGGGACGCGCTTCTGGCTGGCTCCGCTGGCTGCCGCGGCCAGCGTGGTGGCCATCACCACGACCATGATCATTGCTGGGCAGGTGAACGGCGGAAGCCGCGCACCTATGGGGCACGTGCACCCGGCCACCGGTGGCCGCGACACCAGCCATTCTGGCAGCGCGCTGGGGCCGGAGGCGCTCGACTACTTCTTCCCGGCTACCGGCGCCCAGTACACGGCCGGCCTGGCTTACGGCTGGACGCAGGCAAAGATCCGGGCGCAGTTCTACGGCTCGTGCATGGCGCGGGCCGGGTACCCGCAGGCTCCGTTCGCAGAGCCGGAACGGACCTATCTTCAGGCATTCCCCGACAACAGCCAGTTCCCCGACCTTGCGCAGCGGGCCCGGACGAGAACCATGACGGGATCTTCTGTTACGGGCTTGGCCGGCCAACCGCGCTCCGCGGCCGGCCGGGCGGCGGCGAAACACTGCGAGGCCCCGGCGAACGCACCGTTCGCCGCGATCGGCAAGGTTGCCACGCCGCTGCAGAGCCAGTGGCTGAGCATGGTCACGGCGGTCCAGACCTCAGCCAGGGTAACCGCGATGCAGCCAGGCTTCGCCGCCTGCCTGCAGGGGCACGGCGTCCCGGCCTACTACGCGCGGCAGCAGCGGCCAACGGCGTCCAACCCGCTGTTCTCCGGATTCTTCGCCTGGATGGATCACCTGGGCCAGACCACCACGAGCGGGCCGCAGCTCATCAGCCAGCAGCACCGCTGGACCCCCGTCTTCGTGGCGTGCGCCGGTCCGACGGTCAACCTCATGCAGCGGCTGCAGCTCGCTCAGCGGACCCGGTTCTTCACGCACTATGCCCGGCAGATCGCCATGATCAGCAAACTCGCCACGGAGCTGTCTAGCACCGGCCGGTAAGGCTGCCGCCGGTTTCCGCTGCCCTGCTTCATGTGCCGGAATGCCACCCTACGGCTGCGCAAACAGGAGGTACGCATGAGCTTTCCCTGCCCTCGTGGGGTCAGTGTGGCCACGATCTTGGCGATTGCGGTGACGCTGACTGGTGCCATCGCCGCAGTGCCGCAAGCCCACGGCGAGACCGCCAGTGACCCGCCCCCCATCGCAGTGCCTTATCCGCCGGAACCACACCCTATGGCGGCAGAGTCCGGGCCGCTGCGGGCGGTGACGCTGATCACCGGTGACCGGGTGTTCGTGTCCACCGGTGCTGGCGTGCGGGCCGACGGGATCGTGCCGGCCGCGCAGAGCGGCCCAGCCGCGGCGATGCTGTCCGTGGCGCCGGGCGGCCAGCCGCAGGAGATCCCGGCCGACGCGGTGCCCTATCTGGGGCACGGCCTCGACCCCGGCCTGTTCAGCATGGGCAGGCTGGTCGGCGCGGAACGCGGGGGCAGGCTGCCGGTCACCATCGGCTACCACGGGCGGCTTCCCAGACTGCCCGGCGTGACCATCACCTGGGCCGGCCACCGGGCGGCACAGGGATACCTCACCCCGGCCTCGGCCCGCGCCTTTGGCGCCGCGCTCGCCCGGCAGTACCTGGCCGATCGTGGCAGTGGCGGTTTCGGCAACGACGGCATGTTCGCTGGGGGCGTGCAGATCGCGCTGCCAGGGCAGGCGCCCCGGCCCGCGGCGGGCACCGTCGAACACCCGGGCACGAACACGGTCACCATTACCGGCACGAACGAGGCCGGGCAGCCGGCCAATGGGGATCCGGTCGCCTTGTACAACGTCGATGTTTCCGGCCGGTTCGATTCGTTCAGCTCGCAGGGCTTCTTCCGCAACGGTGTGGCCACGTTCACGAACGTGCCCGATGGGCACTACTGGGCTGACGCCATATTCTTCGCCCCCACCGGTGTCAGCGTGCGGCAGGTCGTGCTGCCGCAGTTCACCGTGTCCAGCAACACGAAGGTGCACATGGCCGCCCGCGCTGCCACCAGCAAGGTCACGATAGTGACGCCCCGTCCGGCCCGCCCGGTGCTGACCACCGTGACCGTGGTCCGGTTCCCCGGCAAGGGAGTGCCGACCGTCCAGGGGGCCACCGTCTTCGGCAGCGCGTCGCAGTACGTCACCCCGGTCCCGCACCGGCCGGGTGTCGGCAACATACGGGTGTTCCCGTCGCAGCAGCTCGTCTCGCCACCGGGAAGCGGCGTTCCATATCAGTACGCGCTCACCTACGGGAGCCCGCGGGGGATCATCCCGGTGCGGGAACGCTACGTCGTGCGGGCCGACAGCCTGGCCACGGTGCACGAGTCGTTCTTCCAGAGCGCACCCTCGGCCGGGCAGTGGTGGGTCAACACCCTGCAGACGAGGCTGGTCGTGGGTCTCGCATCGGACCCCGCGCCGGTCAGCCTGCCGGGTACCGCCGTGCTCTACGCGGGGACCAACGTGCCGGGCCTCACTTGGCAAACCCAGTACTATGCCGTCGCCCCGTCGGGCGCTCAGGAAAACGGGGAGTATCAGAACAGCCTGCTGATGACTCTCGGGCGGCGGTACACCGGCATGTGGAACCGCTACCCGCTGCACCCCGACGCCAACACCCTGCTCTCACCGGAGCCCTTCTACTACGCCGTCACGCCCTCGGCCAGCATCGGCGGGAACACGCTGCGGCTCGACACCAGCCCGTTCACCGACAACCAGCTTGGGGACAACGGCACCGGGTTCGGTTCATGGCACGGCTCCACGGTCACCGGCAGCTACCAGGTGGACCAGGGCGGCAGGAAGATCGCCAGTGGAAACCCGGTCACGGTCGCGGGCGGCGCCAATGCCCTGTACCTCCAGGTGCCGCTGCACAACACGTCATCCGCGCCGATCACGTTCCGTCTTACCGCGGCGCGCAGTGGCAAGGACTTCCCGCTGGCGACCGCGAGCCAGACCGTGTGGACCTGGCGGCCGGTCCGCCACGCCGGTGCCAAGCTGCCGTCCGGCTGGGACTGCCTGGACCGGGTTCCCAAAGACCTCTTCTGCACCGTGCAGCCCATGATGACGCTCGAATACGACGTCGCCCGCCTTGGCCTGAAGGAGTCCGCACCGGCTGGCCCGCAGGAACTGACGATCACCGTGGGACACCTGCAGCTTGCCAAGGCGGCCCGGGTGACAGGGGCGAAGGTGCAGGTCTCGTTCGACGGCGGCAAAACCTGGCACACGGCCCGGATCACACCGCTCGGCAACGGGAGGTTCCGCGCAAGCTTCACCGCACCGGCGAAAGCAACGGTGGCCCTGCGGACCACCGCGTCGGACGCGGCCGGAGGCAGCATCAGGGAAACCATCACCGGCGCGTACGTCACCGGTTAGTCACCGCGACAGACTCCAGGCCTCGCCGGTCGCGCCCGGCGAGGCCTGGCCGGTGACCGGCCGCCGGCATTGTCCGATACTGAGGCCGTGTCTGACACCGAGGCCGTGTTCGACCCGGAGACCTATACCCGGGGTGTGCCGTTCGACGCGCTCGCCCGGCTGCGCCGCCGGACGCCGGTGGTGTGGGTCGAGGAGCGGCCGGTCGCCGGGTGGCCCGCTGGCCCGGGGTTCTGGCTGGTGCTCCGGCATTCCACGGTCGAGTCGGTGCTGACCCGGCCGGGGCTGTTTTCCTCGGCGCTGGGCGCGACGCAGATCCGGGACCCGCCGACGCCGGAGGCGCTCGGCTACGTGCGGCGGATGGTGCTCAACATGGATCCGCCGGAGCATTCCCGGCTGCGCCGGCTGCTCAGCCGTTCGTTCACGCCGCGCGCGGTCGCCCGGCTGGAGGACCGGATAAATGAGCATGCAAAGGCCATCTGCGCAGCGGTATTCGCCGGGCCGCGCGGGGAGTGCGACTTCGCCAAGGAGGTGGCGGCGGAGTTGCCCCTGCTCACCCTGGCCGACGTGCTCGGGATGCCGGAGCAGGACCGCTGGCTGCTGTTCGACTGGTCCAACCGGGTCATCGGCTACCAGGATCCGGACTATGCGACCTCGGCCGAGTTCGACCCGGCCGGCGGCACACCGATGGCCCGGGAGGCGCTCGCGCTTCGGCCGGAGCCCGATTCCGGCGGCCGGATGCCCGACCCACGGACCCGGGAGGGCATGCCCGATCTCTACGCCTATGCACACCTGCTGGCCGCGGAGAAACGCCGGCGGCCCGGCGACGACATCATGTCGGTCCTGCTGGCCCAGGTGGACGCCGACGGCGGTCAGGTGTCGGTGGCCGAGTTCGAGAACATGTTCTGGCTGTTCGCCGTCGCGGGGAACGAGACCGTGCGCAACGGGCTGCCCGGAGGATGCGTCGCGTTGCTGGAGCACCCGGCGGCGCAGGACGCGCTGCGGGCCGATCCGGCGCTGCTGCCGGTGGCGGTCGAGGAAATGCTGCGCTGGTGGACGCCGGTCATGACGTTCCGCCGGACCGCCTCGGCCGACTGCGAGCTCGACGGGCAGCCGATCCGGGCCGGGGACAAGGTTGTCGTCTCCTTCTCATCGGCCAACCGGGACGAGCAGGTGTTCGCCGAGCCGGACCGGTTCGACCCACGCCGCCAGCCCAACCCGCATCTGGTGTTCGGTCACGGCCCGCACTTCTGCCTGGGCGCGCAGCTGGCGCGTATGCAGATGCGCGCGCTGTTCGCGGAGGTACTTGGCCGAACCGCGGCCCTGGTTCCGGCGGGCCCGCCGGCCTACCTTCGGTCCAACTTCCAGCGGGGAGTGAAACGGCTGCCGATAGCCTGGACAGCCGCCTAACCGACCGGAAAGGAGCCCGCATGGTGAGGCGATGGACTATCTCTCTGGCAGGACTGGCATTGGTGACGGGTTCGCTGGCGGTTACCGGGCCGGCGATGGCCACCGCGGAACACCATGTCCCGGGAAGCGCGGTGTCCCAATTGGTCCAGCCGGGGGGGCCGTTCCATGCCACCCCGGGCACCCACACGGTCATGGCCGGTGGCCACCGCATCAGCTATTCGACCAACTGGTCCGGATACGCGGTCATCGGTGGCACCTTCAGCACCGCGACGGCGAGCTGGACCCAGAATGCCATCACCTGCACCAGCGGCGACGGCCAGACGGACATGTCTCCATGGGTCGGCCTCGACGGCTTCAGCAACAACACGGTGGAGCAGACCGGAAGCTCCGGTGACTGCAGCGGGGCCACACGGAGCTACTACGCCTGGTACGAGATGTTCCCGAGGGGCGTCCGTGTCATCAGCAAGCCCGTGAAGCCCGGCGACCAGTTCACCGCCACCGTCACTCACACCGGCGGCACGAACTACAGGCTGGTGCTGAAGGACCTCACTCAAGGCTGGACGAACTCCGTCACCCGCTCGCTCAATGCCAAGAACGCTTCGGCCGAGGCAGTCATGGAGAAGGCGGCCCCCCACCTGACGAAGTTCGGCACCGACCCGTTCACCGGGTTCACCGTGGACGGCCAGCCGATCGGCTCCTACACCGGCTCGCCCTACACCATCGAGCAGATGGAGATCAAGGTGAGCGGCACGCTGTGCGACTCGGCATCGGGCCTCAGCAACAACGAGAACTTCACGACCACCTGGCTGAACGCCTGCTGACAACCGCGCCGCGGTCGATGTGACCGCCCCCCAGGAAAGCCGGCAAGCCCGCGAACGTCTCCGGGATGACGTTGCGGGCTTTCTGGGTCCGACCTGGGGGTCGCCGCCGGTGAGACGGCCAGTGGGTCAGTGGGCGTACTTGAGTATGAGGTCGCCCACCGCGGGGAGAGCAGCCTTGATGTTCTTGGCGGCACCGCCGCGGACGGTGCGGTAGGCCTTGACGACCGTGGCCTTGCTGGACGCCTCGGCCTTGGCATCGGTCACTGCGAGCAGGGCCTCAGCCACCTCGTCGCCCCGCTTGGACAGGTAGTCGCCGAAGTCACCGCCGCCCGAGGTGGTGAAGTCGGCCCAGTACGGCTCGAGCTGGGGCACGAGCTGGGGAAGCAGGGTCTCCACGCTGTGCCGGATGTAACCCGACGCGAAGGCGGACACCGTCTTGTACGCGAGCTTGACCGCGGTACCGGAGATACCTGACTTTTCGGAGACTTGCTCGTCGATGAGCGTGCAGCAGTCGGTGACCACCTGTGGCTTGACGCCTGGGGCGAGCAGGATCTCCTGAAGCGAGGCTGCCATGGGTATGTTCTTCTCCTTGTCGCTGGGACGTTGCCCGCCGATGACGCACGCAGGCTCGCCTAAGCTACCGTGCCCAGGTGCCGTCTGCTGCATGAATGTCCGACTGGTGCCGGTTATCAGGGCAGGTTCCAGACCTGGTTGGAGTTGCCGGTGCAGCTCCAGATCTGGACCTGGGTGCCCGGGGTGGTGGAGAAACCGGTGTCGTCCAGGCACGAGCCGGACTGCGGGTTGACCAGTGCCCCGTCGGGCTGCGGCTGCCAGTTCTGCGCGCCGGAGCCGTTGCACTGGTCGAGGTCCACCAGCGTGCCGTTGGCGGTGCCGCCACCCACCACCTCCAGGCACTTGCCGAGCGCCTGCAGCGTGCCGCCGGGCTCGGTCGTCCAGGCCTGGGCCTTGGTGTTGTTGCAGGTGTAGACCTGCACCGGGGTGCCGTTAGCCGGGTTGGCGCCGCGCACGTCCAGGCACAGCCCGGCATATCCGGTGACCGCACCGGTCGCGTCCGGCGGCGGTACCCAGGACTGGTTGGTGTTGCCGGTGCAGCTCCAGATCTGGACCTGGGTGCCCGGGGTGGTGGAGAAACCGGTGTCGTCCAGGCAGGAGCCGGACTGCGGGTTGACCAGCGCGCCATCCGGCTGGGGCTGCCAGACCTGGGCGCCGGTGCCGTTGCACTGGTAGAGGTCCACCAGCGTGCCGTTGGCGGTGCCGCCACCGGCCACGTCCAGGCACTTGCCGTCGGCGTGGACGGTCCCGTTCGGCTCCTCGGTCCACTGCTGGCCGTTGGTGCCGTTGCACGTGTAGATCTGCACCTTGGTGCCGTTGGTGTTGTTGTCACCGGCCACGTCCAGGCACAGGCCCTGGTAGCCGACCAGCGGCGTGGTCGCGATGCCGTCACCGGCCGGCGCGACCGTCCAGGTGAAGGAGGTGCTGGCGAACGCGCCGGTGCCGTCGGTCGCGGTGACCGTCACCGTGGAGGTCCCGGCCCTGGTGGGGGTGCCGCTGATCGTCCCGGAGCTGGAGATCGAGGTGCCGGCCGGCAGGCCGGTCGCGGTGAAGCTCAGCGTCTGGCCGCTGGTGCTGTCGCTGGCCTGCACCGGCACGGACACCGGGGTGCCGGCCAGTTCCTCCTGCGGGCCGGGGCTGGTGACCGTGACCGGCTGGCCGAGCTGGCCCGAGCTGACCGGCAGCGTGCCGGACAGCGGCAGGTTGGCGTCGGAGTCGCCGACCTCGATGCCGTAGCTGCCGGTGGAGGTGGCCCAGTTGTTGCTGCCGGAGTTCCAGTACTGCAGGTTGCGCTGGGTGAGCTGGAACTGGATGGTCTTGCTGGCGCCCGGCTGCAGGTTCACCCGGGCGAACCCCTCGAGCTGGCGGGGCGGTTCGCCGGAGGCGGCCGGGTCGGTGACGTAGAGCTGGGCGACGTCAGCGCCGGCCCGGGAGCCGGTGTTCTTCACGGTCGCCGACACGGTCGCCGCACCGCCCTTGACCAGCGAGCCGACCTGGAGGTTGCTGAACGCGAAGCTGGTGTAGGACAGACCGTAGCCGAACGGGAACAGCGGGGTCAGGCCCTGCGAGTCATACCACCGGTATCCGACGTGGATGCCCTCGGAGTACTGCACGGTCCCGTTCTGGCCGGGCCACTGCTGTGGGGTGCTGGCCGGTACCTGGGACAGCGAGACCGGGAACGTCACGGTCAGGTGGCCGGACGGGTCGGTGTTGCCGAACAGCAGCGACGCGATCGCCGTGCCGTCCTCCTGACCCGGGTACCAGGCCTCCATCACCCCGGCGACCTGCGACAGCCACGGCATGGTCACCGCCGAGCCGCTGTTGACCACGACGATCGTGTGCGGGTTGGCCGCGGCGACGGCGGAGATCAGCGAGTCGTCCGCGCTGGACAGGTTGATATCGCTGAGGTCGGAGCCCTCGCTCTCGAAGTTGCTCACGAACACGACCGCGACGCTGGACGAGGCGGCGAGCGCGGCGGCGGAGCTGTCGGAGGACCCGTCGTTGTAGTTCACGCTGACCCCGCTGGGGGCCGCGGCGGTGATGCCCTGCAGCGGCGTGACCGTCCCGCTGGAGTTGACTCCCGCGCTGCCACCGCCGGCGGTCAGCGCGCCACTCGACGCGTCCGAGCCGATCACGGCGATCGAACTGTCGGACGAGGTCAGCGGCAGCACGCTGCCGCTGTTCTTCAGCAGCACCGTTCCTTCCTCGGCGATCTGCAGCGCGCCCGACTGGTCCGCGGCGCTGGTCGCGGTCTGCGCCGGTGACCCGGCCGGCGGCTCGTCGAACAGGCCGAAGCCGAACATCTCGGTGAGCACGCTGGACACCAGGGAGTTCAGCGTCGCATTGCTCACCTGGCCGGAGGACACCGCGCTGGCCAGCGAGCTGCCATAGAAGCCGTCGTTGCCCGGCATGTCCATGTTCAGGCCGGCGTTGGCCGAGGGCGCGGTCGAGTGGGTGGCGCCCCAGTCGGAGGTGACGAACCCGCCGTAGCCGTCCTGCTGCCGCAGCACGGTGGTCAGCAGGTAGGGGTTCTGGCAGGCGTAGGTGCCGTTGATCGTGCTGTAGGCGCACATCACCGAGGATGCCGCCCCCTGCTGCACCGAGCCGGCGAAGGCAGGCAGATAGATCTCCTGCTCGGTGCGGGTGCTGATGATCGCGTTGTCGGCCGGGGTGTTGCGGCTGGTCTCCTGGTTGTAGACCGCGAAGTGCTTGACCTGCGCCATGGTCCCGGTGGACTGGACGCCCTGAATCTCGGCGGCGCCCAGCGTCGCGGCCAGGTACGGATCCTCGCCGATCGACTCGAAGGCCCGGCCCCAGCGCGGGTCGCGCACGATGTTGATGGTCGGGCCGAGGTCGACCGTGCTGCCCTTGGCCGCCTGCTCGGTGCCGATCACCTGGCCGTACAGCTGCTCGGCCGAGGTGTCCCAGGTCGAAGCGACGTCCACCGGCGCGGGCAGCTGGGTGACGTTGTTCATGCCGTCGCCCACCCCTGCCGGGCCGTCCTCCAGGTTCATCGCCGGGATGCACAGCGACCCGATGGCCGGAATGAACCCCACATAGCTGGAGCCGCCGGACCCGGTGAGCAGGCCGACCTTCTGGGTGAGGCTCATCCGGGCAAGCAGTTCGCTGACCCGCTGGCTGATCGGCGCGCTGGAGCCGACCCAGGGGCAGGCGGTGGAGACAGCAGCGGCGCGGGGAGCGGAGCCGGCGACGGCGGCCAGCGAGGCCGCGGCGAGCACGGCGGCCACTGTGGTGGCGCGCCACCGGGGGGTCGATGGCATGCGGAAGCGGGGCATGATGCCTCCTCGGGCCGGGCTTCCCGCACAACATAAGTTCGCGGAAAGTAACGGGCTAGATGCGGAGGCAGAAATAATCTGTTAACAATAACCATTTCAGAGATCTGGCACCGGGCCTGCCGCACGGCGCGGACGGCCTATCTGGACATGATTTGACCTGCCTGCAATCGTGACTGCCCAGATGGCGAACATCGTTGTTGAGGGGTTACCCGTGGATGAACTGACTCAGCGCCTGGCCAATGGTGACCATCCGGTGAAGGTGGGCG
The DNA here is from genome assembly GCA_035308365.1 of Streptosporangiaceae bacterium. Taxonomy (GTDB): domain Bacteria; phylum Actinomycetota; class Actinomycetes; order Streptosporangiales; family Streptosporangiaceae; genus PALSA-505. The sequence continues at coordinate 17,070 of DATGGU010000076.1, forward strand.
GGACGAACCCTCCCCTGGAAGAGCTGCGGCAGCGGGTAGAAGAGATGGGATATGTGCTCATCAAGTTCACCGGTACTCGTGGCGGCACGGAGCTGGGCGTTCGCCTGGACCGCGCCGCCACCGATGTCAGTTCGGCCGACTTCGCCGGCGGCCGCGGCACCGTTCACATCGAAGGCACGCTGAGCCTGAACAACGACCCGGTGCGGTGCGTGGCCGATATTGACCTGGCGACCCTGGAAGGGACCGGTCACCTGGTGCCGATCGAGAAGTCCGAGCTCGTCCGCGCCGGCTGACTCGACCGGCCGGGCTGACCGGGGCTGCCCGGCGGCTCAGCCGCGGCTCGCCTCAGACACGATGAAGGCGGCCAACCGGTCAATCCCGTCCGCGACCTGCTCCGGTGCCAGATAGCTGGATGAGATCCTGAGCTGACGGCGGCCTCCGCCGTCGAGGTAGAAGGCATCCATCGGGGTCCACAGGACGCCGTGCTCGCGTGCCGACCGTTCGAGGGCGGCCTCGTCGGCGGTGAACGGCACGCTGAGCACGGTGAAAAAGCCGCCCTCGGGGGAGTTCCAGCTCAGCCCGAGATCGGCCCGCCGCCGCTCGGGGAAGTGCCGTTCGAGTTCGGCCAGCACGGTGAGCAGGCTGGACCGGTAGAAGCTGATCGCCTCGGCGTTGGCTTCGCGGAGCCGGCAACCACAGCTCACCAGGATTCCGCCGATGACCGCCTGGCTCAGCGAGGGCGTGTTCACCGTGATCATGCTCTTGATCTTCGCCAGCTCGTCGGCGAGCAGGCTGCGCCGGCCGTCCTCGCCGAGCACCTCCTGGTCGGCGAGGACGTAACCGAGTCGCGCCCCGGGGAAGCAGGTCTTGGCGAACGAGCCGAGGTAGATCACGTCGCCGTCGCGATCCAGCGACTTCAGCGTCGGCCGCTGCTCGACCTCGCGGGTGAAGAATCCGTACGGGTTGTCCTCGATGACGGGAAACCCGCCGGCCGCGGCCACGTCGATCAGTGCCTGACGGGCCGGGACCGTCATGCTCGCACCAGAAGGGTTGGCGAAGTCGGGCACGATGTAGAGCGCGCGGGGCCGCTTGCCTTCCGCCACCACCCGGCGGGCGATTTCGGCCACGGTCCGTGGGTCAGGACCGGCCGGTGTTTCCGGCACCGGGACCACCTCGATGTCGAGCAGCCGGGCGGCACCGGTTATCCCGATGTAGCAGGGTGAACTGGCCAGCAGGACATCACCCGGGCCGGTGAACAGCGCACGAAGCAGCAGGAACATGCCCTCCTGTGCACCCACGGTGACCACCACCGCGTCGGCCGGGACATCGATGCCCTCGTCATTGGCCACGGTCTCGGCGATCAGCGTGTGGATCTGCCCCTTCGTCCGGCCGTACTGGAACAGTGCGGCCCGGACCTCGTGCTCGCTGTATCCCTGCCGCCTGAGGTAGCCGGTGTAGGTGTCGAGGTACTCGCCGATCCTGCCCGGGTCGAACAGGCTGTCGTAGGGCCGCCCAGGCGCGAACGACAGCGCCTGTGGGTAGCGGGTGGTGACCTCGTTGAGGAAGGTCATCGTGTCAAGCAGTGGGTCGGCCAGGCTGCTGTGCAGATCCACCAGCGCGAGCGTGCGCCTGGTGCCTGTCCCGGTCTGCGGCAACACCATTCTCACCACCTCCTGCGGAGCGGCTCAGCGTGGCCCGTCGTCAGCACGCGGCATCCACGGGTGGCCGGCCTGGGCCGGCGATGAACCGGGGCCACTCACAGCCGGTCTTTGGGCAGCCCACAATGGCTCCGTTGCGTGAACCAAACCGGAGCCGAGTCAATTATCGGCTGTTTGCCCCGGATTTGCCATGGCCGGGCGGGGACTATCCTCCTGGAATCTGGACAGCGCGGCGGTCACGCGGCGTACCGCACACCCTGGCCTGGTGTGGTCAGCGGAACGCTGCGGCCGGGCGCTTGCTGCAGCCTTCCTGGCCGCGGGCTAGCATGAAAATCCGCCGCTAAACTAGCCGGTTCACTGGTAATCGCCCGCTGTTTCAAGAGTTTAGCGATAGCGTGTAATCTGAGACTTATTCAAATCCCTCTTCCGAAGCGAGTTTGCCGTGGATGTAATTATTGCGGATGTCATCGGCGAGGTTGCCCTGATACTGATTGTGTCCACGGTGTTTGGCGTGATAGCCCAGCGCTGCGGGCAGCCACGCGTTATCGGTCAGATATTGGCCGGTATTCTGCTCGGCCCGACATTGCTCGGGCAGCTGCCCGGGCATCTGACCAGTCATTTGTTCCCGACGGCGGCCATGCTGCCGGTGAACGTTCTCGCTAACGTCGCCATTGTGATCTTCATGTTCATGGTGGGGTACGAACTCGATTTCCACGCGCTCCGCGGGCACCGCAGGGCCGCGCCTATAGTTGCCGCCGGCGCGCTGCTGGTGCCCATGGCACTGGGCATCGGAGCGGTCTTCTTGTTCAGACCGGGATTTTCTTCGCTCGGTGGGCCGGGTCACCTCACCCGGTCGTTCGTGCTCTTCATGGCGGTGGTCGTGTCGATCACCGCACTACCGGTGCTGGCCGCGATCGTCCGGGAGCGCGGCATCGCGGGGACCAGGGCCGGTGTCACGGCCACCAGTGCGGCCGGGATCATGGACGTGCTCGCGTGGGTTGTGCTCGCCGCGGCGCTGGCCGGCGCCACACCCAAGCAGAGCAGGCCACTGGCCCTCACCGTGGGGCTCCTCGCCGCCTTTATCGCGGCGATGCTGATGATCGTGCGGCCCGCCCTGCGCTGGTGCATAGCCCGGCGAAGCTCGGTGCTCTCCAGTCAATTGCCCATCGCGCTCGCGCTTGCCCTCGGCAGCGCATGGGTGACCTCGACGCTGGGATTGCATCCGGTATTCGGTGGTTTCCTGGCCGGCCTGACCATGCCAACGCTGGACGGCACACCCGACGCGGAAGTCCTGCGTCCCATGGAAGACGTGGGAAACCTGTTGCTGCCGTTGTTCTTTGTGATTACCGGGCTGTCGCTGAACATTGGTTCGCTCGGCGGTGAGGCGTTCGCTATGTTGGCACTCGTCTGCGTGATCGCGGCGGCGGGCAAGATGGGTCCTGCATATGCGGGCTCCCGGCTGGCCGGTTTGCCGCCGCGCGAGTCTGCCGCCATTGCGGTGCTGGTGAACACCAGGGGGCTGACCGAGCTTGTCGCGCTCAACGCCGGCCTGACCGACGGCATCATCGGCAAACGTCTGTTCAGCGTGTTTGTCCTCATGGCACTCATCACGACGCTGGCGACCTCTCCCTTGCTTTCACTGATCCGGCTGCCCATGACGGCAGCTCCGCAGCCGCACCGGCTTCCCGCGGCACAACCGCCGTCCGGTGCCGGTGAGCCGTGACAGGAAAGATCCAGGCAGAGGCAAGTGGCGCACCTGGCGAAAGAATGTTCACAGCGATGGAATAAGTTCGCCGAACGGCTCGGGCAAAAGGTGACCGAGACCGCACGAAATGAGGTTGCCGTCTGTGTCCAAATGAACATTTCCCACAGTTGGACGCCGGCGAAAGACTCGCTGTGGCCGGCGTGGTTATGCCGGTTGCGTTCACCGGGCAGTACTAAGTCACGCTCTGTTGCTGTAGGCCGGAACAAACTACTGAGAGTAGTTTTAATGGTTACCGTGGATCACCGGGCGAGTCGCTTGTTACCAATCAGTACGGATGAGCTCACGACCACCGGTACGGCGTAGCAAAGAGGTGCTTCCATGCCATATTTGTGGCAATAATTGATGTGCCTGAATCGCACCGATGCAGGCCACGTGATAATCGGAGATCACGACATGAACGCCGGCACGATAGATCACCTCGAGTTCTATGTAGAAGACGTTGACGACTGGGCCCGGCAGCTATGTGAGGCCTGGGGATTCCGGATCCATGGATACGGCGGCCCGCAGACCGGCCTGACTGGATGCAGATCCGTGCTGCTCCGCCAGCAAGAGATGAGCATCCTGCTCACCTCTGGGCTCGACACTGAGCATCCAGCCACTGAGTATGTACACCGCCACGGCGGCGGGGTGGCGGTCATCGCGGTCGCTGTCGATGACGCCGGGCGCGCCTTCGAAGACGCGGTCGGGCGTGGCGCCGTGCCGGTCGCGCCGCCGTTAACCATGGCAGATGACACCACACGGGTCACATCCGCGTCGGTGACCGGCTTTGGTGACGTGGTGCACAGGTTCGTCTCGCGCGATGTGGCAGCGGGTGCCTTCGCCGCATTCGCGCCGGGTGCCATCAAGGAGGCCGTACCGGCCCCCGGCGCCGGCGGTCTGCTCAGGACCGTGGACCACCTCGCCGTGTGCGTGCCGCCCGGCGAACTCGGCCAGATGGTCGAGCGGTATCAGCACGTTTTCGGGTTCACCGAGACATTCGAGGAACGGATCATCGTGGGCGCCCAGGCGATGGACTCGAAGGTCGTCCAGAACGCGTCCGGTGCCCTGACCCTGACCATCCTCGAACCGGATACCACGCGCGCACCGGGCCAGATCGACGAGTTCGTGCGATCGCACGACGGCGCTGGCGTTCAGCACGTCGCCTTCCTGACCGACGGCATCACCACCGCGGTCCGCGAAATCTCGGCTCGGGGGGTGCGCTTCCTCTCCACACCGGCCGGTTACTATGAGGCGCTGCCGGGCCGGCTGGGGGAAATCGGCGTGCCGGTCGAATCGCTGCGGGAGCTCAGCATCCTCGCCGACCGGGACCGGTGGGGGGTGATGATGCAGATTTTCTCCGAGTCCGTACACCTGAGGCGGACGTTCTTCTATGAGCTGATAGACCGCCGCGGTGCCCGCAGCTTCGGCAGCAACAACATCAAGGCACTGTACGAGGCGATCGAACGTCAGCGAACCGCGGCCGACGTACTGCACTCCTGAGCCTGGCGGTGACCCTGGGACCCGGCGACAGGAGCGATGTGACGTGCCTTGTGGATCTGTTTCATAATTCTATGGCGGTTGGTGGCGCGGGCAACGCGCCGTAAGCACGGGAAACGGATGGTGGATGGCAATGGCTACTGGCCGGGTGCTGCAGTTTGACGCGGATCGCGGTTATGGGTTCATCGCGGCGGATGACGGTGGCGAAGACGTGTTCCTGCACTCGTCGGTGTTCGATGGGGATCCGCGGGAGCTGGTTCCGGGTGTACGTGTCGAGTTCGAGGTCATGGCGGGGGATCGCGGACGGAAAGCATTCGCCGTTCACACGGCCGGCGTGTCTGCTCCGGCGGATCAGCAGCGGCGCCCGGCATCGGTGGCGCCAGCACAGCAGCCCGCCGATGACGACGCGATGTGTGAGGTTCTCTCTGAGGCCGAGTTCGGTCAGGAGGTCACCGAACTGCTGATCGAGGCGGTGCCGACCCTGACCGGAAGCCAGATCCTGCAAACCCGGAAGAGCCTTCTCGAGTTCGCGAAGAAGCGTGGCTGGGTAGACGTCTGACGGCGTGCTCCGCCTGCGGGCACTGCGCCCGCGGGCGCAGTGCCCAGCGGGCTGGGTGCGGCGGCAGGCGCTGCGAGGACCGGCGGGGCTGGACTCGGGCCTGCTCCTGACCGGGTGAGGGTGGACCAGAAGGAAGGAGCCGGTCCGGTGGTTCACACCAGCGACACGCGCGTTGCCCGGTACGAGCCCCTGCTCGCGCCCGCCGCACTGCATGACGAGTTGCCACTTGACGATGGCCCGGCCGCCGTCGTCAGGCAGGCCCGCGCGGCCGTGCATTCCGTGCTGAATATGACGGACAGCCGGCTGCTCGTGGTGGTCGGGCCGTGCTCGGTCCATGATCCGGTCGCGGCCCTCGAGTACGCGCACCGGCTGGTGGAAGTGCGCCGGTCACTCGATGATGAACTGCTCATCGTGATGCGGGTCTATTTCGAGAAGCCGCGCACGGTGACCGGCTGGAAAGGCCTCATCAACGACCCGAACCTGAACGGCACCTGCGACGTTCACCGCGGGCTGCGCACCGCGCGCAGGCTACTGCTTGACATCCTGGAGCTTGGCCTGCCGGTTGGCTGCGAGTGGCTCGACCCGATTACGCCGCAGTACATCGCCGATACCGTTGCCTGGGGAGCCATCGGTGCACGGACCACCGAGAGCCAAGTGCACCGCCAGCTCGCGTCCGGCCTTTCGATGCCCGTGGGGTTCAAGAACGCGACAGACGGTAACGTGCAGATCGCAATCGATGCCTGCCGGGCGGCCGCGACCCCCCACACGTTCTTCGGGGTAACACCTGTCGGGGCAGCCGCGCTGGTCACAACGACGGGCAACGCGGACAGCCACATCATCCTCCGCGGTGGGCGGGGAGGGCCGAACTACCACGCCGAGGATGTGTCCCGCGCCCTGGACGCGGTGACCGCATGTGGTCAGCCCCGGCGGCTCATGGTCGACGCGAGCCACGGCAACAGCAACAAGGATCACCGAAGGCAGCCTGATGTCGCGGCGGCCATCTCGGAGCAGATCGCGGCCGGGGAGACCGGTCTCATCGGTGTGATGCTCGAAAGTTTCCTGGTCGCTGGGCGGCAGGAGCTCGGCGACCCGGCCGGTTTGGTCTATGGCCAGAGCATCACCGACGCGTGCATGAACATCGACACGACCAGTGCCGTGCTCCGCGAGCTTGCCGCCTCCGTACGGCTGCGCCGTCAGGAGAGTCCGGCAAAGCACGAGTTCAGCAGGCAGGCCCACTTATACCCGGCGCCTGCCCACCCGTCCTTCCCCGTGATGCGGCTAAGATGTCGTGCTGTGCCAGATATGTCCGAGCTCGCGAGAGGATAGCTGTGAGTAACCCTTTCGAAGATGAAGATGGTACTTATCTCGCACTCATCAACGATGAAGGGCAGTACTCGCTTTGGCCTGCCTTCGCCGATGTGCCGGCCGGCTGGAGCGTCGCGCATCCCGAGGACACCAGGAAGGCTTGCCTCGATTTCATCGAGGAGAACTGGACCGACATGCGGCCCAAGAGCCTGATCGAAGAAATGAAACAATACGAAAAGCAGGACTGAACTGCTGACGCCTGCCGATTAGCTGCCATTCACCGGCCAGGTGTGAACTGGCTCGTTGGTGTGCATGTACTCGATATAGCGCTGGGTCATCAGCCGGATCGCTTCGAGCCGGTCGGCTCCGTTGCGTTCAGTGATCGCCTGGACTGTGGCGATCTGCCAGGCGGCGCCGGTCTGGCCAGTGAGACAGCGCTGCTCGATGAAGCCCAGTAGCCGGTCGGCATGGGCCGGGTTCACGCCCCAGCGGCTGAGGCCCTCCCGGGCCTGCGGCAGCAGGCGGCGCAGCACAAGGTCGGCGACGGGTACCTCACCGAGACCCGGCCAGTACAAGTGTGCGTCGAGACCGCGGCGGGCCGCCTCGTGCAGGTTCTCCCCCGCGGCGGGGAACGACATCTGGGTCCAGATCGGCCGTTGCGCCTCGGCCAGGCTGCGCACCAGCCCGTAGTAGAACGCCGTGTTCGCCATCACGTCGGCGACCGAGGGGCCGGCCGGCAGAACCCGGTTCTCCACTCTGAGGTGCGGCGTTCCGCCGCTGATGGCGTAGATGGGCCGGTTCCAGCGGTAGACCGTCCCGTTGTGCAGGCTCATCTCGGCCAGCCGCGGGCAGGCGCCGGCGTCGAGCACGGCCAGCGGGTCCTCGTCCTCGCAGATCGGCAGCAGCGCGGGGAAGTACCGCAGGTTTTCCTCGAACAGGTCGAACACCGAGGTGATCCAGCGCTCGCCGAACCATACCCGGGGCCGCACCCCCTGCTCCTTCAGCTCGTCCGGCCGGGTGTCGGTGGCCTGCTCGAACAGTGTGATCCGGGTCTCGTGCCAAAGCTGCTTGCCGAACAGGAACGCGGAGTTGGCGCCCAGCGCCACCTGGACCGCGGCGGCCGCCTGGGCGGCGTTCCAGTAGTTCGCGAACGTCTCCGGGCTGACCTGCAGATGAAGCTGCAAGCTCGTGCAGGCGGCTTCCGGGGTGATGCTGTCGCTGTGGGTGAGGAGTGTCTCGGCGCCGTCGATCGCGATGCGCATGTCCTCGCCACGCGCGGCGAAGATCTGCTCGTTGAGCACGCGGAACCGGTCGCTGGCCGACATCGTCCCCAGGTGCACGTCCTGTTTCTGCAGCGTGGGCAGGATTCCAACCATGACCAGCCGGGTCCCGGTGCTGCGGGCCTTCTCGTCACCCGCGTTGAGGTCGTCCCTGACCACCTGCTCCAGCTCGGCCAGCGCGTCACCGGACAACTGCCGGGGTGGCACGTTGATCTCAAGGTTGAACCGGCCGACCTCCACTCCCCAGGCCGGGTTCGCGATCGCGTCAAGAACGTCGGCGTTGCGCATGGACGGGATGCCGTGCGAATCAACCAGGTTGAGCTCGATCTCCTGGCCTACCCGCGCTGGACCGTCCTCGAACGCGTTCTCCCGCAGCATCCTGGCCAGCGCGTCCAGCGAGCGCCGCACCTTCTCCCGGTACTTGCGCCGGTCCTCACCACTGAACTTGATCGCCTGAATCTCACGACCCATGAGGCCTCCGCGGGGCGCCGTCTGCGGGACCATGTGCCCAAAGGCACCCTCTTTACACATTCCCACGCGGTGGGAGCCGGCACTAGCCTCTGATCAGGGGATTCGCAGACGGGCACTCTCGTCGCGGACCCACAGGCCGAGCAGGCCGCGCAGGTGCGCGGCGAACCGGTCGTGCTCGTGCTCCGGGTAGGTAGCACGCACGGTCTCCACCAGCAGCCGGTCGAAATCGGGGCCGGCCACCCAGTCCAGGACGATCTCGTCGAGGTGGGCGAGGCTGGTCGCGCAGAAGTCCTGGTACCGCTCCGACTCGAAGTAGCTGTCGGCGAGCTTCCGGTAGGCGTCCAGCTTTTCCTCATAGCTCAGGGCCGCGTCGTCGCCGACCTCGAAGAACCGGTCGGTCTCCAGGTCGAGCCTGGCCCGCCGCCCGGTCGCCAGGGCGAAGACGCACCACTTGACCAGCGCCCTGATGGCCCAGGGGAAGTAGTAGTGCAGGCTGGTCAGCGCCACATCCGGGCAGGCGTTGGCATAGTCGATGGGGTAGACCTCACCACCCTTGACCAGGGTCTCGCACGAGTTGAATTCCCACCGGAAGAAGCTGTTTACCAGCCGTCCGATCGTCATGACCTGGGCGCCGGCCTGCGCCGTAAGGAAGTCATGATCCACCGCGTAACGCAGGTGCATTGGCTGTTCCGGCTGAAAACGCATCACCATCGTTTCGGCGCCGATGGACAGCGACCGGGCGAAGACGTCGTAGTCGATGGCCTTCTGCAGGTGCATGAGCATCTCGCCGCTCTGGTCGTAGGCGGCGTGCAGCTCGGCCGCGTTGCTGATCCGGGAGACGCCACGCCAGGCTCCACCGTCATAGGGCTTCATGAACAGCGGATAGCCGATGCGCTCGGCGATGGCGTCGAGGTCGAAGGGCCGGTTGTAGCGGGCGGCGGTGTACGCGTAGCGGGCATTATCGACCGGGTTTTTATACGGAACCAGTACCGTCTCCGGCACCTTGAGCCCCAGCCGTATCATCGCGCAGTACGCCGCGTGCTTCTCCATGGACTGGAACGTGAACGGGCTGTTCAGCAGGTACACGCCGTCCAGCAAGGAGACCTTCTTCAGCCACTCCCTCGGGTGGTAGTACCAGTACGCGAGCCGGTCGATGACCAGGTTGTAACGGGGCAGGTCACGCAGGCTGAACGGCTCGATCGTGATCCGCTCGCTGTCAAAGACGTGCCGGGCGCCGTTCGTGCCTTTCACCGGGCCGATCCGGCGCAGAATCTCCTCGAACGCCCTCGGCCAGTCTTCCTCGGTACCGAGCAGCAACCCGATCAGGTGCCTGTTGTCAGTCAACGTGATCCTCCATCAGCAGAATCGAGGCATGTGATGGGCGAGCTGAGCGCGCCAGGACGGCCAGTCGTGCGGCACGTCGTAGCCCCACAGGTCGAGCTGGTGCCTGATGCCCTTCCCGGCCAGCAGCGCGGCGAACTGCTTGGTGCTGGGCAGCGATCCGGTGGTGTCCTCCCACTGCCCCTGGCCGCACACGAGCAGCAGGCTAAGGCGGCCGCGCAGCCAGTCGAGGTGATCACCGTGCAAGTTACCGACGTAGTCGAGCGGGTTGTTGAAGTACGCCTCGGAGCCGCGGTCACCCCACCCGTTCCAGGATGCGGGATCGTAGTTGCCGGAGAAGCACATCGCCAGCGGGAACACGTCCGCCCGCTTGAGCGCGAAGTTGGCCGCGTGGAAGGCGCCCAGGCTGCACCCCAGCGTGGCCACCTCCACGCCATCGCCGCAGTCCCGGTAGATCCACGGCACGACCTCGCTGAGGATCCACGACTCGTAGCGGCCGTGCTGGCGGGCACGTTCTTCCAGCGGGATGCTCTGGTTGGACCAGGAGGCCGCGTCGTAGCTGTCGACGCAGTAGACCTTCAGCCGCCCCTCGTCGATCAGGTTCGCCACAGCGGCGATCATGCCGTTGTTCTCGAAGTCCGAGGCGTTGCCCTGCTCGGACGGGAACACCAGCACCGCGCGTCCCCAGTGACCGTAGCGGATGACGGTGCCGGCCGCGCCGAGGGCGTCCGACCACAGCTCGGTCACCTCCCGGTTCATGGGCTCACCCGGCCGAGCAACTCGGTGAGCCAGGGATCGAACGCATCACGCCAGGCCGTGTAGTTGTGCATGTCGGGCACCTCATGCAAAATCGCCGGGTATCCCCGGCTGCGCAGGGTCTTGACCATGAGCCGGTTGTTCTCGGCGTTCTCTTCGATCATGCCGCAGGACAGGACCGTGGGTACCGGCCGCGGCGGCAGCCCGCCATCGTGCACATCGGCAACGAACCTGACAACCCGGCGGTAATAGGCGAACCGCCGCTCATGCTCGTCGAAGGCCGGGCAGAAGAAGCTGCCAGACTGAAGGAACAGCGCGTCGAACGCGCCCGGGTAACGGCAGTGCGCGTGCAGCATCGACAGGGCGCCGAGGCTCGCGCCCATCCCCACCCGCTGGCTGGCCGCCACCCGGCCGGTGATCGCGGGAAGCACGGTCTGGCACAGCGCGCGGGTATAACGCATGTTGGCGGAATACCAGCGGTCCCGGTGCCCCGGGGCCAGCAGCGCGGCCCGCAGCCGGGGCAGCCAGCCCCCGGTGACACCGGCCGACAGATACCGGGTCAGGCTCGCCAGCGAGTCATACTCCGGCCCGTCGTGTGCCACCAGCAGCGGCAGCCGTTCGCTGTCGTTCGTGCCGCCCGGCGACCAGATCCGCACGGCGACCGCCGCGTCCAGTGCCTTGACGGGCACATCGAAGCCGGTGAGGCTCCCGTTGCCCGCCGGCGCGGTGAGCCAGGCCGGCGGCGTGTACGAGGGGAACTCAAGGACGCTCTTCGGCCCGAACGCGCCCGCGACCTGCCGTGGATTGCCCGGATCCAGCACGGTCTCGCTGCCGCCGCCGGTGTAGCGCAGCTCCAGCAGGTACTCCATCCGGCTCACCGGCGGGCGGTCGATGACCAGCTCCCACCCGTCACCGTCTGAGTGGAAATCGAGCCGGTCACCCGGGATGGGCACGTCCTGCCACAGCCGCACGCCCGCCAGCCGGTGGCCCGGATCGGGGAGACGGAAGGTCACCCTGCTCTCGTCCACGCGCGGACTGGTCTCGGCGACCTCGGGGATGGGCTCCGCCGGCACACTACCTCCTGGTGCCGGGCACGGGCACACCAACGAATACGCCGATCACTCGCACATCGTGCCTGCTGCGCGCACAGCTGACAACATCACTCCCGCGGCGGGTGCCGCCAGCTACCGGCGGGGCTCCAGCGGCGAGCCTCGAACTGGCCACCCACCGTGCCGTCGCTGGCGCGGAACTCTTCTATGATCTTGCTGGTCCGGTCGTCAGCCATAGGCGTGACGCCGCTGACAATGCCATGCCGCCGGGTCATTCCCAGCACCAGAGGGTGCGCACGGGGACACGGAAAGCATGTGTACGCCCGCCAGGCGGGGCATACCACTGATAGCTCGTGTCCTGTAGGAGCGCAATGAACAGAATCGAGGCTGCCGCCGAGGCGGCCAGGGAGCACATCGGCGGGTACGAGCCGGAGAACGCGTCCGACCTCGACCTGTTCCTGCTGAGCCTGCCGGACTACTTCAGCGAAGTCGCCGCGGCGTTCCGCCACGTGGCCGATACCCTGGCCGGAGGTTACCCGGTCGAACCGGTGGTGCCGGAGCGCTTGCGTGAGATAGCCGCGACGATCGGCGGGATGGGTGACTATGCGGCGGAGGCGCACGCCGCGCATCGCGCCGCCCACGAGCGTGAGCTGGAGCGCATCGAGAACCCGCGTCCCAACGAAGGCTTCTGGGACGTCTCCAAGCAGTAACCCCGCGGTCATACGATCAGCCCTTTGAGGAAAGGGAATCAGCGCAGTGACATCGAGACCACAGCGAGTCACAATCGGTTCTGTGGAGGGCTCCGGCACCTTGGCAGCGGACGGGCTGCGAGGCTCTGGGCGGAAGCCACGCGATGACGCTCTGGTCTACGGCCCGCTCGCGGTCCTCGCCCTGGCTCTGCTGGCGTTCGCTGGCTACGGCCTGAAGGTGCCGGGCGCGCCCTGGGCCGGTGGGGTGGCGGTGGCCGCGATCGCCGGCTGCGTGGCCGCCCGGCTGAGGAACGGGCCGACGACGGTCTCGCTCTGGTGGTTCATCGTCATCAGCCTGAGCGCGGTCTGGCTCGGCTGGACCCGGTTTCTGAACATCAGGCTGGCCTTCGTATGGCTGCCACTGGCGGTCGGCGCGATCGTCTTCGGCGTGACCTACCCCCGGGTGTGCGACCGGCACACCCAGCGGGTGCAGGAGGCCGCCCGGCGAGCCGAAGAGGCCGAGCGGGTCGCCAGGCAGCTTGCCATCAAGAACCACTGGCCGATGCTGCTGGAGCGGATCGGGCACCCGGGTGTCAAGATCGTCGGCAGAGAGGAAACGGCCAGCGGCTACGTGCTGGCCCTCCGGCTGCCCAGCAGCGGCCGGGTGACGATCACCAAGCTCCGCCACGACCTCGAACGGCTCGAGGTGGCCGCCGACACCCGCCGTGGCAGCCTGCACTTCGAAGAAGGCGTGACAGCGCGTGACGTGCTGCTGCACGTCTCCCAGCGGGACTTCCTCGCCGAGACCATCCCGTATGAGGACAACGGCGAACTGCTCAGCATCCACCAGCCGATCCCGATCGGCAAGTACGAGGACGGCAGGATCTGCGAGCTGACCCTCCGCGAAATCGCCGTCCTCATCGTCGGCCTCAGGGGCAGCGGCAAGTCGAACTTGCTGACGGTACTTATCGCACAGCTGGTCCGGTGTGTGGATGTGCTCATCTTCTGCATCGACTTGAAGTACCGGATGGCCATGCCGTGGGTGGTGCCGTACCTGGAGGACGAGCGGCATGGCATGGCCGTCGACTGGGCGGCCACCAACCGCAGCGAGGCCGAGCGGGTGCTCCGGGCGTTCGTGCGTGGCATCGAGGCCAGGGCCGCCGCGGGAGAGGGTGAGGAAAAGATCGAGCCGGAGCCGGACCGGCCGGCCGTGTTCCTGGTCATCGACGAGATCGCGTCAATCTTCGGCTATGGCACCGGGTCGCGGCCGTCGTCGCAGGAAGCGACGAACTCGACGCTTGCCGCCCTCGGAACCGAGGCTGTCCGGCTCGGCCGGAGCGAGGCGATGGATCTCATTGCCGCCAGTCAGCGCGGCAACCCGAGCATGCTGGGCACCGGCGACTTCAAGAGTCAGTTTCCGCTGCGGATCGGGCTGTCCGTGCAGAACGAGAACGAGGCGCTGTCGGTCATACCCGACGACCAGCATGCGGCCAAGATCCTGGCCTCGCTCAAGCACGAGGGGACCGGCCTGGTCCAGTGGCGGGAGGGCCGCATGATGCGGGTCAAGTTCTTCCGCATCACCCCGGCACAGGTCGGCGAGATCGCCAGGCGGTACGGCCCGGTGAAGCCCCGTCCGGAGCCGGTGCTGGCCGATGCGCTCGGCGAGGACTACGCCTCCCGCTGGGAGCGCTTCCGGGCTACCAGGAAAGCCGCCGTGAGCGCTACCCGTGCGGCTCGCGCAAACCCGACTGACCGGCAGTTCCGGGAGATTACCTCGCGGCTCGGTGATGTCGAGGACGCGGCGGAAGATGGTCTCAGTGCCCCGCGCCGGCGTATGCGCGAGTACATCGGCCGGTCGGCCGAGCGGGGGGTCTCAGTCGCGATGATCGTGAACCTGCTGGACAGCGAGCACATGGCGGCGGACGAGCAGACCGTGCGGCGCTGGCTCGCCGACGACATCGACCGCAGCGTCATTGAGCAAACCCCGCGCGGCCACTACCGGCTCCGCTGCGACGGCGCGAAGCCACCGGGTCTGTGACATCGGCTGCGGACGGGTCTGCTCTGGTGCGGCGGTTAGGTTCCTGCCTGGAAGAGCGGGGGGCGGAAAAGCGTTACCCGTCTGGGGAATTTCCGGCCATCCTGGTGCGTGTTCGCGTGCCGTCGTGGAGATGCGATGAGACTTATTCCAGACGCAACTGTCCTGATCATCAGAAACGGGCTTGACGTGCAGGCAGGTGAGCCAGTCGGAGGGTCCAGAATAAGCCTCAACGTTGACGCTCTCGCTCGCTGAGCTACGGGAAAGTCTGCCGGCGCTGATGTCCTTCGACCAGCGCCGGCTGGGCCGCCGTGCCGAGCGGGCGGCCGCGCTGCGCGATCCGGCCGCGCGGGAGCGGGCGTTCGCCGGGGTCCAGGCGGAGCTGGTGGCGGCCACGGCCCGGGCGGACGCGCGCAGGCAGGCGGTCCCGGTGGTGACCTACCCGGCCGAGCTTCCGGTCAGCCAGCGCAAGGACGAGATCGCCGCGGCCATCCGGGACAACCAGGTGGTGATCGTCGCCGGGGAGACCGGGTCCGGCAAGACCACACAGCTACCGAAGATCTGCCTGGAACTCGGCCGCGGCATCACCGGCCAGATCGGCCACACCCAGCCGCGCCGGATAGCGGCCCGGACCGTGGCCGACCGGATCGCCGCCGAGCTGGGTACGCAGACCGGTGAGGTGGTGGGCTACAAGGTGCGGTTCGCCGACACCTCGAGCGACAGGACCCTGGTCAAGGTGATGACCGACGGGATCCTGCTGACCGAGTTGCAGCGCGACCGGGAGCTGCTGCGTTACGACACCCTGATCATCGATGAGGCGCACGAACGCAGCCTGAACATCGACTTCATTCTCGGCTACCTGAAGCAGTTGCTGCCCCGCCGCCCCGACCTCAAGGTCATCATCACCTCGGCCACCATTGACCCCGAGCGGTTCTCGAATCATTTCGGTGCGCCGGTGATCGAGGTGTCCGGGCGCACCTACCCGGTCGAGGTGCGCTACCGGCCGCTGGCCGGCCCCGGCGATCCGGAGAGCGAGCCCAGGGACCAGGTGCAGGGCATCTGTGACGCCATCGGCGAACTGTCGGCCGAGGGGCCCGGCGACATCCTGGTGTTCCTCAGCGGTGAGCGCGAGATCCGGGACACCGCGGACGCCCTGGCCGACCTCGGTGGCGGCCTGGAGATTCTGCCGCTGTACGCCCGGCTCCCGGCCGCCGAGCAGTACAAAGTGTTTGCCGGAGGCGAAAGAAGCAAGCAGAGTGCCGGAGGCGAAAGAAGCAAGCAGAGTCAGCCGCATCGCGGGCGGCGCGTGGTGCTGGCCACCAACATCGCGGAGACCTCGCTGACCGTCCCCGGGATCAAGTACGTGATCGACCCGGGGACCGCGCGGATCTCCCGGTACAGCAACCGGACCAAGGTCCAGCGACTGCCCATCGAGCCGATTTCCCAGGCGTCGGCCAACCAGCGCAAGGGCCGCTGCGGGCGTACGTCCGACGGTGTGTGCATCCGGCTGTACAGCGAGGATGACTTCACCTCGCGCCCGGAGTTCACCGACCCGGAGATCCTGCGGACCAGCCTCGCCTCGGTCATCCTGCAGATGGCCGCGCTCGGTCTCGGCGAGGTCGCGGATCTTCCGTTCATCGACCCGCCGGACGCGCGCAACGTCGCCGACGGTGTCCGCCTGCTTGAAGAGCTCAACGCCCTGCAGCCAGAGCGGGGCGGGTCGAGGCTGACCGAGGTGGGGCGCAAGCTCGCCCGGCTTCCGGTGGATCCCCGGCTGGGCCGGATGATCCTCGAGGCCGACCACAACGGGTGCATCGACCAGGTGCTGATCATCACCGCGGCGCTGGCCATCCAGGATCCCAGGGAGCGGCCGGCCGATGATCGTGACGCCGCCGACGCCCTGCACAAGCGGTTCGCCGAGCCCGGGTCGGACTTCCTGGCCTTTCTCGTGCTGTGGGACTACCTGCGCGACCGGCAGCGTGAGCTGTCCGGATCGGCGTTCCGGCGGCTGTGCCGCCGCGAGTACCTGCACTACCTGAGGGTGCGCGAATGGCAGGACGTACACGGCCAGCTTCGCCAGGCAGCCCAGGAGATCGGCGTCGCCACCGGCCCGAAGCGCGCCAGGGCCGCGGTCACCGGCCAGGCCGCCCAGGCCCGGCGGGGCAAGGAGAGGAAGGTCAAGAACGCCGGTGACGATCAGGAGCGCCACATCCCGGCGGATGTCGCGGATCGTGTGCACATGTCGCTGCTGGCCGGGCTGCTCTCGCACATCGGCATGCAGGACCAGACCCGCAGCCAGGGCAAGCGCCGTGGCCCGGCCGAGTTCGCCGGGGCCCGCGGCGCCCGCTTCGCGCTGTTTCCCGATTCCTCACTGGCCAGGAAGCCGCCGCAGTGGGTGGTCGCCGCCGAACTCGTCGAGACATCCAGGCTGTGGGCGCGGATCGCGGCCGCGATCGAGCCCGAGTGGGCCGAGCCGCTGGCCGCGCACCTGGTCAAGCGCACCTACAGCGAGCCGCACTGGGATGCCAAGCGTGGTGCGGCGATGGCATCGGAGAAGGTGACCCTGTACGGGCTGCCACTCGTCGCCGCCCGCCGGGTCAGTTACGGCGCCATCGACCCCAAGGCCGCGCGGGATCTGTTCATCCAGCACGCGCTGGTAGAGGGCGACTGGCAGACCCACCACAAGTTCTTCCACCACAACCGGGCACTGCTCGAAGAGGCCGAAGACCTGGAGCGCAAGGCCAGGCGCCGGGGCATCGTCGCCGATGAAACGGCCGTGTTCGGCTTCTACGACCAGCGGATCCCCGGGAGCGTGACCTCTGCCCGGCACTTCGACACCTGGTGGAAGCGGGCCCGGGCCGACGATCCGGCCCTGCTCACCCTCACCCCCGAGGATCTGCGCGGCCCGGCCGCCGGCGAGGTCCGCCCGGACGACTACCCGGACACCTGGGGCGACCTCCCGCTGTCCTATGAGTTCACCCCCGGCGAGCCTGCCGACGGAGTGACCGCCGACATCCCGCTGACCGAGCTGTACCAGGTCAAAGCCGATGAACTGGGCTGGCAGGTACCCGGCCTGCGCGAGGAACTCATCACCGAGCTGATCCGCTCACTGCCCAAACACCTGCGTACCGCCTTCGTCCCCGTCCCCGGCACCGCCCGCTCGGTGGCGGCGCATCTGGGCCAGGTCCACGGCAACCTGCTCGACGCCCTCTCGGCAGAACTGGCCCGCGAGACGGGCGTACGGATCCCCCGCGACGCCTGGAACCCGTCCCGCCTTCCCGCCCACCTCCGGATGAGGTTCCGTGTCGTGGACGGCGACAACGTCCTGGCCACCGGCGAGGATCTCGACGAGCTGCGCCACCGGCTGCGCCCCCGCCTGGAAGCGGCCCTCGGCAACGCAGCCAGCTCCATCACCCGCACCGGCCTGCGCGACTGGACCATCGGTGAGCTGCCCAAGGTCTTCCGCCATGGCCAGGTCCAGGCTTATCCCGCCCTGGCCGACGCGGGGAGCGCGGCCGACGTCCGCCTGTTCGCCACCCAGGCCGAGGCCGCCGAGTCCATGTGGCTGGGCACCCGCCGCCTCATCCTGCTCCAGGTTCCCTCCGGCGTCCGCTCCATTGCCGGCCGCCTCCCCGACGCCACCAAGCTGGCCATGAGCGCCCACCCATATGCCAGCATCGGCGCCCTCCTGGACGCCTGCGCCGAGTGCGCCGCGGACCACGTCATCGCCGAAGCTGGCGGCCCTGCCTGGACCGCCGCCGGCTTCGCCCGCCTGGTGGAAGCGGCCCGGGACAACCTGGCCCTGGCCACCTCCCGCGTCGTGGACGTGGTAGCCCAGGTCCTGACCGCGGCGCATGAGGCCCAGATCCGCCTTGGCCAGACGGCTGCCCGCTCCGCCGCCCTCGACGACATGCGTGCGCAGTTCGCCGCTCTCATCTACCCCGGCTTCATCACCGCCACCGGCCTGCCCCGCCTTCCCGATCTGGCCCGCTACCTCAAGGCAATCACCCGGCGCCTGGACAAGATGTCCGAGTCCCCCACCCGCGACGCCGAGCGCATGGCCACCGTCCACCGCGCCACCGAGGCCTACGGCCAGTTCCTCGCCGGCCTCCCCGATCCGGCGCACCTCACTCCCGGCCAGGCCGCCATCCGCTGGATGATCGAAGAACTCCGGGTAAACCTCTTCGCCCAAACCCTGGGCACCCCCGCCCCGATCTCCGAGAAGCGCATCTACGCAGCCCTGGACCGCCTCACCTGACGTCGGACTTCCGCAAACGTGAGCGCCGTTCAGGTCTGCAAGTCCAGGACCGCCGCTGCCAGGGCGGTCAGTTCGTCACACCAGGAGCCTTGCACCGACATCGGGCGGACGACGAACTTGGACATGCCGACGGCGATGAATGACCGCAGCGTGTCGCGGAGGGCTGCATGGCCGACCGGTACGAGAATGCGCGGGTCGGGGACGCGGCCCCGGGTGCGGGAGGCCAGGGCGGCGAGCTGGCGGTCGTCCAGGGGTTGGTGGGTGTAGCCGATGCTCATGCCGAAATGCTCAGGGTCGATCATGCGGCCCGCCTTCTGTGCCGCGTCGTTGATCGCGTCGCGGGCGGTTGCGGCTTGCGAGGGGGTGCAGGAGGCGCCGAGCCAGCCGTCGGCCAGCCGGCCGCACCGGTCCAGCGAGGCCGGGGCGAGACCGGCGAGCCAGGGTTCCAGGGGATCTTGCACGGGGCGCGGCGAGACGGTGATCCCGTCTACGGTCTCGCCTGCCCACCAGCGCCGCAGTTTGGGGAGGGTCTGCTCGATCACGGCGGCACGCTGGTTCACCGGCACGCCGATCGCGTCGCGTTCCGGGCCGAAGGCCAGGCCGGGCACGAAGGTGAGCAGGAGCCTGCCGTTGGACAAGGCGTCCAGGGTGGCCAGTGACTTGGCCAGCCGGGCCGGGTGTCGGCCGGGGATCAGCATGGTGGTGCCGAGCTTGAGCCTGGAGTTGAGCTGGGCGGCGGTGGCCAGCGCGATCAGCGGATCGGGGCCCTGGCCGGTGAGCACCTCGGACACCCAGAGCGAGTCGAAGCCCGCCTCGGCAAGGCTGTCTACCAGCCCGGCGAACTCGCCCGCGTCCAGCGCGGTCGCACCCAGCCCGACCGCGATGCGGACCTTCACCGGCCGCGCCACCCATCCGCCGGCGGGGTCATGAGGATGCCGCCTCGGCCCACGCCTTGTCGAGGGTCTGGCCGATGAGCTCGGCGGGCTGGGCACCGGAGATGCCGTAGCGGCGGTCGATCACGAACAGCGGGACGGCGTTGGCGCCGAGTGCCTGGGCCATCGCCTCGTCGGTCTCGACCTCATCGGTGTAGTCGTCGCCGGCCAGTACCGAGCGCACCTCACCGGGATCCAGGCCGGCATCGGCCGCCAGCTCGGTCAGTGAGGCGTGGTCGAAGATCGATGTCTGCTCGGTGAAGTAGGCGCGATGCAGCCGCTCGTCCAGCTCGGCCTGGCGGCCCCGCACCTTGGCCAGTTGGAGCAGCCGGTGCGCGTCGCGGGTATTGCCGCTGCGCAGGCCGTCCAGGTTGAACGTCAGGCCGTCTTGTGCCGCGCGCTGTTCCATCTCCCGCTGGGCGCTGATGGCCTGCTCGACGGTCATCCGGTACTTGCTGGCCAGCATGTCGACCGTGGGCGTGGTCACCCCGGCCGGAGCCAGCGGGTCCAGCTCGAACGACCGGTGGACCACCGTGACCTCGCCACGGTGGGCAAAGCCTGCCAGCGCCTGCTCGAACCGGCGCTTGCCCAGGTAGCACCACGGGCATACGACATCGGACCAAATCTCTACCTGCATGCTTGCGCCAACACCTGGCGCACCCGATCCCTTCCGCGCCGCGGCGGAGGTTGCGACAGGGCTAGGCGGCGCCCTTGGCGCAAAGATCCGAAATCCAGCCGTCTATGTGATTGCGGGTGACACCGGCAGCCAGCGCGAGCGTAACGAACTCGGCCAGCAATTCAACCTGAGGGTCATCTGGATCTTGCCCGCCCTGTTGTTCGAGCGCGCGCGACACCAAGGTGTAGGCGCTTTGCGCAACATCGAGCTGGGGAAGCGCGGCGCCCGCCGCGATATCGAGGCCGCGGCTGATACCCTCCGCCAGGGCATCAAACTCGCCCGTAGATCCTGTACTGGTCATGCGGGGTCCCCTTGTAGCTCCGGCGTACGTACCGTTTGGGTACAACTGCCTGGTGAGAGTACTGCAGACCATACACGTGTGACCCGTGTTCAACCCATAAACACCTCTCTGGTTTTGCTTGGCCAATTATTGGGTTACCGAAACGTTAACTGGTCACCATGTGTGGTCGCCGGAGATAGAAGTGAGAAATTCGAATGGTCGGCAGCATGGGAAATTACGCACATCGAAGCACCGCGCGGAACCCAGCGGATCTTTTAGGGAAGGACGCTGGTGGCGCCGCCCGATGGCCGGGCCGCTTGTCCGCGGATCCGGCCGTCACCATAGGCTGGGGCTTATGGAGATGCGAGTTCTTGGCACCACGGGCGTCAGGGTCAGCCCGCTGTGCCTCGGCGCGATGATGTTCGGGGCGTGGGGCAACACCGACCATGACGATTCCATCCGGATCATCCACCGGGCGCTGGACGCCGGGGTCAACTTCATCGACACCGCGGACGTCTACTCGGCGGGCGAGTCCGAGGAAATCGTCGGCAAGGCGCTGGCCAATGGCCGGCGGGACCACATCGTGCTGGCCACCAAGGCACATGGCCGGATGGGTGAGGACCCGAACGAGCAGGGCAACTCGCGGCGCTGGATCATCCGCGAGTGCGAGAACAGCCTGCGCCGGCTGGGCACCGACTACATCGACCTGTACCAGATCCACCGGCCCGACCCGAGCGTGGACGTCGATGAGACGCTGGCCGCGCTCACCGACCTGATCCGGGCTGGGAAGATCCGTTACGCCGGCAGCTCGACCTTCCCTCCGTCACAGATCGTCGAGGCACAATGGACCGCCGAGCGGCGCGGCCGGGAGCGGTTCGTCTGTGAGCAGCCGCCGTACTCAATCATGGTGCGCGGCGTCGAGGACGAGGTATTGCCGGTCTGCCGCCGCTACGGGATGGGCGTCATACCCTGGAGCCCGCTGGCCGGGGGATGGCTGTCGGGCCGCTACCGCAAGAACGCCGACCTCCCGGCCAGTACCCGGGCGGACCGGATACCGCAGCGCTTCGACATGAACCTGCCGGGCAATCAGGCCAAACTGGAGGCGGCCGAGCAGCTCGCCGTCCTGGCCGAGGACGCCGGGCTGTCCCTGGTGCACCTGGCGATCGCCTTCGTGATCAACCATCCGGCCGTAACCTCGGCCATCATCGGCCCCCGGACCATGGAGCACCTGGAGAGCCAGCTCGGCGCCGCCGACGTCGTGCTGACCCGCGAGGTTCTCGACCGGATCGACGAGATCGTCCCGCCCGGGGTCAACCTCAACCGCCCCGACCGTGGCTACGAACCCCCGAGCCTGACCAAGCCAGCCCTGCGCCGCCGCCGTCATTGATTTCGCGGACTGCCCGATGCCTGTATAGCTGTATAACAGACAATTTGACGCCTGCCCCGCTGCCCATCGGCCATCACCTGGCGGTGGGTGCGTGGCGTGGCGGTCGGTCCGGGGTTCGTCCGCCACCGGAGGGTGTCGATCCGGGGTTCGTCCGCCTTCGGGCGGGGTGGGCACGTGGTGTCGGTGTGCTATCGGCCTGCCCCGCTGCCGTCGACCATCACCTGGCGGTGGGTGCGTGGCGTGGCGGTCGGTCCGGGGTTTGTCCGCCACCTGAGGGTGTCGATCCGGGTTTCGTCCGCCTTCGGGCGGGGTGGGTTTTCGGGTAAGTGCGGCGGCCGGATGTTGGCGGCAGGGCGCTCGCAGTCTTAGACTGAATGTTCAGTCAAACTGAGGGGATGGACCGTGCCCAGCCCGGACGTCGACGCTCGCCAGGACAGGAAGCTCGCTGAGGTCATTGCCAAGCAGGAGGAGATCTTCCTGCGGCGGCAGCCGGAGTCGGCGCGGATGGCCGTCCGGGCAGGTGAGTCGCTGGCCGGTGGGGTGACGTCGAGCTGGCAGATTACGGTGCCGCAGGCGGTCTGGCTGAGCCATGGGCGGGGGGCGAAGGTCTACGACGTCGACGGCAACGAGTATGTCGACCTGCACGGGGGGTATGGGGCGGCGCTGGCCGGGCATGCGCATCCGGCGATGGTGGCGGCTATTCGCGGGCAGGCCGGGCTGGGGACGCATTTTGCGCAGCCGACGCCGGCCGCCGTGGTGGTCGCTGAGGAACTGGTGCGGCGGTTCGGGCTGCCGCAGTGGCGGTTTGCCAACTCGGGGACCGAGGCGACGATGGATGCCGTGCATCTTATGCGCTCGGTCACCGGGCGGGATCTGATCATCAAGGTGGAGGGGTGTTACCACGGGCATCATGACTCGGTGCAGGTGTCGGTGGCGCCGGGGGCCGGCGAGGCCGGGCCGGCGCACAAGCCCGCGCAGTCGCCGGCCAGCAGCGGGATTCCAGCGGCGATCACCAGGCTGACGCTGATCGCCGGGTTCAACGATCTGGACAGTGTGGCCCGGTTGCTGGACGAGAACCGGGGCCAGATCGCCGGGATGATCATTGAACCGATCATGATGAACGCGGGGATCATTCTGCCCGAGCCCGGATACCTGGCCGGGCTGCGCGACCTGTTGCACGAACATGATGCGCTGCTCACGTTCGATGAGGTCAAGACCGGGCTGACCGTCGGCCCGGGCGGGGTCACGGGGGTAACCGGAGTACGCCCCGACGTCATCTGCCTGGCGAAGTCGATCGGCGGGGGTGTGGCCGTCGCCGCGATCGGAGGCAGTGCGGAGGTGATGGAGCACGTCGCCAGCGGTGGCTACGAGATGGTCGGCACGTTCAACGGCAATCCGCTGGCGATGGCCGGGGCCCGGGCGATGCTCTGCGAGGTTGCCACGGCCGAGGCGTACCAGCGGATCGAGGAGTTGCGGGCGCGCGCGGTCGCCGGGATCGAGGGGATCATCGCGGATGCTGGGCTGCGGGCCCACGTGGTGTCGGCCGGGGCCAAGGGGTGCGTGGTGTTCTCGCCCGAGCCGGTCCGGGACTACCGGGACTTCCTGGCGGTGGACGACCGGTACAGCCATGCGCACTGGCTGTTCCAGCACAACGGCGGCGTGTTCCTGCCGCCCTGGGGCAAGAGCGAGCAGTGGCTGATCTCGGTCCAGCACGATGAGCATGACATCGACCTGTTCGTCGAGAACTTCGCCACCTTCGTGGCCGCGACACGGGATGAGTAGATCTGTGACCTGCCGGGGCTTGCGCCCGCCATACGGCAGGAGTAGAGGTTATTGACGGAATGTTCAGTCAAGACGATGTGGCCGGACCGGGGCAGGACAGGCTTGATATGAATCACACCCCGGAAGAGGGGAAGGCGCGATGCACCCACGAGAAGGCTGGACGGAGGAGCGGCGGACCCTGGTGACCCGGCGCGGTTTCCTCAAGCAGGGCGTAGCCGCCGGGCTGTTGCTCGGCGGCGCCAGCTCGCTGCTTGAAGCCTGCGGCAGCGCAGGCGCACCGGGAGTCACCGCGAACGGCGGGATTCCCCTTCCCAGGCCGAGCCATCCGGTAACCTGGCCGATCCTCAAGGACAACCCGGCGATCAAGAGCGGGCTGCCGCCAGAGCAGGGCGCCACGCTGCGGATCTTCAATTGGGTCGCCTACCTGAACCCGCAGATCATGAAGGACTTCGGCAAGAGGTACAACTGCAAGGTCGAGCTGACCACGTTCAACAACATCGACGAGGCGCTGGCCAAGCTGCGCTCCGGGCGGCTGAACTTCGACATCTTCTTCCCCACCATCGACACCCTGGGCGAGCTGGTTTACGGCAAGCTGATCCAGCCGCTCAACCACAGCTACATCCCGAACATCACCCAGGCCTGGCCGGACTTCACCGACCCGTTCTACGACGGCAAGTGGCAGTACACCGTCCCGTACACGATCTACACCACCGGCATCGCCTGGCGGAAAGACCACGTCCGCGAGAACCCCTACGCGATGGCTAACGCGTGGGCGATGCCGTGGCAGGCCAAGTACCGGAACAGGGTCGCGATCCTCGACGACGCACGGGAGAGCATCAGCCTGGGCCTGATGAAGAACGGGATCTTCAACCTGAACACCACCGATCCCGGCCAGATCGCCGCCGCCGGGAAGGCCCTTGTGGATCTGGCGCATCTCACCAATGTGCACATCGACAACAACGACTACACCGAGATCCCGAGCGGCCAGATCTGGATCCACCACGCCTGGTCGGGCGACATAGCCACGGCGGCGTCCTACATGCCCAAAGGGGTGAACGTCGATGCTGTCGGCTACTGGTTCCCGCCAGACGGCAAGGGCCCGGTCGGGAATGACTGCATCACGGTGCTCCGCGGCGCACCGAACCCGGTGCTCGCCCACCTGTTCCAGAACTACATGCTCGACCTGCCGAACGTGCTGACTAACATCAGCTACAACGGCTACATGCAGCCTATTAAGGGGGTCACCCCGCAGCGCCTGGTCGCCGAGCAGTTGCTGCCGCCCAGCCTGATGTCCACCACGGTGCTCCCTTCGTACTTCAGGCGGGGAGTCATGGAACTCCAGATCCCGGTGGCTGCGAACGCCCTGTGGGAGCAAGCCTGGCTGCAGGCCAAGAGCGCGTAGGTGGCCAGGCGTGTCACAAGCGCGGCCTCAGCGGCGGCAGGCCAGGCAGCCGCAGCGGCTGTTCTGGGCTGCAGTCGCCGCCCCTGGCATCATCTGGCTGGCGGTGCTGTTCATCGTGCCGTTCTACGTCATTCTCGCCATTGCCGCTGGCTATGTGAACCAGGTATTCGGGTACCCGGTCGCGGTCTGGAACCCGCTGCACTGGAGTTCCGCGAACTTCACCGCGGCAATGCGCGACGTCGCGGGCAGCGGCGCGTTCGTCGGGCCGATCATCGTCAGGACCCTGGTCTATGTTGCCGCGGCCTCGCTGCTGTCACTGCTCATCGCCTACCCAGCCGCCTATTTCGTGGCCAGATTCGCCGGCCGGCGCAAAGGGCTCTTCCTGGTCTTGCTGATAGCACCGTTCTGGGTCAGCTACATGATGCGCATGCTCGCCTGGATCGACCTGCTGCAGACGAATGGGTACGTAAACAAGGCATTGAGCTTTCTGCACCTGGTCAGCCAGCCGGTCGATTGGCTAGGCGGGCTCGGGATAACGGTGGTGCTCGGCTTGGTCTACGGCTACATCCCTTACCTGATCCTGGTGCTCTACGCGGGGCTGGACCGGATCGACTCCACGCTGATCGAGGCGGGCCGCGACCTCGGACTCAGCCGGGCACGCACGTTCGTCCGGGTGACGCTGCCGCTCTCCAGGCAGCCGATCATGGCGGGGATGCTCATCACGGTGCTGCCGATGCTCGGCGACTACTTCACCAATCAGCTCCTATCGGGCACCACGGGCACCACCATGCTGGGCAACGTCATCGACGACCAGCTCAGCACCCCGGGCCTGCAAGGTGAGGGTGCTGTCTTCTCGCTGCTCCTTCTGCTGGTCCTGATCGTCCCGATGGTCTACTACGTGGTGGCGACGAACCGGACGTCACGGGAGTCAGTGTGACGACCACCGTCACAACTGCCCCGGCAGGTCGCTCCGAGACGGCCGGGCGATCCGGCCTGCACCGGCTGTTGCCGCGGCGCAACCCCTGGCGGCACCCGTGGTTCCTTGAGGCTTTCACCTGGCTGTACCTCGTCTGGTCGCTGGCGCCGGTGGCGCTTGCAGTGCTCTTCTCGTTCAACAATGGGAGGTCACAAAGCGTCTGGCAGGGCTTCTCTTTGCGGTGGTACTTCGCCGACCCGGTGAACTCGGTGCTGCACGATCCCAACCTGCACGCCGCTGTGGTTCAGACGTTCCGGCTGTCGATATACACAACCGTGATAGCCGTACCGCTTGGCGTGGCCTTCGCCCTCGGCATCAACCGGTGGCGCAGCCGCACAGCCGGGGCGTTCAACTTCGTGATGATCCTTTCCTTCGTCATTCCCGAGCTGATCTTCGGCGTGGCGATGTTCTTCGTGTTCACGGCCCTGTTCTCAACCGTGGGCCTCGGTACTCTCGCGGAGACCCTCGCGCTCGTCACCTGGAATGTGAGCTGGCCGGCGATCATCGTCCAGGCCAGGCTGGTGACCATCGGGAAGCAGTACGAGGAGGTGGCGGCCGACCTCGGCGCCACCCCGGTGCAGGTCATGCGCCGGGTGATGGTGCCATTGCTCACTCCGGCCATCTTCGCCAGCACGGTGCTGGTCTTCTCCAGCGTCATCGACGACTTCGTGCTCGTCGACCTGCTGAATTCCAACTCGGGCAACACGCCGATGTCGGTGTACATCTACTCACAGCAGCACGGGGGCAACGGCGGGCCGGCGCTGAACGCCCTGGGCACGATCATGCTGGCCATGTCGTTCGTCATCGTCATCATCGGCTACATCGGCTACCGGTGGCTGACCCGGGGCGAACGAGGCAGCAGCGTGTCGGCGCTCACCACCATTGCCGGTGCCGAGAGTTAGCGTTTCCGGTCGCGGCGCAACTGGTCGAGGACCTCAGCCGGGTTCTCGGTGGTGACCCGGATCATCGCGCGCATGGCGTCGGCCAGGGCGACCCGGGGGACGTCGAGTTCCACCGCGGCCGAGTCTGCCCACTGGGTGAGCTGGCGGTACAGCTCGGGGCTCAGGTCGAGGGTGATCCTGACTGGCTTGGACCGGATCGCGGTCCGGCCCGCCGGGGCAGCGTTGGGCTCGGTGCGCCTGGCCGCGGCGGCTGCCATCTGGGCTTTGCGTTGCTCCCGCTGGGTGGTCATGACCGCACCGAGCAGAGCGGTGCGCAGCGGCCGGCCAGTTCACGGGCCACGTTCCGCCAGATCCCGCGGCCGGCGCCGGGTATCGGCATGCCGAAGCTCTGGGCGTAGACCTCCAGCCGCGGCACGGCCGTTTCCAGCACGTCGTAGCCGAGGCTCTGCAGCGCCTCGCGGGCATCGGTGGTGGAGTTCGCCCGGGAGATGCAGCGGTTCAGCAGGATGGCGTACCGGGCCGGCGTGCGCCGGTCCGCGGCGATCTCGGCAATCTCCTCGCGGACCGGCGAGGTGCGGTTGATCTCGATGGGGCTCGGCGCGCACGGGATCAGGATCTCGTCGGCGTAGCGCAGCGCGGACTGGGCAATGGCCGCATGGTCTTCGATTTGCGGTGCATCGATGATCACCACGTCGTCGTCGTGGGCTATCTCGGGTATCCGGCGGTGCATCTCGCGCGAGGGCAGCGCCACGATCCGGAACGGGAAGCCCTCCCTGGGCGGCATCCCGGGGCTCATGGCCGCCAGATCGGACCACTCCAGGGCGCTGCCGGACGGGTCGGCGTCCACCAGGAGCACGCTGTTCCCTGCCTGGGCGAAGATGTGCGCCAGCCAGACCGCTGAGGTGGTCTTGCCCGTGCCTGGCTTGAGGTTTGCCAGGGCGAGGCTTAGACCAGTCATCCACGCATTATCCCAGCGGTCGCGGCATAACGGTAGCCGCGCGCGGGTATAGCTGTATGTTCAGGCCTGGCCAGGAGCGCGGAAAGAAGTACCTTATCGCAGTGGTTACTGCATTTTTGCCGAGGCCGAAAGTAGTTTCCCACAGGCTGTGTATATCTATCCCCCCTTCTGGATAAAGCCGCAGGCGAGCCACCTGCCGGCCTGTGAGCAATTGCGTGGTGACCCGCCGTCGATCCAGCGAGCCGAAGACGCGGCCTGCCCGCGAGGCTTGCCCGCATGGCAGGTCCGCTCAGGTGGCGACCAGCGGGCCCTCGTCGGCAACCGCGGCCGCTGCGCTCCCGCCGAGCACCCGCAGCGCGTCCGGGGCCAGGTACACATGCACCGGCGTGCCCTGGGCCAGGGTGAGCGCCGGATGGTCCCCGTCGTTCTGGATCAGCGCCTGCAGCGGAACCCCCGGGCCCAGCCGTAGCATCACCTGGGTGGCCGCGCCCAGGAAGACCAGCCGCTCCACCATGCCCGGCACCCGGTTCGGCCCGTCGCTGCCGTGCGGCTCGATCCTGACCCGCTCCGGCCGGATGGCCACGTGCGCGGCGCCCACACGATCGGTGGCGCCGCGCTCCGCCGTCAGCCGCGTCTCGCCGAGCTTGACGTCGCAGCCGGCTCCAGGCCCGCGCCCGGTCACCTCGACCTCCATCAGGTTCGACACCCCGAGGAAGTCGGCCACGTAGGCGTCGGCTGGCTCTTCGTACACCTCGCGCGGCGTGCCGGTCTGCACGATCCGGCCGGCGTTCATCACCGCCAGCCGGTCGGACATGGTGAGCGCCTCTTCCTGGTCGTGGGTGACGTAGAGGAAGGTGATGCCTACCCGCTCCTGGAGCGCCTTCAGCTCGACCTTGAGTGAGCGGCGCAGCTTGGCGTCCAGCGCGCCGAGCGGCTCGTCGAGCAGCAGCACGGCCGGGTTGAGCACCAGCGCGCGGGCCAGCGCTACCCGCTGCTGCTGGCCGCCGGACAGCATGCCAGGCCGGCGCTTGGCGTAGGAGCCCATGCTCACCAGGTCCAGCGCCGCGTTCACCCGGTTCTTCAGCTCCGCCTTGCCCACGTTCCGGCTGCGCAGGCCGAACGCCACGTTGTCGAACGCCGACAGGAACGGGAACAGCGCGTAGCTCTGGAAGACCGTGTTGACGTTGCGCTTGTGCGGCGGCACGCCGGACATGTCCACTCCGTCCAGCAGGATTTTGCCCGAGGTGGGCTGCTCGAAGCCCGCGATCAGGCGCAGCGTGGTGGTCTTGCCGCAGCCGGACGGGCCGAGCAGCGAGAAGAACTCGCCGCTGGTCACGGTCAGGTCGATCCCGTCGACCGCCACCTCGCTTTCGTGGCCGGAACGATGCCCTGCAGTGCTTTTTTTGCCGGAGAGATGCCCTACTGCGCTTTCTTTGCCGGAGAGATGCCCTACGGCAGTGAACCGCTTGGTCAGCCCGGCCAGTTCGATGCGCCCTCCGGCCACAAGGCCACCTCCGCTCAGTTCTTGGTCTGCCGCCCACTCCAGGAGAATCCAAGCTTCTCGGCCGCGTACCGCATGGTCAGCTCGAACGCGCGGCGCGGTCCCACCTCGGCGTCGTCCAGCGCGATCGTCACCGCAAACCCGTCCAGCAGCGCGGACAGCATGACGGCGAAGTCGTCGGCGTCCACGGGGGCGAACTCGCCGGTCTCCTGGCCGGTCAGCACGATAGACCGGATCATCTCCCGCCAGCGCTCGTCAAACTTCTGCCGGACCGCGGCGACGCCAGCGTTGCGCGGGGACTGCGCCCACAGGTCCAGCCAGACCAGCCACGAGCCCACCGCGTCGGTGTCCTCCTCCGGCAGGCAGGTCATGGCGACGATCTCCTCCAGCCGCCCGGCGCAGGTGGCGATGGCCGCCATCCGGCGGGTGCCGGTGGTGTACCAGTTGTCCTCGGAGTAACGCAGCGCCTCGGTCAGGAGCTGGTCCCTGGTCTTGAAGTAGTAGATGACGAGCGCGGGGCTCGCCCCGGCCCGCTCCGCCACGTCAGTGATCCGGGTGTCGGGATACCCGCGCTCGATGATCACTTCGAGCGCGGCCTGCAGCATCTGCTCACGGCGCTGATCAGCGCTGCCTGGCCGTAGGGTGTCTTTCCGGCCAAAAGAGCTCTGCTCATTCATCCGGCCATCCTTGCCCACTCCAGCACTTTCGGCACCTGCCTTCGCGCACCGTGCCACAGGCCCACGCCCTTGCGGGAAAGACTAGCAGGTTTCTAGACTGAACATTCAGTCAAACATAGGTGAGGTGGGCAGAACGGTGAGGTGGGCAGAACTATGTCAGCCGTAGGGCGTCTCTCCGGCAAAGAAAGCGCAGTAGGGCATCTCTCCGGCCAAACAAGCACGGCATATGACGCCATCATCGTCGGCGGCGGGCACAACGGGCTGGTCGCGGCCGCCTACCTGGCCCGGTCCGGTGCGCGGACGCTGGTCCTGGAGGCCCGGGAGCACACCGGCGGCGCGGCGACCACCGAGGCGCCATGGCCGGACGCGCCGGAATTCCGGGTCACCCGGCTGTCCTACGTGATGAGCCTGCTGCCGCCGACCATCATCAGCGACCTCGGCCTCACCGGGCACGGCTACAAGATCTTCCCGATGGGCCCCTACTACCAGGCGTTCCCCGAGGGCGGCTCGATCAAGCTGTACGCCGATGACGCCAAGCGGAACTACGACGAGATCTCCCGCTGGTCGAAGAAGGACGCCGAGGCCATGCCGCGCTGGGACGCCTGGCTGGCGGGCCTGGCCGGCGTGCTCGGCCCGCTGCTGCTCACCGTCCCGCCGAAGCTCGGCTCGCGCAAGCCCCGCGACCTGGCCAGCACCCTCCGGCTGGCCTGGCGGGAACGCGGCCTCGACGTGCGCACGATCGCCGACGTCACCAGGCTCATGACGATGAGCATCGCCGGCCTGCTGGACGATTGGTTCGAATCGTCCCAGGTGAAGGGCGCCCTGGCGGTGAACGGCGTGATCGGGACCTGGGCCGGGCCGTACGAGCCGGGCACCGCCTACGTGATGGCGCACCACTCCATCGGTGACGTCGGGGACGGGCACCTGGGCAACTGGGGCTTCCAGGAGGGCGGCATGGGCGCGGTGGCCGACGCCATCGCCAGCGCCGCCCGCGACGCCGGGACGGAGATCCGCACCGGCGCCCGGGTGCAGCGCCTGCTCATCTCCGGCGGCCGGGTGCGCGGCGTGGTCCTCGAATCCGGTGCGGAGATCACCGCTCGCCTGGTGGTGACCTCGCTGCACCCGCGCACGGCGTTCCTCGAGCATGTGGGCCGTGAGCACCTGCCGCCGGACTTCGTGACCGACATCGAGCGGTGGAAGACCCGCAGCGGTGTCGTGAAGATCAACCTGGCCCTGGCCGAGTTGCCCGATTTCAGCGCCGACCCTGGCATCGGCCTGCAGGAGCACCACACCGGCTCGGTCGAGATGGCGCCCAGCATGGAGTACATCGAGCGGGCCTTCATCGACGCCCGCGAGGGCCGGCCCGCCGCCCGCCCGTTCAGCGACGGCGTGATCCCGACCTCCTTCGACCGGACGCTGTGCCCCGAGGGCTACCACACGATGTCGCTGTTCACCCAGTGGGTGCCGGCCGACTGGAACTCCCAGCCGCACCGGGAAGAGCTGCAGGCTTACGCCGACCGCATGATCGACTGCTACAACGAGGTCGCGCCGAACTTCAAGAGCTCGATCCTGCACACCGACATCGTCGGCCCCCATGACATGGAGCACGACTACGGGCTGATCGGCGGCAACATCTTCCACGGCGAGCTGTCCCTGGAGCAGCTCTTCCACATGCGCCCGGCGCCCGGCTTCTGCGACTACCGGACGCCGGTGGCCGGGCTGTACTACGCCAGCTCGGCCACCCACGCCGGCGGCGGCGTCTGCGGCATCCCCGGAATGCAGGCTGCCAAGGCCGCGATCGCCGACATGAAGGCAGACCGACGGGGTGCCGCCCTCCGTAAATTCTCCCCCCGTCCTTGATCAGCGGCTCACTTCAAAGCAGGAAACTCCCTGACGGTGCATGGCGAACCCGTCCGCCGGCCCGGACCGGTCGCGGCAGGCCTGACGGCGCGGGCCGGAGCCACGGTATGGCGATGGACCGATGGCTGACCTGACCGCACCGCAGACCTCAGCGACCGGAACCCCGGCGGCGGTGAGCGCCATGCTGGAGGCTCGCAGCGTCGCGCTGGTCGGTGCCAGCCAGCGGCCCGGCAGCCTGGGCGAGAGGATGGTTGCCGAGGTATCCTCCAGCCCGTCCCGGCCTAAGCTGTATCCGGTCAACCCCCGCTACACCGAGATCGGCGGCCTCCGCTGCCACCCCAGCCTGGCCGATGTGCCCGAGCCGGTCGACCTGGTGCTGCTCGGCGTTCCCGACGCCGTGCTGGAAGCGCAGCTCACCATGGCCGCCCGCCGGGGCGACGCCTCGGCGGTCATCTTCGGCAGCGCCTATGACGTGCCTGGCCAGCCGCCTGGGCTGCGCGGACGGCTGGCTTCCATCGCCACGGCGGCCGGGATGGCATTGTGCGGCGCGGGCTGCATGGGCTTCGTGAACGTCACGCACGGACTGCGCGCGGTCGGCTATGTCGAGCCCCGGGAGCTTCGGTCCGGGCCGGTCGCCCTGGTGACCCACTCGGGCTCGGTGTTCTCCACGCTGCTGCGCTGCCGGCGCGGGTTCGGCTTCTCGCTGGCCGTTTCCTCCGGCCAGGAGCTGGTGACGACGGCGGCGGCCTACGCCCGCTACGCGCTCGGGCTGCCGCAGACCCGGGTGCTGGCGCTGGTCCTCGAAGCCATCCGTGACGCCGGGCCGTTGCGTTCGGTGCTCGCCGGCGCCGATGCCGCCGGGGTTCCCGTGGTGTTGCTGACGGCCGGCCGGTCAGAGCAAGGCCGGGCCCTGGTGTCGGCGCACTCCGGCGCGCTGGCTGCCGGGGACGGCGCGTGGGAGGCGCTGACCGGCGCCTATGGCCTGCACCGGGTCGGCGACCTGGCCGAACTGGCGGACACCCTGGAACTGTTCGCGGCTCCCCGTGCCCGTGCCTGCCGTGCCGGGCGGGGTATTGCGACGATTCATGACTCTGGTCTGGAGCGGGCGCACGTCGCGGATCTGGCCGACCAGGCCGGGGTGCCGTTCGCGGTGATCGGGAGGCGCACCCGGGCCACGCTGGGCGCCATGCTCGATCCGGGGCTGGAGCCGGGCAACCCGCTCGACATGTGGGGGACGGGGCGCGACGCGCGGCAACAGATCACCGAGGCCCTGACAGCAATGGCCGAGGACCCGGCGGTGGCGGTGGCCGCGCTCGCGGTCGACCTGGTCCCCGAGTTCGACGGTGACGACTCCTACCCGCAGGCGTTGCTGGCCGTGGCGGACCGGACCAGCAAGCCGCTGGCCGTGCTGGCCGGCCTGCCCGCCTCGATCGACCTGGCCGCCGCCGCCCGGCTGCGGGATGCCGGGATCCCGGTTCTGGAGGGTGTGCGCACCGGGCTTCTCGCCCTGCGTCACCTGCTCGATCATTCCAGCCGCGCGGCCCGGACCCGCTCGCCCGCCGGGTCTGGCGCCGCGCCGCGTGACGCCGCGCCGGGCGGCCCGGCGGTGATTGCCCAGGGCGACGCGGGGCGGCGGGCGCGCTGGGCGGGTGTGCTGGCCAGCGGGCGGCTTGGTGGCGCCGTGCTGGCCGGCCTGCTCCGGGATTATGGCGTACCCGTGGCACGGACCTGTGCCGCCGCGAGCCTGGCCGGGGTGCTGGCGGCGGCGGACGAGGTTGGCTACCCGGTGGTCTTGAAGACCGATGAGCCGGGGGTGGCGCACAAATCCGATGTGGGTGGCGTGCTGCCCGGGCTGGCGGACGCGCAGGCGCTGGCCGACGGGTACCGGGACCTGGCCGGCCGGCTGGGGTCCCGGGTGGTGGTCTGCGAGACCGCCGCACGGGGGACCGAGATACTTCTCGGCGTGGTCCGTGACCCGGCCCTGGGGCCGCTGGTGGTGGTTGGGGCCGGTGGGGTGCTGGCCGAATTGCTCGCCGACCGCGTCGTAGCCCTGCCGCCGGTGGACCGCCAGGGCGCGCTGCGGATGCTGCGGAGGCTGCGGGCCTTCGCCCTGCTCACCGGGATGCGCGGACAGCCCCCGGCCGACCTGGGCAGTGTCGCCGACGCGATAACCGGAGTGTCGGCCATCGCCTCCGAACTCGGCGGCAGTTTTACCGTTCTGGACATCAATCCCCTGATCTGCGGGCCTGCGGGCGCTGTGGCGGTGGACGCCCTGGTTATCCTGGGATGACCCAGAAGGCCCACCAGCCCGGTCTCAATCGGCGTGTCAGGCGCTGTCTACGATTTCTCCGGCGGGCTCTCTGTCATGATCGCGGGTGCGAGTTACGTCTGGATGCCGGGAAATCGGCAGGCAGGGGACAGACAATCACAGACATACCACAATCGCAGACACACCATTGTCTTTGCGCCCTGCCGTCGCTAAGGTCCCGACCAGACCCCGCTACTAAACGGACTCTCTCTACCAAGGAAGTACAAAGGGAGGCAAATGATGAAACCTGCCCGATGGTGGGCCCTCACGGGCTCCTTGGGGCTGGCCGTATCCTTCATGGCCGCGACGGCGGGAACCGCCACCGCCTCGGCGCACCCGGCCACCCACCAGGTGTCACCGCTGGCCGCGCGGGTTGCCGCCCTGGAGTACTCACATCCAGCGGGGAAGGTTGCGGGTAACACCCAGGTCGGTTTCGACATGGTGCTGTCGCTG
Organism: Streptosporangiaceae bacterium; assembly: GCA_035308365.1. Taxonomy (GTDB): domain Bacteria; phylum Actinomycetota; class Actinomycetes; order Streptosporangiales; family Streptosporangiaceae; genus PALSA-505. The sequence goes on from DATGGU010000076.1 coordinate 51,806, forward strand.
CGGCACGCCGCTGCCGCGCAGGCACTCGTCCGCTCGGTCTCGACGCCGGGGTCGGCGCAGTTCCACAGGTACCTGACCCGGGCGGCCTGGGAAGCCCGGTTCGGGCCGGCCCAGGCTCAGATCGCCAAGGCCGAGTCCTGGCTCCGGCACAACGGCTTCACCGTCGTGTCGGTACCCAAGACCCATCTGTACGTATCCGCCCAGGGCAGCGCTCGCGCCATCGAGCACGCGTTCGGCGTCCAGCTCGGCTACTACAAGGTCAACGGGAAGACGGTCCGGCTGGCCAAGGGCACCGTGTCGATCCCCTCGGGGATGATGGGCACCATTTCCGGTGTGTCCGGCCTCAGCGAGTACGCGGCCACGACCAACCTCTCGCAGATGCCGCAGGCCTCGGCGCACCAGTCGGCCAGCGCCGTCACCGAACCGCCGCCGCCCGCCGGTTTCCGCAACCCGCAGCCGTGCAGCGCGTTCTGGGGCCAGAAGACCGACACCAAGGACTCGCCCAAGCTGTACAAGCCCTACACCAACAACAGCTATGACATCTGCGGTTACAAGCCGGCCCAGATGCGCGACGCGTACGGGCTGAAGAACGCCGTGTCGTCGAGCGCTGGCAAGGGCGTGACCGTGGCGATCACCGACGCTTACGACTCGCCCACCCTGCAGGCGGACGCGTCGCACTACTTCTCGCTCAACGACTCGTCCAACCCGCTTCGCTCCAGCCAGTTCTTCAACGTCGAGCCCACCAAGGTAGGCAACGAGGCGCTGTGCGCCGGCGGCAGCGGCTGGTACGCCGAGCAGGCGCTCGACGTCGAGTCGGTGCACACGATGGCCCCCGGGGCGAACATCTTGTTCGTCGGCGCCCAGGACTGCACGGACAACAAGCTCCTCGACGCCATCCAGACGGCGATGGCGGACGGCGCCAGCGTCATCACCAACTCCTGGGGCGACGACCTCGGTGACCTGCTCGTCGACCAGGCCACCAAGACCGCCTTCGACAACACGTTCATGATGGCCGACGCCACCGGCGTCAGCATCATGTTCTCCAGCGGCGACACTGGTGACAACTTCGCCGACTTCGGGATCACGGCCCCGAACTACCCGCCGAGCAGCCCGTTCATCACCGCTGTTGGCGGGACCACGCTCGAGGTCAACTCCGCCAACCAGCGGGCAGCCGAGTACGGCTGGTCAACGGCCAGGTCGATACTGTGCCAGGCCACGGTGAAGAACTGCGGCAAGGCGACCAAGCCACTGACTCCGCTGGCCTTCCAGGCCGGGGCCGGCGGTGGCACCAGCTACACCTACCTCGAGCCGTTCTACCAGGCGCCGGTCGTGCCGAGCGCGCTCGCTCTGCGCAACCAGTCGCTGTTCGGCAACACTCCGCTGCGCGTCGTCCCGGACATCTCGATGGACGCCGACGCGCAGAGCGGGCTGCTCATCGGCCTGACCCAGGCATATCCGCATGGCACGCACTACGGCCAGTTCAAGGAGGGTGGCACCAGCCTCGCCTCGCCACTGCTCGCGGGTGTGGTCGCGGACACCGATGCGGCGGCGGGCTCGCCACTCGGGTTCCTGAACCCGGAGCTGTACAAGGCGTTCATGCAGTCGCCTGGGGCGTTCAACGACATCATGCCGCCGTCCAACCCGGACGCGGCCGACGTCATCCGCGTTGACTACGCCAACACGGTGAACCCGTCCAACGGCTTCCTCGTGAGCGTGCGGGCGATCAACTACGCGGGCCCGGAGACCTACTGCGACGGAACGGGCAACTGCGCCACGCGCAACGTGACCCTGACCACCGCCAAGGGTTATGACGGAATGACCGGTCTCGGATCGGTCAGCGGGAAGTTCGTCAGCATACTGTCGAAGTTCTGATCCACTCGCGCGAGGCGGGGCACCGGGACCCGGTGCCCCGCCTCGCACCGTCTCCTGGCTACGGCGGTCAGGATGGGTCCGCCGGCTCGTCCTGGGGTTGGCCGGGCGGATCCGTCTTGCCGGCGTCTGTCTTCGTGGTGTCTGTCTTCGTGGTGGCTGTCGCACTGCGGCGGATGTCTTCCAGGCTGTCCCTGAGCGCTTGCCAGACCTTCGCCAGGCTGCTCGCGACGGGCAGGTCGCCCCGGATGGTGATGGGCGGGCCGGCCTGGCCACCGAGCGCTTCGGCCGTGGCGCTGGCCAGGCTGACCAGCTCCTGGTCGGTCGCCTCCAGCATGACCGCGTCGCCGGTCGCCCGGATCCGCATGTACCGCCGGCCGCGTTCCTCGGGTGGCTCGTCACTGGTGCCGGTGACATCGGCGTTGCGCAGCGCCTCCTTGGCCTGGTCCAGATCGAGGCCCAGCGAGACGAGCGCCTTCGCCGCCGCCGTCTCGGGATCGGCGAGCGCGGCCAGCAGCAGGTGATGCGAGCCGACGGGACTGCGCCCGGCCAGGCGCGCAGCCTCGTCCAGGCTGGTCCGCGCGGCCGGGGTGGTGTGCAGTTCCTCGGGCTCGTCGCCGGGGACCGCCGGGTTGCGGTGCAGCCAGCGGCGGCCCACCTTGGTCTGCCCTGCTGGCAGCAGGTCGAGGACCGCCGTGCGGACCTTCGCGAGGTCACCGGCGGCGGCCAGGAGTATCTGCGCGCCAACCCCCTCGCCCTCGCGGATCAGGCCGAGCAGGATGTGCTCCGTGCCGATGTAGTTGTGGTGCAGGGAGAGCGCTTCGCGGAGCCCTAGTTCCAGGACCTTCTTCGCGCGCGGGGTGAACGGGATGCGCCCGCTCGGCGGTTCGGTCCCCTTGCCGACAATGGCGGTGATCTCTTCCCGGGTGGCGGTGACCGTCATCCCGAAGCGGTCGAGAGCGCGCCCGGCCAGGCCTTCGGGCTCGCCGAGCAGGCCGAGCAGGATGTGCTCGGTGCCGATGTAGTTGTGCTGGAGTTCACGGGCCTCGTCCTGGGCGAGCACGATGACGCGGCGGGCCCGGTTGGTGAATCGCTCGAACATGGTGCCACGATGGCCTTAACGCTTAGACCATGTCAATACCACACTATTAACATGGTTATTGTAATGGACCAGTTTATTGTGATGGAGCACTGAGCCGGGAAGGACTGACCGTGGACTGGGAAGACCGTCTCGATGAATGGGAACTCGAACTCGAGCTGGCCAAGCAACTCGAGGACTCGGACTGGGTGACCCTGGAGCGGGCGGCCGCCGATACGGGCGCGTCCCGGGCCGCCCTGCGCAACTGGTACCGCACCGGGCAGATCCCGTCCCGGCTCGTCGATGGCCCGCACGGCCCGCAGCGGCTGGTCCCGCTTGCGGTCGTCGCCGCGCGCGCCGAGGCTTCCCCACGGCTGCGCCGCACCGCCGAACGGCGGCTCGCCGACCAGGCCCAGCTCGAAATCCTCCGCCACCGGATCGACGAACTGGAACTACGCCTGGCCGTCCTGGAACGCCGGCTGACCGCTCGGCGTTCTGGCGAAAACTCTCAGAACAGCACGTAGAGCTTGCGCATTGTCTCGTGGATGTGCCAGGTGCCGGTCCAGCCCTTGGGAAACACGGCGGTGTCCCCGGGGCCGATCTCGGTCGAATCGCTGCCGTCCGTGGTCACCGTCATCCGGCCGTACAGGACGTACACGAATTCGTTGCTCTCCAGCGTCCAGTGCGACCGGCCCGGAGTGCACTCCCAGACGCCGGCCTCCTGGCCGCCGTCTTTCCAGATGGTGGTCCCCGACGTGTGCATCGGCTCCCCGGTGGCCTCGGGCAGGGCGCCCCAGTCCTCCAGCTCCACGCTGCTCGCGGTAACCAGAAAGGGTGGGTCGAGGCTCGTGGTGGTCATGGCGGATGGATCCTCTCCTAGCTGGCCGGTGCCTGTGCAGGGTGGCTCCGCCTGCCGGCCGGCCTGGGCGTTCGGTAACGCCCGCGTTCGTTGGACGCCAGGTGCTTGCGGGACGGGCTGCTCCTGGAGGAAGGACACTGCCGGCGGGGAGGGCGGTGCCTGCTGAGTAAGCAGTGCTTGCGGGAAGGGCAGTGCGACGGGATCAGCCGCCAGACTGCTGTGGCCGGCCTCGTCGAACCGGCCGAGACCGAGCACCGAGACATCGACGACGTCAGTCGCGCCGGTGAGCGCGACATCGGCCGCCGCCCGGGATACCGCTGGGCCCCACATCATCCCAGCGCCGCCGGCACAGGCGACGGTCACCCCGTCCAGTTGCCCGGCCGGGCCGAGCGCGGGACCGATGATGGGCAGGTGGTCGGGGGTGAAGTCGATCGTGGCCGCCCAGAGCCGGCGCAGCCCGAGCCCGGCGGTGACCGGCACCAGGCGGGCGAGCCGCTCGCGCATCAGGGCGAGGTAGTCCAGGTCAACGCTGCGGTCCTCGCCCGGTGGCTCGTCCGGGTTGCTCATCCCGAACAGCAGGCCGCCCTCTTCCGGCCGCCAGTACAGCCCGGCGGACAGGTCGAAGACCATCGGCACCCGGGAGGGGTGCAGATCCGGGTGCTGCTCGGTCACCGCGACCTGGTGCCTGGCGCCGCCCGCCGGGATCCGGATGCCGGCCAGCCGGCCGACTGCGGCGAGCTTTGGCCCCCCGGTGAGCACGACCAGGCCGGTGGCGATCCCGCCGTCGCTGGTCGTCACCCCGGCGACCCGGCCGCCTGACACCTGCAGGCCGAGGAACGCGACGTGCTCGGCCACCTGCACCCCGCTGCGCAGCAGGGCCACCGTGTAGGCGGTCACGTTGCGGGCCGCAGTGATGTATCCATCGTCGGCGCAGAACGTGCCGCCCATGGTCTGGCCGGGCGCCAGCGCCGGGTTCGCCTCGTCCACCTCGGGGCTGTCCAGCCAGCGCACCGGGACCCCCAGCGAGATCTGCATGGCCATCCGGCTACGGGCGGCCGCAACCTCGGCCTCGGTGAAGCAGGGCAGCAGGTATCCCTGGGTGACGAACCCAGAATCACAGCCCAGCTCCGCATGCTGCCGGAGGTAGAACTCGCGGGACCAGCGGCCGAGCCGCACCGCTTCCGGAGTGCCGCCCTGCAGCCGTACGACGCCCGCTGCCCGGCTGCTGGCGCCCTGGCCGAGCATGCCCTTTTCCAGCAGGACCACTCTGCTTAGCCCCGCTTGCCGCAGGAAGTAGGCGCACCACGCCCCCACTGTCCCGCCCCCGACGATCACCGCGTCAGCCGTGCCGGGAAGATCCCTGGACTGCATTGGCACCACACCGATGCTGCCATAAACTGAACATTCAGTCAATTAAGCTTCATAGCTCACAATTGGTAAGCAATTGACCACAAGCCGCAGAGTTGATCCGGTATTGCTGCTGAGTGAGTTGTACCCACGTCGCGGCGACTGTATCGGCCAGACTCGCAAATGGAAGGACGCGGCGAAAAATATGTACGGGCTGTCAGATACCGATCTGGAGATCCAGAGCCGCGCTCGGACGTTCGCGGAGGAGCTGATTCCCTTCGAGTGTGAGGCCGAGCTGGCCGGCGGAGAGCTGCCGGCCGGGGTGACCGCCAAGCATGCGGCCCGGGCGCGCGAACTCGGGCTGTGCGCGACGAACATGCCAGCCGAGCTGGGCGGTGGCGGCTGCACCACGCTGCAGCAGATGCTGGTACAGGAGCAGATGGGCCGGGTCACCAACGCGCTCGGCTGGGTGGCGGCCACGCCACCGTCCTGGCTGCCCCGGGTCGCCACCCCCGGCCAGATCGAGCGCTACGTCCGCCCGGTCATCCGTGGCGACCGTGAGGAATGCTACGCGATCACGGAGGAAGGCGCGGGCTCGGATGTGGACGCCATCGAGGCGACCGCCCGCCGCGACGGTGACAGTTACCTGCTGAACGGTGTCAAATGGCACGTCACCTCGTACAACACCGCCGACTTCGCCTTCTTCCAGGCCAAGCTGGACGGCGGGCCGCACCATGGCGAGCACGCCATGTTCCTTGTGGATCTGCCGAGCCCAGGTGTCGAGGTCGTGCGCACACCGGCCTACACCCACACGATCAGCCACCACCACCCGATCGTCGCGTTCAGCGATGTCCGCGTTCCGGCGGCCAACCTGGTCGGAACCGAAGGCGACGGGATGACCTTCGCCTATGAGTGGTTCCGCTTCGAGCGCCTCATGGTTGCCGCCCGCTGTCTCGGTGCCGCCGAGCGCCTGGTCGCCGAGATGACCGCATTCGCCGCGCAGCGGCGGGCCGGCGGCCGGCCGGTCAGCGACTACGGCCTGGTGGCCGCGATGCTCGCGGACAGCCTGACCGAGCTGTTCGCGGCCAGGTCGCTCGGCTACGAAACCGCCAGGGGAATCGACCGTGGCGCCGACGTCAAGGTGGCCCACGCACAGTGCTCGATGGCCAAGCTCTACTGTTCGGAGATGGCCGGCCGGGTGGCCGACCGGGCGGTGCAGGTCTTCGGCGGCCGTGGCTACATGCGCGAGAACGTGGCCGAGCGCTTCTACCGCGAACTCCGCGTCGAACGCATCTGGGAAGGCACCAGCGAAATCCAGCGCGCGATCATCGCCCGCCAGATGATCAAGCGCGGCCCCACCACCCTCGCCTGACCCCACAGCCGGGGCGGCGGGTGGGGTTACCTGGGATTGATCCCCAGGGGACCGGGTGGGGTTACTTGGGGTTGATCCCCCAGGGGACCGGGTGGGGTTACTTGGGGAGATTGGCTTCGATGGCTTCGATCAGGGTCGGGTCGTTGGGCTCCGTGCGGGGACGGAACCGGGCCAGGGCCTTGCCGTCCGGGCTGACCAGGAACTTCTCGAAGTTCCACTGGATGTCGCCGGCCTCGCCGGTGGCGTCGGGAAGCTCGGTCAGTTCCTGGTAGATGGGGTGCCGGCCGGGGCCGTTGACCTCGATCTTCTCGAACATGGGGAAGCTGACGCCGTAGGTCGTGGAACAGAACTGCTGGATCTCCTCGGCGGTGCCCGGCTCCTGGCCACCGAACTGGTTGCAGGGGAAGCCGACGACCGAGAACCCGCGCTCGGCGTATTGCTCCTGGAGCTGCTCAAGCCCGGTGTACTGCGGGGTCAGGCCGCACTTCGAGGCGACATTGACCACGAGCAGCGTCTTGCCGCCCAGTTCGCCGAGCGATGAGGGCTGGCCGGCCAGGGTATTCACGGGGATGTCGAACAGGGCCACGGTGGTGATCCTCCGCTGTTGGGATTTGGTGAAGCAGGGGATGCCTTGTGAGGCACGCGGGCATGCCCGCCGATCGTCACAGACTTATTCAAACTACCCTCGCGGGCTTGACGCTCAGGTCTGTGAGTTGCGGTAACCAGCTAACCAGCCGGAGTTCTGAGTAAGCCTCTCAGCTTACGGATGCCACGCCTCCCGGGTTCCAGACCGGCTGGCCGAGGTATCCCCGGGCGACCATCGTAACGAACTGGTACACCGCGTCCTCGTCGGGTGACAGCGGCCCCGGCACGGCGTGCGGCGAGGACAGTCCTCGCTGCACCGACTCGCAGGCATGCCAGTCCTGCCGGTTGGTGATATCCCAGAACTCGATCGCGTAGCCGGGGTCGAAGCCGGGCTGCTCCAGCGACTCGGGGGCGAACGCCCAGGTGCACTCGATCCGGGTCCGGTCGGCGGCCAGCGGCACGAGCCGGTGCACCATGACGTAATCGGGGTGCAGGCTGACCAGCACGTTCGGGAAGATGTGGACGTAGATCACGGTCCGCAGGCCGGCCGCGTCGAGGCCGCGCAGCGCGACGCCGTAGCTGCGGCCATCCAGCGACATCGTGGCCATGCCGTCGCGCAGGTCCATCCAGCCGCCGACCCAGGTTCCGGCCGCCGCGTAGTTCTCACCACTCTTCGGCGGGCTCACCTTGCACAGCTCGGGATGGATGGCCGGGCAGTGGTAGCACTCGTGGTAGTTCTCGGACAGGATCTTCCAGTTGGCGGCGGCGTCGTAGTCATGCTGGCCAGCCAGCACGAGCCGGTCCATTTCGTAGGGTGCGACGAGTTCCGCAAGTGTGGCGAGCGAGTCCGCGAGCGGAGCGGCGGCCCCGGACCCGTCCACGAATATGAGCCCATGCCATTCGGTCACCGGCAGCTCGATGAGCCCCCATTGACCGGCCTCGAAGCCGGGCCGGTTCTTGAAGCCCGCAGCCGCCCGCAGCCCGCCGTCCAGCGAGTACGTCCAGGAGTGGTACGGGCAGATGATGACCTTCTGCACTGCGGCCCCGCCACAGGGCAGCAGTTCATGGCCACGGTGGCGGCAGGTATTGGCGAACGCCCGCAGCGTGGCATCCTCGCCCCGAACCAGCAGGACGCTGCTGGTGCCGACCGCTTCGGCCCGCTGGTCACCGGGATTGCGCAGTTGCTCACTGCGGCCCACACACACCCAGCCGCCGCCGAAGAAATGGCGCTGTTCCCAGCCGAACACCTCGGGATCCACGTAGGCGGCCCGGGGCAGCATCCGGCTCTGCCCGAACGGACGCAGCGATTCGGCCAGGCCAGCAGGATCAACAGGAGCAGGCGGCGTAGGCGTTTGACTGACCATACAGTCAAGGCTAAGCGGTGGCCGGCCAAGGTGTCCAGCCGCCCGCAACGGCATACCTCTATAACGCCACCCTGAACCACTGCCCACCACTCCCCGGCACGTCCCACCCACGCGTACCGTCATTGCTGGCGGAACCCGAGCGACCCGGATCAGCCCGCGCTGTGGGAATCTGGGGATCGGCCCCAAGGTAAAACGCGGCGGGTCCCGGCGAGGCTGACCAAGGGTCGGCGTGCATGCTGGGTGGTTGGACCGGGCGCGCATTCAGCAGATCCCCGGCCCAGGCGTCCCGGGGCGGAAGCCGAGGAACCTGGATCGGCCTGCGCCGTGGGGGTCCGGGGGGTCGCCCCCGGATAAACACTGCGGACTCCCGGCGAGGCTGATCAAGGGTCGGCGTGCGTGCTGGGTGGTTGGACTGGGCGCGCATCCAGTAGATCCCCGGCCCAGCCGTCCCGGGGCGGAAGCCGAGGAACCTGGATCAGCCTGCGCCGTGGGGTCCGGGGGGTCGCCCCCCGGATAAACACTGCGGACTCCCGGCGAAGCTGACCAAAGGTCAGCGAGCATACGTAGGTGTCTCGCCCGAGCAGGGTTAACCCTTTTAACGCGCCTCAGTGAGCGGCTTCGTACTGGGCCACGACTGCGGCCGGGATTCGGCCACGCTCGCTCACGGACAGACCTTGTTCGGAGGCCCAAGCACGGATAGCGCTGGAGTCTTTCCTGGATGTTCTGCCGCGCGCTGCTGAGCGAGCGGCACCTGCACGACCTACCCGGCGGCCGGAGTCGATGAACGGCTGAAGGCCGCTCTTGAACTTGTCGAGGTTCTTTTTGCTGAGGTCAATCTCGTAGCTCTGCCCAGCGAAACTGAAGGAGACGGTCTCAGCGCCTTCAGAACCGTCGATGTCGTCGGTGATGGTCACAACCGTGGTTTTTGCCATATCTGGATGATCCAGGTTCAACAGTCAATTTGTCAAAGTGACTCGCTGTAGATCAACCGTGTTGTTCTTGTTGACCCCGGACACAGGAAGCCGGCCTGTCCCCTTCCCCATCCCGCCGGGCGGCCGGCATCGGCAGAGAACTCACCGAAAAGCCCGGCCGCAATGACCGGACGGCAAGTTGCTCGCACCGATGAACTCAGTGCGCGAACATGGCTTGCACGGCGGCGATCCCCTCGGCGGTGTTCGCACCGATGTCGACCACGAACTGCTCGCTGTTCTCGTGAACCGACCAAGTCGCAAAGGCACAGCACTGCCGTTCGAGTTCGACGAGCTCCCGCAGCTCGCCGGAGATGCCCTGGTCAGCGGCGAAGGTCAGGCGCATTCCGGTTTCCGTCGGTGACACCTGGCCATCGGCTCGTGCCATCACGGCCGCCCAGCGTGCGCCACGCTGTGCCAGTTCCGCCTGGCCGAGCGAACACGCGACTACCTGGGATCCTCGGTTGCTTTCCATGGGGTCACCTCCGGCTGTGTTGGGCATACGAATGGAATTGTGCTGGTTCAAGTCGACATGAAGTCAAGGCCGTCTCCAGGGCGGGATCACCTTTTGCCCATCGGCGAAGTTGCCCGGCTGTCCGGGCGCGCTGCCTCGTCGATCCGCTATTACGAGCAGATCGGACTGCTGCCCGAACCGATCCGCGTCAGCGGCCAGCGCCGTTACTCCGATCACTACGTCCGCATGCTCGCCGTCATTGACACCGCCCAGCGGGCTGGTCTCTCGCTGGATGAGATCAAGATCCTTCTAGCCGCGGCGGGGGGAGGGAAAGGCGCAAACGAGGAGCTGCGGGGCATCGCGAACCGGAAGCTGGCGCAAGTGACCACGGAGATCGAGCGTGCGATCCGCATCAGGAATTGGCTGGAAAAGGCCGCCCACTGCGAGTGCCCGGATCTAGGCGAATGTGCCCTTTTCGGCTAACCCGGTGATCCGGCGCGCATAACGGCAGCCGTGCCGGGCCCCGTCCGGGCGCACTTCCCGGCGCGCATAATGCGGGCCTGGCCGCGCCTGTCCTGGCGCCCTCAGCGCCGCGCCCTCCGTGATCACGACTTTAGGACGCTAACGCTCCTCGTGATCACGAGGCGGTGCGAGGCCGGGCCGCCTGGGATATTAACACCCCGTTCATGCACTCCGCGTGATTTTAACACCTCATTCATAGACTCTGCGTGTTCGTGACGTTACAGTCAGGATTAATTTGAAAGTATCTTTACAGTAAGGCTGAACGGTGGTGAGCGCGATGAGAGTGTTTCTGCAACGTCTTCGAGGGATCCCCAGGAGGGCACCGAGTTTGCCGCGTGCCCGGGGGCGCTGGCTGATGGCGACGGCTGTGCTCGCCGTGCCGGCCGTCATCCTGACCGCACCGGGCGCGGCGACCGCCGCGCCGCACGCCATCTCGTCAGGCGCCCACGCGGCGGCGCTCAAGCCGCCGCACAGCCCGGCGCCCCGCGTGCGGCCCGCTACGGTCGCGCAGGCCATCCAGCAGACCGCTACTCGCGCTGACGCCCAGCGGGACAGCGCTCCTCCTCCGCCGTCCGGCTGGAGCACGGAGTTCAGCGACGACTTCAACGGCCCGGCGAGGACCCCACCCGGCTCCAGCTGGATGTACGACACCGGTCCCGGATCGAGCTTCGGCACCGGCGAGATCGAGACCATGACGAACTCGACCAGCAACGGGTATCTGGACGGCAACGGGAACTTTGATATCACCGCGCTGGGCTCGGGCAACTCGTGGACGTCGGCGCGGATCCAGACGACCTCGGCCAACGTGGGCGCCCCAGCCGGTGGCGAACTGGAGGTGACCGCCTCCATCCAGCAGCCGAACCCGGGCGGCGGCCTTGGCTACTGGCCTGCGTTCTGGATGCTCGGCCCCGGCCAGTGGCCGGAGAACGGCGAAATCGACATCATGGAGGACGTCAACGCGCGGTCCCAGCTGTCCGGCACCGTGCACTGTGGCACCTACCCCGGTGGCCCGTGCAACGAGCCGAACGGCATCGGCAGCGGCCTGGTGGGCTGCGGCGGCTGCCAGACGGGCTACCACACCTACACGATGATCCTCAACCGGACCAACCCATCGAATGAGTCGATCACCTTCTACCTGGACGGGAACGCCTACTTCACGGTGACCGAGGGCCAGGTGGGCACCTCGACCTGGCAGGCCGCGTTCGACCACAACCTGTCGATCATCTTCGACCTGGCGATGGGCGGCGGGTATCCCAACGGCGTCTGCGGCTGCACGACGCCAACCGGCTCGACGACCTCGGGCGGCACGATGAGCGTCGACTACGTCGCGGCCTACCAGATGAACGGTGGCGGTGGCGGGAATCCCACCGGCCCGATCACCGGCTACCAGGGCCTGTGCGTGGATGTTCGCGGTGCCAACACCGCGAACTTCACTCCCGTACAGGTCTACACCTGCAACGGAACCAACGCGCAGCAGTGGACCGTCGTGCAGGCGGGCAGCACGTTGCACGCGCTGGGCAAGTGCATGGACATCAATGGCGGTGGCACCGCCGACGGGACGACGGTGGACCTGTACGACTGCAACAACACAGGTGCACAGGTGTTCATACCGGAGTCCAACGGCTCGCTGTACAACCCGCAATCCAGCAAGTGCCTGGACGACACCGGCTGGGGCGGATCCGGCACCCAGTTGCAGATCTGGGACTGCACCGGCAACGCCAACCAGCGGTGGAATCTGCCCTGACGCCATGATCCAGATGCTCTGATAGAGCCTTAACCCGGTACGGCGAAGACCCGGTCCGGTCGGCGGGAGACCCCCGGCGGCAGGACCGGGTCCTGATCAGGCCTTGTGCTTGAGTGAGCGGTAGCGGCGGATCAGCGCGTTCGTCGACGAGTCGTGGTCCAGCTCCGGCTCGGTACTGCTCTCCAGCTGGGGGATGATCCGCTTGGCCAGGACCTTGCCCAGCTCGACGCCCCACTGGTCGAAGGAGTCGATGTCCCAGATGACCCCCTGAGTGAACACGCTGTGCTCGTACAGGGCGATCAAGGATCCCAGGATCCTGGGCGTCAGGACCTCGGCCATCAGCACGTTGGTCGGGCGGTTGCCCTCCATGATGCGGTGCGGCACGACATGCGCGGGGGTGCCCTCGGCCCGCACCTCTTCCTCGGTCTTGCCGAATGCCAGCCCCTGGGCCTGGGCGAAGACGTTCGACGACAGGATGTCGTGGTGGTCGCGCAGCGGGTTGAGTGAGTTGGCGAAGGCGATCAGGTCGAGCGGGATCAGCTTCGTGCCCTGGTGGATGAGCTGATAGAAACTGTGCTGCCCGTTGGTGCCCGGCTCGCCCCAGTAGACCGCGCTGGTCTGGTAGTCCACGTGCCGCCCGTCCAGCGTGACGTGCTTGCCGTTGGACTCCATGGTGAGCTGCTGGAGGTAGGCCGGAAAGCGCTTCAGGTACTGGTCGTAGGGCATGACGCCGGCCGTCTCCGCACCGAAGAAATCGCCGTACCAGACTGCCAGCAGGCCCATCAGAACCGGAAGGTTGCGGTCCAGCGGGGCAGCCGCGAAGTGCTCGTCCATGGCGTGGAACCCGGCCAGCAGCTCGGCGAAGCCGTCCGGGCCGAGGGCCAGCATGGTGGACAGGCCGATGGCCGAATCCATCGAGTAGCGGCCACCCACCCAGTCCCAGAAGCCGAACATGTTGGCCGTGTCGATGCCGAACTCGGAGACCAGCTTGGCGTTGGTGGACACCGCGACGAAGTGCTTGGCCACGGCGGCCTCGTCGCCGAGCCCCCCGACGATCCAGTCGCGGGCGGAGGTCGCGTTGGTGAGCGTCTCAATGGTGCCGAACGTCTTGGATGAGATGATGAACAGTGTCTCGCCGGCGGACAGGTCCCTGGTCGCCTCCACGAAGTCGGTGGAGTCCACGTTGGAGACGAACCGGAAGGTCATGTCCCGGTCGGTGTAGTGGCGCAGCGCTTCGTAGGCCATCACCGGGCCGAGGTCGGAGCCGCCGATGCCGATGTTGACCACGTTGCGGATCCGCTTGCCGGTGTGCCCTTTCCACTCCCCGGAGCGCACCCGGACCGAGAAATCGCGCATCCGGTCCAGCACCTCGTGCACCTCGCGGACGACGTCGGTGCCGTCCACCAGCAGCGATGCCTCGCGAGGCATCCGCAGTGCCACGTGCAGCACGGCCCGGTCCTCGGAGACGTTGATGTGCTCACCACGGAACATCTGGTCCCGCCGCTCCGGCACGCCGGACTCCGCCGCCAGGTCCACCAGCAGCCGCATGGTCTCGTCGGTGACCCGGTTCTTGGAGTAGTCCAGGTAGAGGCCGGCCGCCTCGGCGGTCAGCCGTTCCCCGCGGCCTGGGTCGTCGGCGAACAGCTCCCGCAGGTGGCGGCCGGCGATCTCGGCGTGATGGCGCTCGAGCGCCTGCCAGGCCTTGCGCTGCCGCAACGGCGTCCCGGGCATGTCCTCGTCTCCTTAGCTCGATTCCGCGTGCTGCTCTCCCCGCACGGCAGTATCCCAGCACACCGGTCCCGGCCGGCTGGGAGCCGTGTGAGAATGCCGACGCCCGGTCTGGCCTGCGGTGCGGGGCCGGCCGGGCCCGCCGCTGGTAGCCTCTCGGCCTTGTGGGTGTCCCGCTGACCATGCCGCAGACCGGCGGCGCCGCCTCCGCATCCGTACGGCGACAGGATCTGCTGGCTTCACTGCGGAGCTGGCAGAAGCAGGCCTTTGACGAGTACTTCCGGCAGCCCAGACGCGACTTCCTGCTGGTCGCGACCCCTGGAGCAGGGAAGACGGCCTATGCGCTGACGGTCGCGGCCGAGCTGCTGGCCCGGCGTGAGGTCGCCTCGGTCACCGTGGTCACGCCGACCGAGCACCTGAAGCACCAGTGGGCGCAGTCAGCGCATCGGCTCGGCATCCCGCTGGACTCCGCCTACCGCAACTCCCAGGGCCGGGCGTCCGCCGACTTCACCGGGGTCGCGGTGACCTACGCCCAGGTGGCGGCCCATCCCGCGTTGCACAGGCAGCGCACCGAGAACCGGCGCACCCTGGTGATCTTCGATGAGATCCATCATGCCGGCGACGCATTGTCCTGGGGCGATGCGATCAGGGAGGCATTCGGCCCGGCCCGGCGGCGGCTCGCCCTCACCGGGACGCCTTTTCGCAGCGACGCCAACCCGATCCCGTTCGTCACCTACACAGAGGAAGCCGACGGCGGCAGGCGCAGCTCGTCCGACTACGTCTATGGTTATGGCCCCGGCCTCGAGGACGGCGTCGTCCGGCCGGTGATCTTCCTGGCCTACTCGGGCGAGATGCGCTGGCAGACCAGGGCCGGGGACGAACTCAGCTCAACCCTGGGCGCGCCGATGACCCAGGACCAGCTCGCCCACGCCTGGCGGACTGCGCTGAACCCGGAGGGCGAATGGATCGGCCGGGTAATCGAGGCGGCCGACCGGCGGCTCACCGAGGTCCGCCGGGGCATGCCGGACGCGGCCGGCCTGGTGATTGCCAGCGACCACGAGGCCGCCCGGGCCTACGCCGGAGTGCTGCGCCGGGTTACCGGGACCCGCCCGGTCGTGGTTCTCTCCGACGAGGCGGCGGCCAGCAAGAAGATCGCCAGCTTCGCGAACTCGGACGGCCGGTGGATGGTCGCCGTCCGGATGGTCTCCGAGGGGGTGGACATCCCCCGGCTGGCCGTCGGCGTGTACGCGACGAGCGTGAGCACGGCGCTGTATTTCGCCCAGGCGGTCGGCAGGTTCGTGCGGGCGCGCAAGCGTGGCGAGACCGCCTCGGTGTTCCTGCCGTCCATCCCGGTCCTGCTCGGCTTCGCCGCCGAACTGGAGGCCGAACGGGACCACGTGCTGGCCGGCCGCGAGGAGACGGCCGAGGAGCGGGAGTTCGCCGAGGCGCAGCGCCAGCGGGACACACCCGGCACGTTCGACGAGCCGGCCTTCAAGCCGCTGGAAGCGTCGGCCCATTTCGACCGGGCGCTCTATGACGGCGGCGAGTTCGGCACATCGGCCGAGGAAGAAGACTTCATCGGGCTGCCGGGGCTGCTCGCCCCGGAGCAGGTCGCGCTGCTGCTGCGCAAGCGGCAGGCCGAGCAGGTCAGCAAGCGGGCCAAACGAGGCGCTGGCGGCCCCGCCGGACTGTTGGGGACGGTGCCTGCACAGACACCGGCCCCGCCTGCGACCACCCGCGAGGCGCTGGCTTCGCTGCGCAAGGAGCTGAATGGCCTGATCGCTGCCAGGCATCATCTGACCGGGCAACCGCACGCGGTGATTCACCGGGCGCTGCGGCAGGCCTGCGGAGGGCCGCCGCTGCCGGAGGCTACCGCCGAGCAGATCCGGGCGCGTATCGACACCATTCGACGGTGGGCCGCCGCGAACTGAGAAGTCTGCTCGATGGCGTGGCGGGCGCCCCGGGGGCCGGGCACTCCGTTGGCAGCGGTGAGTAAACCGTGACGGTGTTACCTCGGTGAAGCCTGTCGCGTCACTGTGGTGAGGGGAAGGTGACGATGGACGCTGAGCGAGTGCTGGCGGAGGAGTTTGAAGGCCACCGGGGGCGGCTGCGGGCGGTGGCTTACCGGATGCTCGGGTCGGCCAGTGAGGCCGAGGATGCGGTGCAGGAGGCGTGGCTGCGGCTGAGCCGTGTTGACACGGCCGGTGTGGAGAACCTGAGCGGGTGGCTGACGACCGTGGTCGGGCGGGTGTGCCTGGACATGCTGCGTTCGCGCAGGGCGCGACGGGAGGAACCGCACGGCGAGCACGAGCCGGATCAGGTGCCAGCCACCGGGCCCGGGGCAGATCCGGAGCGCGAGGCGCTGCTGGCCGACTCGGTCGGCATGGCCATGCTGGTGGTGCTGGACACGCTGGGCCCGGCCGAACGGGTCGCGTTCGTGCTGCATGACATGTTCGCGGTGCCGTTCGGGGACATCGGGGTGATCCTCGACCGCTCGCCGGAGGCCGCGAAGCAGCTCGCCAGCCGGGCCCGCCGCCGGGTGCAGGGGGCGGACGCGGCGGGCAGCGGGGATCCGGCCGTGCAGCGCAGGGTCGTCAGCGCGTTCCTGGCCGCCTCGCGCAACGGTGACTTCGAGGCGCTGCTGACCATATTGGCGCCGGACGTCGTGGTCCGGGCCGATGCCACGGCCGTAGCGCTCGGTGCAGCGGCCGAGGTCCGGGGTGCGGCGGAGGCGGTCGCCTGGTTCTCCGGCCGAGCCAGGGGGGCGAAGCTGGCCCTGGTGGATCAGGTTGCCGGGGCGGCGTGGGTGGCCGGCGGCCGGCCGCGCGTGGTGTTCAGCTTCACGGTCGCCGACGGGAAGATCGCCACGATCGACCTGCTCGGCAACCCGGCGCGGCTGGCCGGGATGGACCTGGTCATCCTGGAGTCCTGACACCTCCGCCGGCCCGTCCCGCCCACCCGTCAAGGCGGTCGATGTGGGTTTCGTCCGCCTCAGGTGGGTGTCGATGTGGGCATCGACCGCCTTGACGCGCTGACTTTCATCCAGCACAGCGGTTACATCGACGTCATCGTGCGTAACGTGGTCACCGACGCGAAGGTCTACCGCGCCGAGTTCGCCGCGCACCACCTGAACATCACCCTCTCCTTCGTCCCGGTGTCGCCGTCCCTGGTCGGCACGCTGGTCTACGCCGGCGGGAGCGGCAACAGCGCCGGCCAGATAAAGACGATCACCGCCAAGGGGCGCTGCTGGACCGGTGGCGGCGGTTACGAATGCCCGGTGGGGATCAGGATCCCGGCCGGGTTCCACGGCCGGGCCCAGTTCACCTTCGGCCGCGCGGCCAGGCCCGGTGAGCAGTACGAGAGCACGGGCTCGGTGACGGCGCGTGGCGAGGCCATGCACGGCCTGAGCTACCAGGGCAAGACCGTCGCCGCCGTGCTGGCCACGCTGGCCGCGCGGCACGTCACGGTCGCGCAATACCGCTACCAGGGAGCCAACCAGGACATGTGCGGGACGCTGCCCGGGCACATCCCGGGCGGCTGGCTGGTCAACAACGCCGACCCCTGGGCGCCCGGCCAGGTCCTGCTCTGGGTCGGCCCGCCAGCCAGGGGAACCCAGCCGCGCTGCGCCAGCAATGGGATCCAGGCGCCCGTCCCCAAGGCGTCTCCCACCGGCGTGGTCCCGTCGCCCGCTGGTTAACCCTCCGTTGCCGTCGCCCGCGGCGCAATTGTCTCTTGCACTTCGGCCGGACGTCTGCAAGAGATCTTCTTAGCGGCCCCGGAAAGATCTACTGTTGCCGTTGCGGCCATGTTAGACAAGCGTCGAATCAGCCGGGCATGGCCGGTGGACCTGGGCACGGTCTCACGGGGTATGGGGGTTGCACCATGGCGGACAACGCCGGGCGCGCCAAGCATGAGCTGAAGGGGCAGCGACGGGCAGTGAGCAAGCACGTCGAGGAGTACAGGCGGCATGCACGGGCGCACTCGCCGGAGAAGGATTCCGCACTGAGGACGATCAAGATCGCTCAACGGCACATCGCCAGGCTGAAGTCGGCACATCCCAGCCTGAGCAGCGACTGTTCCTGGGAGGACAACTGGCGCCCCTGAGGACGGGGCTCCGGATGGCAGCCGCCCTCAGGGAGCTTGCGCCGCGCGGCCCGCATACCGCTAGAGAGCCGCGCTCTCCCGGATCCGCCGCGGGTGGCCTAGCCACCAGAAGGCGGCCTCGCGGGCCTGCCAGGGCATGTCGCCGAGATCGCGGATCCGGGTGAGCAGGGGGTCGTTCCAGGACATGCCGAGCCCGTAGACGAGCCCGCGCAAGATCGCGCCGCCCGCCGGGGACGCGTCCCGCTCGAGCAGGTAACGCTGGCGGCGGAAGGCGTGCAGCCAGTAGGCGTCGTCGCTGGTCCCGCCCAGGTGGCCAATGTTGCGGGCGGCGGAGGCCACCACCGGGGCCGGGATCCCGGGGGTGACGGTGAGCCGTTCTATCACCGAGCGCTCGGCCTGCCCGCCGAGCAGCCGCAGGGCGTCCATGATGCAGATGGCCAGGTCTGTCTGTGTGGCGGCGATGCTGGACAGCTCGGTGGCCAGCAGCGAGCCGACCGGCTCACGGTAGGGCGTCGCATGGATGAGGAACGCGGCACATAGCCGGACATCGGCGACCGGGCTGAACAGCAGCTCGTCGACGAGCTCGTCCAGGGTCTCGTCGTAGACCCAGGGCGCCTCGCGGGGCATCCGGGCGGTCGCGGCGGACACGATCCTGCGGACCCGGCTGGCGGTCGTGCGCGGCTCCCCGAGCCGGCCGGTGGTCAGGATCTGGCCCACGGTCTCGTCCTCGGTGAGCCAGGTGCGTATCTTCCTGGCCTCGCTGGTGGGCACGGCATGTGGCATCTGGCGCAGCAGGCTCGCCGCGAGCGTCCTGGCATCGTCGTGCCGGGCGGAATCGTCAAGCAGGCTGACGACGACGGAGGCCAGGAATCTGACCTGCTCGGGTGTGAAGTGACCGCGGGCGAGCTTGCGCACGCAGGCGAGCAGGGCGCCGTAGAAGGTCTTATCGCTGGTCGGGCTGGCGAGCTGGGCCAGCACCTGCGCACTGGCGTCCGGGTGCCCGGTGGCATCCAGGATGCCAATCACCTCTATTCCGACCTGATTCGTCCGGTCGGTGGCGAGGCTGACGCACGCGGCTATCGCGGACATCTGGCCGACCGGATGAGTGAGCAGCCTGAGGAATGCCCCGGAACGCTGCAGCCAGGCCACCTGGTCGGCAATGATCTGTTCCTGCAGAAGCCTCTCTGCCAATGTCGCCCAGGCCGCCGACGGCGCAATGAAAAAATTTGGCGCCGATGATATCTCGCGGGTTAGTTCATCCCATTCACAGCCTGTCATCAGGGCATTGGAACTGGCCTTGTCGATCAGTTCACTCACCCGCTCGACGGGCATCGGCCCCTTGCGTGGCAGGCTCCAGCCGTTTGTGCCCGGGCAGCCGGGATCCGGGCAGTAATAGGCGTGGATGTTGTCCGCAGTGGCGCTGAGCAGGCCGCCAGGCAGGCCAAGCAGCTCCTCGTACCGCTGCAGAGCTTGGTAAGGAACCCGCAGGGTCGCGGTTTCCCAGCGGGAAATCTTGCTTTCGTTCGCCGTTCCCGGCCAGCATCCCCCGTTGAATGCAGCCGCGAACAACGAGGCTTTGACCCACCGGTCGTCACGGCCGAAGAGCCGGTTCACCCGGAGCACCCAGCCGATGTGCTTGCGCACCCACAGGCACGCTTGTGCCCGCGTGCCGAAGACTGATTCTCCCAGCCGGCCGCCTGGAAGGTCTGGGTTCACCACGGGAGCAATGATAGTTACGTTTCCATGACCAATCTCGCCAGAGTTGTCGCTAATTGTGATTGTGCGATATAAGCGAGAATTACTGGTGTTAACTTAGGGGAGTACTGGTGTTCCAGTGACAGGACGTGCGCTGAGCGGGCTTGCAGTTCACTGGCACGACTGCAAGCGATCTTCAGCGAGCTGGTCGCCGTGCGTAGTGTGATGCCCGTAAATGGGCATGGGGGGGCCGTGCGGACCGGTGGTTCCCGAGGGGGGATCACCGGTCCGGCATGTCCGGCTGGATCCCGGCCGGCTTGGAAACCCTTTCAAAATCGTGACGATGATCATGAAACCACGCACAGAGCTGGACGATCACCCGGCGGGCGTCGATTCTGAAAGGGTTTCTTACTGAGCGGTGAGGTTCGGGGCGCCGTTGCGGAGGACGAACTTCTGGATCTTGCCGGTGGCGGTCTTGGGCAGCTCGCTGACGAAGGTCACCCCATGTGGCGCCTTGAAGTGGGCCAGCCGCTCCCGGACGAAGGCGATCAGCTCTTCCCCGGTGGCGCTGCCGCCCTCGCCCAGCACCACGAACGCGTGCGGCGCCTCGCCCCACTTCGGGTGCGGCAGGCCGACGATGGCCACCTCCTGGACGGCCGGATGACGCAGCATCGCCCCCTCCACCTCGATGGAGGAGATGTTCTCCCCGCCGCTGATGATCACGTCCTTGATCCGGTCCCGGATCTCCACGTAGCCGTCGGGATGCACGACGGCCGCGTCGCCGGAGTGGAACCAGCCGTCCCCCATGGCCTGCTCGGTCGCCTCCGGGTCGTTGTAGTAGCCCGCCATGACGACGTTGCCCCGGACGGTGATCTCGCCCAGCGTCTGCCCGTCGGCCGGGACCTCCTTGCCGGTGTCGTCCACCACCCGCAGCTCGCCCGAGGTGATCAGCTCGACTCCCTGGCGCGCCTTTACCACCGCCCGGTCGGCCGGTGACAGCCCCTCGTGCTCGGGCAGTGGGGCGCAGACCGTGATGAACGGGGCCGTCTCGGTGAGCCCGTAGACGTGGGTGACCTCCCAGCCGAACTCGCCTTCGAGCCGCTCGATGGTCGCGGCGGCGGGTGGCGCGCCCGCGGTGACCACCCGGACCCCGGCAGGCACCTCACCCCTGGTTTCCGGGGAGGCGCTGGCGAGCGAGATCAGCACGGTGGGTGCCGCGCAGAGCAGGCGCACGTTCTCGTCGCGGATCAGGGCGAACACCGCCGCCGGGTCGACCTTGCGCAGGCAGATGTGCTTGCCGGCGGCCGCCGTCACGGTCCAGGGGTAGGTCCAGCCGTTGGCGTGGAACATCGGCAGCGTCCACAGATAGCTCTCGCCCACCGCGATCGGCAGGTGCAGCAGGGTGCCGATCGTGTTCATCGCCGCGTTGCGGTGGGTGATCATCACGCCCTTGGGCCGGGCCGTGGTCCCGCTGGTGTAGTTGATGCTGAGCAGATCCTGCTCGTCGATCTCCGGCCGGGGAAAGTCCGGAACGGCGGCGCCGACGGCCGCCTCGTAATCCAGCCAGCCGTCCTTCGCGCCGGTGAGCGCCACGAAGTGCTCGACCCCTGGCATCTGGTCGCGGACCCCGTCCAGCGCGGCGAGGTAGTCCCGGTCCACGCAGACCACCTTGGCGCCCGAATGGTTCACGATGTAGACGAAGTCGCCGGCGGTCAGCCGGTAGTTGATCGGCACCAGCACGGCCCCGAGCTGTGGCACCGAGTAGAACGATTCGAGCTGGGCGTGGGTGTTCGGGGCGATGGTGGCGACCCGGTCACCGGGGCGCACGCCGAGCCCGGCCAGGGCCGCCGACCAGCGGTCGCAGCGATCGAAGAACTGCTCGTAGGTCAGCCGCAGGTCACCGTCGACCACGGCCTCCCTGAAGCCGTGCAGGTGGCGGGTACGGCGGGCGAAGTCGATGGGGGTCAGCGGTGTCTGCACGGCATACCTCCCTGGCGCGTCAGCGGTTCACCTGGCGGGGAGGCTGGCCGGCTGCGAACCGCGGGTGGCGCCGTGGGCCCGCCAGGCGCGCACCGCGGCGGCGATCGCAACGGCCAGCATCACCAGGCCTCCGAGAGCGAAGACGTTCCAGGTTATGACCTGAATCCCGTGCAGGTGGTAGATCTCGTCCTGGGGATGCGGGCCGATGAAGAAGCCGATCAGCCCGTAGTAGATGTGGAAGTCGGTGCTCGACGTCCACTTGTACGGCCAGGCGCCGTACACGAGCACCACCGCCACGATCGATGCCGCATAGCCGGCGCGGGCCCAGCCACCGGCCCGGACGGCCCGGTCGGCCAGCACGACGAGCACCGGGATCACCCACACCCAGTGCTGGTCCCAGCTGATCGGCGACACCAGCAGGCCGGTGATCGCGCAGGTCAGCCAGCCTTCTACCTGGTATCCCCTGCGGTACAGCGCGGCCGCGGCGGCCAGCCCGGTCACCCCGGCCAAGATGGCGACCGCGAACCAGGCCGGCGTGGCCTGCGTCGATCCGCCCATCGCCCGGGCGATGACGGCGTACAGCGACTGGTTCACCAGCGAGGCGACGTCGCCGGTGTTGCCGGCGTGCAGGAAGTACCCGGTCAGCCACCACTTGATCGACGCGTGCGGCAGCACCGCGAAGCCGATCAGGATCGTGACGGCGACCGTGGCCGAGGCCACGACCGCCTGGCGGATCTTGCCGCACAGGATCAGGTAGGGGATGAAGATCAGCGGCACCATCTTGATCCCGGCGGCGACCCCGATTCCGGCGCCCTTCCACCAGCGCCGGTCGCTCTGGCACAGGTCCCAGACGATCAGCAACATGAGCAGCAGTTCGATCTGGCCGAGGTGCAGCGCCCTGACCACCGGCTCCAGCCACAGGCTGATCGCGGATACCGCGAGTGTGCCGGTCAGCCTGCTGCGGGGGCTCCAGCCAAGCTGGCGGAAGGTCAGCCACGCGACGGCCGGCAGGGCGGCGATGCTGGCCACCGTCATCAGCCAGTGCAGGACGTTGCGGCTCAGCTCGGAGGCGACCGCGAACACCAGCCCGGCGAAGGGGGTATAGGTGAACTTGATGTCGGTTAGGTGCGCCAGATGCCAGGTGTACAGCGTGTTGGGCCGGGACCGGACGATCATCCCCGCATCGATGTAGACCCTGAGGTCGGACCAGGTTATCGTGCGATCGCTCAGGTAGATCACGTAGACAACCATCGAGGCCGTGAGGGCCACGGCCGCGATGACGAGCCCGGCGTAACCACTCCCGCGGACGGGGGGAGCCGTATCACCCGTCCCCTGCCGCCCGGATCCGGTCTCCGGCGTCTCTACCCGCACGATCGGCTTCCCTCCGCCCGGGCGCGACCGCGCCCGCGGGCCGCCCCGTCCGCTGACGCTCCGGTTCCGGAGCACGACGCTTCTACCGGGACAGGATATGCGCGCCCGGCGGCTGCCCCGGGACGGTTCGGGATGGATTGGCTCAGGCCACTCGCTGAACCGTGCCGGGAGGTGCCGGCGAGACGGCGCCAGGGTGCAGGATCGAGGCGATCGCCTCGACGCCGTTGACCAGCCGGGGCCCGGGCCGTACGACGATGCCGTCCGCGTCGATCGCCCAGATGGGCAGGCCGGGCAGTTCGGCCGCCACCATGGCGGCCTGCTCGACCGCGCCGTCCAGGTGGTAGCCGCACGGCGCGACGACGATCAGGCCGGGCGAGGCGTCCGCCACCGACCGCCAGGACGTCTGCACCGACGGACTCCCTGGCCGCGCCGCCACTGGCTGCCCGCCGGCGGCGGTGACCAGGCCGGGCACCCAGTGGCCCGCGGTGAACGGCGGATCCACCCATTCGACCACCGCAACCCTGGGGCATGGCCGCCCGGCGACCTGGGCGGCCACCCGGGCCAGCCGGGAACGCAACCCGGCGGTGAGCCGCTCCGCCCGGTCCGTGGTGCCGGTCCGCCGCCCGACCGCCAGGATCGACTCCAGCACCTCGTCCAGCGAGTGCGGATCCAGCGACAGCACGTCTGCCTGGCAGCCCAGATGGTCGAGGGCCTGCTCGACATGGCCGGACGGCAAGGCGCACACCCGGCACAGGTCCTGGGTGATGATCAGGTCGGGCCGCAGCCCGGCCAGCGCCTGGGCGTGCAGCGTGTACAGGTCG
Source organism: Streptosporangiaceae bacterium (assembly GCA_035308365.1). Classification (GTDB taxonomy): domain Bacteria; phylum Actinomycetota; class Actinomycetes; order Streptosporangiales; family Streptosporangiaceae; genus PALSA-505. The sequence continues at coordinate 75,667 of DATGGU010000076.1, forward strand.
CCGCCGGAGTTCATCCGCCCGCGCACATAGTCGTCGATCTCGCGGGGCGTCATCCCCCGGGTGTCCAGGCCGCCCACGACGACCGTCTTCTCCGCACGGGCTGAGGCGGGTTCGTCGCACTCGAACGTCACACCTACCAGGTCCCCGCCCAGGCCGAGGGCGTAGACGATCTCGGTCGCCGAGGGAAGCAGGCTAACCAGGCGCACGTCACGAGGATAGATGCCTGGTCCGGCGGCAGCCCTAGCCGTGCGGCCGGAAGCCAGGGGACCCGCCGTGGCCGAGCAGCACGACCGCGAGGACGACCAGGGCGACGGTGGTGACCGCCGCGGTGGTCAGCAAGAGGTGCCCTGGCCGGGCCCGGCCGGGAACGGAGTGTTTGGAGAACCGCCCGGTCAGCGCGATCACCGGAGCCAGCGCGAGGACGGTGGCACCGGCGGCGATGTTCGTCTTGAGCGCGACGCCGCCGACCGCGGCGAACGCGATCGCGGTGCGCACCCAGGCCAGTTGCGTCCGGTATCGCGCCAGGCCCGGGTCCGCGTCTTCCGGGTCGTCGCAGTGGTGATGATGGTGCTGCACCGGGCTACCCGATGGCCGACAGCAGCAGGACGATGGCCGACAAGATCCCGATACTGGTGACCGTCGCGGTCAGGATCGCCGGCACCATCGACCGGGGAATCGGATCGCCGCGGCGCAGCGCCCGCTGATTCATCACCCACTCGGTGTACCCGGCGATGGCGACGACCGCACCGAGCACGATCAGCGGCACGCCGATCAGGTGCCTGCCCCAGGAGACGTGCGGGAACGGGGGCAGCAACTGGACGATGCCGAGCCCCGCGACGATCAGTGCGAGCGAGGTCCGGCTCCAGGCCAGGAACGTCCGCTCGTTGGCAAAGGTGAACCTGGCGTCTGGCTCGGCGCCCGGGCCGGCCGCCTCCGGGCTGGCCGCAGGTGGGTCAGCCGCCTCCGGCTTGGCTGATCCCGATCCGGGGTGAGCCCGGTCCGGGCCGGTGGCCTCGGTCATGTCCCAATGGTCTACCAGCGGCTGCCCCGTCCGCATGGCGGGCTCTGGCAATCCGTCCTTCCGGCTCCAGGCGGGTATCCCTAGACTTCCCCTGTGAAGCCTGAGGACGGCTCGTTCGAGCTGGGGACCGACGGGCCATCGGTGATTCTCGTCGGGGTCGACGGCTCCACCACCGCGACGCGGGCAGGCTGGTATGCAGCCGGGCTGGGCAGGCGGCAGCAGGCGCGGGTGGTAGCCGTCTACGTCGAGCCCAAGGTGACGGTGGCCGGCGCGACACCGGGGGGAGCCCCGTTGTACGCCGCGCAGCAGGAGGCGTTCAACGAGGTCGCGGACGAGATGCGCCAGCGGGCCGAAACGTTTGCCGCGGATATGGGCGTCGATCTCACCTTCGTCGCGGCGCACGGTGACCCGTTCACCGAGCTGAGCAGGATCGCCGACGAGTGGCGCGCCGACGCCGTGGTGGTCGGCGCGTCGGCCAAGGCCGGCCACCGGTTCGTCGGGTCGCTGGCAATCCGGCTGGTGCGGGCCGGGAAGTGGCCGGTAACGGTGGTGCCCTGACCGCCGGGCCAGACCGCCGTCCCCAGTAGCCTGGGCCAGGCACGTCATCGATCACATGGGGGAGTCCTCGTCATGCGGCTGAGCGCGCGAAACCAGATCCCGGCCCGGGTCACCAGCATCAACACCGGCGAGGCGATCGCCAACGTGGAACTGGACGCTGGCGGCGTCCGGCTGGTCGCATCCATTACCACCGAAGCGGTCCGCGAGCTTGGCCTGGCCGAGGGCAGCCAGGTCACCGCCGTGATCAAGGCTTCGGACGTGATGCTGGCGGTCAGCGGCTAAGGTTCACCCGCCGGCCAGGGCGGCGCACAGCACGTCCACCAGCGCGGGCAGCAGCACACGGTCCGGGTCGTGGTCCGGGTTGACCTCGGTCACCACCAGCCCGGCGAACCGCGCGTCCTGGCAGAAGCAGTTCAGGCAGGCCGCGGCCTCGTTCAGGGTCAGCCCGGCGAAGTGCGGGAAGTTGGCCAGCGGGAACGCGCCGGTGTCTAGCACGTCGACGTCGAAGTGCACAAGCACCGAGCCGGCGGACTCCGCCAGCCGCCGCAGTGCCGCGGCAGCGTGCCCGGCCGGATCCTGCCGCACCGCCGTGGCCGGTGTGGCGTTCAGGTGGCGGCTGACCAGCGTGGCCCACTGGCGGGTGTCGAGCTCACCGGGATCGAAGCCGAACAGCTCGACCTGGTCGTTGCGGACCAGTGGCTGCCGCGGCCCGAACGCGGACAGCTCCGGGGTCCCCCCGCCCAGCAGATGGGTCATGCCCATGGTGTCCAGCACCGCGGAAGCGGTGGTCTGCGGAGTGGACAGGTCGGCATCCCCGTCGAAGTAGACGAGCCCCACATCCTCGTGCCGGGCCAGTCCCGCGATCACGCCGAGCGTGATGGTGCAGTCCCCGCCGACGACCAGCGGCGTGAGCCCGGCCGCCCGGATCTCGCTGACCCGCTCGGCGGTCTGCCCGGCGATCGCGGCCACCCGGGCAAGGTCACGGGTGCCGTCAACGGGCCGGACCGGGCGGTGCAGGGCGGCCGGCAGATCCCCGAAGTCGCGGACGCTGATCCCGCGCCCGGTCAGCCGCTCCACCAGCCCGGCCGCACGCAGCGCGGCCGGTGCTTTGTCCTGCCCGGCATTGTGCGAACCCGCGCTGGTCGGCACCCCGAGCAGCCCGAGGCCGGTCACAGTAGCCCGCGTTCGGTGAGCTTCACCCGAACACCGTGCCGCAGGTGATCAGCGGAGGCAACCAAATACCTTGACCCTCACGTTACGTGAGGCTGCACAGTTGCCGGTATGGACGACAGCTACACCGTGGGAGCGGTGGCCAGGCTGGCCGGGGTGTCGGTGCGCACGCTGCACCACTACGACGAGATCGGCCTGCTCACTCCGGCTGGGCGCAGCCCGGCGGGGTACCGGCTCTATTCGCTGGCCGACCTCGCCAGGCTGCAGCAGATCCTGTACTACCGCGAACTCGGGTTCAGCTTGGAAGAGATCGTCCAGATCGTGGCCGACCCCGAACAGGACGCGGCCGGCCACCTGCGCAGGCAGCACCGGCTGTTGCGCGAGCAGATCAGCCGCCGGCAGGCCCTGCTGGCGGCCATCGAAAAGGAGATGGAGGCACGGAAGATGGGGATCGCACTGACCCCCGAAGAGCAGTTGGAGATCTTCGGTACCGACAAGGTGGGCGGTGAATGGGCCGAGGAAGCCGAACAACGCTGGGGCGACACCGAGGCCTGGAAGCAGTCGCAGCGCCGCACGGCCACCTATACCAAGGAAGACTGGATCGCGATCCGGGCCGAGGCGACCGAGATCAACCAGGAGATCCTCGCCGCGATGCGGGCGGGTGTCCCGGCCAGCGGCCAGCGGGCCATGGATCTCGCCGAGCGCCACCGCCAGCACATCAGCCGCTGGTTCTACGACTGCGACTACGGTATGCACCGCGGCCTGGCCGAGCTGTACCTCGCCGACCAGCGGTTCGGCAAGAACTACGACGACATGGCGCCCGGCCTGGCCCAGTACATGCACGACGCCATGCTCGCCAACGCCGCTCACGCGGACGCCTAGGCCTACGTCGTTGACCCGGACGGGAACCCGGTGTCTGAGGCCGGCGAGGCCAGGGGCAGCCGGGCCCGGCCGGGCAGCCCCGGCGCGTCCGGGTTGTCGGTACCTCCACCTACGCTGACGCCATGACGGAGCAGCCGGACGGTCCACAGGGGCGGTATGAGGATTTGATCGATGAGCTGGCCGGCATCGATGGGGTGACGCCGCCGCGCGGCGGCAGCGGGTTCGGCCGGGGAGCCGTGCGGTTCCAGAACAAGATCTTCGTGATGCTCGTGCGGGGGCGGCTGGTGCTCAAGCTTCCGGCGGACCGGGTGAGCGAGCTGGCCGATGCCGGTGAGGGGGTGCACTTCGACGCGAACAAGGGGACACCGATGAAGGAATGGCTGAGCCTGGATCCCGGGTCCGGCCTGGACTGGCTGCCGCTCGCCCGGGAGGCGCTGGAGTTCGCCCGGGCGGTGGCCCGCTAGGGCGCGCGCTCGAAGATCAGCTCCAGGCCGTCTTTCTCGTCCCACTGCTCGCCGGTGCGAATGAAGCCAAACCGGGCGACCGTGGCCAGGGAGCCGGCGTTGTCTGGGCTGATCGAGGCGCGCACGGTCGTCACACCGGGCTCGTTGGCCGCGCGCAGCAGCAGCTCACGGAGCATCGCGGTGGCGTATCCCTGCCGCCGGCAGGCCGGATCTACCGAGTAGGCGACCTCGACCATGCCGGCCGCGTCCGGCGGGCCGTGGAATCCCGCGTGACCGACCACCACGCCGTCCGGCTCAGACACGGTTGCCCTGGCAATCCACCGCGCGCTGTCCGCGTTCGCCGCGATGTCAGCGATCCGCAGCCGCCACAGTCCGGCCGCTTCGGGGGTGATGAAGTAGGGGGTGAGGGTGATCCCGGCCGCCGCGCTCGCCGCCGCCAGGTCCTGGTCTGCCAGCGCGGCCAGGGCCGCGCCGGGCAGCGGGACGAAGCGGATCGACTTAAAACCCCTTTCAGGCTTCACTTGTGATGGCCAGTTTTCGCGGGCCGGTCTGTGGGTTCATGATCGTTGCGGTGGTTTTGGGGGCTTTCGGGCTGGCCGTCATGAAGCGGATCATGGCAGGACGGCCGCCGGGCCATCAAGCGGTTTCCCGGCGGGTGCGCCGTGGTGGGCTGCCGGTGATCGCCCCGGTGACGACCACGCCGGCCAGCACCAGCGCGCCGCCGGCCACCGTGCCCAGCGCCGGGCGCTCACCCAGCAGGAGTACCGCGCTCACGACGCTGACCAGCGGCTCCAGGTAGAGCAGGAGGCTCACCCGGGTGCTTCCGCCGTCCAGCACGGCCCGGTTCCACAGCAGCATCCCGGCGACTGTGCTGCCGAACGCGAGGAAGACGAGCTCACCCCAGGCCGGCGCGGGCAGCGCGGCGAGCCGGTGCGCCGAGAGCATCCCGGCGAAGGCCAGATAGGGCAGCGCCCCGGCCACCGTGGTCGCCGCCGTGGCGGGCAGCGCACCATAGGTCTGGCTGAGCGGGCGCAGCGCGATCGTGTACGCGCCAAAGCCGAGCGTGCCAAGCAGGACCAGCGTGATCCCGGCCAGGTTCCTGGCGCCCGCGCCGTGCGCCACCGCCTGCGGCCCGGCCAGCAGCAGCACCCCACCCAGCGCCACGGCACTGCCCAGCCAGGCCCGGCGGCCGGGCCGTTCGGTGCGGAAGGCGGCCGTGATCAGCAGCACCCAGAGCGGCTCAGTGGCCAGCAGCAACCCGGCCGTGGCGGCCGGAACCCACTGCAGGCCGATGGTGACCGGCAGGTTGTAGCCGACCATGCCCAGCAGGCCCGCCGCCACCAGCCTGATCAGCGAGCGCCGGTCCAGCCGCCGCAGCACCGGCAGGGCCCAGGGCAACAGCGCGAGCCCGGCCATGGCCAGCCGCAGTACCAGCAGCGGCATCGGCGCGAGCTGCGAGACCAGCGCCCGGGTCGCGACGGGTGCAAGGCCCCACATGACCACCGCCATGAGCCCCCCTGTGGTGGCTGTCCGGCCGCCGTTGGCGGCTGGGTGGGGGGTGGTTTGGGTGGACATGAGCCCTCCGCTGGTGGCTTGGGCGGTTTGAGTGCGTACCGGGCGGCAGCAGGTGGTCACTATTGCAGTGTGCTGTAATGGTCTTATGCAGTTCAACACTTACACCTCGGCGGGGGCGCACATCGCGGCCGACCTGGTCAACGCGCCGTCGGCGGATGCGGGCGCGGTGGGCAAAATGCTCGCGGGCTATCAGGTGCACGAGCCGGTGCCGGCCCCCGTTCAGCTGCCGGAGCTGCACGATTGGGCGGCCCGGCTGCGCCCGGTGTTCAGCGCGCCCACCGAGGCCGGCCGGGCCACGCTGGTGGACGAGCTGCTGCGCTCCTCGGACTGCAGGCCTGCCCTGGTGTCGCATGACGGGCTGCCGTTCCACCTGCACTACGCCCCGGTGGCCACCGATCTGGTATCCCGGGTCAGGGCGCTGACGGCGGCCGGGCTGGCGCATGTCATCTCCGAGGGCGGCGGCCACCGGATCGGCTGCTGTCAGCGGGATGGCTGCGGCACGGTGTTCGTGGACACCTCGCGGAACGGCCGCCGGTGCTTTTGCAGCGTTCGCTGTGCGAACCAGGTGAACGTCTCCCGGCACCGGGCCCGGCGCCGGGGTATCGCGGCATGATCTTTGGACTGACGGGAAGATGCTGGCCCGAGGCCATCGTCGGTCATGGTCCAGAAAGAAGGCGGTCGGGGAAGGATGGCAGTGAGCAACCTCGATATCCAGCCGGCCGAGACCGTCTGTGGCGCCGGCGACTCTGTGCCGCCACCGGCCGCCATCGCCGTGCTCCAGCCGCGCCAGGTACCGCTTGGCGGTCCCCGCGCCATGAACGTGCGGCGGACCTTGCCGCAGCGGCAGCGGTCGCTGATCGGCGGCTGGTGTTTCGTCGATCACTACGGCCCCGACCCGGTCGCCCAGACCGGCGGCATGAGCGTTCCGCCGCACCCGCACACTGGCCTGCAGACGGTGAGCTGGCTGTTCAGCGGCGAGATCGAGCACCGCGACAGCGCAGGAAACCACGTCTATGTCCGGCCCGGTGAGCTGAACCTGATGACTGCCGGCCGGGGGATCAGCCATTCGGAAGTTTCCACCCCGGCCACCTGTACCCTGCATGGCGTCCAGCTGTGGGTGGCCCTGCCCGCCGCCACCAGGTTCACCAATCCCTGCTTCGAGCACTACGTCCCGGATATTTTGACGGAGACTGGTTACACGGCTGCTGTCTTCCTGGGTTCGCTGCTCGGCCAGAGTTCACCGGTGGCCACCTACTCGCGGCTGCTGGGCGCGGAGCTTTCGATCACCGCCGGCGGCCGTGCGGAGCTGCCGGCCGACCTCGCGTTCGAGCACGGGGTTTTGGTGGACACCGGCGCGGTCATGGTGAACGGCACCCCGGTCGGCCGGGCCGAGCTGGCCTACGTACCGCCGGGCACCGGCACTCTCGAGATCCTGGCTACCGCCGGGAGCGGCGCGCGGGTTCTCCTGCTCGGCGGCGAACCACTGGGCGAGCAGATCGTCATGTGGTGGAACTTCATCGGCCGCAGTCACGCCGAGATCGCCGAATACCGGGCGAACTGGCAGGCCGAGATCGGCCCGGCCCAGGCCACGCCGGCCAACGGCGCCCTGGTCGCCCAGTTCGGCCTCCCGGCCGGCGACCCCCTGCCACCCATCCCGGCGCCTCCCCTGCCCAAGAACGTCACCCTGCGGCCTCGCTCCTGACCCCGCCCACCCCGCTATGGGGGCCGATGGGGCACCCTTCACACCCTCAGACGGGGCCGATGGGACGGGGCCGGAAATGGCTGGACGGGGTCCGGGGAGTGGCTGGTTACGCTGGCGCCAGCCGTCAAATAAAACCAACTGGCGGCGCTCGGATAGCCGGCCGGAAGTCCGTTACGCTCCCCGGCAGGGTGATCGGGGCGCGGACCGCGCGGATGGCCGACAGGGAAGGCGGTTGCCCATGGAGATCAAGCGGCTGCACCTGGCCCGGCTGACCGCGCCCGGCGGGGGTGGGGAATGGCCGGTGCACGGGTTCGTGGTCACCCATCCGAAGGGAGCCGTGCTGGTGGACACGGGGGCCGGCGGGCCGGCCAAGGTGCTCAGCGACTGGCGGGTGGTCAACCGGTCGGTCGCCGGCGCGCTGGCCGGGCTGGACATGACCCCCGGCGACATCGGGCTGGTGATCAACACCCACCTGCACTTCGACCACTGCGGGCAGAACTCGGTCTTCAAGCACGCGCCCTGTTACGTACAGCGGGCGGAACTGGCCCGGGCGCGGCGCGAGTCGCCCGGGTTGTGTGACTGGTTCGGCTTCATGGACGCGAGCTTTGAGTTGCTCGACGGGGACGCCGAGATACTGCCCGGCCTGTCGGTGATCGCGACACCCGGGCACACGGTGGGCCACCAGTGCGTCGTGGTCGATGCGAGCACGCCCGAGCTGCTGATCGGGGACGCGGCCTACACACCGCGTCAGTACCGCGCCGTTTCCGCCGACGGCCTGCCGCCGGGTCAGGCGAGCGATCCGGTGAGCTGGCAGGATTCACTCCAGCGGATCCGTTCGGTGGCCGGTGCGCGGGTGCACTTCTGCCACCACACCAGCACCGAACACAACTGAGGCGAGCCGGCCGCCAGGCCGGTGAGGTCAGCGCAGGCGGACCGGTAGCTGGGCCGGCCCGCGCAGGTTGATCCGGCCGTTCCACACCACGTCGCCGTCCAGCGCCAGGCCGGGGAACCGGGCCACCATCCGGCCGAACGCGATGGTGGCCTCCAGCCGGGCCAGCGACGCACCCAGGCAGTGGTGCACGCCCGCGCCGAAGGACACGTGCTGGCGGGCGTTCTCCCGGTCCAGCCGCAGCTCGTCGGCGTCCGCGCCCCAGTAGGCCGGGTCCCGGTTGGCTCCGCCCAGGCTCGCCATGACGAACGAGCCGTCCGGGATGTCCACCCCGCCTACGGTGATCGGCTCCAGCGTGACCCGCCGGCTCGCCTGCACCGGGCTGTCGTAGCGGAGGAACTCCTCCACCGCGTTGCCGACCAGGCCGGGGTCGCTGCGCAGCAGGGCGAGCTGACCGGGATGGCGCAGCAGCGCGAGCGTGCCGCCGGAGATCAGGTTGACCGTGGTCTCGTGCCCGGCGATGTACAGCAGCAGGGTCTGGGCGACCAGCTCGTCGTCGTTCAGCGTGTCGCCGCCGTCCTCGGCGTTGATCAGTGCGGTGAGCAGGTCACCGGCCGGGTTGCGGCGCTTCCACGCGATCATCTCGCTGGCGATGGCGGTCAGCTCGGTGTCGGCGGCGACGATTGCCTTGGCCAGCTCCGGGTCGGCGACCGGCTCCAGCGAACGCACCACGGTGCCGGACAGCTCCCTGATCCGCTCGTGGCCGGCCGGTGGCGTGCCCAGCATCTCGGCGATCACCTGGAACGGCAGCGGGAACGCCAGGGCATCGACCAGGTCGACCCGGCCCTGCCCGGCCATCTCGTCGAGCATGCCGTCGACCAGTTCGGTGATGCGCGGCCGCAGCGCCTCGACGGCCCGCGGCGTGAACGCCTTGGACACCAGCTTGCGCAGCCGGGTGTGGTCTGGCGGGTCCCGGTCCAGCATGGACAGGCCGCCGACCGGCACCGCACCGTCCTCGCCGAAGATCTCCCGCCTGAGCTGCTGAAGCGGGCCCTCGGGCCGGGTGTTGCGATCTTCCACCGACAGCCCGGCCCGTAGCAGCCAGGACACGTCCTCATAGCCGGTGAGCAGCCAGAACCCGAACGGGTGCTGGTACACCGGGGCGGTGGCCCGGACCGCGGCGTAGTGCGGGTACGGGTCGTCGGTGAAGCCCGGCGCGAACGGGTCGAACAGCGGCTGAGGTGATACGGTCTCCGTCATCGCAGGGCCTCTCGCTTCGTAACTGCCTGCCGGTATCTGATTCTGCCTGCTGTCCGCCCGGCGGTGACTACCGGGTAACTTCCCGCCCAAAAGAACGGTACCCGCAGGTCATAAGGCCTTACTGAGAGCGACGGAAGACCCTTTCCGATCAAGAAAGGGCAGAGTTTAGCAGGCAAACGCCAGTTCGACCCGTTATCAAGAATTTACCTAATCTGCCTGACTTGGCCTCGCTAGGCTCCCTCACGTCAGGCGCTCGAAGCAGGTTCAGCCCCCCCGGGCAGCTTCCTCTGAGCGTGCCCGTCTAGGAGAGGAGCCCGTTGGGCGCCCATAGCAAACCCTCCCGTGTCCGGCTACCGCAGGCAGCCTCGGCTGCTGCCGCCGCGCCCACGCTCGCCGGTGTGGCTGCGGCATTTTGCTTGGCACCCACGGCCTCTGCGGCCGCGGCAGTAGTCCCGGTGGCGTCGACGGCAGGCGGGCCTGCGGCCTCGACGGCCTCGGACCACAATCTCGCGGTCCCGGCCGCCTACCAGAAGGCCGGCAAGCCCGTACACCTGCTGGCGGCGAGCAAGCCAGCCACCTCGCACAAGGTGGCAACGGCCCGCTCTTACACGGTCCGGTCCGGCGACTCGCTGTCCGCGATCGCCGGGCACTTCTACCACAACGCGAACGCCTGGCCGGTCATCTTCTACGGCAACCGTGGCAAGATTCGCTGGGCCAACGACATCAATGTCGGGCAGGTGCTGACCATCCCGGCGAAGTCCGCCCACATCCCGCGCCCGCCCGCACAGCTCAGCCCGCAGTCCTACACGCCGCGGCACGCGCGCGCCGCGACGGTCACCGCCGAGGTGCAGCCCACGACCACCTCGACATCCGGCTACTACGCCGGCGGACCCTACCCCGGTGGCGCGTTCGGGGCCTGTGTGGTCGCCCGTGAGTCCGGCGGCAACCCGCAGATCTGGAACGCCTCCGGCCACTACGGCCTGTACCAGTTCAGCGAGTCCACCTGGATCGCCTACGGCGGCAGCCCCGCCGAGTTCGGCCATGCCACCGTGGCCGAGCAGAACGCGGTGTTCGCCACCGCGCTCGCCGAGGGCGGCCAGGACAACTGGGCTCCCTACGACGGCTGCTGAACGTCGTCAGCGGGCGATGACCCGCGTGCGTGGGCTGGCGAGTACCCGGATCTCGCCAGCCCACCGCTATGTATCACGGCCTGCCCGTCACGCTCTGTCCATTAGGGACAGCGGTGCGGCAAGGCGCCGCACCCGGTACGCCTACCATGAGACCAGCCAGGCCGAGTTGTTGATCGGCGGGGTGAAGGGAGGTGGCCGGCGTGGGCTCGCCGAAGTGGAGTGACAGCGAACCGAGTGATGACGAACTGCTGGCGGAGTTGCGCGCCGCCCTGCGGGAAGAGACGGTTGACGACAGCGTGGTCCGGGCGGCCGAGGCGGCGTTCGGCTGGCGGACAGTCGACGCCGACCTGGAACTGCTCAGCCTGGACACCAGCGCCTGGCTGACGGATACCGCCGCGGTCCGGGGTGGTGACCCGGTAATGCCGCGCACGCTGGTGTTCCGTGGTGAGCGCCGGGGCGAACGGCTGAGCGTCGAGGTCGAGATCGACGACGCCGGTATCTTCGGCCAGCTCATCCCGCCACAGCCGGGCCAGGTCACGCTGGTGACGGCGGCCGGGCCGCAGGCGACGACGCTGGCCGACGAGGTCGGCTGCTTCGCCTTCCCGGCCGGCCCGTCAGGCCCGCTGCGGCTGGAGTGCCATCTGGACGCTGATCGCTTTGTCACCGAGTGGGTGACTGCCTGACCGCGTTTGGTGCGCGGTCTAGTGCGCGGCGGCGCCGGGGTGGTGGCCGGCGCGTGCGGCCATCCTTGACCTGATGTCCAGGTAGGCGATGATCACGATGGCCAGATATCCGAGGTAGGTCAGCAGTTGCAGCGGCGTGGGGGCGTCGCTGTAGCCGAAGAAGCTGTGCAGGACGTCGCCGAACGCACTGCTCTGCGAGATCAGGCTGCCCGAGTGCCACATGGGCGAGTTGAGCACCGGCAGCCAGCCAAGCTGCTGCAGGTTTTCCACGGTGTCGGCCAGCAGGCCCGCGGCGAAGACCATCAGCAGCACGCCGATGACCGTGAAGAACCTGGACAGGTTCAGCTTGTGGCCCAGCCGGTAGATCACGAACGCGATGCACAGCGAGCCGGCCAGCCCGATCGCCGCTCCGCCCAGCGCGCCCGCGGTGGAGGTGGAGAAGATGATCGCCAGGGTGAAGACGGCGGTCTCCAGCCCCTCCCGGCCGACCGCCTGGAAGGCCAGCAGGCCCAGCCCCCACCGCGCCCGGCCATCGAGCGCCGCGTCGGTCCTGGCCCGCAACTGCTTCGACAGCGACCTGGCGTGCTTGCGCATCCAGAACGTCATGTAGGTCAGCACGCCGGCGGCGAGCATGTAGGTGGCCGTCTCGAAGATCGTCTGAACCCGCGAGCCGTCGTAGCTGCGGATGGTCTCATAGGCCACGGCCCCGCCGGCGGTCGCCAGGACCAGCGCGGCGCCCACGCCGAGGAACACGTCGCGGAAATGCTCCCTCCGCCCGATGCGGTTCAGGTAGGCGCACAAGATCGCGACGATCATGCTCGCCTCGACGCCCTCACGCAGGAAGATGACCAGCGTGGCCAGCATTCGAAGAAACCTCCAGGTGAGTGCGCCGCCGGGCCGGGTTCAGAGATAGGTTAGGCTAACCTTACTTGGCCACGCCCCGCAAGGCTGTGTGCCGATATTTGACGAAGAACACATTCGCGGCCGGTTCGGCCCGGCGGCTTGCCGGCCGAGGTGAATGCCGCTTCGCGGCCGGTTCGGCCTGGCGCCTTCCCGGCCGGGGGGAATGCCGCCGTATCCGGTCAGGCCGCTGGGACGAACCTGATGTCGTGCTCCGCGCCGGGTGCCGCGAAGGTGAGCATATGCCCGGCTTCCTCGGTGATCTCGTCCCTGATGCTGGAAGGGAGCCTTCCGGACGGTCCCAGGGTCAGCGTCACCGCCGCGCTGGATCTGGTGATGCGCCACGTGGCCGCGAGGAACCCATTGACCAGCACGCAACCGGGGAACACGCCATTACGGGTGAACATCAGCTGACGGGCCTCTTCACTCATCACCCGTGACCGGTCCGCGTGGGACAGGACCAGGTTGTCGAACTCGGCGACCAGGCGGACCGGAGCCGGGGTTTCCGGGTCGGGACGAGGCGCTTCGGGCAGGTCGAGCAGCTCGGTCCCGTCCTCGCCACGGAACTTCCGCAGCCGGCCGGCGAGCCGGTCGGTGACCTCCCGCAGCCTGGTCAGCCCCGACCAGGTCTGGATGTCCCGCACGCTCGCCGGGCCGAACGCGCCCAGATACCGTTCGGCCAGCCCCTCAAGCGAGGCGTCCCGGCTGACCGGCCGGCCCAGCCAGGATTCGGCCGAGGTATGCCTGGCCAGCCCGGACGCTCCCCAGACGGCTCGCGGTGGCACCTGGACCAGCGGCACCAGCGCCCGCACGCCCTGGGCCAGTGCGTCCGGCGAGTGGTCCGGCCATCGCGGCGCCAGCAGGGCGCCGAGCTCGCTGAACGTCCTTGGCCCTGACTCCACCAGCTCCCGCCCGGCCGCCGCAAGCTCCCGCTTGTCCACCCCGGCGAGCTGCCTGCCGTAGGTCGTCGTCAGCGCCCGGTCCAGGACCGGCTGGACCAGCGGCCGAAGCAGCAGGCAGTCGCGGGCGGACACCAGGTGGATGGTGCCGCGCATGAGCGCGATGCGGACCACCCGGCGGCTGGTGAGCAGCCCGGCCAGGTCCTCCGGCCGGAACCCGGCCAGCCGGGACCACAGGCCGTAGTACGGCGGGAACGGCGCCTGGGCCTGCAACCCGCCGAGGTGCTCCACGGTCTCGATCACCGTGGCGGCGCGGCCGTCGCTCTCGCTGGGCATGGCCGCCCGGCGCAGCAGCAACTGCCGGTCGAGCAGGGCCCGGTTGAGCGCCTGCCTGCTGAGCACCTCGGCTGACATCGGTCTCCTCTCTGACGCCGTCACAGCAGGTTAAGCTCACCGGGGACGGCGGCGCTGCCTGGCCGCCATCGCGGCCCTGCGCCGGCCTGGCAGCCGTACTCCGCTCCGGCCCGGCCTGCCGTCACCGCCTCGGCCAGGCGCGATAATAACTAGCGGCGCCTGGTGAGAGGCGCCTGCCCTCGCCGGGTGACGATCGCCTATGACATCGCGGGCGACATCGCCGGGGCGGTCCAGCTGAACGTCGGCTCCTGGCTCGGTCCCGAGGCGTCGCCGCGAGTTCGCGAGCAGGTGCGGGAAATGCAGCAGCACGCCTTCGACGTGCAGCTAGCCGGCGGCGAGGTTGAGGAGATCGAGACCGAGACCGACCTGTCCGCCGTCCGCGCCCCCTGCCTGGCCATCTCCGGAGGGCACGACTTCCCCGACTTCCGGCAGATCGCGGCCGCCGTGCCCGGCCTGTCGCCCGTCACATCGAACTCCCCTGGGCGGGCCACCTGCCCAGCCTGGAGCGCCCTGCCGAGGTCACCCCGCTGCTGCTCAGCTTCCTGGCCGAGCAGATCAGCGCGGCAGGCCCCGCCGGATCATGAACTCGACTGCTTTGTTCATGTTGGTCGGGATGACAGTTTTGCCGGGATGGGCTGCGGGCCATACACGCAGCAACTCATCCACGAAACCTTGTCCTACATCTGTCACACCGGTGAAATCGACTTCCACAGTGTCAAAATCTAACCTACACTGTAGATTTTAACCACGAACTTGCAGTGCAGGTGTAGATTCGGCTGCCGCTGTGGGTGCTGCCGCTGTGGGTGGAGCCATGCCAAGTCGGGGGTAACCCGGCGCCTTCGTCTGAGCCGCGGCTACTCGAACGAGGGCTTGCGGTCCCTGGTGCGTTTCAGTTCGAAGAAGCCATCCGCCTCGGTGACCAGGACCAGGCCGTCCCACAGCCGTCCGGCGGCCTCGCCCCTGGGCGCCGGGGTGATCACCGGGCCGAACAGCGACTTGCCACGGATCCGGATGACCGGGGTGCCCACGTCGAGGCCGACGTCGTCGAACGCCTCATGGTGGGATGCCTTGATGGCATCGTCGAACTCGGTGCTCGTGGCGGCCTCGGCCAGCGACCCGGGCAGGCCCACCTCGGCCAGGGCCTCGGGCAGCGTCGCGGGATCCTCCCGGCGGCCCTGGTTGTGGAACCGGGTGCCGATGGCCGTGTAGAGCGGGCCGAGGATGTCCGGGCCCTTCTGCGCGGCGGCCGCGGCGCAGATCCGGATCGGTCCCCAGGCCCGGGCCATCCGCTCGGCATAGCCCTCGGGCAGGTCCTTGCCCTCGTGCTGGACGAGGTTCAGGTAGGCCAGGGACATGATCCGCCATTCGGTCCGCACCGGGCGCACCTGCTCCACCTCCAGCATCCAGCGGGAGGTGATCCACGCCCACGGGCAGACCGGATCGAACCAGAACTGTGCATTCTCGCGAGTCTGTGCGGAATCGGTCACGCCCGCGGCAACCTTCGCCGGGACACCGGTATTCCGCCCGCCGGGGTACCAATTTCCGGAAAAGACACGTACTATCTCGACTATGGCGGAATGGTGGTCGATCGAGGTCCTGCATGGGGACTTCCCGGCCTTCCGGTGGCAGCAGGAACACGATTCGGAGCTGATCGAGGCCGCGCTGACCAATGGCGCACGCGACGGCAAATGGCACGCGGACCAGTGGGGCGTGGCGTTCGAGGTGCTCTTCGACACCGAGGATCAGTGGCTGGCGTTCCGGGCTCTGCCGTCCGTCCGCGCCGCCCTGGACGCGGTCCCCGACCCGGTCAACGGCCTGCTGATCTACCGTGGCCGGGGCGGCGGGTCCAGCGTCCGGCAGCCGCGCCGGCCGAGACCTTCCCCGGCGGCCGGCGCCATGGCGCTGCCCGAGCCGGCGCCGGCCTGCGCCTTCGATGTCACCGGGACCAGCCCGCCCGGCCTGGAAAACGCCGGCATGAAGGCCAATGCCGTCCCCGTTTAACCACCTGTTTCGTGACTTAATCCCTACCTGGTGTAATTCCGGATCCGTGGCATTATGTGAAGGCTGGGCCGCACGAGGATCCGTGGAAGGAGCCGGGAATGCGCAGTCGCTGGCAGGCACATCGGGCTTCCGGGTTAATGCTCTTGATCGCCGGCACGGCGCTGGCCGTGCAAGGCTTGGCCGCGATTCCGTCCGCCGTCGCGGCCAGCGCCGGGGTAGCTCCCCGGGCGATCGGCGAACTCGACTGCAACGGGCTCAGCTCGATCCAGCGGCCGGCCAAGCCGACGATGCAATGCGTCGATCCGCGCGGCTCGCACTGGGGCCGGTTCTACGACAACGGGCACTACATCGGCCACGATGAGCCCTCGATCCGGTTCGTGTCGAACCGGCCAGGCTCGGGCGGCAACGTCAGCTTCACCGAACGGCTGCCGGTGGACCCGGTCCTGCTGCCGACCGTCCGGCACCCCGGGCACGATGTGACGCACTGGTTCGAGTTGACGGTCGCGCCCTGGTTCTCCATCGACGTCTGCGACCCGCACTCCACCCCGCTGCTGCCGTGTGCGCCCAACTCGGACGGGAACGCCCCGCACGGCAAGTACCCGGGGGGCGGAGCTGCCTTTGTCGAGCTGCAGTTCTACCCGCCGGGGTTCGCGCCGTTCGCCGACAACATCAGCTGCGACGACACGCACTGGTGCTCGGCGCTGACGATCGACAGCCTGGAGTGTGTGGGAACCGGTATCAAGGTGGGCCCGTGCAACAACAGGTGCACCGAGCCGGTCAACGCGGCCTTCATCCAGACCAACGGGGTTCCCACCGGCCCGCCGAGCCCGCAGCTCAGCGACCTGGCATCCCTGACGCCCAACAAGCACACGCTGCGGATGCACCCAGGCGACAAGATCTCTGTGCACATGTTCGACGCCAAGATTCCCGGCGGCCACGCCTTGGAGGTCACCGAGACCGACCACACGGACGGGCAGACCGGCTTCATGATCGCCTCGGCGCACAACGGCTTCATGAACACCAACCCGTTCAACTGCAGGGGCACGCCGTTCAACTTCCAGCCCGAGTACTCCTCCGCGAAGGCGCAGGATCTGCTGCCCTGGGGGTTCGGCCCATACATGATCAACGACCAGTTCGAGATCGGCCACTTCGAGGCCTGCACCTCGATCACCAAGCCGGGCACCATCACGATCGGCAGCTTCAAAGACGTCTTCTTCAACAGGTGCCATGGCCCCTACGAGACCGGCAAGGACACCGGGAAGGCCTTCGAGCCGGGGGACGCGCCCTGCTACCACGCCGGGGACACCCACGGCGGCGTGGCCGCACCCAACCAGGTGACCGGCTGTGATGTCGCCTTCCGCGCGATCGGTGACCTGGAATACGACGGCTCGCCCTACTGGCCGGACTGGCCGGGGTCGCTGACCGCCGGCCCGTTCCCCACGCCGTTCCTGCAACTGCAGCCAACGACTGGCGGTCATGGGTACCCGCAGATCCAGTTCGTCACCGATGCCAGCGCCACCGAGTTCAACACCGCCTGCAACCCGCTCACCGGCTCAGGCTGCGTGCTCCCGCCCAAGGGCCCAGGTCACTTCTATCCCTTCTGGACCCAGGCGATGGTCGGCGGCTCGTGCGTGTGGGAGTTCGGGAACATGCACAACGGCAACACCTTCGGCGGCGACAAGCAGTATGGCAAGGTCACTCCCGCCACCCTTGGCGCCTTTGCCGGCCCGGTCCGGCCCAATCCCGGCTGCTGAAAATTTACGGTGCTGGCCTCCCGATAACACTGGCCTCCGGCCTGCGGCGTACGCCGGGGCCGGACTACAGCCCGCCTAGTTCCTGGCGAAGCCGCTGCAGGCACCGGGCCCTGGTCGGGCCGATGCTGCCGACCGGCAGGCCGAGCGCGGCCGCAACGTCGGCGTAGCTGGGCGGGGGCGTGGCCATCAGCACCCTGAGCAGTTCGCTGCACCGCTGCGGCAGCCGCCCGAACGCCTGCCGCACGGCCGCTGCCCGCTGCGCGTCCTCTCGCTCGGCCTCGGCCCGCAGCACCTCACCCTCGGTCGGGTCGTCGCCGGCCGCGTTGCCGTCGAACCAGGTCATGTCCTCGGTCGGCACCGTTCTGGCGGTCATCCTGAGACTGTGCAGGCATTCGCGCCTGGTGGCGGTGGCCAGCCAGGCGCCGACCCGCTCCGGGTTGTTGATCTTGCCGATATGCTCGGCCAGGCGCAGCCAGGCCGTCTGGGACACGTCCGCCGCGTCGGCCCGGCTCAGCCGGTAGGCGCGGGTGATCGACCAGACCAGCCCGCTGAACCGCCGGACGAGTTCGTGCCAGGCGGCCGGATCGCCACCGGCGGCCGCCGTCACCAGCCAGCCCGGGTCAGCGTCTTCCACTGCCGTGTCCCTCACGGTACGTAAACGAATCCCAGGAAAGAAACCCGTTCCATTGCCTGCGAACACTGTGTCCTATCAGACGCTCGGTCCGTCACGAAACCCACTTCCGGTTGCCGCGGTGTCACCCGCACCCTGCCTCACTGGAGTTGCAGTTCGTCAAGAAACCCACTCCGGTGCTGTGGCTGCCACCTTCACGGGCACTCGGGCCGGCCCCAATCACCTGCCTTCGCTGGCCGGTCTTGAAGAACCTCACTAGGATGCCGGCGTGGCTCACCCATCGCCAGCCTCCAGCCCGACCCCAAAGTATGGTGCCCTACGTTACAGCGCCCCTGGTGAGGGGGCTCCTGACTCCACCGCGCCGGTGCTCATCCGGGTGTCACGAGCCTGGTGGTACCAGGTCTGGTTTCTCACCGCCTGCGCCGTCTCGGTGCTGGCCGGATTGCTGTCGAGGATCGGCCGCGCCGGTCACCCGATGGCCGCCCAGCTTGCGATCGTGGTCGCGATCATCCTGGTTATCGGCGGCGTCGCCGCGCTGAAGGGACGGCGGGCCGGCATCGAGGTCAGGCAGGACGGGATCACCGTCCGCCGGGCCTGGGGACCGAACCGGCGGGTCCGCTGGGACGAGGTGCGCGGGCAGGTCAAGGTCCGCCGGGCCATCGGCAACACGGTCTCCGGGCCGAACTACTGGCTGACCTTCATCGCGCTGCTGCTGGATAATGGCCACAAGGTGAAGACTCTCGGCCTCGCGACCAGGCAGCACAGCCTGCTCCGGACCCGGCAGCGGGTCCGGCTCGAACTCACCGACGCCCAGGAGCAGCTCTCCGGGCTCGGCATCCAGTTCGTCTACCAGCGGTACAACCCGCCGCTCGCGCGCCTGCTCAAACGTCACGGCGACGGCCTGGCATGAACCGAAGGGGAGTCTGCTACGACGTCGGCACCGTCTTTTCCGGCCCGGCGTACCGGCTCAGCACCCGGCCCAGATTCGGCGCGGAGGTCGCCCGCCGCGAGCTTGAGATCATCAAGACCGACCTGCACTGTAACGCGGTGCGGATCACCGGCCGCGACATCGGGCGGCTGATGACGGCCACCGAGGCCGCACTGGAACTCGGCCTCGAGGTCTGGCTGTCGCCCTCGCTGCATGAGAAGAACCCGGACCAGACGCTCGGCTACTACCTGACCGCCGCCGCGGCCGCCGAGAAGCTGCGCGCACGGTTCGCCGGCGAACCCGGTGAACCCACCGCCGAGGCGGCGGCCTGCCAGCTCAGCGGAAAGTCCTGTCAGCTCTGCACCGGCCGGTGCCACCAGGCGACCGGCCCGGTCGTGTTCTGCCTGGGCGGCGAGCTGAGCCTGTTCATGCGCGGCATCGTCGGGGGGAAGACCGTCCAGCAGCGGCTCGCCACCCTGATGAGCCAGGTCAAGGCGGGTAGCACCGAGCACACCGAGCGGCTCAACGCCTTCCTGGCCCGGGCCGCCGGGGAGGTCCGTGCCGTCTTTGGCGGCCCGCTGACCTATGCCTCACTCATGGGCGAGTCGGTCGACTGGACACCGTTCGATTTCGTCGGCATCGACCACTACCGGGATGCCCGGATCAAGGACCGGTACGTGGACATGGTGCGGGCGTACTTCGGCTGCGCCAAGCCGGTCGTGGTCACCGAGGTCGGCATGCGCGGCTACCGGGGCGCCGAGGACTCCGGCACGCTCGGCTTCGGCGTGATCGACTCCAGCAGCCAGGTGCTGCACAGCCTGCCGCTGGTCGGCCGGCTGGTCAGGCCCAGGCTGAACGGCGATTACGTCAGGGACGAACAGTTGCAGGCCCGCGAGCTGACCGAGGTGCTCGGCATCCTGCGGGCGGCCGGAGTGGACGGCGTGTTCGTCAACTCGTTCGTCGAGCCGCTGGCCCCGTTCAGCGAGGACCCCAGGCACGACCTGGACATGTCGGCGCTGAGCCTGGTCAAGAGCTACGACGGCCGGCCGGGGACGACCTACCCGGACATGACCTGGGAGCCCAAGGCGGCGTTCCGGGCGGTCGCGAACTGCTACGCGAGGCAGCCGGCCGGTGCCTGAGCCTGCCGCTCCGGCGGTGATGGCCTGGTTCCTGCTCAGGCTGGGCGGTGCCTCGTTTCAAACCGGGTGATGACGAAGGTGAGGTCTTCGCCGTCGAGTGTCAGTGCGTCCGGGGCTGGCAGACCAGTTACTTCAGGCACCTTCGTAAGAGAGCCCTTCCGGCATTCTAGGTTGTTCACTACTCACGGCGGCCGAATCGTTACGGCAGCGGTGCGTGGGCGAAGGCGGCGATCGCGCCCAGGGCGCCGCAGCCGATCAGGGCGGTGACCACGCCCCGGCGCAGGCCGAGTAGCCACAGCGCGGCGGCAGCGGTGACCGCGAACTGCCACGGGTGTGCCAGGGCGAGCAGCAGCGGGACGGCCGCGCCGGCGATGCCGCCGATGGCGCAGGCGCCTGCCCCGGTGAGGAACGCCTGGGCGTGCGCGCTGCGGCGCAGCCGGTCGAAGTGCGGGGCGCCGGCCAGCACGAACACGAACGAAGGTGTGAACGCGACCAGTGTGGCCAGCAGGCCGCCGGGAAGGCCGCCGGCGGCGTAGCCGACCACGGCGGTGGTGAGGACCACCGGGCCCGGCGTGACCTGGCCCAGCGCGACCGCGTTGAGGAACTGGGCGCTGGTCATCCAGTGGTAGCCGGTCACCGCGTCGTGCTGCATGAGCGGGATGATGACGAACCCGCCGCCGAACGACAGCGCACCGACCTTGATCGCCACCCAGGCCAGCGCGCCGAGGCCGGCAGCGGGGACGGCAAGTGGCAGCAGGGCGGCCGCTGGCGGGCTGCATAGCGCTGGGTGCTGCAGGCTCAGCTCGATCAGGCCGCAGGCCAGCAGCACGAATACCAGGTACTCACCGGCGAGTGCGCTGCACAGCGCCCCGGCCACCAGGTAGCACAGCCAGCGCCGTTGCCGGGCCGCTGCTCCCTTGACCCGCTGCCAGCTCGCCGGGAGCAGGCCGGCGGCGGCGGCCACGGCGACGGCGGGCACCCCGGCCCCGGCCCCGGCGGCCACTGCGCGCACCCACAACGGCGGATGGCGGGCCAGGAACAGCGCGGACAGGGCGAGGATCACGATCAGGCCGGGGACGATGAAGCAGAACCCGGCCAGCAGCGCCCCGCGCCAGCCGCGCAGCCGCCAGCCGCAGAAGATCGCGAGCTGGGTGGAGGCCGGGCCCGGCAGCAGGCTGGTCGCGGCGATGCCGTCCTCGAACTCATCGGGCCGCAGCCAGTGCCGCTTGTCCACGCACAGCGCGCGGAGCAGCGCGATGTGCGCCGGCGGGCCGCCGAAGCCGGTTACGCCGATCCGGGCCCATTGGGTCGCGATCGTGGCCAGCCGGACCCCGGGCGGTTTCGGTTCAGTTTCCTCGCTCACCCGTATCCCAGCAGCGCGTCCAGTTTGCCGTGGTCACGCAGCGAGCTTAGATCAGCGTCGCGGGCGGCGTTGGCGAGCAGGTCGCTGTTCAGGGCGATGGCCTCGCTGAGCGCGGCGTAGGCGTCGTCCGGGCGGCCGGCCCTGGCCTGGGCACAGGCCAGGTTGTAGCTGGCCATGCCCTGGGCCGCGTCCGGCGCGTTCAGGTAGCGGGCCCAGGTGACCGCCTGGTTGTGCATGGCGACGGCGCGGCCGGGCTGGCCGTGGCCGATGTAGTAGTCACCGAGGTGGCCGGTGGGGTGCCAGAAGCCACGGACCACGATCTGCAGCCAGAGCTGGCGGCCGCCCAGCCAGGGGTTGCGGGCGGGATCGAGCAGGTCCTCGTCGCTGATGGCGCTCAGGCCGGCGATCAGGTCCTGAGTGCTCTGGCGGCTGGCTTCCGCGACGGTGTGGGGTGGCTGGCAATAGCCGCGGTAGACCTCGGCCGAGGTGTGGTCGATCTCGGCGAAGGCTGGCGGGACCGTGCCGGTGCGGACCGCGTCGAGCCGCTGGACCTGCTGGTTTCTGAAATCGGTGTTGTGTGCGACCAGTGGCACGGCGGCCCAGCGGTCCGGGCTGCCCTGATCGTTGCCGTTGGACCAGGCCGCGGTGGCCAGGAGCAGTTGTTCTTCGGCGGCGGCGAAGCTGAGCAGGCCGATGGCCGTGGTGCGGACCCGCAGCGGGTCGCTGGTGAGCGGAGTCATTGTGCCTCCGGCGCTGGCTTGTGCGCCACGAAGCTGATCCCGTGATCGACGGAGATGGTGATCTTGCCGAAGCCGATGGTCTGCAGCCGGGTGAGGAACGCGGCGGGCTCGACCGGGTTGTAGGTGTCATCGACGTGGAAGTGGTGCAGGCCGTCGCTGGCCAGGCTGTCCGAGCCGAACAGCACGCCGCCCGGCCGCAGCACCCGGAGCACCTCGGCCAGCAGCCGGTTCTGCAAGGCCGCCGTCGGGATGTGGTGCAGCATGGTGAACGAGGCGACCGAGTCGAACGAGCCGTCGGCGAAGGTCATCTGAGTGGCGTCGCCGGTCACGACCTCGACGTTGGCCCCGTCCAGCCTGGCGGCCAGCTTGGCCGCGGCCGCTTCGTCGGTCTCCAGGGCGACCAGGCGGCTGACCCGGTGCCGCAGCCAGCCGGTCGCCGCGCCCGGCCCGGGGCCGACCTCGAGCAGTTCGCCGCCAAGCTCGATGCCTTTGGTGACTTCTGGCAGCACCTCGCCCTGGAGCCACTCGGCCCACTCGGGGCTAGGGCACAATTTCGCGTGGTTTTCGTTCATGTGGCCAAGCTATGGAGGTGGATTGCCGCAGGCTAGGGCGTATCCTGCCATCCTGTGGCGCTAGACGGACATCGT
Organism: Streptosporangiaceae bacterium; assembly: GCA_035308365.1. Taxonomy (GTDB): domain Bacteria; phylum Actinomycetota; class Actinomycetes; order Streptosporangiales; family Streptosporangiaceae; genus PALSA-505. The sequence goes on from DATGGU010000076.1 coordinate 98,417, forward strand.
AGTTCCGCTGACCCGGCCATGATCGTCTGCACGTTCGCCATGGCAGCGGGGACGGCCTTCTGCTGGCATACCCACGATGATCATCAACTGGCCTGGGCGCCGCGCGGTGTGCTCACCGTGGTCACCGAGCCGTCGACCTGGGTGCTGCCACCGACCAGGGCCCTGTGGATCCCGGCCGGCCTGCGGCACGAGACGCGGTCCTCCGGCCCCGCCACCATGCGCTCGCTCTATGTCCGGCCCGACCTGTGCCCCATCGGCTGGGCCGAGCCGACGCCGGTGGCGGCCGGGCCGCTCCTGGTGGAACTGATCAGCTACCTGGACCGCCCGGCCCTGGATCCGGACCGGCGCACCCGGGCCGAGGCGGTGCTCACCGACCTGCTCGAACCCGTCCCGCTGGCCACCATCGAGGTACGGCTGCCCGTCGATGAGCGGGCCCGCGAAGTGGCCCAGGCGCTGGGCGACAACCCCGCCGACAAACGGACCCTGGGCCAGTGGGGCCGCGCGATCGGGGCCAGCGAACGCACCCTGGCCCGGGCGTTCCTGGCTGACACGGGAGTTCCGTTCGGCCGCTGGCGGACCCTGCTCAGGCTGCAGGCCGCCCTGCCCGCGCTGGCCGACGGCCAGCCGGTGGGCAACGTCGCGCGCCACGTCGGCTACGACAGCACGAGCGCGTTCGTGGCCGCGTTCCGGAAGGAGACCGGCCTGACCCCGGCTGCGTACTTCCAGGTCTGCGGCTAGGAACCCGCGCCGAACCTGGCGGCTGAGGCGTCCTCCTGGGCCAGGCGGCGCAGCGCGACCAGGATCCGCTCGTAGAGCACCATCCCGGCCACAGCGGACTCGACGACGGCCGCGCGGTCCTGCTCGTCCGCCGGGGGCCCGGCCGGGTTCCCGCCGACGCTGGCCACCTCCAGCTCCGCGAGCTGGGCGAGTCGCTCCGCGTACGTGCGCAGGCTGGGACCTTGCGGAGCCACGTCGAGCTTGCGCAGTGCCATCAGGGCGCCGCTCAGCAGGTTGCGGGCCGGTGAGCGGGGCAAGACCTGCCAGCCGAGCTCGTCGATCAGCGCGGCGACCTCGTGATGGGCCCGTTCCCAGTCCGGATCGCCGTCCGGCGGGCTGACCTGCGGCCCGAGTGCATACTGCACCCGGCCGAGCAGCTCATGCAGGCTCACCGTCTCATCGTCCAGCCCGTCCACGATCCGCTTGACCGACGCGACCGGCAGCTCGCCGATCTCCACCAGCGCCCTGATCAGCCGCAGCCGCCGCAGGTGCGGCTCGCCGTACTCGGCCCGGGTGGCCGCCGTCGCCTCCCCGGGCTGCAGCAGCCCCTCCCGCAGGTAGAACTTGATCGTCGGGACCGTCACCCCGCTCCGCCTGCTCAGCTCCGACACCCGCACCCGTCCACCGCCTTATCGACTTGACATAGATAGTAGTACTATCCAATATTAGATAGCCACACTATCCAACATGCTCCCTAAGGAGTGATCATGGAGATTCCCTGGATACCGGTCGAGCAGCCGGACGCCGGTCCCGAAGCGCAGGTGATGGGATCGAAGTTCGAGCTGAAGACCGCCCTGCGGTCGCCGGCCTTCCTGATCTACTCGATGCGCCTGTGGCGCCAGGCCCGGCGCTCGCCCGGCATCCTCGGCGTGTCGCTTCGCGCCCAGCCGCTGCGCGGCACGTTCTGGACCCTGTCGGCCTGGACCGGCCAGCAGGCCCTGACCACCTTCGCCAGGACCGACCCGCACGCCACCGCGATGAAGCGGATCAAGCCCTGGATGAACGACTCCACCTTCCGCTTCTGGACCGTTCCCGTTGCCGAACTGGGCTCCCCCTCGGACCTGTGGGCCGACGCCGAGACCCGCATCGCGAACGGCGAGTCACGATAACTCTGGAGGAACGATGCCGGAATACGCGATCCTGGCCGCCGCCCCGTGGCGGGCGCTGGGGCCGGACAAGGCCGCCCGCCTGGCCGGGCTGACCACGCCCGTTCTCGTCGCGGTTCTTGAATCCGGCCTGCTGCCGAGCCAGAGCACGCTCGGCATCGGTACCGTACCGGGACCACAATGGTGAGCGCCGGTCAGGCCATGAGGCGCCGGCCTGGGCGCCGGTGGCGCCGCCCCGGCGGCCGGCCGCTGAACCAGCCGGCTACCTCCCGTTCACCGGCCAGCTTCCCTGGGCATAGGCTTTGAGCATGCGGAAAGGGAATGCTGTCCTGGCGATTCTCATCGGCGGTGGCTTGATCGGGGCGGCCGTGGCGCAAGAGCTCCGCAAGCCTGCCGGTGAACGGGAGTGGGTTGGCAAGCTGGGCGGGGTCGTGCCCTACGACCTGCGGCCACCGACGCTCGAGCGGGTGATCGCGGAGTGGTGGTCACCGGAGGACCCCAGGATCCTGATGCCGCACAGCTTCGGCGTCGGCTGGGGCGTCAACGTTGGCCGGCTCGTCCGGCTGGCCAGCAGCCCGCCGGCCTGAGCCGGCCGGTGTGGCTGGCCGCCAGCGTTCAGGCCCGGGTGGCCGGGCCGGCCTGGAACGCCCGGGCTAGGACATGGCCTTGCGGACGGCGGTGGTGAGGGCGGGTTCGGGGAACCAGCCGTCGTTGCTGAACAGGATCTTGCCGGTGCTGGAGACCAGTTCGATCCAGGGCTGGCCTTGGACGTTGTAACCGTCGGACAGAGCGCCGTACTTGTCGATCACCACCGGGTAGCCGAGGCTGCCGTGCAGGCTGGACAGGAATGTGGGCAGGGCCGACGGGGTGGTCTCGGTGCTCGCCTCGTCTACCGCGACCACCTGGGGCCAGCCGTGCGCCAGTGCCTCGCGCTGGTAGCCGTTCAGGGCTAGCAGTTCGGCGGTGAGGTTGGTGTTCTCGTCCACCCAGGTGGCGAAGAAGACGACCAGGTGGGCGTGGCCGGGGCCGAACCGGACCGTGCGGCCGGGCGCGTGGCCGCCGGCCACCGGCAGTTCGGTGGCCGTGGTGGGCTTGATGCCGGGGATGTAGCGCAGGCTCACCGACTGCTTGACGTGCGGGTGGCCGGGCAGCACGGCGGCGGTCGCGTCGGCCAGCACCTGGGCCTGCTGATCGGTCGCGGTGTAGGCCATCTGGGTGAGGAAGATGGACTGCTCACGGCCATCGGGAGTGATCAGGTAGATCGCGGGCTCGTGGTCGATGTTGTCCTTGATCGCCTGGACGTAGACGTGGTAGGCCTTCCAGACCTGTTCGAGCTGGGGCAGCGTGCCGGTGAGGAAGTGCCAGCTCGTCATCATGTTGTGCGCCACGGAATAGGCGCGCACGTCCGATACCCGGGTGGCCTTGGGATTGGCGTCGATGCCGAGGATCTGCACCTGCTTGCCGGCCGGGCCGAGCAGGCTGACCGCCTGGAGCAGGCTGGTGGTGGTCAGCGGGCAGATCGTCGAGCAGTGCGAATCGGCGAAGGAGAGCAGGACCGCCTTGCCACGGAACTGGCTGAGGGAGACCTTCTGGCCATTTTGATCCAGCAGCGTGAAGTTGGGCGCGGGCTTGCCGCCCAGCGGGGTGCCCGGATCCACCGCCGGGTTCAAGCCAAGCGAGGTGCTGGATCTGCCTGCGGTGCTGGACTGCTGCGGGCTGGAGGGCGCGGACGAACAGCCGGTGATCGCCAGGCTCAAGGCCAGCAGCACGAAGATTGGCGTCCAGAGCGGCCAGTTTGCTGTGAACCGTATGGAAGTGAATGTCATTGCTCAATCCCTGCCCGCTGCCCAGGCTAGGACCTCCCCGGCATGCTGATCGGGCGGGAAGACCGGATAGAAGACCTTCTCGATCCGGCCATCGCGGACGACGAGCGTCAGCCGCTTGAGCAGCGTCCGGTGGCCGCCGCCCTCGTAGTCCTGGGCCAGGTCGATGTCGAAGGCCGGCAGGCTCAGCGACTTGGTGAGGATGAGATCCGCATCGCTGAGCAGCGGGAAGGGCAGGCGCAGGCGTTCGGCGGCCTCCCGCTGGTAGGCCGTGGACTGGGTGGACAGGCCGGCCACCCCGGCGCCGGCGGCGGCCAGTTCGGCCGCATGGTCGCGAAAGCCACAGGACTCGGGGGTGCAGCCGCGCGCGCCGGGGATCTCGTCCCAGCCATCCGGCACGGGCACGCCGGGCAGCCCGGTCATCGGGTAGGCGTAGATGATCAGCCGGGTGAAGCCGTCCGGCACGGTGTCCACGCGGACCGGCTCGCCGCCGGTGGACGGCAGCGCGATCGGCGGCATGACGGCGCCGGCCAGGTGAGCAGCCGCGCCATCGTCCTCCGGGACCGGCAGGCCGGCCGGAAGCTGGGTCGGGTCGAATGCCATTTCCACTAGCCTCCCTGCCGCGCGGTCACGCCAAGACAATAGTTCCATGACTGCAGCAGCACAGACCGCCGAGGTCAGCGAGGGCGTCTACACCTACATTCAGCCCGACGGGAGCTGGCCGCTGACCTGCCATGCCTGACCGGTTCACCGGCCGCCGGTGTAGTGCCTGGCGAGGAAGCGGGCGGTGCGCCCGGCGCGGGATCCGTGCGCTCCCAGCGGCGGCTGGGGCAGGATGCTGGAGTGCCCACTCACATCGCGCTGCTGCGCGGGATCAACCTCGGCGGCAACAAGCGGATCGCCATGGCCGACCTGCGGGACGTGGTCGCCTCGCTCGGCCACGGCGACGTCGCGACCTACATCCAGAGCGGCAACGTCCTGTTCAGCCCGGCGGAAGCCGACACCGGGACGCTGGCCGCCGGGCTGGAGAAGGCGATCGCCGAACGCCTGGGGATCCAGGCCGGGGTCGTCGTGCTCACCAGGGACGGGCTGGCCAAGGTCATCGCGGACAACCCATACCTCAGTGAGCCGAACCCCAGGTACGTGCACGTGATCTTCCTGCCCGGCGATCCGGAGCCGGGTCACGCCGCCAGGCTGGCGCAGTTCGAGCGGCAGGCGGCGGAGAAGGGCAGCCGGGACACCGTGCACCTGGCCGGGCGGGCGGTGTTCCTGCACACGCCGGACGGCTACGGGACCAGCGAGCTGGCCAAGCTGCTCGGCCGGGCCGGCGGCCCACTGTCGGCCAAGGGGGCGGGGACGGCGCGCAACTGGTCCACGGTGACCAAGCTGCTCGCCCTGTGTGACGGGTGATCACTTCGAGGCTGGGGGCAGGCGGTAGTGATAGCGGTGCCGCTGCTTGAACCCGCAGCGCAGGTAGAGCGCGCGGGCGGCGGTGTTGTCCTCCTCGACCTGGAGAAAGATGTCCTGAACGCCCCGGGCGGCGGCCTGCGCGGCCAGGCCGGCCGTGACGGCGGTGCCGAGACCGGCCCGCCGCCAGGCCGGGTCGACCTCGATCGCGGTGATCGCGGCCCAGCCGCCGGCCAGGGACAGCCGCCCGGTGGCCACGGTGTGGCCGTCGCGCCGCAGGCTGGCGAAGAGCTGACTGGGCGCGGACAGCAGCACGGCCAGCGCGGCCGGAGGGAGTTGCCGCCCGTCGAAGCGGTAGAGCGCCAGCCATTCGGCGTCGGGTTCGCAGGCGATGGTCAGGCTGGGGTCCTGGCGGTGGCCCGCGATCAGCGCGGTGCGGGCGGTCATGACCATGGCGGGGCCAGAGCGCAGCCGCCAGCCGCGCCGGATCAGCCTGGTTTCCAGCGGGCCCGGAGCGGCGCCGGGCCACATGGCCAGGGTGATCAGCGGGACCAGCCCGCGCTGGGTGTACCAGGCTTCGACCTCGTCGATGGCGCGTTCTACCGGGATACCGGGGTCGCCGAGGGGAAGGGCCGAGTTCGCCCGGCCGGTGAAGCCGCCGGCCGCGCGCAGCAGCCAGTCGCCGAGCTGGGCCCGTTCGGTGCCCTGCCAGTGCCGGGCGGCCATCCGCTCGAAGGCGGCGATGTCTGGATCCATCATCCCGTCAATATCAGCACGGGCCACGCAGCGGCGAAACCCTTTCAAAGTCATCAAAACGATCATTAAACGTGGTTCTGACCAGCGCCAGTCTGGGAATTTGAACGGGTTTGAAGGCCCCGCCGCCTCATGCACGGCGGGGCCTGGAGGACCCATTGTGGCGGCGGCGGGCGGCGGGCCTGGCAGCGACACGCCGGGTCAGTTGGTGACGTCGTAGGACAGGGCGGCGACCTGCTCGTGGAAGGCGTCCAGCTCGGCGGCGGTGAGTAGCCGGGGTGAGCCGAGCCGGGTCGACCGGTAGTACAGTTCGGCCAGCCATTCCAGCAGGCGAGCGCGGTCGTAGGCCTGCTCGGCATCGGTCCCGACGGCCAGCGCGCCGTGGTTCTGCAGCAGCGCGCCGTGCCGGCCGGACAGCGCGGCCGCCAGGGCGCCGGCCAGCTCCTGGGTTCCGAACGTCGCGTATTCAGCCACCCGGACCGGGCCGCCGAGGAAGCCGATCGCGTAGTGGATGGCCGGCAGCTCCGGGCAGGTCGTGGCGACCGCCGTCGCGAACGTCGAGTGGGTGTGCACCACCGCGCCGGCCCCCGTCTGCCGGTAGGCGGCCAGGTGCATGGGCAGTTCCGACGAGGGCCGCAGCGGCAGGTCGATCGGCTCGCCGTCCAGGCCGACCACGCAGAGATCCTCCGGGCGGAGGCTCTGGTAGCGGCGCCCGCTCGGCGTGATGAGGACCTGGTCGCCGGCCCGGGCGCTCACGTTGCCCGAGGCGCCGGTGACGAGCCCCTCACTCACCATCCGCTGGGCGCAGCCGATGACGGCGGCCCGCAGCGCGTCGTCGATGTGGGTGCTCATGGCCGGGGACTGTACCCGCCGGATAGCCTGCTGATGTATGAGGTTTATTCGGAACCCCCTGGTGATCAGCCAGCTACCGCAGCTCACAAACCTGGTGTCAAGCCCGCTGGGCTGGTTTTGAACAAGGGTCAACGGGGCCAGAACTACGATGGTGCGGTCGTGCGTAACGGTGATGTGTCCTACTGGTGGCATGCCCGGGGTGGCTTCCCGCCGCGGCGGCCGTCCCTGCCCGGGCCGGCCGAGGCGGACGTCTGCATCGTCGGCGCCGGGTTCACCGGGCTCTGGACGGCCTGGTACCTGAAGCGCGCCGAGCCCGGTCTGCGCGTCGTCGTGCTGGAAGCGGCCTTCGCGGGCTTCGGCGCCTCCGGCCGCAACGGCGGCTGGGTGATGGCGGCGCTGCCCGGATCGCGGGAGCGCTACGCCCGCGGGCCGCGCGGCCGGGCCGGCGTGCTGGACATGCAGCGCCAGCTTCAGCGGACGGTGGACGAGATCGGCGCCTTCTGCCAGGCCGAGGGCATCGACGCCCACTACGTCAAGGGCGGGAGCCTCAGCGTGGCGACCACCGTCGCCCAGCGTGAGCGGCTGCGCGAGACGGTGCGCGCCGACCGTGCCTGGGGCCTGGATGAGGCGGATGTCCGCTACCTCGAGCCCGCTGAACTCGAAGAAAGAATTCTCATACCGAACGGGCACGGCGGAACCTACACGCCACACTGCGCCCGGGTGCAGCCGGCCAGGCTCGTGGCCGGCCTGGCCGCGGCCGCTGAACGCGCCGGGGTGCAGATCTACGAGGCGACGCCGGTGACGGCCATCGAGCCACGCCGGGCCTGTACGGTGTTCGGCGACGTGACGGCCAAGCACGTACTGCGCGCCACCGAGGGCTTCACCGCGCGTCTGCCAGGCCTGCGCCGGGAGCTGCTGCCGGTCAACAGCTCGATGATCGTGACCGAGCCACTGGGCGACGACGTGTGGCGGGACATCGGCTGGTCCGGCTTCGAGACGCTGGGCGACGAGGCGCACGTCTACATCTACGCGCAGCGGACCGCGGATGGGCGGATCGCGATCGGCGGGCGCGGCGTGCCGTACCGGTTCGGCTCGGGTGTCGACCACCGTGGGACCACACAGCCGGAGACGGCCCGCGCGCTCGCCCGCAGCCTGCGCGCCCTGCTGCCGCAGGTCGGCCCGGCACGGACCGAGCACGCCTGGTGCGGCGTGCTCGGTGTGCCCCGCGACTGGTGCGCGACCGTGACGCTGGACGAGACGACCGGCCTGGGCTGGGCGGGCGGCTACACAGGGCACGGCGTGGCCGCGTCCAACCTGGCCGGGCGCACCCTTGCCGACCTGGTGCTCGGCCACGCCACCCCGCGCACCGAGCTGCCCTGGGTGTTCCACCGGGCCAGGCGCTGGGAGCCCGAGCCCGCCCGCTGGCTCAGCGTGCGCGGCCTGTACAGCGCCTACCGGCTGGCCGACCGGCTGGAGGGCAGCCCCTCGGGCCGGACCTCGCTGATCGCCCGCGCCGCCGACATCATCGCCGGCTCACCATGAACGTAAGTCTGTGGAGCCAGACTTGATCAACCTGTCTACGGTGGGTGCCGCTTTCGTGCGGTGATGTGATCCCATATGGAGGTATGTCGACCTCTACCGGTGCTCCGGCGGCGAACGGGCGGGCAGAGCGGTTGCGCGGCGACGATGTCGTGCACAGCGTGTTCACCGGATTGCCCGCCCGCTATGACCGGCTGGCGTACCTGCTGTCGTTCGGCCAGGACAGACGCTGGCGCCGCGCCGTGGTCGACCGGGTCGCGGCGGCGAGCCCGGGACGGGTACTCGACGTCGCCACCGGGCCGGCCGGGATCGCCCTGGCCGTGGCCGAACGCACCGGCGCGCAGATGGCCTGTGTCGATCTCAGCGAGCCCATGCTGCGCGCGGGCGCGGCCAACATCCGCCGGGCCGGACGGGAGCGGCAGATGGGCGTGGCGCTGGCGCACGCGGACCGGCTCCCGTTCGGCGATGCCACGTTCGACGCGGTGGTCTTCTCCTACCTGCTGCGTTACGTCGAGGACCCGGCGGCCACGGTCGCCGAGCTGGCCCGCTGCGTGCGGCCCGGCGGCACCCTGGCCAGCCTGGACTTCCACGTGCCGCCGAAGGCCGGCTGGCGGGCCTGCTGGCACCTCTACACCCGGGCCGCGCTGCCCGTGCTCGGTATGATCACCGGTGGGCCGGCCTGGCTCCGGGTCGGCCAGTTCCTCGGCCCGAGCATCTCCACGCACTACCGGCGCCATCCGCTGGCCGAACACGAGGCGGCCTGGCGTGCGGCCGGGATGGAGCAGGTGCAGGTCCGGCTGATGAGCCTCGGCGGCGGGCTGGTCATGTCCGGTATCAAACGCCCGGCCGCCGGGGCGGCGGGGGAACCAGGGTGACCACGCCGCCGCGCCGTGCCGCGGCGTTCTACGACGCGGGCAGCGGCACGGGCGGCTTGAAGGACTGGGTGACGCTGCTGCATCCGCCGTACACCATCTGGCACCTGTCCTATGTGGCGATCGGGGCGGCCATGGTTCCGCACCTGGTGCTCTGGCGGCTCGGCGGCACGCTGGCCGCCTTCTTCCTGGCGGTCGGCATCGGTGCCCACGCACTCGACGAGCTGAACGGACGGCCGCTCAACACCGGGATCAGCAGCCGTAACCTGATCCTCGCCGCGGTGGTGAGCATCGGCGCCGCGATCGTGGCCGGCCTGGTCTACGGCGGCCTGCGGCTGCTGCCGTTCATCGTCGCGGGCAGCCTGTTCGTGGTCGGCTACAACCTCGAACTGCTGCGCGGCATCCTGCACAACGACCTCGGCTTCGCCGTGACCTGGGGTGCCTTTCCCGCGCTGACCGGGGCCTATGCACAGCACTGGAGCCTGCCGCCGGCCGCGTTCGTGGCCGCGGCGGCGGCCCTGCTGCTGTCGCTCGGCCAGCGGGCGCTCAGCACCGCCGCCAGGACGCTGCGGCGCCGGACGGCGGACGTGTCGGTCATGATCACCTTCCGGGACGGCAGCGAGTGCATGCTCGGCCGCGGGGATCTGCTCGCCCCGCTGGAGCGGGCACTGCGCGCCTTCGCCTGGGCGCTCGGCGCGCTGGCCGTCGCGCTTGTGTTGTCCCGGTGACCTCCGCCACCCGCTGGGATGTCGTGGTCGTGGGCGCGGGCCCGGCCGGCAGCATCGCCGCCCTGGTGCTGGCCCGGGCCGGTGCCCGGGTCGCCCTGGTGGACAAGGCCCGTTTTCCCCGGGACAAGGCCTGTGGTGACCTGATCGGGCCGCGTGGGGTGCGGCTGCTCGATGAGCTCGGCCTGACCGTGCCCGCCGCCGGGACCGAGGCCGATGTGCTGGTCGCCGGGCCTTCAGGCCGGCGGTCCCGGCTCCCGGCGTTCAGCGGGAAGGCGTACGCGGACCACGCGCTGGTGGTGCCGCGGCTGGCCTTCGACGACTCGCTGCGGGCCGCGGCTGTCGCCGCCGGTGCGGTCCCGGTCAGGGCCCGGATCGGCGCCGCGGACCTGGCCGCCGGCGGGCCGGTCACGGCGCTGGTCACCGGCGATGGGGAGCGGCTGCGCGGGGACTTCGTGATCGGTGCCGACGGCGCGCTGAGCAAGGTCGCCTGCCTGGCTGGGATGCTCGACACCGACGGCGCGCTGTGGGGCTTCGCGATCCGCGGCTACCTGCCGGCCCGGGTGCCGCTGCCGCTCCTTGTGCTGCTCGATGAGCGGCCTTGGCACATTTATCCAGGCTACGGCTGGCTGTTCCCGGGCGAGGCCGGGCAGGCCAACATCGGCATCGGCGTCGGGATGGGACGGCGGCGGGCCGCGGCGCCGTTGCGGGCCGACCTCGACCGGCTGTGCGCCCGGCTCCGGCGGTCGTCGGACATCGCGCCCGATGCCGCGCCAGGGCGGATCATGGGCGGCTGGCTGCGGTTCGGCGGGACGGGGACCTCGCCGGCTTCGGCAAATGTGCTGCTGGCGGGTGATGCGGCGGGGCTGATCAACCCGCTCCAGGGCGAGGGCATCGCACCGGCCATGACCAGCGGCCGTACCGCGGCGGAGGCGATCATCGCCGATCCGGCGCGGGCTGGGGCGGTCTACGCCGAGGCGCTCAGGGAGCTGATGGACCCCTACATGACCGGGGCGGCCGCGGTGCAGGAGGCGATGCTGGCCCGGCCCAGGCTGGCGTCGGCGGGGATGCGGCTGCTCACCACGCCGCCGCTGCGCAGGCTGGTGGCCGGGACCTGGTCGCTGTACTGGAACGGGCTGGCCGACGGCGCGGCGGCGCGGCCATCGGCCCGGGCCGCCGCGGCCATCCAGTCGCTCACGTTCCGGGCGGCGAGGCGGTCTGGCCGGCGAGCAGTTCCGGGCGGCGGCACGGTGCGGTGGCTGGACCAATGAGGTCGCCACCCCGCGGGCTCTCGCGCGGTTACGTTGCGCGGGCTTACACTCGCCGCGAGGTGATTGCATGGATGACTCCGCCGAACGGTTCCTCGACCTCATCCACCAGCTCGAGGATGTCGCGAACGCCATCACCCCAGAACAGGCGCACGCAAAGTTCGACGAGACAACGCTTCAGGTGTTCTGGAAAAGATGGCCGCTAATCTCCGCCTGGACCGGCTCGCTGTGGCGAATGCTGTCCGAAGAGCTTGCCGGGCCGGCTCAGCCACACCGCGATCACGAGCTGGATGAGGTCGGGGAAAGTGGCTGAGGGCGTGGCGCAGCGGGGGAAGGCCACGACTGCCGTGCTGCGCGACCTGATGACCGAGCGTGTGGTGACCACGACGCCGGAGACGTCGGTGACCGAGGCCGCGGCGGCCATGGTGGCGAGCCGGGTGGGCTCGGCGATCGTCATGCAGGGCTCGTTCCTGGCCGGCATCCTGACCGAGCGGGACGTGATGCGGGCGGTCGCCTCCGCCGAAGACCTGCAGCGGTCCCCGGTGTCGGCCTGGATGACCCCGGATCCGCAGTCGGCGACGCCGGACACCACGGCCGAGGACGCCGCGCAGATGATGCTGCTGAACGGGTTCCGGCACCTGCCGGTGGTCGAAGGCCGCAGGGTGCTGGGCGTGGTCAGCCTGCGCGAGCTGTTCGGCGCCCGGATCCGCCGCCCGGCAGGCTGACCCGGCCGGCTGGTGCGATAACACTGGAAGCGATGAACCACGTCCAGTGCGGGGTCGCACTCTCCGGGTACACCACGCTTGGCCTCGGCGGCCCGGCCAGCAGGTTCGTGGTGGCCGGAACCGATGATGAGCTGGTATCCCAGGTGCGGGCGGCCGACGAGCGCGGCGAGCCGCTGCTCGTGCTCGGTGGCGGCAGCAACCTGGTCATCTCCGACGACGGGTTCGACGGGACGGTCGTGCGGGTGGCCACCCGGGGGGTCGTCGTGGCCGGCGACCGCAGGACGCTGACCGTGGCGGCTGGTGAGGACTGGGACTCGCTGGTGCGGCGGTGTGTGACCGCCGGGCTGGCCGGGCTGGAGTGCTTGTCCGGCATTCCCGGGCTGACCGGCGCCACACCGATCCAGAACGTCGGCGCCTACGGTCAGGAGGTCGCCGAGACGATCATCGCGGTGCGGACCTACGACAGGCTGCGCCGCGAGATGGCCGAGCTGACCGCTCCGCAATGCGGGTTCGGGTACCGGACCAGCATGTTCAAGCGTGATCCTGGGCGGCACGTGGTGCTGGGCGTCACCTTCGGGCTGGCCCGGGAGAGGCTGTCGCGGCCGGTCGGGTATGCCGAACTGGCCACCCGGCTCGGGGTGACGGCCGGTGATCGCGTTCCGCTGGAAGATGCACGCTCGGCCGTTCTGGGGCTGCGGCGGGGCAAGGGGATGGTGCTCGACCCTGGTGACCCGGACACCCGGAGCGCGGGGTCGTTCTTCACCAATCCGGTGATCACGAAGGAGCAGTTCGCCGGGGTTGAGCGGGTGGCTTCGGGGCTTTTCGGCGACGAGATCAGGGTGCCCTGGTATCCAGCGCACGATGGGCTGGTGAAGGTGCCAGCGGCGTGGCTCATCGAGCGGGCCGGATTCGGGAAGGGCTACCAGAGCGGGGACGCGAGGATTTCTTCCAAGCACACGCTGGCGCTGGTCAATCCGGGTGGGGGGAGCACCAAGGGGCTGCTCGGGCTGGCCGCGGAGATCCGGGATGGGGTGCTTGCGGCCTTCGGCGTGCGGTTGACGCCGGAGCCGGTGCTGGTTGGTGTCACGCTCTGACGGCCAGCCAGGTGTCTATGCCTGCCAGCAGGGTGGCGCGGACCGCCTCGGGGGCTACCGAGCCGCGGACGGACATCCGGGCGAGTTCGGCCAGCTCGGGGTCGCTGAGGCTGAAGGTGGTCCTGGCCAGGTCGTATTGGGCGGTCAGCCGGGAGCCGAACAGGAGGGGGTCATCGGCGCCGAGAGCTACCTGGACGCCCGCGTCCAGCAGGTCCAGGAGTGGGACGTCGGCTGGCTTGGGGAAGACGCCGAGGGAGACGTTGGAGGAAGGGCAGACCTCCAGCGTGATCTTGCTGCTGGCCAGGCGCCGGGTCAGGGCGGGATCCCGGGCTGAGGTTATGCCGTGGCCGATGCGGTCGGCGTGAAGATCGTCAAGGCAGGCCAGGACGTTGGCCGGGCCGCAGAGTTCGCCGCCGTGCGGGTCGGACAGAAGGCCGGCCCGGGTGGCGATGCGGAAGGCGGGGGCGAAGTCGGCGGTGTTGCCACGGCGTTCGTCGTTGCTGAGGCCGAAGCCGATGACGCCGCGGCCGGCGTACTGGGCGGCCAGCCGAGCCAGGGTGCGGGCGTCCAGGGGGTGCTTGGTGCGGTTGGCGGCGATGATGACGCCGATGCCGACACCGGTGGCGGCGCTGGCGTCGGCTGCCGCGTCCAGGACCAGCTCGACGGTGGGGGTGAGACCGCCGAAGCGGGCGGCATAGCCGGACGGGTCTACCTGGATCTCCAGCCACCGTGAGCCGTCGGCCGCTTCGTCCTGGGCGGTTTCCAGGAGCAGCCGGCGGACGTCGTGCTCGGTGCGCAGGACGGACCTGGCGATGTCGTACAGGCGCTGGAAGCGGAACCAGCCGCGCTCGTCGCTGGTCTCGGTCAGGTGCAGCGGCCACTCGCCCGCCAGCGCCGGTGGCAGCGCGACCCCGTGCACGGCGGCCAGTTCCACCAGGGTCGAGTGGCGCATCGAGCCGGTGAGGTGCAGATGCAGGTGCGCCTTGGGGAGCGAGCGAAGCGGCCGTGCCATCGACATATTTTGCCGTGCTGATGACAAGGCCGCGGACTTGGCTCCCGGCTAGGCGGCGGTGCCGGCCAGCTTGGCGAACCTGGTCAGGCCCTCTTCCAGGTCGGTATCGGCCAGGGCGCAGGACATGCGGAAGTAGCCGGGGGTGCCGAAGGCTTCGCCGGGGACCACGGCGATCTCGGCCTCTTCCAGGAGGATGCCGGCCAGTTCCACCGAGGTCGCGGCGGTGCGGCCGGCGATCTCCCGGCCAAGCAGGCCCTTGACCGAGGGGTAGCAGTAGAAGGCGCCCTCGGGCTCCGGGCAGATCACCCCGGGGATATCGTTCAGCATCCTGGTCATCGTGGTCTTGCGCCGGCTGAACGCCTCTCGCATCATCGCGACCGCGGACAGGTCGCCGCTCACCGCGGCGAGCGCGGCCCGCTGCGCCACATTGCAGACGTTCGAGGTCGCATGCGACTGCAGGTTCCCGGCCGCCTTGATCACGTCGGCCGGGCCGATCATCCAGCCCACCCGCCAGCCGGTCATGGCGTAGGTCTTGGCCACGCCGTTCAGCACCACGCAACGATCGGTTGTCTCCGGCGCCACCACCGGCATGGAGACGAACCTGGCGTCGCCGTAGACCAGATGCTCGTAGATCTCGTCGGTGACCACCCACAGGCCGTTGGCGGCGGCCCAGCGGCCGATCTCGGCGACCTGCCCGGGCGGGTAGACCGCGCCGGTGGGGTTGGACGGGGAGACGAACAGCAGCGCCTTGGTTCGGTCGGTGCGGGCCGCCTCGAGGTCGGCGACCGAGGCCCGGTAACCGGACCGCTCGTCGGTCAGCACCGGCACCATCTTGCCGCCGGCCAGAGCGATGACCTCCGGGTAGGTCGTCCAGTACGGCGCCGGCACCAGCACCTCGTCGCCCGGGTCGATCAGCGTGGTGAACGCCTGGAAGACCGCGTGCTTGCCACCGTTGGTGACCAGCACCTGGCCCGGCTTGACCTGGAAACCCGAGTCCCTGGCCGTCTTCGCCGCGATCGCCTCGCGCAACTCGGGCAGCCCGCCGGTCGCCGAGTACTTGTGGTTCTTCGGGTCGAGGCAGGCCCTGGCCGCCGCCTCGGCGATGTAGTCAGGAGTGGGAAAATCGGGCTCGCCGACGCCGAACCCGATGATGGGCCGGCCCTCCGCCCGCAGCGCTCTCGCCTTGGCGTCCACCGCCAGCGTTGCCGATTCGCTGATCGCTGACACACGGGCGGAGATGCGAGGATGTGACGTGGACATGGCCTCTATGGTGGCATCTCCTGAGGACTCTCGCGGCCACGGTTCGACGGACGGGCCATGGCGTCGTAGACTTTCGAGGCTGGTGGCGGTTCCACCCTGCCAAAGCATGCCCGTAAAGCGGATGTGCGGGCCGGCTGGGTGGTGGACACTGGTTACAAAGAAGGAAGCACAGGGCAGTAGCTCAATTGGAAGAGTCCCGGTCTCCAAAACCGGTGGTTGGGGGTTCGAGTCCCTCCTGCCCTGCGAGTGTCGCCCGTTGCTGGTGGGCACACCCGCTGATCACCCGGTGAGACCTTCAGCGCAGTTCAGGTGAGGATATGGCGACTCAGACCGATCAGGCCCCCGCAGAGCGGCCGACCAGGCCAGGGCGTCCGGCCAAGGGCAGCCGGACGACGCCAGTCGTGTTCGTTCGGCAGGTCGTCGCCGAACTGCGCAAGGTGATTTGGCCGACTCGGCACGAGCTGGTCACCTACACGACTGTCGCGCTGATATTCATCGTCGTCATGGTGGCGATAGTCACCGGCCTCGACGCGCTGCTCGGCAAGATCGTGCTGGAGGTGTTCGGGTAGGAGGGCGGACCGGGCGGTCCACTGTGCTCGTCGGCCTGTGGCCGACTTCGCCGTGGCCCGGCCCGTGGTGCTAGTCCGGGGGGACGACCCCCCGGACCCCCCGGTGCCAGGCTTCGCCTGGCCCTGTGGTGCTAGCCCGGGGACGACCCCCGGATGCCCGGTGCCAGGCTTCGCTTGGCGGGGTCGGGGGGTGGCAGTCGCAGTTCGCGGATGCCAGGAGAGAAGCAAAGAGGAAGAGTTATTGTGTCCGAACCAAGCGATGCCGACCCGGCGCTGACCGACGACGAACTCCTGCCGTCCGATGACGAGGCGGATGACGCCGAGGATGAACTGACGGACGAGACGGAAGCGGTGTCTGGTGCGGAGGCCGGCGGTGAGCTGGTGGATGAGCCGCAGGCTGCGGCCGGCGAGGACGGAGCCGAGGCTGAGGCTGAGGCTGAGGTAGAGACCGACCCGGCTGCTGAGTTCGCTCGCAAGCTCCGGGCGCTGCCTGGTGACTGGTATGTGGTGCACTCCTATGCCGGGTACGAGAACCGGGTCAAGGCGAACCTGGAGAGCCGTACCCAGTCGCTGAACATGGAGGATTACATCTTCCAGATCGAGGTTCCGGTCCACCAGGTCACCGAGATCAAGGGCGGCAAGCGCCAGCAGGTCGCGGAAAAGGTGCTGCCCGGCTACATCCTGGTCCGGATGGACCTCACCGACCAGTCCTGGGCCGCGGTGCGCAACACCCCGGGCGTGACCGGTTTCGTCGGGCTGTCCAGCAGGCCGTCGCCGCTCAGCCTGGACGAGGTCGCCTCGCTGCTCGCTCCCGAGCCTGAAGTTCAGGCGAAGGAGGCGGAGGCCAAGCGCGTGGTTGTGGAATACGCGGCTGGCGATTCCGTTACCGTCATGGACGGGCCGTTCGCCACCCTGCCGGCGACGGTGAACGAGATCAACCCCGACACCCAGAAACTCAAGGTTCTGGTGTCGATCTTCGGCCGGGAGACGCCGGTCGAGCTCTCCTTCGACCAGGTCGCCAAGATCTGACCCAGCCGGCGTACGAAATTTTCAAGGTAAGGAACCGTAAGGAACATGCCGCCCAGGAAGAAGAAGATCGCCGCGGTTGTAAAGGTCCAGCTGCAGGCGGGCGCGGCCACCCCGGCGCCGCCGGTCGGCACTGCGCTTGGCCCGCACGGCGTCAACATCATGGACTTCTGCAAGATGTACAACGCGGCGACCGAGTCGCAGCGTGGGAACATCGTGCCCGCGGAGATCACGATCTACGAGGACAGGACGTTCTCGTTCATCACCAAGACGCCGCCCGCCCCCGAGCTGATCAAGAAGGCCGCCGGGGTGGAGAAGGGCAGCGGTGAGCCGCACACGAACAAGGTCGGTAAGATCACCGCGGCGCAGGTCCGGGACATCGCCAACGTCAAGATGCCCGACCTGAACGCCACCACCATCGAGGCCGCCGAGAAGATCATCGCGGGCACCGCCCGCTCGATGGGCATCACGGTCGAGGGCTGAGAAACCCTACGTGGCAGGGCCGGGCGCGGTCCGGGGACCACGAACTCCATGACAGGGGAGTACGCAATGCAGCGCAGTAAGGCATATCGTCAGGCGGCCGGGCAGGTCGACCGGAGCCGGGTGTACAGCCCGGTCGAGGCGGCCCGGCTGGCCAAGAAGACGTCGGTCACAAAGTTCGACGCGACCGTCGAGGTGGCCCTGCGGCTCGGGGTTGACCCGCGCAAGGCCGACCAGATGGTCCGCGGCACGGTCAACCTGCCGAACGGTACCGGCAAGACCGCAAGGGTCCTGGTCTTCGCCACCGGCGACCGGGCCGAGGAAGCCCGCGCGGCCGGCGCCGAGTACGTCGGCTCCGATGACCTGATCGAGCGAATCCAGGGCGGCTTCCTCGACTTCGACGCCGTCGTGGCCACCCCGGACCTGATGGGCAAGGTCGGCCGGATCGGGCGGGTGCTTGGCCCGCGCGGCCTGATGCCCAACCCGAAGACCGGGACCGTCACCCCGGACGTGGGCAAGGCCGTGACCGACATCAAGGGCGGCAAGATCGAGTTCCGGGTGGACAAGAACGGGAACCTGCACTTCGTGATCGGCAAGGTGTCCTTCACCGACCGGGCACTCACCGAGAACTACGCCGCCGCGCTGGACGAGGTGATCAGGCTCAAGCCCGCCGCGGCCAAGGGCCGTTACCTCAAGCGGATCACGATGACCACGTCCATGGGCCCGGGCATCCCGGTCGACCCGAACAAGACCCACGGCGTGCTCGACGAGCTCGAGGAAGCCGCCGCAAGCTGACGGCCCGGAGCGTTATGCAAACCGCATCGCGAGCGATCGGGCGGGACATGGCCACGGTCACCATGGCAGGCATGTGGGCAGCGCGGCCTTGAACGAAGCACGGCCGACGGCGAACGAAGCACGGCCGGCGGCGCAGCCACCAGGGGAGTAATTCGCCTAACGCGGCCTTGTTTCAGGCACGGCGGCGATGACCGCGCCGAGTTCACGGCTCGGCGCGGTCATCGCTTCTGCACACTGAGATCCCCGGTCAGGAAGCGCTGCAGGTTCGGGCCGATCGCGGCCACCAGTTCGTCGATGCTGGCCGCGGCCAGCGGCTCCAGCTTGAGCAGGTACCTGGTGAAGCCGAGCCCGACGACCTGGCTGGCGACCAGCCCGGCCCGGTAGCGCCGCTCGGCCGCGTCCGCGCTGGCGGCGCCCTTGCCCAGGATCTCACTGAAGGCCGCCATGATCGTATTGGTGACGAACTCACGCAGCATCGTCAGCGCCTGGTCGTTGGTGGGCGCGGACCGCAGCAGCCCGAGCAGGGCGGAGCCCATGTAGCCGGTCTCCCACACGGTCAGCATGTTCCGCACCAGGATCTCCCCGGCGTGCTTGCTGAACTCCTCGCCCAGCCGGAGGCGCTCGCCGCCGAGGACGGCGATGATCGCCTCACTGGGCACCACCGGCAGCCGCATGGCGGCCACGAACAAGCGTTCCTTCGTGCCGTAGAAGTGATGCACGAGTGCGGGATCCACCTCGGCGTCGGCCGCGATGCCGCGGATGGTCGCGCCGTCATACCCGTACCGCCCGAACCGGTTCCTGGCCGCTTCCAGGATGCTCTCCCGGGTCCGGCTCTCCCCGGCGCGCCGCCCGCTTCGCCCCACAGTCACAGCAGCATCATCCGGCATCGTCCACTCCGCCTCAGCAATCCCAGGAATCTCTCAGAGAACCGGCGGCGAGCGGGCCACACCGATATGTTCCAATTTAGCGCCCTTGATGTCGGATCGACCGAATCATCTTCTGCGTCATGGCCGCATCGGTCGCTGGGCGGCCACCTTGCCCGCGTCTTCACCGCGGGCAGGCACTGGTGGGCCCAGGCGGTGAGGTGCGGATCCAGGCCCCTTCACTCCGGTCCCGGAGTGTCGATGCGGCAGACATCGACCGCCATCTGATGGTGTCGATGCCGCATTGACACCCCTGGTGGTGTGGCTTGGGCTGGCCGGGCACCCGGGCCTTGTGCGTGAGCGGTGCTTATTTCAGGTACTGTGTTTCTGCCAAAGACCGTCGGCCGTCGCCGGGCAGTCCGTTGCCCGGTGACCGAAGGTCCCGCGAAGGCGGGCGGCCCGCGCAGGCGAACCGAGCAGATCCGCTGTGATCCAATGCCGCTGACCGCGGCACGGGAACGGTGGCTCGCCCCGGAGCGTCCGCGCCCGGGGCGTTCGTGTTTCGCGGGCCTTCCCTGAACCTGAGAGGAGGCCCATGGCGAAGGCGGAAAAGGTGGCCGCGGTCGCCGAACTCACCGAGCGATTCCAGAACTCGGCGGGTGCAGTGCTGACCGAATACCGCGGGCTCACCGTGGCGCAGCTGCGCGAACTGCGCGGCTCGCTGGGTGAGGGAGCCACATTCGCCGTGGTGAAGAACACGCTGACCAAGATCGCGGTTGAGCGGGCGGGGCTGGAGAAGGAACTCTCCTCGCTGCTCAGCGGCCCATCGGCGGTCGCATTCGTGACCGGTGACGTGGTCGAGACCGCCAAGGGCCTGCGTGACTTCGCCAAGGCGAACCCGCTTCTGGTGATCAAGGGTGGTGTTCTCGACGGCAAGGCCCTGACCCCCGACGAGATCACCAGGCTGGCCGATCTCGAGTCGCGCGAAGTGCTGCTGGCCAAGCTCGCGGGCGCGATGAAGGCATCCCAGGCCAAGGCGGCCGGCACGTTCGCCGCGCTGCCGGTCCAGATGGCACGGCTCGCCGATGCCCTGCGGCTCAAGCTGGAGGCGGCGGCCGGCGAAGCCCCGGCCCCGGCCAGTGAGCCAGAACCGGCCGGCGCACCGGCCGCGGACTAACCCACCAGGCAACGAGACTTATTCAACCGGCACTGAAGTTTGCTTCGCGTGCAGGACCAGCGGTCACGTGACCAGCCGGAGGGTTCCGAATAAGCCTCGGACGTAAATCAGTACGACGGAGGAAACCACCACCATGGCGAAGCTCAGCACCGCCGACCTGCTCGACGCGTTCAAGGAAATGACCCTGCTCGAGCTGTCGGAGTTCGTGAAGCAGTTCGAGGAGACGTTTGACGTCAAGGCCGCCGCCCCGGTGGCCGTCGCCGCGGCGCCCGGCGCCGGCGGCGGCGCGGCCGAGGAAGCCGCCGAGGAACAGGACGAGTTCGACGTCATCCTCGAGGCGGCAGGCGACAAGAAGATCCAGGTCATCAAGGAGGTCCGCACCCTCACCAGCCTCGGCCTGAAGGAGGCCAAGGACCTGGTCGACGGCGCGCCCAAGACCGTCCTGGAGAAGGTCAACAAGGAGAGCGCCGAGAAGGCCCGGGCCGCCCTGGAGGGCGCCGGCGCCACGGTCACGGTCAAGTAACAACTCGCGCTATATCAAGATCAAATCGGTGGGCGGCCCCGGATGCCAGGGCCGCCCACCGCTGGCTTTTCACACTGGGGATCGTCCCACCGTCAATGGCAAACTCCAGCCGCCGGGCTGGGAAAGCAGCAGCTCACGGCCCGGAGCGGCGTGGCCTGTGACGGCGCAGCCCTCACATCGGGGGTTCCGGGGGTGTCCGTCCCACCGCAAGTGGCAAATCTCCAACGGCAAGCCAACGTCGCCCAAGCACCACCGGCCACAACCAGAGCCGGGTGCCACAACAGAGACCCGGCACCGTGGGAGTCCGGGGGCCGCCACCGCAAGTGGCAAATCTCCAATGGCAAGCCAACGTCGCCCAAGCGCCACCGGCCACAGCCAGAGCCGGGTGCGACAACGGAGACCCGGCACCGTGGGGGTCCGGGGGCCGTCCCGCCGCCAGTGGCAAAACCAACCCGAGCCCCGGTCGTGGGGGTCCGGGGGCCGTCCCGCCGCCAGTGGCAAAACCAACCCCAGCCCCGATCGTGGGGGTCCGGGGGGTCGTCCCCCCGGATAAGTACTGCGGGCCCCGGCGAAGCTGGCCGGAGGCCAGCGAGCAGGCTTAGCCGCCCCGGCAAACTTGCTCCGGGGAATACTTTTCCGCACCCGGAACTTATCCTTATACCCAGCCGGAAGGAACTCACACACCTGGCATGATGTGGCATCTCTCACGCGCGGCGACCAGCGGGACCAGGCCGGTCAGACTTGACGTTTCGGCGCGCAAGAGCGATGCTGCGGACAACTGTGATTCTCATAGAAGCGTACAGTTGACCAGCGGTGTGCCGATCGGCTACACTGCTATTTTGCGCTGCACTCTGACGCCCTCGGCAACCTCGAATCTCCCACGCGGTGTGCCCGCAGGGCGTTTGGCGTGCGTGCGGTGAACGTCCGCCACAAGCTTGGAAGGACCCCTGTTGGCAGCATCGCGCAGCGCCTCAGCTAACGCTCTCGGCCCTCGTCGCGTCTCCTTTGCGCGTATCAGTGAACCACTCGAAGTACCCGGCCTGCTAGCCCTGCAGACGGAGTCGTTCGACTGGCTGCTCGGCAACGAGCGCTGGAAGGAACGGGTGGACGCCGCCGCTCAGGCAGGCCGCGAAGACGTGCCCGAACAGTCCGGTCTCGAGGAGATCTTCGAGGAGATCAGCCCGATCGAGGACTTCACGGGCACCATGTCCCTCTCGTTCCGAGATCATAGGTTCGAGCCGCCCAAGTACTCCGTCGAGGAGTGCAAGGACAAGGACATGACGTTCTCCGCCCCCATGTTCGTCACGGCGGAGTTCATCAACAACAGCACCGGTGAGATCAAGAGCCAGACCGTGTTCATGGGCGACTTCCCGCTCATGTCCGCCAAGGGCACCTTCATCATCAACGGGACCGAGCGCGTCGTCGTCTCTCAGCTCGTCCGCTCGCCTGGCGTCTACTTCGACCGTCAGGTGGACAAGACCTCCGACAAGGACATCTACAGCTGCAAGGTCATCCCGTCCCGGGGTGCCTGGCTGGAGTTCGAGATCGACAAGCGCGACAGCGTCGGCGTGCGTATCGACCGCAAGCGCAAGCAGAGCGTGACCGTCCTGCTCAAGGCCCTCGGCTGGGACGAGGCAAGGATTCTCGACCGGTTCGGCGCCTACGAGTCCATGCGGGCCACCCTGGAGAAGGACCACACCAGCGGCCAGGACGACGCGCTGCTCGACATCTACCGCAAGCTGCGCCCGGGCGAGCCGCCGACCCGCGAGTCCGCGCAGTTGCTGCTCGAGAACCTGTACTTCAACCCGAAGCGGTACGACCTGGCCAAGGTGGGCCGGTACAAGATCGACAAGAAGCTCGGTCTCAGCCTGCCGATCCGCCAGGGCACCCTCACCGAGGACGACATCGTCGCCACCATCGAGTACCTGGTCCGGCTGCACGCCGGCGAGGAGGAGATGAAGACCGGCGACACGGTCATCCCGGTCGAGGTCGACGACATCGACCACTTCGGCAACCGGCGGCTGCGCACCGTCGGCGAGCTGATCCAGAACCAGGTGCGGCTCGGCCTGGCCCGGATGGAGCGGGTGGTCAGGGAGCGGATGACCACGCAGGACGTCGAGGCCATCACCCCGCAGACGCTGATCAACATCAGGCCGGTCGTCGCGTCCATCAAGGAGTTCTTCGGCACCAGCCAGCTCTCCCAGTTCATGGACCAGACCAACCCGCTGGCCGGGCTCACCCACAAGCGCAGGCTGTCCGCGCTCGGCCCGGGTGGCCTGTCCCGTGAGCGGGCCGGCTTCGAGGTGCGCGACGTACACCCCTCGCACTACGGCCGGATGTGCCCGATCGAAACGCCGGAAGGCCCGAACATCGGCCTGATCGGATCGCTGTCCTCCTACGGGCGGGTGAACGCGTTCGGCTTCGTCGAGACCCCGTACCGCAAGGTCCGGGCCGGCAAGGTCACCGACCAGATCGACTACCTGACCGCCGACGAGGAAGACCGGCACGTGATCGCCCAGGCGAACACGCCGATCGGCGCCAACGGGACGTTCGCCGAGAACCGGGTGCTGGTCCGCCGCAAGGGCGGCGAGATCGACTACATCGCGCCTGACGAGGTGGACTACATGGACGTCTCGCCACGGCAGATGGTGTCCGTGGCCACGGCCATGATCCCGTTCCTGGAGCACGACGACGCCAACCGCGCGCTGATGGGATCCAACATGCAGCGCCAGTCGGTCCCGCTGCTGCGCAGCGAGGCG
Source organism: Streptosporangiaceae bacterium (assembly GCA_035308365.1). Lineage (GTDB taxonomy): Bacteria > Actinomycetota > Actinomycetes > Streptosporangiales > Streptosporangiaceae > PALSA-505. The sequence goes on from DATGGU010000076.1 coordinate 121,822, forward strand.
CCGCTGGTCGGCACCGGCATGGAGTACCGTGCCGCCACCGACGCCGGCGACGTCATCGTGGCCGAGAAGGCCGGTGTGGTGGAGGAAGTCTGCGCCGACTACATCACCCTGCTGCACGACGACGGGACCAGGACCACCACCCAGATCGCCAAGTTCCGGCGGTCCAACCAGGGCACCTGCTTCAACCAGAAGCCCATCGTGGACGAGGGGCAGCGGATCGAGGTTGGCCAGGTCATCGCCGACGGACCATGCACCGACAACGGTGAGATGGCGCTCGGCAAGAACCTGCTGGTCGCGTTCATGTCCTGGGAGGGGCACAACTACGAGGACGCGATCATCCTGTCCCAGCGGCTCGTCCAGGGCGACGTGCTGTCCTCGATCCACATCGAGGAACACGAAGTCGACGCGCGCGACACCAAGCTGGGCCCGGAGGAGATCACCCGGGACATCCCCAACGTCTCCGAAGAGGTCCTCGCCGACCTTGACGAGCGGGGCATTATCCGGATCGGCGCCGAGGTCGTCACCGGCGACATCCTGGTCGGCAAGGTCACTCCCAAGGGCGAGACCGAGCTGACCCCGGAGGAACGGCTGCTGCGGGCGATCTTCGGCGAGAAGGCCCGCGAGGTCCGCGACACTTCGCTGAAGGTGCCACACGGCGAGGAAGGCAAGGTCATCGGCGTCCGGGTGTTCACCCGTGAGGACGGCGACGAGCTGCCGCCCGGCGTGAACGAGCTGGTCCGGGTGTACGTGGCCGCCAAGCGCAAGATCACCGACGGTGACAAGCTGGCCGGACGGCACGGGAACAAGGGCGTCATCTCCAAGATCCTCCCGGTTGAGGACATGCCGTTCCTCGAGGATGGCACCCCGGTGGACATCGTGCTCAACCCGCTGGGTGTGCCGAGCCGGATGAACGTCGGGCAGGTGCTCGAAACCCATCTCGGCTGGGTGGCCAAGACCGGCTGGAAGGTCGACGGCGACGACGGCGACTGGCAGGACAGGCTGCGCTCCATCGGGGCCGACGCCGCTCCGCCATCCACCCCGGTGGCCACGCCGGTCTTCGACGGCGCAAAGGAGGAGGAGATCACCGGCCTGCTCGGCAGTGTGCTGCCGAACAGGGACGGCCAGCGCCTGGTCGGCCCGGGTGGCAAGGCCCAGCTTTACGACGGCCGCACCGGCGAGCCGTTCAAGGACCCGGTGGCCGTTGGCTACGTCTACATCCTCAAGCTGCTGCACCTGGTGGACGACAAGATCCACGCGCGTTCGACCGGCCCCTACTCCATGATCACTCAGCAGCCACTCGGCGGTAAGGCCCAGTTCGGTGGCCAGCGGTTCGGTGAGATGGAGGTCTGGGCGCTCGAGGCCTACGGCGCCGCGTACGCGCTCCAGGAGCTGCTGACGATCAAGTCCGACGACGTCCTCGGCCGGGTCAAGGTCTACGAGGCGATCGTCAAGGGCGAGAACATCCCCGAGCCTGGCATCCCTGAGTCCTTCAAGGTGCTGATCAAAGAGATGCAGTCGCTCTGCCTGAACGTCGAGGTGCTGTCCAGCGACGGAGCCGCGATTGAGATGCGCGACACGGACGAAGACGTGTTCCGCGCGGCCGAGGAACTCGGCATCGACCTGTCGCGGCGCGAGCCGAGCAGCGTAGAGGAAGTCTGATCTGATCCGCCCGAAAACCCCAAGGGGATAAACAAAGTGCTCGACGTCAACTTCTTTGACGATCTGCGTATAGGCCTCGCGACCGCGGATGACATCAGGCAGTGGTCGCACGGAGAGGTGAAGAAGCCGGAGACAATCAACTACCGCACGCTCAAGCCGGAAAAGGACGGGCTCTTCTGCGAGAAGATCTTCGGTCCGACCCGGGACTGGGAGTGCTACTGCGGCAAGTACAAGCGGGTCAGGTTCAAGGGCATCATCTGTGAGCGCTGTGGCGTGGAGGTTACCCGCGCCAAGGTGCGGCGGGAGCGGATGGGACACATCGAACTGGCCGCGCCGGTCACGCACATCTGGTACTTCAAGGGTGTGCCGAGCCGGCTCGGTTACCTGCTCGACCTGGCGCCGAAGGACCTGGAGAAGGTCATCTACTTCGCCGCGTACATGATCACGTACGTGGACGAGGAGGCTCGCTCGCGCGACCTTCCCTCGCTCGAGGCCAGGATCTCGGTCGAGCGGAGCCAGCTCGAGCAGCGCCGGGACGCCGAGGTCGAGGCCAGGCAGGCCAAGCTCGAGGCGGACCTGGCCGAGCTGGAGGCGGCGGGCGCCAAGGGTGACGCCCGGCGCAAGCTGCGGGAGAGCGCCGACCGCGAGTGCCGGCAGATCCGCGACCGGGCAGGCCGTGAGATCGACCGGATCGAAGAGGTCTGGAACAGCTTCAAGAGCCTCAAGGTCCAGGACCTCGAAGGCGACGAGCTGCTCTACCGCGAGATGCGCGACCGGTTCGGCAAGTACTTCCGTGGCGGCATGGGCGCGCAGGCCATCCAGGAGCGGCTGGCCAGCTTCGACCTGGAGAACGAGGCGCGCTCGCTGCGGGAGACCATCCGCACCGGCAAGGGCCAGCGCAAGGCACGCGCGCTCAAGCGGCTCAAGGTCGTGTCGGCCTTCCTCAACACCCGCAACAGCCCGATGGGCATGGTGCTCGACTGCATCCCGGTGATCCCGCCGGACCTGCGGCCGATGGTCCAGCTCGACGGTGGCCGGTTCGCCACCTCGGACCTGAACGACCTGTACCGCCGGGTGATCAACCGGAACAACCGGCTGAAGAGGCTGCTCGACCTCGGCGCGCCCGAGATCATCGTCAACAACGAGAAGCGGATGCTCCAGGAGGCCGTGGACTCGCTGTTCGACAATGGCCGCCGTGGCCGGCCGGTGACCGGGCCGGGCAACCGCCCGCTGAAGTCGCTGTCCGACATGCTCAAGGGCAAGCAGGGCCGGTTCCGCCAGAACCTGCTGGGCAAGCGGGTGGACTACTCGGGCCGTTCGGTCATCGTGGTCGGGCCGCAGCTCAAGCTGCACCAGTGCGGCCTGCCCAAGGAGATGGCGGTCGAGCTGTTCAAGCCGTTCGTCATGAAGCGCCTGGTGGACCTGAACCACGCGCAGAACATCAAGTCCGCCAAGCGGATGGTGGAGCGGGCCAGGCCGGTGGTCTGGGACGTGCTGGAAGAGGTCATCACCGAACACCCGGTGCTGCTCAACCGTGCGCCGACGCTGCACCGGCTGGGCATCCAGGCCTTCGAGCCGCAGCTGGTCGAGGGCAAGGCCATCCAGATCCACCCGCTGGTCTGCACCGCCTTCAACGCCGACTTCGACGGCGACCAGATGGCCGTGCACCTGCCGCTGTCGGCGGAGGCGCAGGCCGAGGCGCGGATCCTGATGCTGTCGGCCAACAACATCCTCAAGCCGGCCGACGGCAAGCCGGTCACCATGCCCACCCAGGACATGGTCATCGGGCTGTACGCGCTGACCAGGCAGACCCCGGACACCACCGGCGCGGGCCGGGCGTTCTCATCGCTGTCCGAGGCGATCATGGCCTACGACCGGGACGAGCTGCATCTGCAGGCGCCGGTCCAGGTCCGGCTGACCGGGGTCACCCCGCCGCGCGGGTTCACCCCGCCCGAGGGCTGGACCGAGGGTGAGCCGTTCCGGCTGACCACCACGCTGGGCCGCTGCTTCTTCAACGAGACGCTGCCGGCCGACTACCCGTTCGTCAACCACGAGGTGGGCCGCAAGCAGCTCACCACGATCGTGAACGAGCTCGCCGAGACCTACCCGAAGATCCAGGTCGCGGCGGCGCTCGACGCGCTCAAGGACGCGGGCTTCCACTGGGCCACCAGGGCCGGGGTCACGATCTCCATCGAGGACGTGATCGCCCCGCCGAACAAGGCGGCGATCCTGGAGGCCTACGAGAAGCGCGCCGACAAGGTGCAGCGGGAGTACGACCGCGGTCTCATCACCGACGAGGAGCGCCGCCAGGAGCTGATCGAGATCTGGACCCACGCGACCACCGACGTGGCGCAGGACATGGAGGCGGCGTTCCCGGACACCAACTCCGTCTGGATGATGGTCAACTCCGGCGCTCGTGGTAACCCGATGCAGGTCAGGCAGATCGCCGGTATGCGAGGCCTGGTCTCCAACCCCAAGGGTGAGACCATCCCGCGGCCGATCAAGTCCAGCTTCCGCGAGGGCCTGTCCGTGGTCGAGTACTTCATCTCCACGCACGGCGCCCGCAAGGGCCTGGCCGACACCGCCCTGCGGACCGCCGACTCCGGGTACCTGACCCGGCGTCTGGTGGACGTCGCCCAGGACGTCATCGTCCGCGAAGAGGACTGCGGCACCGACCGGTCGCTGGTCATGCGGATCGCCGAGCGCAACGCCGAAGGCAAGCTGCACCGGCTGCCCAACATCGAGAACACGGGCACCGGGCGGACCATAGCCGAGGACGTGGAGGCGGCGGACGGCACCGTGGTCGCGGCCACGGGTTCGGACACCACCGAGGCCATGATCGACGCGGCGATCGCCGCCGGGATCGATTCGGTCCGCACGTTCAGCGTGCTGGTCTGCGAGGCCAAGATCGGTGTCTGCGCCAAGTGCTACGGCCGGTCCCTGGCCACCGGCAAGCGGGTGGACGTGGGTGAGGCGGTCGGTATCGTCGCCGCCCAGTCCATCGGCGAGCCGGGCACCCAGCTCACCATGCGGACCTTCCACACCGGTGGTGTGGCCGGTCAGGACATCACCCACGGTCTGCCCCGTATCCAGGAGCTGTTCGAGGCCCGCATCCCCAAGGGCATGGCCCCGATCAGCGAGGTCGAGGGGCGGGTCAAGGTCGAGGAAACCGACAAGGCCCGCAAGATCGTGGTCGTCCCGGACGACGGGGCCGACGAGGTCGCCTACCAGGTGCCGATGCGGTCCAGGCTGCTGGTCGCCGACGGCGAGCACGTCGGGGTCGGGCAACAGCTCATCCAGGGCGCGGTCAACCCGCACGAGGTGCTCCGCATCCTTGGCTCCCGCGAGGTGCAGCTGCACCTCGTGCACGAGGTGCAGGAGGTCTACCGGTCGCAGGGCGTGTCGATCCACGACAAGCACATCGAGATCATCATCCGGCAGATGCTCAAGCGGGTGAACGTACTCGAGTCCGGCGACACCGACCTGCTCCCCGGCGAGCTGGTGGAGCGGCCGAGGTTCGAGGAACTCAACCGGGCCGTGGTGGACGACGGCGGCACCCCCGCCTCCGGCCGCCCGGTGCTCATGGGCATCACCAAGGCGTCGCTGGCCACCGAGTCGTGGCTGTCCGCCGCCTCGTTCCAGGAGACCACCCGGGTGCTCACGGATGCGGCCATCCACGCCAGGTCCGACCCGCTTCTGGGGCTCAAGGAGAATGTCATCATCGGCAAGCTCATCCCGGCCGGCACCGGCATGCCGCGGTACCGGGGAGTCCGGGTCGAGCCGACCGAGGATGCCAGGTCCACGGTGTACCCGGCCGCCGCGTACGACGAGTCCGACGGGTACGCCTTCGCCCAGACCCCGGGCGAAGCCATCCCGCTGGAGGAGTACGACTTCGGCGCCTACAACAGGTAAGCCGTAGATAAGCAGGGAGCCGCCGGGCTTGCGGGCCTGGCGGCTCCCTGCTGCCTGTGGAATGTGTGGGCGGTCCGTGGTGTTGCACGTAAGGCTGGCCTTGGTGGGCGGACTTTTCCATTCGCTTTGACCAGCACACGAATCGTTGGGTAATCTTGGCGATCGTGCCCGTGCGAAAGCGGGCGCGCGCGCGTGCTAATGACTTACGGGGTCCACCGGACCGCGTTGTCGCTGGTTCGCGTGGCCCGGAGCCTGCTTGGCCCGGGACCGTGAGCACCAGGCGCGCGGGATTCCTCCCTCACGAAAGTCCGGCCACCATGCTGGCGGCCGGAACGCCGTGGTGATGCCGACACACCCGACCCCGGGGGTCGGCGGACAGGGGGAAACCCGCAGGTCACGGTGGTACGGTCCGGCTCAAAAAGGCCCCAGATCGGGTCGAAAAACACACCCGGTCGCACGTCCTTGGAACAGCGCCCGCCAGGCGCGACGAAGCATAAAGAAAGACGGAGACGCGGTGCCCACGATCCAGCAACTGGTCCGCAAGGGCCGGCAGGACAAGACAGGCAAGAGCAAGACGCCGGCGCTCAAGGCCAGCCCGCAGCGCCGGGGAGTATGCACGCGCGTCTACACGACCACGCCCAGGAAGCCGAACTCGGCCCTCCGCAAGGTGGCCAGGGTCAGGCTCACCAGTCACATCGAGGTCACCGCCTACATCCCGGGCGTCGGCCACAACCTGCAGGAGCACTCCATCGTGCTGGTCAGGGGTGGCCGGGTGCGCGACCTGCCCGGCGTTCGCTACAAGATCATCCGCGGCTCGCTGGACACCCAGGGCGTCCGTAACCGCAAGCAGGCCAGAAGCCGCTACGGCGCGAAGAAGGAGAAGAGCTGACATGCCGCGCAAAGGCCCAGCGACCGCCCGGCGGCTGGTGACCGACCCGGTCTACGGCTCGCCGCTCGTTACCGCGCTTGTCAACAAGGTTCTGCTGGATGGCAAGCGGTCCCTGGCGGAGCGGATCGTGTATGGCGCGCTCGAAGGGTGCCGGGACAAGTCCGGCAACGACCCGGTGGTCACCCTGAAGCGCGCCCTGGACAACGTCAAGCCCACCCTGGAGGTGAAGAGCCGCCGGGTCGGTGGCGCCACCTACCAGGTGCCCATCGAGGTCCGTGCCTCCCGGAGCACCACCCTGGCGCTGCGCTGGATCGTGATGTACTCGCGCCAGCGCAGGGAGAAGACCATGACCGAGCGGCTGATGAACGAGCTGCTCGACGCGAGCAACGGCCTCGGGGCGAGCGTGAAGCGCCGCGAGGACACGCACAAGATGGCCGAGTCCAACAAGGCCTTCGCGCACTACCGCTGGTAACCCACGAGACGACGACGCGCGACGAGACGAAAGAGACGAGCGGGTAATCCTGCTCGCTGGCAGCGGCAGCTTGGCCATTGCCCGCGATGCTAGCCCGGGGGCGGACCCCCCGGACCCCCGCGAAAAGAGAGGAAGCAGTGCCCACCCAGACCGCCGTAGAGCTGGCCAAGGTCCGCAACATCGGGATCATGGCCCATATCGACGCGGGCAAGACCACCACAACCGAGCGAATCCTGTTCTACACCGGCATCAACTACAAGATCGGTGAGGTCCATGAGGGCGCGGCCACCATGGACTGGATGGAGCAGGAGCAGGAGCGCGGCATCACGATCACCTCTGCCGCCACCACCTGCGAATGGCGTGACAACACGATCAACATCATTGACACGCCCGGTCACGTGGACTTCACCGTCGAAGTGGAGCGCTCGCTCCGTGTCCTCGACGGTGCCGTCGCCGTGTTCGACGGCGTGGCAGGTGTCGAGCCGCAGTCGGAGACTGTCTGGCGGCAGGCGGACAGGTACGGTGTGCCGCGGATCTGCTTCGTCAACAAGATGGACCGGGTGGGCGCCGAGTTCCACCGGTGCGTCGAGATGATCTCCGACCGGCTCGGGGCCACCCCGCTGGTCGTCCAGCTTCCCTGGGGCGTCGAGTCGGACTTCCGCGGCGTCATCGACCTGATCCGGATGCGCGGCCTGCTCTGGCAGACCGAGGGCAAGGGTGACAAGTACGACATCGTCGCCATCCCCGACGACCACCTGGAGGCGGCCCGCGAGTGGCGGGACAGGCTGGTCGAGACCATCTCGGAGAACGACGACGAGATGATGGAGCTGTACCTGCAGGGCACCGAGCCTGGCGAGGAACAGCTCGTCGCCGCCATCCGGCGGGCCACGATTGCCAGCAGCATCACGCCGGTGATGTGTGGCAGCGCGTTCAAGAACAAGGGCGTTCAGCCCATGCTCGACGCGATCGTGGACTACCTGCCGAGCCCGGTGGACATCCCGCCGGTGCAAGGCCACGCGGTCGGTGACGAGAAGGAGATCATCGAGCGCGGCCCCGACCCCAGCGAGCCGTTCTCCGCCCTGGCCTTCAAGATCATGTCGGACCAGCACCTGGGCAAGCTCACCTACATCCGGATCTACTCCGGCACGCTCAACGCGGGTTCCTCCGTGCTCAACTCGGTCAAGGGCCGCCGCGAGCGGATCGGCAAGATCTACCAGATGCACGCGAACAAGCGCGAGGAACGCCCAACGGCCACGGCCGGCCAGATCGTCGCGGTGATGGGCCTCAAGGACACCACCACCGGCGACACGCTGTGCGACCAGGCGCACCCGGTCATCCTCGAGTCGATGACCTTCCCCGCGCCGGTCATCAACGTGGCGATCGAGCCGAGGACCAAGAGCGACCAGGAGAAGCTCGGCACGGCCATCCAGCGGCTGGCCGAGGAAGACCCGACGTTCCAGGTCCGGACCGACGAAGAGACCGGGCAGACCATCATCGCCGGCATGGGCGAGCTGCACCTCGAGGTGCTGGTCGACCGGATGAAGCGGGAGTTCAGGGTCGAGGCCAACATCGGCCGCCCGCAGGTCGCCTACCGGGAGACCGTCCGGCGCAAGGCGGAGAAGGTCGAGTACACCCACAAGAAGCAGACCGGTGGCTCCGGTCAGTACGCGCGGGTGATCATCGACCTCGAGCCGACCGGCGGCGACGGTGGCGGCTACGAGTTCGAGAACAAGATCACTGGTGGCCGGATCCCACGGGAGTTCATCCCGTCGGTGGACACCGGCTGCCAGGAGGCAGCGGAGTTCGGCGTGCTGGCCGGCTACCCCATGGTGGACGTACGGGTGACGCTCACCGACGGCGCCTACCACGAGGTGGACTCCTCCGAGCTGGCCTTCAAGATCGCGGGTTCGATGGCATTCAAGAAGGCGGCCGCCCAGGCCGACCCGGTGCTGCTCGAACCCGTCATGGCGGTGGAGGTCAGGACGCCCGAGGCCTACATGGGCGATGTCATCGGCGACCTGAACAGCCGCCGGGGCCAGATCCAGGCCATGGAGGAACTGTCGGGTGCCAGGGTCGTCAAGGCCGTGGTCCCGCTGTCCGAGATGTTCGGCTACGTGGGTGACCTGCGCAGCCGGACCCAGGGCCGGGCGGACTACACGATGCAGTTCGACTCCTATGCCGAGGTACCACCCGGCATAGCAAAGGAGATCATCGCAAAGGCGCGGGGCGAATAACCGGAGCGCACAGCGCACAGGTAGCCAGGCACAGAAGTTAGCTAGCAACCGCCGGCATCCGGCGGGGAAGATCGCAACGAGGAGACACCAGTGGCGAAGGCCAAGTTCGAGCGGACCAAGCCGCACGTGAACATCGGCACCATCGGGCACATCGACCACGGCAAGACAACGCTGACCGCGGCGATCACCCGGGTGCTGCATGAGAAGTTCCCGGACCTCAATCCGTTCTATGCGTTCGACCAGATCGACAACGCGAAGGAAGAGCGCGAGCGGGGTATCACGATCTCGATCTCGCACGTCGAGTATCAGACCGAGAACCGGCACTATGCGCACGTGGACTGCCCGGGTCACGCCGACTACATCAAGAACATGATCACCGGTGCGGCGCAGATGGACGGCGCGATCCTGGTCGTGGCGGCCACCGACGGCCCGATGCCGCAGACTCGCGAGCACGTGCTGCTCGCCCGCCAGGTCGGCGTGCCCTACATCGTGGTGGCGCTGAACAAGGCCGACATGGTGGACGACGAGGAGATCCTCGAGCTGGTCGAGCTCGAGGTCCGGGACCTGCTCACCGAGTACGAGTTCCCCGGCGACGACGTGCCGGTGGTCCGGGTATCCGCGCTCAAGGCCCTGGAGGGCGACGCGCAGTGGAGTGAGAAGGTAGCCGAGCTGCTCCAGGCCTGCGACGACAGCATCCCGGAGCCGCTGCGGGAGACCGAGAAGCCGTTCCTGATGCCGGTCGAGGACGTGTTCTCGATCACCGGCCGCGGCACGGTCGTGACCGGCCGGATCGAGCGCGGTGTCATCCACACCGGCGAGACGGTCGACATCATCGGCATCAAGGAGAAGCCGCAGTCCACCACCGTCACAGGCGTGGAGATGTTCCGCAAGATCCTCGACGAGGGCATGGCGGGCGACAACGTCGGCCTGCTGCTGCGCGGCATCAAGCGCGAGGAAGTGGAGCGCGGCCAGGTCGTCATCAAGCCGGGCACCAACACCCCGCACACCGAGTTCATGGGCCAGGTCTACATCCTGTCCAAGGACGAGGGCGGACGGCACACCCCGTTCTTCAACAACTACCGGCCACAGTTCTACTTCCGTACCACGGACGTGACCGGCGTGGTGAACCTCCCCGAGGGCACCGAGATGGTGATGCCCGGGGACAACACCGAGATGCGGGTGGAGCTCATCCAGCCCATCGCCATGGAGGAAGGCCTCCTGTTCGCGATCCGCGAGGGTGGCCACACCGTCGGCTCCGGCCGAGTCATCAAGATCATCAAGTAGGTACAACCCTATGGTGTCCCGCCTGGCGTACCGGCCAGGCGGGACACCGCCGGGGTTGGCCCCGGGCACCGAAACAGCGGCAGAACAGACAGCGAAGGACACCGAAGCCACATGGCGGGACAGAAGATCCGCATCCGGCTCAAGGCATACGACCATGAGGTCATCGATGACTCGGCGCGCAAGATCGTCGACACGGTGACGCGGACCGGCGCGCGTGTGGCCGGCCCAGTGCCGCTGCCCACGGAGAAGAACGTGTACTGCGTCATCAGGTCCCCGCACAAGTACAAGGACTCGCGTGAGCACTTCGAGATGCGCACGCACAAGCGCCTGATCGACATCATCGACCCGACGCCCAAGACGGTGGACTCGCTGATGCGGCTCGACCTGCCGGCCGGCGTCGACATCGAGATCAAGCTCTGAGGTGCGCCCCGACATGAACAGGCAGATCAAGGGAGTCCTGGGCACCAAGCTCGGCATGACCCAGGTCTTCGATGATGACGGCCGGATCGTACCGGTGACGGTAGTCAAGGCCGGGCCGTGCGTGGTGACAGCCGTGCGGACCGCCGAGCGCGACGGTTACGCCGGCGTTCAGCTTGGCTACGGCGAGATCAACCCGCGGAAGGTGACCAAGCCGGTGGCCGGTCACTTCAGCGCGGCCGGCGTGACACCACGCCGGTATCTCGCCGAACTGCGCACCTCGGACGCCAGCGAGTACACCCTCGGCCAGGAGATCACCGCCGAGACCTTCGCCGCGGGCCAGATCGTCGACGTGACGGGCAAGAGCAAGGGCAAGGGCACCGCGGGCGTCATGAAGCGGCACGGATTCGGCGGGCTCGGCGCCTCGCACGGTACCCAGCGCAAGCACCGCGCGCCCGGGTCCATCGGCGGCTGCGCCACCCCGGGCCGGGTCTTCAAAGGCCTGCGCATGGCGGGCCGGATGGGCAATGAGCGGACCACGGTGCAGAACCTGGCCGTACATGCGGTGGACGCCGACCGCGGGCTGCTGCTCATCAAGGGCGCGGTGCCCGGCTCCAAGGGCAGCCTCGTCCTGATCCGCACCGCGGTCAAGACACCGGTCACTGTGCTTGCTGGCGCGCCTGCGGCACGACCAAGCACGGAGGGCGCGGCCTGATGAAGACAGTAAGCATCGTCTCGGCCGGCGGCGAGACGTCGGGAACGGCCGAGCTGCCCGACGAGATCTTCGACGCCCAGGCGAACATCCCGCTCATGCACCAGGTCGTGGTGGCGCAGCAGGCGGCGGCCCGGCAGGGCACGCACGCCACCCGCACCCGCGGCCAGGTCAGCGGCGGGGGCAAGAAGCCCTACCGGCAGAAGGGCACCGGCCGGGCCCGGCAGGGTTCGACCCGCGCCCCGCACTACGTGGGTGGCGGCACGGTGCACGGCCCGCAGCCGCGCTCCTACGTCAAGCGGACCCCGAAGAAGATGAAGGCGGCGGCGCTGCGGGGCGCGCTCTCCGAGCGGGCCAGGCACGACCGGGTGCACGTGGTGGCCTCCTTCGTGACCGACGGCGAGCCGCGGACCTCCGGCGCGGTCACCCTGCTGAGCGAGATCACCGGCACCAGGCGCGGCATCGGCGCGCTCGTGGTCCTGCACCGCGACGACGAGCTGGCCTGGAAGAGCCTGCGCAACGTGCCCGGCGTGCACGTGCTGGCCGTCGACCAGCTCAACACCTACGACGTGCTGAACAGCGACCACGTGGTCTTCACGGAGCAGGCGCTGTCGGTCTTCCTCGGGCGCGGCGACAGCGCCGAGAACAAGGAGGCGGACGAATGAGCAACGGGCGGATCGCGAACCCGCGGGACATCCTGCTCAGGCCGGTCATCTCGGAGAAGAGCTACCGGCTCGCCGACGACGGCAAGTACACCTTCCTTGTCGACCCCGACGCGAACAAGACACAGATCAGGCAGGCCGTGGAGGCCATCTTCACGGTCCGGGTCACCGGCGTGAACACGTCCAACCGGCCGGGCAAGCGGCGCAGAACGCGCTTCGGGTACGGCAAGCGGCCTGACACCAAACGTGCCATCGTCAGCCTCGCCGAGGGAGACAGGATCGACCTGTTCGGCCCGGTCAGCTAGCGGCCGAGCAGACATCCGAGGAGATCACAGCAGCCATGGCCATCCGCAAGTACAAGCCGACAACCCCCGGCAGGCGGGGCGCGAGCGGCGCCAGCTTCGCCGAGATCACGCGAAGCGAGCCGGAGAAGTCCCTGGTCCGCCCGTTGCATTCGACCGGCGGCAGGAACGTACACGGCCGGATCACCACCAGGCATCAAGGTGGTGGCCACAAGCGCGCCTACCGCGTGATCGACTTCCGCCGCGCGGACAAGGACGGCATCCCGGCGAAGGTCGCGCACATCGAGTACGACCCCAACCGGACCGCCCGGATCGCCCTGCTGCACTACGTGGACGGGGAGAAGCGCTACATCGTCTGCCCCGAGGGGCTGCACCAGGGCGACATGGTGGAGAATGGCCCGGGCGCCGACATCAAGCCCGGCAACTGCCTGCCGCTGCGCAACATCCCCACCGGCACGGTCCTGCACGCCATCGAGCTGCGCCCCGGCGGCGGTGCCAAGATCGCCCGCTCGGCGGGGTCCGGGGTCCAGTTGCTGGCCAAGGAGGGCGGGTACGCGCAGTTGCGCATGCCCTCCGGTGAGATCCGGCGGGTCGGCGTGGCCTGCCGCGCCACCGTCGGCGAGGTGGGCAACTCCGAGCAGGGCAACATCAAGCTCGGCAAGGCCGGCCGCAACCGGTGGAAGGGCAAGCGCCCCTCCGTCCGCGGTGTGGCCATGAACCCCGTCGATCACCCGCTTGGCGGCGGTGAGGGCAAGAGCTCCGGCGGCCGCCACCCGGTCAGCCCCTGGGGCCAGCCCGAGGGACGCACCAGGAAAGCCCACAAGCCGAGCGACCGGCTGATCACCCGCCGGCGCAGCAGGAAGAAGCGGTAGGAGCACCTCGCGATGGTTCGTAGCCTGAAGAAGGGGCCCTTCGTCGACGACCACCTGATGAAGAAGGTGGACGTGCAGAACGACAGGGGCACCAAGAACGTGATCAAGACGTGGTCGCGGCGTTCCATGATCGTCCCGGCGATGCTTGGGCACACGATCGCCGTACACGACGGCCGCAAGCATGTGCCGGTGTTCATCACCGAGGCGATGGTCGGCCACAAGCTGGGCGAGTTCGCACCCACCCGGACCTTCCGCAGCCACGTCAAGGATGACCGGCGCAGCCGCCGGTAGTCCCGTTAACCCCGGGCGCAGCCCCGGGTAGGAGGAAACGATGCAAGCCACGGCTACGGCCCGGTTCATCCGCGTCACGCCAAGGAAGGCGCGGCGCGTGGTGAATCTCATCCGGGGGCTGCCCGCCGAGGAGGCACAGGCGGTGCTCGCCTTCGCTCCCCAGACGGCCAGCGATCCCATCGCCAAGGTGCTGGCGAGCGCGATCGCCAACGCCGAGCACACCGCCGCCCGCCCTGACGTGGCGTCGCTGCGGGTGAGCCGGGCCTGGGTGGACGAGGGGCCGACGCTCAAGCGGTTCAGGCCACGGGCGCAGGGCCGGGGTTACCGGATCAACAAGCGGACCAGCCACATCACCGTGATCGTCTCGGACGATCTGAAGGGTGACAGCAAGGAGAGGACCCGCTAGTGGGGCAGAAGGTGAACCCGCACGGGTTCAGGCTGGGCATCACCACCGACTTCAAGAGCCGTTGGTATGCCGACAAGCTGTACAAGGACTACGTCGCGGAGGACGTGGCGATCCGCCGGATGCTGCAGCGCGGGATGGAACGGGCCGGCATCTCCCGGGTGGAGATCGAGCGGACCAGGGACCGGGTGCGGGTGGACATCCACACCGCCAGGCCCGGCATCGTGATCGGGCGGCGCGGCGCCGAGGCCGACCGTATCCGTGGCGACCTGGAGAAGCTGACCAGCAAGCAAATCCAGCTCAACATCCTCGAGGTCAAGAACCCCGAGATCGACGCCCAGCTCGTCGCCCAGGGCGTGGCCGAGCAGCTGTCCAGCCGCGTCTCGTTCCGCCGCGCCATGCGCAAGGCGATGCAGAGCGCGATGAAGGGCAACGCCAAGGGGATCCGGATCCAGTGCTCCGGCCGCCTCGGCGGCGCGGAGATGTCGCGGTCGGAGTTCTACCGCGAGGGGCGGGTGCCGCTGCACACGCTCCGGGCGAACATCGACTACGGCTTCTACGAGGCGCGCACCACGTTCGGCCGGATCGGTGTCAAGGTCTGGATCTACCTGGGCGAGGCGCCGCTGACCAGGGCCGAGCGGGCGGCGCAGCAGATGGCCCAGCGCGCCGAGCAGCGCAGGGACCGGCCGCCGCAGCGACGCGCCAGCGGCAGGCGCCCCGGCGGGGCCGGCCAGTCCGGGCCACCCGGGCGGCCAGCCCGTGAGGAGCGCGCCGACCGTGCACCGGCGGCAGCCGAGCAGCCCGCGGCTCAGGGTGACGCACCCGGAGAGGAGGGCTGAGTCATGCTCATCCCGCGCAGGGTCAAGCACCGCAAGCAGCACAGGCCGCCACGCACCGGCATGGCGACCGGGGGTACCCGGGTGACGTTCGGTGAGTACGGCGTGCAGGCGCTCGAGCACTCCTATCTGACCAACCGGCAGATCGAGGCGGCTCGTATCGCCATGACCCGGCACATCCGCCGTGGCGGGAAAGTGTGGATCAACATCTACCCGGACCGCCCGCTGACCAAGAAGCCCGCCGAGACCCGGATGGGGTCCGGCAAGGGCTCGCCGGAGTGGTGGATCGCCAATGTCAAGCCGGGCCGGGTCATGTTCGAGCTGTCCGGTGTGTCCGAGCCGGTCGCCAGGGAAGCCCTCCGGCTGGCCGCGCACAAGCTGCCAATGAAGTGCCGCTTCGTGAAGCGAGAGGCGGGTGATGCGTGATGGTAGTTGCGCACAAGCTGCCAATGCTCTGCCTATCAAACAACGCCAGCTTCGTGAAGCGAGAGGCGGGTGATGCGTGATGGCCGCCAGCCAGACCGCGACCCAGCTCCGGACCCAGACCGAGGAAGAGCTCAACATCAAGCTGGCCGAGGCGAAGGCGGAACTGTTCAACCTCCGCTTCCAGGCGGCTACCGGGCAGCTCGAGAGCCACGGGCGGCTGCGCGCCGTCCGCAAGGAGATCGCGCGGATCTACACCGTCAAGCGTGAGCGCGAGCTCGGCATCGTGACGCTCGTCGAGGAAGGAGAGCTTGCGGAGGTGCAGGACAGTGAGTGACGCTCAGCCGGGCCCTAACCAGGCAAGCCATAACCAAGCAGGCCCTAATCAAGCAGACACCGACCAGGCGCGGGCCTACCGGAAGACCCGGGAGGGGCTCGTCGTCGGCGACAAGATGGACAAGACCGTCGTCGTGCTGGTCGAGGACCGGATCAAGCACCCCAAGTACGGCAAGGTCATCCGGCGGACGAAGAAGTACACGGCGCACGACGCCGCGAACGACTGCGGCGTCGGTGACCGCGTGCTGCTCATGGAGACCAGGCCGTTGTCCGCGACCAAGCGGTGGCGCGTGGCGGAAATCCTGGAGAAGGCCAAGTAAGTGTGTGCTGCAACCCGGGAGCGGGCTTGCCCAGCCCCCGATCGTGACACATTGGCGGATTGAACACCAGGCACGGCCTTGACCGGCCGATGTGTAGAAGCAGGAGTTCGACGTGATCCAGCAGGAGTCGCGGCTCAAGGTCGCCGACAACACCGGGGCCAAGGAAATCTTGTGCATCCGGGTGCTCGGCGGCTCGGGCAGGCGATACGCGGGAATCGGTGACGTCATCGTGGCGACCGTGAAGGATGCCATTCCCGGCGCACCCGTGAAAAGAGGCGAGGTCGTCAAGGCCGTCGTGGTGCGTACCCGCAAAGAGCGCCGCCGCGTCGATGGCTCCTACATCCGCTTCGACGAGAACGCCGCGGTGCTCATCAGAGACGGCGGGGACCCCCGCGGTACCCGTATCTTCGGGCCGGTCGGCCGTGAACTGAGAGAGAAGCGCTTCATGCGGATCATCTCGCTCGCACCGGAGGTGCTGTGATGTCGCGGCAGAAGGACACCCAGCGCAAGCCCAAGGCCCAGATGAAGATCAAGAAGGGCGACCACGTGATGGTGATCGCCGGGGCGGACCGGGGCCTTGAGGGCACCGTCATCCTGGCCTACCCGGACAAGGGCAAGGTGCTGGTCCAGGGCGTCAACATGATCAAGAAGAACACCAAGGTGACTCACCAGGGGATCCGGGGTGCCAAGGAGGGCGGCATCGTCCACCAGGAGGCTCCGGTGGACGTGAGCAACGTCCAGCTCATCGACCCGGCGACCAAGAAGCCCACCCGGGTCGGTTACCGGATCGACGAGGACGGAAACAAGATCCGGACCACCCGTCCGGGCGGCAAGGACATCTGATGGCAGCGACGACGAAGCAACCAGCCGGCGGCGCGCGCGGCGGGTCGAAGGGCGGCGGCCGTGGCGGCTCCAGTGCCGGCCGGGGCTCCCGGAAGGGCCAGGCCGAGGCGGCTCAGGTCGCCGTGGCGGACACCCAGGCCGACACCGAGCCAGCGCCGCCACCCCGGCTGAAGGAGCGTTACCAGAGCGAGATCGCGCCCGCGCTGCGTGAGGAGTTCGGCTACCGCAACGTCATGCAGGTGCCCGGGCTGTCCAAGATCGTGGTCAACATGGGCGTCGGCGAGGCGGCCAGGGATGCGAAGCTGATCGACGGCGCGGTGCGCGACCTGACCCTGATCACCGGCCAGAAGCCGGCCGTGGCCCGGGCGAAGAAGTCGGTCGCCCAGTTCAAGCTGCGCGAGGGCATGCCCATCGGGGCGCACGTGACCCTGCGCGGTGCCAGGATGTGGGAGTTCTGCGACCGGCTGCTGACCATCGCGCTGCCCCGGATCCGCGACTTCCGCGGCCTGAGCGACCGGCAGTTCGACGGCCGCGGCAACTACACGTTCGGCCTGACCGAGCAGCTCATGTTCCATGAGGTCGACCCCGACCAGGTGGACCGGCAGCGGGGAATGGACGTCACCCTCGTTACCACCGCGAGCACCGACGAAGAGGGCCGTTCGCTGCTGCGGCGGCTCGGATTCCCCTTCCGGGAGAATTAAGGAGAGCCGAAGTTGGCGAAAAAGGCACTGGTCGCCAAGGCCAAGCGCACACCTAAGTTCAAGGTGCGGGCCTATACGCGATGCTCGCGCTGCGGGCGGCCGCGCGCCGTATACCGGAGGTTCGGCATTTGCCGGGTGTGCTTCCGCGATATGGCGCACCGTGGCGAGCTGCCCGGCATCACCAAGTCGAGCTGGTAACCAGCCATAACCGATCAGATACGGGTGCCTAGCGCTCGTACCAGCAAGAATAGACGCGGGCGCACAGCGCCCACCGACCACGCCGGAGGTCCCGGACGGCCGCGAAGGCCGGACGGGAAACCACGGTGAGGAGGGCCACAAGGCCATGACGATGACCGATCCGATCGCGGACATGCTCACCCGTCTGCGGAATGCAAATGCGGCATATCACGACACCACCGGCATGCCGTACTCGAAGATCAAGGCGCATATCGCGGAAATCCTCAAGCAGGAGGGTTACATCGCGGGCTGGCGGGTGGAAGACACCGAGGTGGGCAAGAACCTCGTGGTATCGCTCAAGTTCGGCCCGTCCCGGGAGCGCTCGATCGCCGGGCTCAAGCGGGTTTCCAAGCCCGGGCTGCGGGTGTACGCGAAGAAGGATGGCCTGCCGCGCGTGCTCGGCGGACTGGGCATCGCGATCATCTCCACCTCGGCCGGCCTCATGACCGACAAGCAGGCGGGCAAGCGTGGCGTGGGCGGGGAAGTCCTCGCCTACGTCTGGTAAGGGAGAGACGCGATGTCGAGAATTGGGCGGATGCCCATCGGCGTCCCCAGCGGCGTCAACGTCGCCATCGACGGCCGTGAGGTCGTCGTCACGGGCCCGAAGGGTACGCTGCGGCACACGGTCGCCGCGCCGATCGAGGTGTCCCAGAACGACGGGGTGATCACGGTCACCCGGCCGAACGACGAGGGACGCGTCCGTGCCCTGCACGGCTTGTCCCGCACGCTGATCGCCAACATGATCACCGGCGTGACCGACGGCTACCGCAAGACGCTGGAGATCGTCGGGGTCGGCTACCGGGTGCAGGCCAAGGGCAAGGATCTGGAGTTCTCGCTGGGCTTCAGCCACCCGGTGCCCATCACGCCGCCGGAGGGCATCACGTTCCGGGTCGAGGCGCCCACCAGGTTCGTGGTCGAGGGCATCGACAAGCAGCAGGTGGGTGAGGTCGCGGCCAACATCCGCAAGCTGCGCAAGCCGGATCCGTACAAGGGCAAGGGCGTGCGGTACCAGGGCGAGCAGGTCCGGCGCAAGGTCGGGAAGGCTGGGAAGTAAGACATGGCTGGCACTAAGACGAAGTCAGGCCCGCGCGGCGGCGGCTCGCGCAGTGGCGCCGCCACCGGTGGTGCCCGCGTCGGCGGTGCCCGCGCGGATGGCCGCAAAGGCAGGGCCGTCCCGCGGGCCAGGCGGCACCTGCGGGTGCGCAAGCGGGTGAGTGGTGCGCCAGTACGCCCGCGCCTGGTGGTGACCAGGTCGTCACGGCACACCTTCGCCCAGCTGATCGACGATGTGGCCGGTCACACGCTGGCATCGGCGTCCAGCCTGGACGAGTCCATCCGGGGCACCGAGGGCGACAAGAAGGCCAAGGCGCGCAAGGTCGGCGAACTGCTGGCCCGCCGGGCGGCCGAAGCCGGGATCACCGCCGCGGTGTTCGACCGGGCCGGCTACCGGTATCACGGCCGGGTCGCCGCACTGGCCGACGGCGCCCGCGAAGGTGGGCTGTCGTTCTGAAAATCTTTACAGCAGAGAAGAGGACTTACTGATGCCACCAGCATCGCGGCGCGGCTCGGGTGGCGGCGAACGGCGGGAGCGCCGTGAAGACCGCCGTGGCGGGCCCGCCGACAAGTCGACCACCTACCTGGAGAAGGTAGTCACCATCAACCGGGTGGCCAAGGTGGTCAAGGGCGGCCGGCGTTTCAGCTTCACCGCGCTCGTCGTGGTCGGTGACGGCAACGGAATGGTCGGCGTCGGATACGGCAAGGCCAAGGAGGTGCCCGCGGCCATCGCCAAGGGCGTCGAGGAAGCCAAGAAGAACTTCTTCAAGGTGCCACGCATCGCCGGCACGATCCCGCACCAGGTACAGGGAGAGGACGCGGCCGGCGTCGTGCTGCTCAAGCCTGCCAGCCCCGGTACCGGCGTCATCGCCGGCGGCCCGGTGCGCAGTGTGCTTGAGTGCGCGGGCATCAAGGACGTGCTGTCCCGCTCGCTCGGGTCGTCGAACCCGATCAACGTGGTGCACGCCACCGTGTCCGCCCTGCGCAGCCTGAGCCGGCCGGAGGAGATCGCGGCCAAGCGTGGCCTGCCGCTCGAGGACGTCGCGCCCGCGGCCATGCTCCGCGCCCGGGCTGCCGCCGCGAGCGCGAGCTAACCGGGGAGGCGATATGGCACGGTTGAAGATCACGCAGGAACGGTCGAAGATCGGTGGCACTCACGCCCAGCGGGAGTCGCTCCGGTCGCTCGGGCTCAAGCGGATCGGCGACGTCGTTATCAAGGAAGACAAGCCGGAATTCCGCGGCATGATCCAGACGGTGCGCCACCTGGTGACCGTCGAGGAGGTTGACTGACATGGCAGACACCGAGCGCCCGGCCGAGGCTGAGCGCCCGGCCAGGGCGGGGCTGAAGCTGCATCACCTCAGGCCCGCCCCCGGCGCCCACACCGCCAAGACGCGGGTGGGCCGCGGCGAGGCGTCCAAGGGTAAGACCGCCGGGCGCGGCACCAAGGGCACCAAGGCCAGGGACACCGTCCCGGCCAGCTTCGAGGGTGGCCAGATGCCGCTGCACCGGAGGATCCCCCAGCTCAGGGGCTTCTCCAACGCGCGGTTCAAGACCACCTACCAGGTGGTCAACCTCAGCCGTCTGGCCGAGCTGTACCCGGAGGGCGGCGACGTCACGCCCGCCGAACTCGCGGCCAGGGGCGCCGTGCGCGCCGGGCAACTGGTGAAGGTGCTGGGCAACGGCGACGCACCGAGCGGACTGCGAGTGACCGCACACGCCTTTTCGGCCAGTGCCAGGGAGAAGATCGAAGCGGCCGGAGGATCCGCGACCACGCTGTAGATCTGCTGTAGATCTGCCGCATGGTATAGGACCGCGAGGGCTACCGGCCGCTTACCGGCGGCTGTTAGAGTGCGCCGAGCGGGTTAGACTGCGGCGGACCGCTCATGGCGGATACCGCTAACCAAAACGTGACCCTTCGATCCGAGGACGGCGCATGCTGACCGCGTTCCTCCGGGCATTCCGGACGCCCGACCTGCGCAGGAAGCTGCTATTCACGCTATTCATCATTGCCGTCTTCCGGCTGGGTTCCACGCTGCCCACGCCAGGTATCTCGGTGAAGGCAGTCAACGCGTGTATCGGCACCGCGACCAAGACCGGCAGCACGGCTAACGTCTACCAGCTGGTCAACCTGTTCAGCGGTGGCGCGCTGCTGAAGCTGACGGTGTTCGCGCTGGGCATCATGCCCTACATCACGGCGAGCATCATCATGCAGCTTCTCGCCGTGGTCATCCCGCGGCTGGAGACGCTGCAGGACGAGGGCCAGTCCGGTACCGCGAAGATCACGCAGTACACCAGGTACCTGACGGTCGGCCTGGCCATCCTGCAATCCACCGGCATCGTGGCGCTGGCCAGGACGGGCCGCCTGTTCACCTCGTGCAACAGGGACCTGCTGGTCAATTCCTCGGTGTTCACCGTCGTGACGATGGTCATCATCATGACGGCCGGCACCGCGGTGATCATGTGGCTGGGCGAGCTGATCACCGACCGGGGCGTCGGCAACGGCATGTCCCTGATGATCTTCACTCAGGTCATCGCCGTGTTCCCGACCGAGCTGCAGAGCGTCTTCACCAACAAGGGCGGGTTCGCGCTCGGCGTGGTGATCGGCGTCGGAATCGCGATCATCGCCGGCATCGTCTGGATGGAACAGGCACAGCGCCGGATCCCGGTGCAGTACGCCAAGCGGATGGTCGGGCGGCGCATGTACGGCGGCACGTCCACCTACATCCCGATGAAGGTGAACCAGGCCGGTGTCATCCCGGTCATCTTCGCTTCCTCGCTGCTGTACATCCCGCAGCTGATCGCCTCCCTGTTCGGCAACACGGCCAAGCCGCAGGGCTGGGTGAGCTGGATCGACACGTACCTCGGCACACAGAGCTCGAAGTACTACATCATCGCGTTCTTCGTGCTGATCGTGTTCTTCACGTACTTCTACGTGGCGATCACGTTCAACCCCACCAAGGTCGCGGACAACATGAAGAAGTACGGCGGCTTCATCCCCGGTATCAGACCCGGCCGGCCGACCGCCGAGTACCTCCAGTACGTGCTGTCCAGGATCACGGCGCCGGGTTCGGTGTACCTGGGCTTCGTCGCGCTCATCCCGATGGTCGCGTTCGCGTTCGTCGGGGTCGGCAACACGATCCCGTTCGGTGGCACCCCGATCCTCATTGCTGTGGGCGTCGGCCTGGACACCGTGAAGCAGATCGAAAGTCAGCTTCAGCAGCGTAATTACGAGGGCTTCCTTCGATAGTGCGCATCGTCCTCGTCGGGCCTCCCGGTGCGGGCAAGGGGACGCAGGCCCAGTTCATAGCGTCGCACCTGGCGATCCCGAAGATTTCGACAGGTGACATCTTCCGGTACAACGTGACCCGGGGGACGGCGCTTGGACGCAAGGCCAAGTCGTACATGGATCGCGGTGACCTGGTCCCGGACGAGGTCACGATCGCTATGGTCAGGGACCGGCTGTGCGAGGACGACGCGCAGCCGGGTTTCCTGCTCGACGGCTTCCCGAGGAACGTGCCACAGGCCGAGACGCTGGAAAAAATGCTCTCGGAGTGGGAGACCAGGCTGGACGTCGTCCTCGAGCTCGTGGTGGACGACGACGAGGTGGTGCGCAGGCTGTCCGGCCGGCGCACCTGCCACCGGTGCGGCCGGGTCTGGCACGTGCTGTTCGACCCGCCAGCCCGCAGGGACACCTGTGACGACTGCAGCGGCGAGCTGTTTCAGCGCGATGACGACCGCGAGGAAACGATCAGGCACCGGCTCGAGGTCTATCAGGACCAGACCGCTCCCCTGGTCGCCTACTACGCCGATCAGGGCATCCTGCAGGGCCTGGACGCCACCGGCCCGGTGGATGAGATCACCGACCGCGCCATGAGCTCCCTGCGCCGCTTCATGGACTGATTGAGAACCGGCACCGTGTTCGTCGCTGGCCTGCTGGCGGTTGCTGTGGGGGGTTCGCTGTGTTGTGGCCGGGGGGCAGAGCATGATGTTCATGGCTGGGGTGCGGCGGTTACTCTCGTGACTGAAGCTGGATGGCCACCCTCGTGGCCGAAGGTAAATTTGGATGCGTGGGTACCGGTGGCCCGGGCACCGTGGGTGCCATGTCAGGTGGCCGTGGCGGCGGAAGCGGATGGAGCCGGAGAGGCAGATGCGAGTAAAGCGCGAACCGGCGATCCAGCTGAAGACACCGGCGCAACTCGATGTCATGCGGGAAGCCGGCCTGGTCGTCGCGCACACGCTGAGCGTGCTCGCTGCCGCGGTCGAGCCGGGGGTCACCACCGCCGAGCTCGACCGGATCGCGGAGCACGAGATCGCCGCCGCGGGTGCCACCCCCTCCTTCAAGGGCTACCACGGCTACCCGGCCACCATCTGCACGTCGGTGAACGAGGAGATCGTGCACGGCATCCCGAGCACCGAGACCAAGCTCGAGGCCGGTGACGTGATTTCCATCGACTGCGGGGCGATCGTCCGGGGATGGCATGCGGACGCCGCGCTCTCCGTCGGGGTCGGCGACATTTCCGGTGAGCTGCGCCGCCTGCTCACCGCCTGCGAGAACGCCCTGTGGGCCGGGCTGGCCCAGGCCCGCCCCGGCCGCAAGCTCTACGACATCTCGCACGCCGTGGAGACCAGCGCGCGCGCCGCCGGACCCTACGGGATCGTCGAGGAATACGTCGGCCACGGCATCGGCACCGAGATGCACATGGACCCCGCCGTCCCCAACTACGGGAAGCCGAATCGTGGCCCGGTGCTCACCGAGGGGATGGCCCTGGCCATCGAGCCGATGCTCGTGCTCGGTAAGCGGTACACCCGGCTGATGGACGACGGCTGGACAGTCGTCAGTACGGACGGGACACCCGCGGCGCATTTCGAGCACACGGTCGCGATCACCGCCGACGGGCCCTGGGTGCTGACCGCGGCCGACGGTGGCAAGCAGCGGCTGGCCGGCCTCGCCGGCGCTCACCCGGCTGGGGAGGTGAACAGCGATGCCCTATGACCCGCGAATGCGGGCCTCGGACTCCGACCGGGACCGGGTGGCCTCGATGCTGCGCGAGCACCACGCAGCCGGCCGGCTGACCGCCGATGAGTTCCACGAGCGGCTGGACGCCACCTTCGCCGCCAAGACGCTTGGCGAGCTTGACAAGCTGATGGCCGACCTGCCCGGCATCGACCTGTACCACCTGCCCGAGGCCACGATCCGCCACGGGCCGCCGCGCCCGCCGGATCCCGCGAGCCAGGGCAGGCTGTCACCGGCCTGGCGGGGCGCCTGGGCATCCTGGGCCTCGGTGAGCCTGCTCATGTTCACCCTCTGGCTGGTCACCTCGATCAGCAGCCACCATATCGACGGCCTGTGGTTCCTGTGGATCGCCGGGCCGTGGGGCGCGATCCTGCTCGGCCGCTGGCTGTTCGGTGGGCACCCGGGCGGCGGGCCGCCGCGTCCCGTTCAGGGTCCGCCAGGCGGCCCTGTGCAGCAGTTGCGGGCCGAGCGGGACACCGGTCCCGGGGACCTGCCCAGCGAGCGGCTGAGCCGCCACCAGGAGCACATGCGCCGCCGCGAGGAGCACATGCGCCGCCGCGAACAGCGGACCCGGGACCGGCGGAACTACTGACCCCGGCCCGCCGCCCGGGGCGGCTGGCAGCCGGCGGTGCGGGAATAGCGGACTGGCGACTTTGGTTCGCACTGATGCGGGCCGTCAAGTACACTTTCCATTCGGCCCGTGTGCTGTCGTCTTTGCGCTGCCCGCAGTGGAAGCCCGGTGGCAGAGGTCCCCAGGGCACCCATCCGGTTGGGCGGACGCTGATCAAGGCGGCCGCCTGGCACGGGCGGGTCAGGGACGCGGTACCGCGAAGCCGGCCAAGCACCAAGCCCAGCCAGTAGCAAGCCCAGTCAGTAGCAAGCCAGTCAGTAGCAAGCAGAGAACGCAAGCGTCGTGGCAGCCCGCAAGTCTGTGGGGTCTGACCAGGCCGACAAGAAGTGAAGCGCGGAGGATATGCCCAAGAAAGACGGCGCCATCGAGATTGAGGGCACGGTCGTCGAGTCGTTGCCGAATGCCTTTTTCCGTGTGGAGCTGGACAACGGGCACAAAGTACTAGCCCACATCAGCGGGAAGATGCGGATGCACTACATCCGGATCCTGCCCGATGACCGGGTCGTGGTGGAGCTGAGCCCCTATGACCTGAGCCGTGGGCGCATCGTCTACCGGTACAAGTGACAAGCGGACGGGCAGCGCCCTGGCGGGCCACTGCCTGAGGAGAGACACACCATGAAGGTCAAGCCGAGCGTCAAGAAGATCTGCAACAAGTGCCGGATCATCCGCAGGCATGGCAGGGTCATGGTCATCTGCTCGGACCCCCGGCACAAGCAGCGCCAGGGCTGACCCGGCAGTAAACACGAACTGGCACCGCACGAAGGAGTACGTGGCAACAGATGGCTCGCCTTGTCGGCGTTGACCTCCCTAATGACAAGCGCATGGAGGTCGCGCTCACCTACATCTACGGCATCGGCCACACCCGGGCACTGGAGACGCTGGAGGCCACCGGTGTCAGCGCCGACCGCCGGGTGCACGAGCTGAGCGACGACGACCTGGTCCGGCTGCGTGACTGGATCGAGGCCACGTACCGGGTCGAAGGTGACCTGCGCCGCGAGGTGCAGGCGGACATCCGCCGCAAGATCGAGATCGGCTGCTACCAGGGCATCCGGCACCGCCGCGGGCTGCCCGTGCACGGTCAGCGCACCCAGACCAACGCCCGCACCCGCAAGGGCAAGAAGCGGACCGTGGCCGGCAAGAAGAAGGTCGGCAAGAAGTAAGGCACCCAGTTGTCCCGTCGCGCCGGGACCGATCACCTCAAGAACAGGAAGTAATCCCAGCAGATGCCTCCGAAGAATCGCCAGGCTGCGGCCAAGAAGGTGCGCCGCAAGGAGCGGAAGAACGTCGCTCACGGGCACGCTCACATCCGGAGCACGTTCAACAACACGATCGTCTCGATCACCGACCCCAGCGGCAACGTGATTGCCTGGGCCTCCTCCGGCCAGGTCGGTTTCAAGGGTTCCCGCAAGTCGACGCCCTACGCCGCGCAGATGGCGGCCGAGGCCACCGCGCGCCGCGCCATGGAGCACGGCATGCGCAAGGTCGATGTCTTCGTCAAGGGCCCGGGCTCGGGCCGGGAGACGGCGATCCGCTCGCTGCAGGCCACCGGTCTCGAGGTCGGCACGATTCAGGACGTCACCCCGGTTCCGCACAACGGCTGCCGCCCGCCAAAGCGGCGCAGGGTCTGAGGAGAAGCGGCAGATGGCTCGATACACAGGTGCGGACTGCAAGCTCTGCAGGCGCGAGAAGATGAAGCTCTTTCTCAAGGGCGCCAAGTGCGACTCGCCCAAGTGCGCCATTGAGATCCGGCCCTACCCGCCGGGTGAGCACGGCCGGAACCGGCCACGCGAGAACGAGTACCTCCTGCAGGTCAGGGAGAAGCAGCGGGCCCGGCGCATGTACGGCGTGCTCGAGCGTCAGTTCCGCAACTACTACGAGGAAGCCTCGCGCAGGCGGGGCAAGACCGGCGACAACCTGCTCCAGCTCCTGGAGTGCCGCCTGGACAACGTGGTCTACCGGGCCGGTTTCGCCAAGAGCAGGGACATGGCGCGCCAGCTCGTCACCCACGGCCACTTCCTGGTCAACGGCCAGAAGGTCGACATCCCCTCGTACCAGATCAGTACGAACGACATCATCGATGTGAAGGCCAAGTCCCTGGAGCTCACCCCGTTCGTCGTCGCGCAGGCCGAGGCCGGCGAGCGCCAGGTGCCGGCCTGGCTCGAGGTGCTCCCGGAGAAGATGCGCATCCTGGTCCACGCGCTCCCGGTCCGGGCGCAGATCGACGCCCAGGTCCAGGAGCAGCTCATCGTCGAGTACTACTCGAAGTAAAGGCTCTGCCGTTAGTAACGACCTGCCCCGGGCGGCGCGAGCCGCCGCCCGGGAAAGGATCGAAGTACAGATCGCGTCCGTCATATAGCGGGCGGCGCGGAAGGGAAGTCACAGTGCTTATCGCCCAGCGTCCAACCCTCACCGAAGAGCAGGTCAGCGAGTTCCGCTCCCGGTTCGTCATCGAGCCGCTCGAGCCGGGCTTCGGCTACACGATCGGTAACTCGCTCCGCCGCACCCTGTTGTCCTCAATTCCGGGCGCGGCCGTCACCAGCATCCGGATCGAGGGTGTGCTGCACGAGTTCTCCACCGTTCCCGGGGTCAAGGAAGACGTCACCGACATCATCCTGAACCTGAAGGAACTCGTCGTCTCCTCCGAGCAGGACGAGCCCGTCGTGATGTACCTGCGCAAGCAGGGCCCGGGCGAGGTCACGGCCGCGGACATCGCGCCGCCGGCCGGCGTCGAGGTGCACAACCCGGAGACCAGCATCGCCACCCTGAACGCCAAGGGCAAGCTGGAGATGGAGCTCACCGTCGAGCGTGGCCGTGGGTACGTGTCCGCCGCGCAGAACAAGCAGCCCGGCCAGGAGATCGGCCGGATCCCGATCGACTCGATCTACTCGCCGGTGCTCCGGGTGACCTACAAGGTCGAGGCGACCCGTGTCGAGCAGCGCACCGACTTCGACCGGCTGATCCTGGACGTCGAGACCAAGCCGTGCCTGCGGCCCAGGGACGCCGTGGCCAGCGCCGGCAAGACGCTGGTGGAGCTGTTCGGCCTGGCCAGGGAGCTGAACGTGGAGGCCGAAGGCATCGACATGGGCCCGTCGCCCACCGACGCCGCGCTGGCCGCCGACCTGGCCCTGCCGATCGAGGAACTCAACCTCACCGTCCGTTCGTACAACTGCCTCAAGCGCGAGGGCATCCACACGGTCGGCGAACTCGTCGCCCGCAGCGAGCAGGATCTGCTCGACATCCGCAACTTCGGCGCCAAGTCGATCGAGGAAGTCAAGCAGAAGCTGGTGGACATGGGCCTTTCGCTCAAGGACTCCCCGCCCGGATTCGACCCCGGCACCGCGGCGGACAGCTACGGCGCGGACGACGACGACAGCTACGTCGAGACCGAGCAATACTGACCGCCCGGCGGGACGAGGCGGCCCACGATGCTCGCCGGTCTTCGGCCGGCTTCGCTGTGGCCCGCAGTATTATCCCGGGGGGCGACCCCCGGACCCCCGCGTGACACCGCCTGACAACCGCCGGCACGCAAGAACCTGACGCGCCAGGCAGCGACCGAGGAGAAACCCGATGCCCACGCCCACCAAGGGTCCCCGGCTGGGAGGCAGTCCGGCCCACCAGCGGCACATGCTGTCGAACCTGGCCACAGCCCTGTTCGAACACGGCCGGATCACGACCACCCATGCCAGGGCTCGTCGGCTGCGGCCGGTGGCCGAGCGGCTGATCACCTTTGCCAAGCGTGGCGACCTGCACGCGCGGCGCCAGGTGCTCACCGTGGTGCCCGACAAGAGCGTCGTGCACACGCTGTTCACCGAGATCGGCCCGGGGTTCGCCGGCCGTCAGGGCGGCTACACCAGGATCGTCAAGATCGGTCCCCGGAAGGGCGACAACGCGCCCATGGCCGTGATCGAGCTGGTCAAGGACGAGGAAGAGGTCACCAGGCCCCGCCGTCGTCCCCGCCGCTCGCGCCCGGCCCAGACCGTGACACCGACGGCCAGGACAGCGGCGGCGGAGCCAGAGGTCACCGACCCGGGCACGGCTGAGGCGGCCACCGAGACAGAGGCCACCGACATCGAGGACACCGCTGCCCCGGACACCGCGGCCGAGGACAGTGCTGCTGAGGACAGTGCTGCTGAAGACGATGCGGCCGGGGACGCGGCGCCGGAAGACGGTGAGCCGGTGGACGAGACCAGGGAGCCCGGCGAGTCCTGACGCCGGCCGCAACACCGCTTCGACGGCCTCCGCGCACACGCGCGGGGGCCGTCGTTTCCTTGTATGCCTTGACCGCACGGGTCCGGCCGTTTCCAGGTGTACCGGTGGGCCGGATGGCGTTTGCATGGGCCGTGGGCCGGACACTGAGCGGCTGGGTGGGTAAGGCTTGGATTTGATGGGGCTCGTCGCGTACCGGCGGGCTGTGGTGATCCTGTCGCGCCCTGTGCGCGGTTCTGCGGGCCTGGGAGGGCAGAGAGAATCAATGGCTGAGGGAGACGCCGGCGAGGCGGGCCTGAGTGGAGACAGGACGGTCAGGCTCCGGCTCGGGATTGCCTATGACGGCGCGGGGTTCTCCGGCTGGGCTCGTCAGCCGGGGCGGCGGACGGTGCAGGAGAGCATCGAGACGGCGCTGGGACGGCTGCTCCGGCTCGAAGCGCCGCCGCCGCTGACCGTGGCCGGGCGCACCGATGCCGGGGTCCATGCGCGCGGTCAGGTCGCGCATGTGGACGTGCCCGAGGATAACTGGGCGGTGGCCGCGCCTGGCGCGTTGCGCGGATTGGCCGGGTTGCTGGACGCCGATGTGCGGGTTCGCTCGATCGCGGTCGCGCCGGACGGGTTCGACGCCCGGTTCTCCGCGCTGTGGCGGCGGTATTCCTACCGGGTGTGCGACGACCCGGCGGCCGCCGATCCGCTCCGCCGGGGTGACACCCTCTGGTACCGGCACGGGGTTGACGTGCCCAGGATGAACGAGGCGGCCGCAGGCTGCCTGGGTGAGCACGATTTCGCGGCTTACTGCAGGCGCCGGGAAGGAGCGTCCACGATGCGGACGCTGATCCGGCTGGAGTGGGAGCGGCCGGAGCCGGGGGTGGCCGTGGCGGCAGTAGTGGCCGATGCGTTCTGCCACAACATGGTCCGCGCCCTGGCCGGTGCCTTGCTCGCGGTCGGGGACGGGCGTAAACCGGCAGCGTGGCCCCGGGAGGTGCTCGCCGGTGGCGTGCGCGACCCGGCGGTGCACGTGGCGCCGCCGCATCCGCTGTGCCTGGAAGAGGTGTGCTATCCGGCGGACGCCGAACTGGCCGCGCGGGCGCTGGTCACCCGGCGCTTGCGGTCAGGCTGAGCCCTCCGCCATCAGGCAGACCTGGTTGCGGCCCTGCGCCTTGGCCCGGTACAGGGCGGCGTCGGCAGCCGCGATCAGCTCGTCGAGGTCGCGACGGGAATGGGCCAGGGCAGCGACACCGATCGAGACGGTGACCTGGAGCGGCGTCTCGGCGCTGCTTCCGGTCCCGGGGGTGACGCTGATCTCGGCGAGCTTGGCGCGCAGCCGTTCGGTGATCTGCTCGGCGGCGGTGATATCGGTGTGCGGCAGCAGGATGGCGAACTCCTCGCCGCCGAAGCGGCCGATGATGTCGTATTCCCGCAACAGGCCGCGCAGCGTGGCCGAGAGCGCGGCCAGGACGGCATCACCGGTCAGGTGGCCGTGGGTGTCGTTGACCCGCTTGAAGTGGTCGATGTCCAGCATGGCGACCGCCAGCGGCGAATGAGTGCGGGCCGCCCTGCTGATCTCCACGCGGGCCTCACGCTGCCAGGTGACGGCGTTCAGCAGGCCGGTCTTGCTGTCGATCCGGGAGGCGTTCTCCAGCTCGACGTGCCTCAATGAACGCTGCAGCAGGATGACCACCGGCAGGAACAATGCGATCAGGAACCAGTTGACGGCTACCAGGACAGCCGCGGCCAGCCCGATGCACAGCTCAGCCAGGTCGTTGTACAACGGCTCACGGGTGAACTTCACCTCGCGGATGCTGACCGTCGGGTCGGAGCCCTTGACCGCGGTCAGCACCAGATAGATGTTGATCGCCCACCGCAGTATGGCGCACATGCTTGCCATGGCTATCCACACGAGCCAGTGGAAGCCGGGACCCGGTGTCACCTCGGGTAGCAGGCCTATGACCAGGTGGAAGACCCAGGACGCTGCCCCGGCAGCCAGGCCGACCGCTGCCGCGGTGAACACCCTGCGGTGAAGCACCGTCTGGCGGGTGCGCCATTGGGTGAACGCGAGCTTGGACACCGGCGCGATCAGCACGTAAACCGGCGGCAAGAACAGCGCCACCGGGAGCACCCACACCCCGTACACGTCGTGGATCACTCCGGCGGGCTCGCCGGAACGCCTGGTCAGCTCGATCGACGCGGCTCCGAATGCGAGCAGTAGCGCGAACAGCTCAAGGTCATGCAGCCGGAACGTGGTCTGCGATGCGGCGACGCCGATGGCGGCCAGGTAGGCGATGATGACCCCGGCCACGTAGACGGCAAGCCGGCACGGCAGCTCCCACAGCGGCCAGGCACGCAACCGTGCGGCCCATGGCTTATGGGCCGGGATTGCCTGGCCGGTCATTCACCCTCCGGTGCATATCGCAACTGAGCGGATATCAGGCATAGCTCACAGTTAAGGAAGTCCATCGCATTGTGGCATCCGCTCCGGTGAGAATGTCAAGAAGACCGCACTAAGGTGGCAGGAATATGTCCCGCGAGATACCCAGACCGGCCGGCGGGGTGGCAGCAGGTTGCCTGGCTGGATATCTCTAAGGTTGCGTAGAGCCAGCTTCACACTGGAATAATCCCAGGCAAACACGGCGTACCTGGGTTACCGCGCCATACACTGCCTGGCGCGCCTATCGCGTGGCTTGTCTTCAGTCTGGTGAAGGGAGGCGGGCAGATGCGCGAGCTCGGCTGGGGCTGACGTCAGCTCTTTTGGCGATTACGGATCGTCAGAATTAGTGCGGCGGCTGTACCGATCGTACCGCCGACCGCGACCACAATCGGGGGAGCATAGCGGGCGGCGGCGGCGCCGGCCACGATGACGGCGCCGCCCTGACCCAGGTAGATGCCGGCCTGCGCCAGGCCAAATGCCTGACTGCGCTGCTCCGGCGGTGCGGCGACCACGAACGCCGCATTAGCGGCCATCTGGAAACACGTGCACGCTCCGCTGGTGAACAACACCAACAGTATGAGCAGTGCTGTCAGGTGTATAGCGAGCAACACCAGCACCAGGCAGGAAGCCACTGCCAGCGGACCCATCCAGCGGACTCGGCGGCCGGGATCGACGAGGCGGGAAAACGCCACCGAGCCCACCGAGACACCCAGCGCGGTGGCTGCCAGGATCAGTCCAACCAGCAGGTCTCCGCCATGCAGCCAACGGGCCAGCGGTGCGGCCAGGCCCTCCGGGACCACGATGAACGTGGCCAGCCAGCCGAACAGCATCGGGGTGCGCAGCGCCGGCCGGCCGAACACCAGGCGCACCCCGGCAATCGCGTCAGCCACCGGCGCGAACACCCGCCCGGCCAGCGCATTGGCCGCTGGGCGGGCATCGACTCCGAAACGGACCAGCACGGCCGAGAGAGCGAAGGTCACGGCGTCGGCCACCAGACAGGTTCTGGCGCCCAGGAAGCCGACCAGGGCGCCACCGACCGCGAACCCGGTGACCTGGGCAAACTGATAGGTGGTCATGGTCACGGCGGTGCCGAGGACATACCGGTCGCCGGACAGGATGTCCGGGTAGATCCCCGAGCGGGCCGCGGTGAATGGGGCGGTGAACAGCGTGACAGCGAACAGCAGCACCACGAGGGCGGCCAGCGGCAGGCCCGGGATGACCATCACCAGCACCAGCGCCCCCCGGGCCAGGTCGCACAGGATCATCACCGAGCGGCGCGGAAGCCGGTCCGCCAGCCCGGCCAGCAGCACGCCCCCCGCGAAGATGGGAATGATCGTCACGGCGTAGGTCACGGCCGCCAGCAGCGGCGACCGGGTCCGGTCATACACCAGCACGGTCAGCGCGACCCGGGCGAACTGGTCCCCGGCCACCGACAGCAGTTGCGCCAGCCACAGCACCCGGAACTCGGCTACCCCGAACACATCCCGGTAGGTAGCGCGTTCCGTCATCTGATCTACCAACGCACCACCGTCCCAGGAGCCGCGCGCCAGCCACGTCAGCGCGACAAAGAGCGATCGTACGGTCACGTCCGGGCCATCCGAAAGAAGGCCAGGCCAACACGGTGTTCCGGAGCGGACAGGAGCACCGGCGAATCGATAACACGGAGGTGCGGCTTCGCGCTATTGCGGCTACGGTACGGCGTTTCTCATGATTGCAGTGGCTGCTGGGCCAGCATCGAGAAGGACCGGCTCAGCGCGCCGAGGACCTGGAGCTCCGCCTGCTGGCCGGTGGGGTTGCGGCCGGTGGCGTAGGTGGCCAGGGCGTAGACGATGAACCGCCCGTACACGACGTCGTAACCCACACCCACGGTCTTGCCGATGACGCTCGCACCGCTGTGCGCGGGGCCGTCCAGCCCGGTGAACCAGATATCGGGGCCGAACAGCTTGGCGCCGTCCACCTTGCTCGCGGCGGCGTTGCTGGGCAGCGCCGCCACCCCGGCCGTGACCGCGTACTGCTTGGGAGCATCCACGAACGTGGCCCGCACCACCCGCTGGCACCTGGCCGACGACAGCGCGGTTGCGAAGGCACCGCGGGCGGCCAGCGAGCACTTGGTGTTCAGCACGCTGATGACCCGGGTGAACCTGATGCCGTTGACCGTTACCTGTGCCTTGGGGAAGATGCCGCTGGCCGTGATCGTCTTCCGGTTGTCCGGGGCGGGCTGGCTGGCGCTGGCGCTGACGGTGGGATGGCTGGTGCCGGGGCTCACGCCCAGGCTGTTGGTGGCGGGGACGGGGCCGCCGGAGTGGCCGCCGCTGACTTGTGTGTGGTGGGTCACGACGAACGCGACGACGCCGATCAGGGCCGCGGCCACCACCACGGCGATGACCGGAAGCCGGTACCCCCGCCTGCGGCGCGGGAAGCCGGGACCTTCCATATGCTCTGCGACCGGGACGTCCCGCGCGTCCAGGTAACTGGTGGCCGGAGAGTCCAGCCACGCCGCCGTCTCCGGTCGCAGTGCGTGCGGGTCCGCTGGCCCGGCACCGACCGGATCCGGATCCGGATCCGGATCCATGAACGGTCCACGGCCGGTATCCGCGGCTGGCCAGTGATCCGGGCCGGGTGTTCTGCCGAAGTTGGCCGGGGCCGGCGCATACTGCCCGAATCGTTCGGGTGGGGGTCCTGGGGAGGGTTTGGTGGGGCTGCCCATAGGCACGAGCACCTGCGTTCGGAGATGCCTCTTAGGAACCTTTCACAAGTTCGGGTCCCTAGCTGACTGTCGCTGATCAGAAACTAGTTCCATGATCGTTTTGGTGATTTTGCAAGGGTTCCTACGGTACTTGCGGTTGCCCGGTGACCATGCGGCTGGTCAGGCTCACATTCGCGGTCTGGCTGATGAGGTTGGCGGAGAAGTCCTTGAGCTGGGCACGCTGACGGGCGGTGGTTGGCGCCTTGAGCGTGGTGTACTCGACCCAGGTCAAGATCAGGTAGTGTCCCTTGATCTCAGCTTCCTCCAGCCCGGTGCCCTTGGTCAGGCTGCGCGTCGGCCCGCTCGCCGCGGTCAGCTGGGCGATGAACTCGCTGGACCCGGTGACCCTGCCCACCTTGTCCGAGCCGGCCGAATCGGCCAGGTTCAGCACGCCGATGGTCCCCATCAGCTTCTGCTGCGAGTCCAGGTAACTGGCCCGCATGACCTGGGTGCAGCCGTACTTGCGGACCGCTGCCTGCAGCCGCCCGCCGAACACGGCCCTGGCACAGTCGGCGTTTGCCGCTTGCACCGTCCTGACGTAGCCGACGCCGCCGACCGTGAACTGCGCTGGGAAGAGCTGGCCGAGCGTCAGCGGCGTGGGGTCGCCGGCCCGCGTGTCGATGTGCTGCCACGTTCCCAGCGTCGCCGACGGAGTGCTGCCCGCCAACGTGGCTGCCGGGGACGAGTTGGCCGTGTCCCTGGCCTTATGGCCGCCTGAGTTCTGCAGGTACGCCATGACCGCGATGACGGCGACGGCGGGCAGGCACACCCCGGCCATCAGCCGCCTGCGGGTGCGGCCGCGCTGCCTGGCGGCCTTACGCGCCTTCGCCGCGGTGGCCCGGGTCAGGCCCGCGGCCCGGCCGACGCTGTCGTGCCGTGGCCGGCCGGCCCGCCTGGCCATGTCAGCCTCGTCGGTGTCCGCCGCGAAGGCCGGTGGCCGGTCCCCGGGAACCAGGGTCCGCGCTCTGTCCGGGCCGTCGGTCCAGGCGTCGATGTCTTCGCCGGTGAACGCGGCAGGAGTGTCCGGGCGCTCAGCGAGGGCCACCCCGCCGCGCGGTCCCGCCGCGATGCCCTCATCGCCGGTGTCCGCCCAGGTTGGCGCGGCGGATAGCGAGAAGGCGCCGGACCCGTCGGCTGGCTCGGCGCAGACGTCGGCCGGTGACGAGGCCGGTACCGATGACCGGTTCCAGGCGGCGAACTGGGGGTGCGAGTACTGGGGGTTCGGCTCGCCCGGCTTCGGCGGGAACCCGCTGGCTGGGCCTCGTCCCGCCCGCCCGGCCCGGGGAGCCGGAACCTGTGGGCGCGCGGCAGGCGTGTCCCGGCGTGAGGCTGGCGTGTCCCGGCGTGAGGCTGGCGTGTCCCGGGGTGCGGCTGGCGTGTGGGGACGCGGCGGCTGGTAGCTGACCGCGTCCTGCGCAGAGCGGCGATCCGGCGAGGCCCGGTGGTCGTGCACGGGAGGCTGGCTGTTGTCTTGATCATTGCCCGGGTGGCGGCCGTGCCGTGGCCCGGGCCGCTGCTCCCTGGGCGGGCTGGCCGGCGAGGCGGCAGGGGCGCGGCCGTTCGTGGCCGGGGCGTGCCCGGTCAGAGCCGCCTGCACCGATCCGTTGGCAGCGTTTCCATAGCCGGTGTGCCCATTGCCAGCGTGCCGCGCGCGGGCGGCCGGCACGGGCGGGACGTAACTGGCGTATATACGGTCGAACTCTTCGGTGCTGAAGCCGCCCGGGTCGGTGTCGAACTGCTCTCGCACGGGTGCTCCGGTCCGGTGCCCGCGCCATTGGCCAGGCGCAGCGGTGACCTGATCGCGCGGATAGCCCATGTCGGGAGGGTATCGCTGCGCGCACCGTCACATGCGTTGTCCGGAGTTTTCCCTGGTTGCGGCGGCGATAACAAGCCATCGTTTATACTGTGTGCAGCGGGATCCGGCGCTGGCCGGCGAGAAGTTCGTTCACTTTGCCAACCTCGCTACCTGGCCGGTATCCTCCGTTAGGCGTCCGTCCGCATTCGCGTACCTGAGGGCTCCACCGCAGCGGAGTGCACCACGGGGTGGATGATGGACCGTGGCTGTCACGCTCCCGGCTCGGGGAGCGAGTCGAGTCCCTTGATCAGCTGCATACACGAAGGCATGACTGTGCGCACATTTAGCCC
The DNA here is from genome assembly GCA_035308365.1 of Streptosporangiaceae bacterium. Classification (GTDB taxonomy): domain Bacteria; phylum Actinomycetota; class Actinomycetes; order Streptosporangiales; family Streptosporangiaceae; genus PALSA-505. The sequence continues at coordinate 157,851 of DATGGU010000076.1, forward strand.
GAAGGCCGGCGACATCCAGCGGCAATGGCACGTCGTCGACGCGTCTGACGTCGTCCTCGGCCGGCTTGCCAGCCAGGTAGCAGTACTACTACGCGGCAAGCACAAGCCGATTTTCGCCCCGCACATCGACACCGGTGACTTCGTCATCGTGGTCAACGCGGAGAAGGTCGCGCTCAGCGGCAAGAAGCTTGAGCAGAAGCGCGCCTACCGGCACTCCGGCTACCCGGGCGGACTGAGCGCGATCGCTTACAGCGACCTGCTGGCCAGGCACCCCGAGCGGGTGGTCGAGAAGGCAGTCAAGGGAATGCTGCCGAAGAACTCGCTGGGCAGGCAGATGCTGCGCAAGCTCAAGGTGTACGCGGGTCCTGAGCACCCGCATCAGGCGCAGCGGCCCGAGCCGTTCGAGATCACACAGATCGCGCAGTAGACACTGTGTTCTATTCAAAGTTTCGGGTTATTCAAGAAACCAGCTCCGGTTGCGGTGGCAGCCACGGCAACGGCGCTCGGACAGTCCCTCCGGGCCTGCCCTCGCTAGCCGGTTTGAATAACCCTCACTGGGTGCAGGCACCGACCAGGAAGCATGAGGGAATGAATCGTGGCTGAGCCCACAATCGCGCTGGCGCCCGACGAGAGCGTCGAGGACGAGACCGAAGACTACGCCTCCGAGTACACCACGGAGTCAGCGCCGGATGCCGCTGCGCGTGGCACGGCCCGCAGGCCGGTCCAGTCCGGTAACGCCGCAGGCACCGGCCGCCGCAAGGAGGCCATCGCCCGGGTTCGCATCGCCGCGGGCACGGGCAACTGGCAGATCAACGGCCGGACGCTGGACGGCTACTTCCCGAACAAGGTGCACCAGCAGCTCGTCAACGAGCCATTCGTCGTGCTCGGCGCCGAGGGCCGGTTCGACGTGATCGCCCGCATCACCGGTGGCGGCGTATCCGGCCAGGCCGGTGCGCTGCGGCTGGGCATCGCCCGGGCACTGGTACTGGTGGATCCGGAGAGCCGGCCTGCGCTGAAGAAGGCCGGGTTCCTCACCCGTGACGCCAGGGTCAAGGAGCGCAAGAAGTACGGGCTCAAGAAGGCCCGCAAGGCGCCTCAGTACTCCAAGCGCTAGGTTGCGGTGCCGGGGCGGCTGATGCTGCTCGCTGGCCGGGGTGGCTGATGCTGCTCGCTGACCTTCGGCCAGCTTCGCCGGGGCCCGCAGTGTTTGCCCGGGGGGCCGAGCCCCCCGGACCCCCACGAGCGGGGCTGGGGTTTGCCGTTTGCGGGGGGGCACCCCCGGAACCCTCGGAGTGACGGGTTGCGCCGTCACAAACCATGTGGCTGCCCTGGTCGGTCAGCAGGTGCCGGCCCGGCTGGGGTTCGCCACTTGCGGTGGGAGGGCCCCCGGACCCGAGGATCGGGGCTGGGGTTGTGTTTGTGGTGGGACGGCCCCCGGACTCGACGATAGGGGCCGGGGCCGGGTTGTGGTTTGTGGTGGGGTGCCCCCTGGACCCCAGCGATCGGGGCTGGGGCCGGTTTTGTAGTTTGCGGGGGGACGACCCCAGGGCCCCCCGGGTGCCAGGTTTCGCCCGGCGGGGCGGTGTGGATTGCGGATGGGGATAGGTTCAATCCAATAGGGTGGCGGTTCAGGGTGCTGGCTGATCTGCGATCAGCTTCGCCGGGGCCGCAGACCAGCCGGGGGTTACGACCCCAGAGAATCAGCGGAGGATATCCCGTCTATGGGCCGGCTCTTCGGAACGGATGGCGTCCGGGGGGTCGCCGGTCATGATCTGACCGCTCGGCTGGCCATGGACCTGGCCACGGCCGCCGCGCAGACACTGGGCGACGCGGGGGCGTTCGCCGCGGCCCGCGCCACCAGCAGGCGGCCGTTCGCCGTCCTCGGCCGGGATCCGAGGGCGTCCGGTGAGTACCTGGAGGCCGCGGTCGTCGCCGGGCTGACCGGTGCGGGTGTGGACGTGCTCAGGCTGGGCGTGATTCCCACCCCCGCCGTGGCCTACCTGACCGGTGAGCTGGGCGCCGAGTTCGGTGTGATGCTGTCGGCCAGCCACAACCCGGCACCGGACAACGGCATCAAGTTCTTCGGCACCGGCGGCCTGAAGCTGCCCGATGAGGTCGAGGACGACATCGAGGACAGGCTCAAACGGAATGTCACGGTCCCCGGGCCGCCCGCCGCTGGCTTCGGCCGGGTCCGCGATGCCTCGGTCGAGCCGGAGCGTTACCTGGACCACCTGGTCGACTCGCTACGCCAGGAGGGCACTGCGCCTTCCTGGCCGGAAAGACACGCTACGGCCGAGGCCCGGCCGCTGACCGGGCTGCGGGTCGTCGTCGACTGCGCGCACGGCGCCGCCTATGCCTTGGCGCCCGAGGCGCTGCGGCGCGCGGGCGCCGACGTCATCGCGATCGGTGCCGAACCCGACGGGGTGAACATCAACCAGGGCTGCGGCTCGACCTCGCTCGGTGCCCTGTCGGCCGCGGTGGTTGCCCACAACGCGGACGCCGGCATCGCGCACGACGGCGACGCCGACCGCTGCCTGGCCGTGGATGCCGCCGGGCGGCCGATCGACGGTGACCAGATCCTCGCCATCCTCGCGCTCGGCTTCCAGGAGGCGGGCAGGCTCAAGGGCGGCACGGTCGTTGCCACGGTCATGTCCAATCTGGGATTCCGGCTGGCCATGAGCGACGCGGGGATCCAGGTGGTGGAGACCGCGGTCGGTGACAGGTATGTTCTCGAAGCCATGCGCGCCGGGAACTATGTGCTTGGCGGCGAGCAGTCCGGGCACATCATCCTGCTCGACCATGCGACCACAGGCGACGGGATACTCACCGGCCTGCAGTTGCTCGCCACGGTCGCGCGCAGCGGCAAGCCGCTGGCCGAGCTGGCCACCGTGATGACCAGGTACCCGCAGGTGCTCATCAACGTCCAGGGCGTGGACAAGTCCCGGGTCGGCTCGGCGCCGGAGCTGGCGGCCGCTGTCGCCGCCGCCGAGACCGAGCTGGGCGCGCTCGGCCGGGTCCTGGTCCGGCCGAGCGGCACGGAGCCTACGGTCAGGGTCATGGTCGAGGCCACCGATGCCATAGCGGCCGAACGCGTGGCCGGCCAGCTCGCCGAATCCGTCCGCACCGCCCTCGGCTGACGTCACTGCGCCGTCGGCCCGGGAGTTCCACGCTGTCGGCCCGGGAATTCCACGTCGCGACCTTTGTTCGCTGAGAGCGAACATAGAGCTTTTCTCCGGGCCTCAGGAGCCGAGGATGCCTGGTGTGTACTGGCGGCGATGATCATGGTGGGGGCTGATCTGGGTGAGGATCAGGGCTGGCCGGGCTGAGATAGTGATGGGTCGGCCGGGTGAAGAGTTCGCTGGGCAGTTGAGCTGACTGGATCGCGGAGGCTGATCGGGATGAGGCGGGCACATGAAGTTGCCAAAGTGCGGGCCGGCCGGGGGCGCGATGAGGCGGGCGCATGAGGTCGTCATGGTGCGGGCTGGGGAGGGTGCGCGATGAGGCGGGCGCATGAAGTGGCCATGGTGCGAGCTGGCGGGGGCGCGCGAGAAGGCGGGCACACGAGGTCGTCGTGGTGCGGGCTGGTGAGGGGGCGCTATGAGGCGGGCGCATGAAGTTGCCAAGGTGCGGGCTGCCGAGGGCGCGCTGATGGCCACGTTGCCAGAGGGTGCGCTGATGCGCCGGGCCGCGTTCGGGCTGGCGTCGGTGTGCGCGGGGCTGCTCGCCCAGCCCTACGGGGCACGGGTGGTGGTGCTGGCCGGGAGCGGCGACAACGGCGGTGACGCATTGTATGCCGGGGCGTTCCTGGCCCGGCGCGGTGCGCGGGTCCATGCGATCACGGCGGGCTCACGGACGCACGTGGGCGGCGCCGGTGCGCTGCGGCAGGCCGGGGGGCGGCTGGCCGCTCCGGAGGACCGGGCGACGCCGGGGCTGATCCAGCGGGCAGATCTGATTATTGACGGGATGCTCGGCATCGGTGGCAAGGGTGGGCTGCGCGAGCCGCAGGCGTCGCTGGCGGCCCGGGCGGCCGGGTCGCGGGCGATCGTGGTCGCCGTCGACCTGCCCAGTGGCATCGATGCCGACACCGGGGAGCTGCCTGGCGCGGCGGTGCAGGCGGACGTCACGGTGACCTTCGGGACGTGGAAGCCCGGGCTGCTCGTCGACCCTGGGGCCGGGCAGGCGGGGATGACCGAGCTGGTCGACATCGGGCTCGCGCCGTATCTGGGCGCGCCCGACCTGGTGGCGCTGCAGTCGGCGGACGTCTCCCGGCTGCTCCCGCTTCCCTCGGCCGAGTCTGACAAGTACCGGCGCGGGGTGCTCGGCGTGGTCGCGGGCAGTGACCGGTTCACCGGCGCCGCCTGGCTCGCGGTCGGCGGCGGGATTCACGGCGGCGCCGGGATGATCAGGCTGGTGTCGGCCGAGGCCGCCGCCGGGGTGGTCAGGCAGCACTGGCCGGAGGCGGTCATCACCGTGGTGGGGACGGACGCGGAGCCCGCGGAGGCGGTGCAGACCGCGGGGCGGGTGCAGGCCTGGACGGCCGGGCCGGGGATGGGCACGGATGAACGCGCGACGGGGTTGCTCCGTCAGGTGCTCGCCAGCGACGTGCCGGTGCTCGTGGACGCGGACGGGCTGACCCTGGTGGCCGCCGAGCCTGGCCTGCTGCGACGGGACGCGCCGACGCTGCTCACGCCGCACGCTGGCGAGCTGGCGCGGCTGCTCGGCGCGGACCGGGGTGACGTGGAGGCGCGGCGGCTGGAGCATGTGCGCAGGGCGGCCGATCAGCTCGGCGTGACCGTGTTGCTCAAGGGGTCCACGACCGTGATCGCCAGCCCGGAGAACGGGTCGCCGGTTCATATGAACCCGACGGGTACGCCGTGGCTGGCGACGGCAGGCAGCGGGGATGTCTTGTCCGGCCTGGCCGGTGCGCTGCTCGCTCAGGGGCTGAGTGCAGTGGACGCGGCCGCTGTCGGCGCCTACCTGCATGGGATGGCGGCCAGACTGGCCGCGACCGGCCAGGACGGAGCCCTGGAGCGGCACGTGCCGGTTCACACGGATTCGGCCGCCGCGCCCATCGGTGCTTCCGATGTTGTGCGGGCATTGCCCGACGCCATCCGGGCCGTGCGGGACGTGGCCCGGCTGGGCGCGGATTGAGGCACAAGCCCGCACGTGGTGAGCGTTTATGCAGGTGGTCCCGGGCACCGTAAGGAAGTGCAAAACGTTACGGGCGGACCGGGGTGGTGGCTGTGGGCTGGCACACTGGCGTCGTGGATGTTACTGGCGAAGTCGTTATTGACACGGGCGTGATCAGGGAGAACACGGCCGCGCTGCGGGAGCGCGCCGGACCCGCGGAGGTTATGGCCGTGGTGAAGGCCGATGGGTACGGGCACGGGATGGTGGAGGCGGCCCGGGCGGCGCTGAGCGGGGGGGCCGGCTGGCTCGGGGTGACGACGGTGGGCGAGGCGGTCGCGCTGCGGGAGGCGGGGATCGGGGGGCGGGTGCTGTGCCTGCTGGACGATCCGGAGGCGAGGCATGGGGAGGCCATCTCGCGGAGGGTTGACCTGGGGGTGGGGTCGGGTGTGACGTTGCGGCGGGTCATCGCGGCAGCGCGGGAGGCTGGGCGGGCGGCCCGGGTGCACTTGAAGGCGGATACCGGGATGTCGCGGGGCGGGGCCACTGCGGTGGACTGGCCGGGGCTGGTGGATGCGGCGCTGGCTGCGCAGGCGGAGGGGTGCCTGGAGGTCGTGGGGCTGTGGTCGCATATGGCCTGCGCGGACATGCCGGGGCATCCGTCGATCATGGCGCAGCTCAGCGCGTTCAGGGATGCGGTGGAGCTGGCCGAGAAGGCGGGGGTGCGGCCGGAGGTCCGGCATCTGGCCAATACGCCGGCCACGCTGACGCTGCCCGAGACGTGGTTCGATCTGGTGCGGCCTGGCGGGGGGATCTACGGGCTGTGCACACTGCCGGGTGGGCCGCCGGAGTGGCTGCGCGGGGCGATGACGGCGCGGACCCGGCTCGTGCAGGTGAAGCGGGTGCCGGCCGGGTCGGGAGTGTCCTATGGGCATCGGTACACGACGGCGCGGGAGACCACGCTGGGGCTGGTACCGGTGGGGTATTCGGAGGGGCTGCCACGGGCGGCGTCGGGGCGGGCGCAGGTGTTCACCGGGGGGCGGCGGTGGGGGATCGCGGGCACGGTGTGCATGAACCAGTTCGTGATCGACCTGGGTGACGCACCGGCCGGGACCGGGGACGAGGTGACACTTTTCGGGCCCGGTGACGACGGCGAGCCGACCGCGCAGGAGTGGGCCGAGGCGCTCGGGACCATTTCTTATGAGATCGTTACCGGATTCGGTTGCCGGTGGCCCAAAAGCTACCGTTGAGTAACTACATGGCGTTTGGGTAGTGACCCTGCCCGTGACAGTGCCATGGACGGAAGAAGAGCAGGCAGAGCAAGACTGGTCGGGAGAATAGATGGCCAACTGGCGGCGGGTCACCGGGATTACCGGGATCGCCGTGGGGGCCGCCGCGGCCGGGGTTGGCGCCGTGGTGGCTGCCGAACGGCTCGCGGCGAACCGGCTCCGGCTGTCCCCCGACCCAGCGGCCGGTGAGCCGCTTGGCGAGTTGCGCGGGCGTGAGTTCGTCGTCCTCGCACCGGACGGGGTGCCGCTGCACGTCGAGGTCAATGGCTCGGACGACGCGCCGGTCACGATCGTGTTCTGCCACGGATACGCGCTGCACCAGGACTGCTGGCACTATCAGCGCCGCGACCTGGCCGCGGCGGCGCGGCTGGTGTTCTGGGACCAGCGCGGGCATGGCCGCTCCGGCCGGGCAGCCGCCGGGCCGCCGGTCAGCGTGAACCAGACCGGCGATGACCTGCACGCCGTGCTGCAGGCGGTGGCGCCGGGGAACACGCGCGTCATACTGGCCGGCCACTCCATGGGCGGCATGACGATCATGGCGCTGGCCGGCGGGCATCCCGGGCTGTTCGGGTCCAAGATCGTCGGCGCGGTGCTGATCGCGACCACGGCGTCCGGGCTGAGCAGCCCGGACGGCCTGGTGCCCTGGCTGCCCGGGCCGGCCAGGATGTTCCTGCAGCGGATCGCGCCGGCCCTGCTGCGCGGCGCCTCGGTGGGGCGGGCGGCGGCCCTGGTGGAGAGTGGCAGGCTGATGTCCAGGGAGCTCGAGCTGATGGCCACCAGGTTCCTGGCATTCGGCGATCCGCAGGCCAGCCTGACCCAGACCGAGTTCCTCGAGCGGATGATCCGGGACGCGCCGGTCGGCGTCATCTCCGAGTTCTACACCGCGCTGCTCGGCTGCGACCAGCGTGAGGTGCTCGACGTGCTCGGCAGGATACCGGTGACGGTGGTGGCCGCCGACCGGGACCGGCTGATCCCGCCGAAGCTGAGCGTGGAACTGGCCGAGACGATCCCGGGAGCGCGGCTCGCCATGGTTCCCGGGGCCGGGCACGCGGTGATGATGGAGCGCCCCGACGTGGTCAACGACGTGATCCTCGGCATGCTGAGCGAGGCTGCGCGCAGGCGGCCGCCGCGCAGGCTGGGGCGGCGGCGCCGTGAGAAAGGTGAGCAGGGAGTTGCCTGAACGGATCGAGGTGGCGACCGCGGCCGGGATGCGGGCGCTCGGGCGGTGCCTGGCCGGCCAGTTGCGGGCCGGTGACCTGGTACTGCTCACCGGGCCGCTGGGGGCGGGCAAGACCACCATGGTGCAGGGGCTGGGCGAGGCGCTAGGCGTGCGCGGCCGGGTCACCTCACCGACGTTCGTCATCGCCCGGGTGCACCCTTCGCTGCACGACGGGCCCGCGCTGGTCCATGTGGACGCCTACCGGCTCGGCGGGCTGGCCGAGGTGGACGACCTCGATCTCGACCTGGCCGGGTCGGTGACCGTGGTGGAGTGGGGCGAGGGGATGGCCGAAGGGCTGTCCGCCGACCGGCTGGAAATCACCATCGGCTTCGGCGAGGACGGTCCCGGCTGCGCTGAGCCGGGGGGCGATGAGCCGCGGACGGTGCTCATCCGGCGGGTGGGCGCGCGCTGGGCAGAGGCGGCCAGTTGTGACGTCGTGCAAACGCCGGGTGCCGGGCATGCGTAAAATCCGTGTGTCCGGACCTACCGGGCGGCCGGAGCCTCTATAGTTCCGGCTGTTCCCATCATCCGGCTGTCCCAGGCCGCCGCCGAGCGCGTTGCGGCCGTGGCCGTGCCGCCGCCGCGGTGCGGATCTCTCACTCCGGAGGCGTGCGGTGGCTCAGCAGGGTTCAGGCCCCCCTCGATCCGGGCGGGCGCCTGCGCCGCGGGCGGGCGGCCGGCGAGGTTACTTTCCTGAGGTTCCGGAGGAGCCGGGACAGGACGAGGACTACCCGTCGTGGGTGATCCCGGACTCCATGCGCTCGCCCCGGCGCGCCGCTCCGCAGCGCCCGTCCGATCCCCGCCGGCCCGCGCCCCAGGATGACCCCTCGCAACTGGAACGCCAGGAAGGCCAGGGCTGGCCGCCCGTGCGGGACCCTGCCGGCGGCCGCCGGCGGCGCGGTTCCGGGCGTGCGCAGGCTACCCGTGCCCGGCGGACGAAGCGCCGGGTGGTCGTGTGGGGTGGCCTCGGGGCTGCGGCCGCGGCTATCGCCGCTCTCGTCGTCTTCCTGGTCTCCGGTGGCTCCGCGCCGGGCAACGCGGGAAACGACGGCTTCATCACCAGTTACCAGCGGGGCGAGCTCAAGTCCGTGCCCAGCACCTGTGACTCGGTCTCCACCGGGACGCTGGGCCAGTACCTGCCGGGCAAGCTGGCGCAGGCTGTGCTGCCGGGGCTCGGCGGCAGTTCGGGCAACCAGTGCGCCTGGACGCTCGACCACAAGCCCATGTACCGGCTGCTCCAGGTGAGCGCGACTGCCTATGCGCCGAGCGGCCTGGCCTTCGGGAACGGCAGCGCGACCTCGGCCGCCGAGGACGCCTACGGTCAGGCCCTGCAGGCCCAACTGCATCCGCCACGCGGCACCCATCAGCCCAGGGCTCAGGTGACGACCCTGTCCGGGCTCGGCACGGCGGCGTTCAGCGGGTTCCAGGTGATCACCGTCGGTGGCGACAGGACCGACCGGGTCACCCTGGTGGTCAGGTTCCGCAACGTGATCATCGCCGTGCAGTTCAGCGGTCTCGACCACGCCAGGCAGGGTGGCTACGGGCCGGTCTCGCCCAGCCTGCTGCAGGCCGGAGCGGTCGCCGCGGCGAAGGACGTGCTGGCGAAGATCTCCTGAGCACCCTGCTCACGGCGGATATGCCGGGCCTGTAACGGATTGCCCGGCTTTATCATTCCGGATTCTTCACACCGTTACTAAATTGTTACCTCTTCGTCTCGCTTACTCGGCGCTATTGTCGGTAACTGACGATTTGGGGAGCGGTTTCCGGAAAGGAGTGACAAGTTGAACCGACCCAATTCGACTCCCTCACAACGAAGTGCTGGGCGTCGGCTGACCCTGGCCTGTGCTGCTGCCGCCCTGCTGGCAGGTGCGATGGCGGGCGCCGGCCCGGCTCAGGCGGCCAGCCATCCGGCCCCGCGGTCGTGCGGTGTCAGCGCGGTGGTGCACCTGCACGGCAAGGTGTTCCACGTTCACATGTCCGGCCGGTTCGGCGTCGTCCCGATGAGGGGTCACTCGGCGCGGGTGAACCAGCCCTTCGGATCCTGCCGTTCGGGTTCCGTGAACCCGGCGGTGTCCGGCGTGCTGAACTATCAAGGTGGCGCGGTCGCCACCAACCCGGTTGTCTACCTGGACTTCTGGGGCAGCCAGTGGGACAGCGACCCAAACGGGGTCGAGAGTTACATGCAGAGTCTCTTCAGTGGCCTGGGGGACTCTAGTGACACCTGGTCCACGACGATGTCGCAGTACACCGATGGCAACGGCAACCCGATCACGTTCAGCGGTTCGGTGCTGGGCGGGACCTGGGTTGACGACTCGGCACCCGCGCCGCAGTCGGCATCCCAGGCCGACCTCGCCGCCGAAGCCCAGAACGCCGCGTCCGTCTTCGGCGTTTCCGGCCCGAACGTGGACATCTTCGTGCTGAGCCCGAGCGGCACCAACCCGGACGGGTTCCCCAACACCGGGTTCTGTGCCTGGCACGACTGGAACGGGACCAGCGCCTACACCAACATGCCCTACGTGCTGGACGCAGGTTCCGGCTGCGGCGCCAACTCCGTGCAGAACCAGCTCGACGGGTTCAGCATCGTCGGCGGGCACGAGTACGCCGAGGCGGTGACCGATCCGGTGCCACCGCAGGGTTGGTACGACACGACCGACAACGAGGAGATCGGTGACCTCTGCGCCTGGCAGAACCTGCAGGCCATCTCCTTCGACACCGGCACGTTCGCCATGCAGCCGCTGTGGAGTGACAACGACAACGGCTGCATCCAGTAGCCAGCACCAGCACAGGCGCCCGGCCGGAGCCCCGCTTCTCCGGCCGGGCGCCTGCTGTGTGAACTCTTGACGGTGGCGCCGCCGGAGTAACAACCGGCACCATTGAGGCTAGATTTGGAATGTCATTCCATATGACGGAAAACCGTAAATCCCCTGACGAGCCCCGGATGTGGTTACCGAGCCCGAACAGGCGGAGCGTGCGGCCGGCCGCGCGGCGTGCACGACCTGATCATTGCCGCCCACGCTCTGCAAACCGACCGGATCATCCTCACCTTCGATGCGAATGCCCGCTTCGGCGACCTTCCCGGCGTCAGCGCAACCGAGCTCTGAGCATGGCCTGCCTGACTCTGGCCAGGCTGCCCCGCTGTATCACCTACGCTGGTCAACCGTGCTACTGCTTGCGTTCGACACCGCGACACCGGCCATCACGGCTGCTGTGTACGACGGCGAGCGTGTCCTTGCCGAATCCACCATTCTGGACGCCCGGCGCCATGGCGAGCTGCTCATGCCGTCCATCACCGGCGTGCTCGGCCAGGCCGGGGCGGCCATGCAGGACGTGACCGCCGTAGTGACCGGCACCGGTCCCGGGCCGTATACGGGGCTGCGGGTCGGCGTGGTCACCGCCCGGGTGCTCGGCACCGCGCTGGATGTGCCTGTGTACGGGGTGTGCACGCTCGACGCTATCGCCCGGGCGGCGCTCGCCGCTGCGGCCGGCCGGGAGTTCCTCGTCGCGACCGACGCCCGGCGCAAGGAGGTCTACTGGGCGCGGTATACCGGCGACGGCCAGCGGATCGGCGGTCCGGCGGCCGGCCCTCCGGCTGGGCTGGGCACGGCCGGGCCGGTGGCTGGCGAGGGTCCCTGGCTTTATCCCGCTGATTTCGGTGAGCCGATCGAGCCTCGCTATCCGTCCGCGTCATGGCTGGCAATTTTGACAAAGGAACGGATGCAGGCTGGCCAGTCGCTCGGCCCGGCCGAGCCGCAGTATCTGCGCAGACCCGACGCCCAGGTACCCGGGCCGCCGAAGCGGGTGTCGGCGGCGTGACCGTCACATTGCGCCCCCTGACCGAGGGTGACCTGCCGGCCGTGCTCGTCCTCGAACGGGAGCTTTTTGCCGAGGACGCCTGGACCAGGGAGATGTTCGCCGCCGAGATCGCCGGCCCGGCCAAGGGCCGGTTCTACCTGGTGGCCGAGGACGACGGCCAGGTCGTCGGGTACACGGGCCTGCTCGCGCCGGCCGGCCGGCGGCCCGGTGGAAGCCAGGCCGACGTGCTCACGATGGCGGTCGCCACCGCCCACTGGGGCCGGGGTATCGGGTCGGCGCTGCTCGACGCGCTGCTGGCCGAGGCGGCCAACCGGGGTTGTGTCGAGGTATTCCTCGAAGTCAGGGTGGACAACCCCCGGGCACAGGGGCTCTACGCCAAGTATGGATTCAGCCAGATCGGGCTGCGGCGCGGCTACTACCAGCCGAGTGGCACGGATGCGATCGTGATGCGCAAGCCTATTGACTCCGCGGCTTCGTCACCTGCTTCTCGGGAGGGACGGGCATGACAGCGCCGCTGGTGCTAGGTATCGAGACATCCTGTGACGAGACCGGGGCTGGGCTCGTCCGCGGCCATGAACTGCTGGCAGACGCGGTGGCCTCCAGCGTGGACGAGCATGCCAGGTTCGGCGGGGTGGTGCCCGAGGTGGCCAGCCGGGCCCACCTGGAGGCGATGGTGCCCGCCGTCGAACGGGCGCTGGATATCGCCGGGGAGAAGCTGGCCGCGGTGGACGCGATCGCGGTGACGGCCGGGCCCGGGCTGGCCGGCGCCCTGCTGGTCGGGGTCGCGGCGGCGAAGGCATACGCGACCGCGCTGGGCAAGCCGCTCTACGGGGTCAACCACCTGGCCGCCCACGTCGCGGTGGACCAGCTCGAACACGGCCCGCTGCCCACCCCGGCGGTCGCCCTGCTGGTGTCCGGCGGCCATTCCTCGCTGCTGCTGGTGCCCGATGTCACGGCCGAGGTGGTCCCGCTCGGCGCCACCATCGACGACGCGGCCGGTGAGGCCTACGACAAGGTGGCGCGGGTGCTGGGGATGCCGTTCCCCGGCGGGCCGCCCATCGACGCCGCGGCCAGGCTGGGCGACGGGTCGGCCATCGCCTTCCCCCGGGGTAAGTACCGGGACGCCACGCTCGATTTCTCCTTCGCCGGGCTCAAGACCGCGGTGGCGCGGTGGATAGAGGCACGCCAGGCCGCCGGGGAAGACGTGCCGGTGAACGACGTCGCCGCCTCGTTCCAGGAGTCGGTGGCGGACGTGCTCACCGCCAAGGCCGTAACGGCCTGCCAGCGCAACGGGGTACACGACCTGATCATCGGCGGCGGGGTGGCGGCCAACTCGCGGCTGCGCGCGCTGGCCGCCGAGCGCTGCGCCGCCGCCGGGATCCGGCTGCGGGTGCCCAGGCCCGGGCTGTGCACGGACAACGGCGCGATGGTGGCCGCGCTCGGCGCCGAGCTGCTGGCCAGGGACGTACCGCCGTCCCCGCTGGACATCCCGGCGGATTCGTCGCTGCCGGTCACCGACATTGTGGTTAGGTAACTATCCTGGATTCGGAACACCGCGGCCCGGAGGGGATGAGTTCAATGAGTTCGGCCGACGAGCAGCCGCCGGGCGAGTACTGGGATGACGAGGGCTTCGACATCAACGAGAGCCGGGTCGAGGTCGCCATCATGCCAGGGTCCAAGGAAGGCAGCGACCACGTCATCACGCTCCGGGACGGGGCGAACCCGAACAGCCCGACGCTGGTGTTCACCCCAGCCGAATGGGAAGCGTTCGTGGCCGGGGTCAGGGACGGCGAGTTCGACCTGGACGAAGACGGTTCGCTGGTAGACCTGCCCGAGTCCAGGGGCCAGGCCCAGGACGGCTAGCCAGCACACTTCGGGGGGAACCTGGGCAGGCGCGCAGCCCGTCGTGTTGACGGGACCGCGTGGCCTGGATAGTGTTCGGGACTAGCACTCGATCGTGTAGAGTGCTAATGCGACAAGGTTGGTCTGGCACCCGCGACGGCAGGCCGCCATGGTCGCCTCTCAACCCATGTCTCATAAGCCTTTCCGGAGGGGGAGGTCAGATCGTGACGACCGCCACCAAAGTTGTTCTTAAGCCGCTCGAAGACCGGATCGTGGTCCGTCCGCTTGAGGCGGAGCAGACCACGGCATCCGGTCTGGTAATCCCGGACACCGCCAAGGAGAAGCCCCAGGAGGGTGAGGTCCTTGCGGTGGGCCCCGGCCGTTTCGACGACGCCGGTGCCAAGCGGGTCCCTATGGATGTCAAAGTCGGTGACGTGGTGCTGTACAGCAAGTACGGCGGCACGGAGGTCAAGTACAGCGGCGAGGAGTACCTGGTGCTCTCTGCCCGCGACGTACTCGCCATCATCGAGAAGTAGTACACGGCGGGGCGGTGTCCGGTCGACGGCGCCGTATCCCGCAGTTACCGCCCCGGGCTGCCCGGCCCCGGAAGTGACCACTTCTGCGTGAACCGGGCAGGCCGGGGCGGTCGCATGATGCCTGACAGAGCCAATTTGGATGGGAGTCCGAGGTCCGGATGACCAAGATCATTGCATTTGACGTGGACGCGCGGCGCTCGCTCGAGCGCGGCGTGAACCGCCTCGCCGACGCCGTCAAGGTGACCCTGGGCCCGCGCGGGCGCAACGTGGTCATAGACAAGAAGTGGGGCGCCCCGACCATTACCAACGACGGCGTCACGGTCGCCCGTGAGGTGGAACTGGAAGAGCCGTACGAGAACCTCGGTGCCCAGCTCGCCAAGGAAGTGGCCACCAAGACGAACGACGTGGCCGGCGACGGCACGACGACGGCGACCGTGCTCGCCCAGGCGATGGTCCGCGAGGGCCTGCGCTCGGTGGCGGCCGGGGCCAGCCCGATCTCGCTGAAGCGGGGCATCGACGCTGCCGCCCAGGAGGTGTCCGAGCGGTTGCTGAAGGCAGCCCGCCCGGTGACCGAGCGGAAGGACATCGCGCACGTCGCCACCATCTCGGCCCAGGACGAGAACATCGGCAGCCTGATTGCCGAGGCCTTCGACAAGGTCGGCAAGGACGGCGTCATCACCGTCGAAGAGTCGCAGACCATGGGCCTGGAGCTGGAGTTCACCGAGGGACTTCAGTTCGACAAGGGTTACATCTCCCCGTACTTCGTCACCGACCAGGAGCGGATGGAGGCGGTCCTCGAGGACGCCTACGTGCTGCTGCACTCCAGCAAGATCTCCTCGATGTCCGACTTCCTGCCCATCCTGGAGAAGGTCGCCCAGGCCAAGAAGCCGATGCTGGTGGTGGCCGAGGACGTGGACGGCGAAGCGCTGTCCACGCTGGTGGTCAACAAGATCCGCGGCCTGCTCCAGGTGGTCGCGGTGAAGGCGCCAGGCTTCGGTGACCGGCGCAAGGCCATGATCGCCGACATGGCGGTGCTGACCGGCAGCCAGGTGATCAGCGAGGAACTGGGCTTGGAGCTGGAGCGGACCGACCTGGACATGCTGGGCCGGGCCCGCCGGATCGTGGTGACCAAGGACACCACCACGATCGTGGACGGCGCCGGCGATCACGCGGCGATCCAGGACCGGATCCGCCAGATCCGCACCGAGATCGACAACACCGACTCCGACTGGGACCGGGAGAAGCTGCAGGAGCGGCTGGCCAAGCTGTCCGGCGGCGTCTGCGTGCTGAAGGCCGGGGCGGCCACCGAGGTCGAGCTGAAGGAGAAGAAGCACCGGCTCGAGGACGCCATCTCGGCCACCAGGGCGGCCATCGAGGAAGGCATCATCGCCGGCGGCGGCGCCATGCTGGTTCAGGTCGCGGCCACCCTCGGTGACCTCGGCCGGACCGGGGACGAGGCGACCGGCGTGCGCGTGGTGCGCGAGGCGCTGAGCGAGCCCTGCAAGTGGATCGCCCTGAACGCCGGGGCCGAGGGTTCGGTTGTCGTCTCCAAGGTGGCCGGCCTCAGCGAGGGCAGCGGCTTCAACGCGGCCACCGGCGAGTACGGCGACCTGCTGGCCCAGGGTGTCATGGACCCGGTCAAGGTGACCCGCTCGGCCGTGCAGAACGCCGGGTCCATCGCGGGCATGCTGCTCACCACCGAGGTGCTTATCGTGGACAAGCCGGAGGAGGAGACGCCGGCCGGTCACGGTCACTCGCACGGCCATGGACACGGCCACGCTCACTGAGCGTGCTCCTAGGTGATCACAAAGGACACCCCAGTCAGTTACTATCGGTAGCTGACTGGGGTGTCTTTATGCTCAACGTCACGGCCGGCCGGGGGATTCAGGCGACGGCAGAGCCTGCACCGGCGCTGGGACTGGAGTTTTTATTGGGCCTGGCAGCGATAGTTGTCGTCTACCTGGGCATCATGCCTTTGTGACGGAGGGATGCATTGCCGGGCGCACGCTCCCGGGGGAGAGCATGACTACGCGTGCGGTAAGCGACACGACCGGCCTTGGCGACCTCACCGACCTGGCGGTCCGCGGGCAGCCCGACGCGATCGAGAGCCTGCTCGAACAGGTGCGGCCGATGGTGGTCCGGTACTGCCGGGCCCGCCTCGGCCGGATCTCGGGTCACTACCACATCGCCGACGATGTGGCCCAGGAGGTGTGCATCGCGGTCCTGGCGGCCTTGCCCAGGTACCGGGACATGGGCCGCCCGTTCGCGTCGTTCGTGTTCGGAATCGCCTCGCACAAGGTCGCCGACGCGGTCCGGAGCGCGACCAGGTCCGCCGTGCCGACCGAGGATCTGCCCGATGGCCCGGACGAGCATCCCGGCCCCGAGGAAATGGCGGTAGCGTACATCGAGGCCCAGCGGGCCAGGGAACTGCTCGCCCGGCTCCCCGGCCATCTCAGGGAACTGCTGGTCCTGCGCGTGGTGGCCGGGCTGAGCGCGGAGGAAACCGGTAATGTGCTCGGCATGTCAGCGGGGGCGGTGCGGGTAGCGCAGCACCGGGCACTTGCCCGGCTGCGGGCGATCGCGGTACGGGAGTCGATAGCTTGACAACGCGGGGCGGTCGCAGGCCGTCCGGTGGGCCCCCGCGAGTTCCTCGCTCGCCGGAGTCCCCGCCGGACGCCGAACGGCCAGGGCAGATCATCAGCCTCGACGAGATCTGGCAGACCGAGGCTCTCTTCAACGCACTCGCAGCCGGCCATACCGTCCCGCCCGGCGACCCGGCCGCCGTCCTGCTGGCCGCATTCCTCCACGACATAGACCCTTCCGCCCGCCCCGCCCCGGCGGCCACCGCCCAGCCGGGCGCTCCGGCACGGCGGCGCAGCGGCTGGCTCTGGCCGATCCCAGTCCGGGCACTCGTCACCGGCCTCGCCGCCGCCGCTGCCATCGCCTTGGTGGCCGTCGTCCAGCCACCATGGCCAGCCAGCGGAGGAAGGACCGCCGTCAGGCCACTGTCCGCCCAGCTACAGCCGGCCATCCAGGTGCGCACCCCCGGTCGGCACCCGTCACCGGATAACGCACCCGGCCCGGCAACCCTGCCGCCGCCGTCCGCCGTCAAGCGCCCAGCCCGGAGCACACCCCCCAGCTCCCCAAGCGTCCCAGCCGGCACCCGCAGGGTCCCAGCCAGCGCCGCCCGGGCAGGCCTGCCGGGCAATTCGGCTCCAGCCGGCACCACCCACGACTTCAGGCCCGGCGCCAGCCAGCCCGCAGCCACAGGGCCGGTCAACAACCTTTCCGTGCCTGCCAGCTCGCCCCCCAAGCACGCTCCCGCCTGGCGCAGCGGGCCAGGACGGCCACCCCACACCGGTGCCAGCCCAGGCCGCCAGCACCCGCATAGCGGCCCCAGAGTGCACGTGCCCGCCGACCGCCATGCTGTAGGCACACCACACCGCGTCACCCGGCCTTCGTCGCCCGGAGGTGCCACCAGGCCCTGGCAGTTCTGGCTGCGTGGCACAGGTCGGCTCAGAGCCTTAGATCTTCTCTAACCTTGCCGGTGGCAGGGCCAGGCCGTCCGGATTGCGACTGATCGGCTGCGCCGAACGTCGCTATCCGGCCAACCTGGCCCCGCTGGCCAGGAGCGATGAAATGTTTTAAAGCGACAGTCAGCGGGGGCACCCAGTCGGATAGCCGGCGTTCGGCGACAGCCGACCAGCCGGATAGCCGGGTGGGTGCCCCCCGCCACCGCACGCCGCGTGGCCGGACGGTGGGAGCGGGTGGGGCACCTAGGATGGACGGCATCCACTTGTAACTGCCGGGGAGGCGCTATGGGCGACGGGGTCAAGTTTGCTCCGGTGGGGCTGACCTTTGATGATGTGCTGCTGCTGCCTGCGCACTCCACCGTCATGCCGTCCGAGGCTGATCTTACGGCGCGGCTGACGCCGCGGCTGACGCTGCGGATCCCGCTGATCTCCTCGGCCATGGACACGGTGACCGAGGCGCGGATGGCGGTGGCCATGGCGCGGCAGGGCGGCGTGGGGGTGCTGCACCGCAACCTGTCGGTTGAGGAACAGGCGCAACAGGTGGACATGGTGAAGCGGTCCGAGGCCGGGATGATCACCAATCCGGTGACCTGCCGTCCGGATGCGACCGTTGCCGAGGTGGAGGCGCTGTGTGCGACCTACCGGATCTCGGGCGTGCCGGTGACCGATGATGACGGCATTTTGCTGGGCATTGTCACCAACCGGGACATCCGGTTCGAAAGCGATCATGGGCGCCGGGTCGCCGAGGTGATGACGCCGATGCCGCTGGTCACCGCGCCGGTCGGGGCGGCGGCGGATGAGGCGCTGGCGCTGCTGAAGCGGCACAAGGTGGAGAAGCTTCCGCTGGTGGATCCGGGCGGGCGGCTGCGCGGGCTGATCACGGTGAAGGATTTCACCAAGAGTGAGAAGTTTCCGCTGGCCACCAAGGATGCCGGTGGGCGGCTGGTGGTGGGTGGCTCGGTGGGTGTGGGCGAGGATGCCAAGCGACGGGCGCAGGCGCTGATCGAGGCCGGGGTGGACTTCCTGGTAGTGGACACCGCGCACGGGCATGCTCAGCCAGTGCTCGAAATGGTCGCCCAGATCAAGGCGAACACCAAGGTGGACGTGGTCGGCGGGAATGTGGCGACCAGGGCAGGGGCGCAGGCACTGGTCGAGGCGGGGGCGGATGCGGTGAAGGTGGGGGTCGGGCCGGGCTCGATCTGCACCACCAGGGTCGTCGCCGGGGTGGGGGTGCCGCAGGTCACCGCCATCTATGAGGCCGCGCTGGCGGCGCGGGCGGCGGGGATTCCGGTGATCGGGGACGGGGGGCTGCAGTATTCGGGGGACATCGCCAAGGCCATCGCGGCCGGGGCGGACACCGTGATGCTGGGCGGGCTGCTGGCCGGGTGTGAGGAGAGCCCGGGTGAGCGGGTGTTCGTCGGGGGCAAGCAGTACAAGCTGTATAGGGGGATGGGGTCGCTGGCGGCGATGCGCGGCCGGGAGGGTGGCCGGTCCTACTCGAAGGACAGGTACTTCCAGGATGATGTGCTGTCCGAGGACAAGCTGGTGCCCGAGGGAGTCGAGGGGCAGGTGCCCTACCGGGGGCCGCTGGCCGCGGTGGCTACCCAGTTGACCGGCGGGCTGCGTGCGGCGATGGGATACTGCGGCGCCAGGACCATCGCCGAGCTTCAGGAGGCTCAGTTCGTGCAGATCACCGGGGCCGGGCTGGTGGAGAGCCACCCGCACGATATTCAGATGACCGTCGAGGCGCCGAACTACGCCGGGCGGCAGCAGTAAGGCAGTAGGGGTTACACAGTGACGCAAATGGAGATCGGGCGGGGGAAGAGTGGCCGGCGGGCCTACTCGCTGGATGAGATCGGGCTGGTGCCATCGCGGCGCACCAGGGATCCTGAGGAAGTCTCGATCGCCTGGCAGATCGACGCCTACCGGTTCGAGCTGCCGCTGGTGGTCTGCCCGATGGACAGCGTGGTGTCGCCGAAGACCGCGATCGAGATCGGCCGTCTCGGCGGGCTGGCCGTGCTGGATCTGGAAGGGCTCTGGACCAGGTACGAGGACCCGGAGCCGCTGCTCGCCGAGATAGCGGAACTGGACGAGCCCGCCGCGACCACCCGGCTGCAGGCCATCTACGCCGAGCCGATCAAGGAAGATCTGATCGGCCTGCGGATCGAGGAGATGCGCGCGGCCGGGATCACCACGGCGGCCAGGCTCTCGCCGCAGCGTACCGTCCGGCACTACAAGTCGGTCATCGACGCCGGCGTGGACATCTTCGTGATCCGTGGCACCACGGTGTCGGCCGAGCACGTCTCGGGCCAGGCCGAGCCGCTCAACCTGAAGCGGTTCATCTACGAGCTCGACGTGCCGGTCATCGTCGGCGGCTGCGCGACCTACCAGGCCGCGCTGCACCTGATGCGGACCGGCGCGGCCGGGGTGCTGGCCGGGTTCGGCGGCGGCTCGGGGCACACGACCACGGTCGTGCTCGGCGTCGCGGTGCCGATGGCCACGGTGATCGCCGACGTGGCCGCCGCCCGCAGGGACTACCTGGACGAGTCCGGCGGCCGGTACGTGCACGTGCTGGCCGACGGCGGCATGACCCACAGCGGTGACATCTGCAAGGCGCTGGCCTGCGGCGCGGACGCCGTGATGGTCGGCTCGCCGTTCGCCAGGGCGACCCAGGCGCCCGGCCGCGGCTACCACTGGGGCAGCGAGGCGCACCACCCGGAGCTGCCGCGCGGCGCGCGGGTCAAGGTCGGCACGATCGGCTCGCTGCAGCAGATCCTGCACGGGCCGTCCAGCGTCGCCGACGGCTCGATGAACCTGATGGGAGCCCTGCGCCGGTCCATGGCCACCGCCGGCTACTCGGACCTGAAAGAATTCCAGCGGGTCGAGGTCGTGGTCGCGCCGGTGGGCAGGCCGCGGGCCGAGGTGCTCGCGCCACGAACCGATGGTGCGGCACCGGCGCACCGCCCGGCGGGACAGGCCGGGTAGCGTTCGGAGTGTGAACTCCGGGGATCGGGAGATGGCCGCGCCGGGAGCTGGAGCGGCCACGGCGCTGGGTCCGGACAAGCGGGCGGCCGCCCTCGGCGACCGGGAGCGGACCGCCGCCCTGGCCGCGCTTGCCGCGCAGGAGCAGCATGTCCTGGTGGTCGGCGGCGGCGTGACCGGCGCGGGCGTGGCGCTGGATGCGGCCACCCGGGGCCTGTCGGTCGGGCTGGTCGAGGCCAGGGACTTCGCCTCGGGCACGTCGTCGCGATCGAGCAAGCTGATCCACGGCGGCCTGAGGTACCTGGAGCAGCTCAACTTCGGGCTGGTCCGGGAGGCACTGACCGAACGGTCACTGCTGCTGCAACGGATCGCGCCGCACCTGGTCCGGCCGGTCTCGTTCCTGTACCCGATCTTGCACCGCGGCGGCTGGGAGCGGGTCTACGTGGGTGCCGGGGTGAGCCTGTACGACTCGCTCGGCTTCTCCATGGGCCAGGTCCGAGGGCTGCCCGGGCACAAGCAGCTCACCAGGCATGCCGCGCTCGAACTGGCGCCAGCGCTGAAGCGGTCCGTAGTACACGGCGCGATCAGGTACTGGGACGCGCAGGTGGACGACGCCAGGTTCGTCACCACGCTGCTGCGCACCGCCGCCAGCTACGGCGCCAGGATCGCCTCGCGCACCCAGGTCACCGGGTTCCTGCGCGAAGGTGAACGGGTCACCGGCGTGCGCGCGGTGGACCTGGAGTCGGGCGCGGAGATCGAGATCCGTGCGCAGCAGGTGGTCAACGCCACGGGCGTGTGGACCGACGACATCCAGGCGCTGGTCGGCGGCCGGGGAATGATCAACGTGCGGGCTTCCAAGGGTGTGCACCTGGTGGTGCCCAGGGACCGGATCCACTCCAGCACCGGCATCATCCTGCGCACCCCGGTGAGCGTGCTGTTCGTCATACCCTGGGGCCGGCACTGGATCCTCGGCACCACCGACACGGACTGGTCGCTGGACAAGGCGCACCCCGCCGCCAGCAGATCGGACGTTGACTACGTGCTCGCCCAGGTCAACCGGGTACTGAAGGTGCCGCTGACCCGGGACGACGTGGAGGGCGTCTACGCCGGGCTGCGGCCGCTGCTCAGCGGTGAGTCGGACGAGACCTCCAAGCTGTCCCGGGAGCACATGGTCGCCCACCCGGTGCCCGGCCTGGTGATGATCGCCGGCGGGAAATACACCACCTACCGGGTGATGGCCAGGGACGCCGTGGACGCGGTGGCGCACGGGCTGGACGGCAAGGTGCCACGCTCGTGCACGGACATGGTCCCGCTGGTGGGCGCCGAAGGGTTCCCCGCGCTGTGGAACTCCAGATACCAGATGGCCAGGGCGGCGGGCCTGCACGTGGCCAGGATCGAGCACCTGCTGCACCGGTATGGCACGCTGATCGGCGAGGTGCTCGGCCTGATCGAGGCCGACCCCAGCCTCGGCAGGCCGCTGTCCGGCGCCGATGACTACCTGCGGGCGGAGATCGTCTACGCGGCCTCGCACGAAGGTGCCAGGCACCTGTATGACGCGCTGGCCAGGCGCACGCACATCACCATGGAGACCTGGGACCACGGGATCTCGGCCGCCCACGAGGTGGCCGGGCTGATGGCCGGGCCGCTCGGCTGGGACTCGCGGCAGATCGAGCGGGAGATAACGCACTACCAGACCGCGATCGCCGCCGAACGCGCCGCCCAGGAGGCCAGCGACGACCGCGCGGCGGACGCGATCCGGCTCGGTGCCCCGGACATCGTCCCGCTGATGGGTACGGCCGCCCCCTAGAATCGGGGCGTGACCCAGCCGCAACGCCGACCCCGCGTCCTTTCCGGTATCCAGCCCACCGCCGACTCGTTCCACCTGGGCAACTACCTCGGCGCCGTGCGGCAGTGGGTGGCCATGCAGGACACCCATGACGCCTTCTACTGCGTGGTGGACCTGCACGCCATCACCGTGCCGCAGGATCCGGTGCTGCTGCGCCGCCGGACCAGGATCGCCGCCGCCCAGTTGTTCGCGGCCGGGCTCGACCCCGAGCGGTGCACCGTGTTCGTGCAGAGCCAGGTGGCCGAGCACACCGAACTGGCCTGGATGCTCAACTGCATCACAGGGTTCGGCGAGGCCAGCCGGATGACCCAGTTCAAGGACAAGTCGGCCCGCGGCGGCCTGGAGCAGGCCAGCGTGGGACTGTTCACCTACCCGATCCTGCAGGCCGCCGACATCCTGCTCTACCAGGCCGACCAGGTCCCGGTCGGCGAGGACCAGCGGCAGCACCTGGAGCTCACCAGGGACCTGGCCCAGCGGTTCAACCACCGGTTCGGCACGGTCTTCACCGTGCCGGGCCCCTACATCCTGGCCGAGGTCGCCAAGATCAACGACCTGCAGGACCCGTCGGCGAAGATGAGCAAGTCCTCGTCCTCACCACAGGGGATCGTGGACGTGCTCGACGAGCCCGGCGTGATCCGCAAGAAGATCGCCAGGGCGGTGACCGACGCCGGCACGGAGATCCGGGCCGACGAGACCGGCAAGCCCGGGATCACCAATCTGATGCGGATCTACTCCGCGCTGGCGGGGGTGACCATGGCCGAGGTCGAGGCCGCACACGCCCAGTCGCGCTACGGCGACTTCAAGCGCGAGCTGGGCGAGCTGGTGGTGAACGAGTTCGCGCCGGTGAAGGAGCGGACCGAGAAGATGCTGGCCGACGAGGCCACGCTGGACCGGCTGCTCGCCGAAGGGGCGCACCGCGCCGCCAAGGTCGCCGCGGCCACCATGGCCCAGGTCAGGGACCACATCGGCCTGCTGCTCCCGGCGGATTCAGCGCGATAACGCGCGCCGCCGGCGGTAGTGCAGCACGAAGCCGGCGACGGTCAGCGCGAACAGCGCCAAGAAGCTGACGCCGATCGTGACCGGGCCGTAGGGAACGAGCCGCTGGCGGCGGACTTGAACTCGGTGAGCGGCGTGCGTCCAGCCCGTTGGGCTGGACGGCCACGGTGTCGTCGGCCCGAGTTCGTGCGCCTCGTCGTGCTGGTCACTGTGTCACCGGCCTGGCATGGCCCGTAGCCTTGGCCCCATGGTGCGTGAGTCGGAGTCGGGGCTGCCGGTCGAGGCCGTGTACGGTCCTGGTCATCTGAAGGATTTCAGCCCCGCGGAGAGGCTGGGCGAGCCGGGCGAGTACCCGTTCACCCGTGGGATCTATCCCACGATGTACACGACGCGGCCCTGGACGATGCGGCAGTACGCCGGGTTCGCCACGGCGGCGGACTCCAACCGGCGGTACCACCAGCTCATCGACGCGGGCACCACCGGGCTTTCGGTGGCCTTCGACCTGCCGACCCAGATGGGGTACGACTCGGATGCGCCGGTGGCGCACGGCGAGGTGGGGCGGGTCGGCGTGGCCATCGACTCCATCGAGGACATGCGGGTGCTGATGGGTGGCATCCCGCTGGACAAGGTCTCCACGTCGATGACGATCAACGCTCCGGCGGCCGTGCTGCTGCTGCTCTACCAGCTCGTCGCGGAGGAACAGGGGATCGGCGGGGGCAGCCTGAACGGGACCGTGCAGAACGACATTCTGAAGGAGTACATCGCCCGCGGGACCTACATCTACCCGCCGCAGCACTCGCTGCGGCTGGCCGCCGACACCTTCGCCTACTGCCGGACCGAGATCCCGCGCTGGAACACCATTTCCATTTCGGGGTACCACATGGCCGAGGCCGGGGCGACCCCGGTGCAGGAGATCGCGTTCACGCTCGCCAACGGCAAGGAATATGTACGGGCGGCGCTGGCGGCGGGGCTGAAGGTGGACGAGTTCGCGCCGCGGCTGTCGTTCTTCTTCGTGGCCCGCTCGACGCTGCTCGAAGAGGTGGCGAAATTCAGGGCGGCGCGGCGGATCTGGGCGCAGATCATGCGGGACGAGTTCGGCGCGGTGGACCCGAAGTCGCAGATGCTGCGGTTCCACACGCAGACCGCGGGGGTGCAGCTCACCGCTCAGCAGCCGGAGGTGAACCTGGTGCGGGTGACCATCCAGGCGCTGGCCGCGGTGCTGGGCGGGACGCAGTCGCTGCACACCAACTCCTTCGACGAGGCGATCGGGCTGCCCAGCGAGAAGGCGGCGAGGCTGGCGCTGCGGACGCAGCAGGTGGTCGCCTACGAGAGCGACCTGACGGCCACCGTGGATCCGTTCGCCGGGTCGTACGCCGTGGAATCCATGACCGATGATGTCGAGGCTGCCGCGCGTGAGCTGATCGACCAGGTCGAGGAGGCCGGAGGCGCGGTGACGGCGATCGAGCAGGGGTTGCAGAAGGCCGCGATCGAGCGTTCGGCCTACCAGGTGACCCGGCAGGTGGAGGCCGGGGACCGGGTGATCATCGGGGTGAACCGGTTCCAGGCCGAGGCCGAGGATCCGCAGCAGCCGCTGCGGGTGGACCTGGCCATCGAGAAGGAGCAGGCGAAGCGGCTGGCCAGGCTGCGCGACCGCAGGGACGCCGGTGAGCACAGGAGACGCCTGGACGACCTCAGGCGGACGGCCGAGGGGCCGGAGAACGTACTGGTGCCGCTGCGGGAGGCGCTGCGGGCCATGGCGACCGTCGGTGAGGTGTGTGACGCGCTGCGTGAGGTGTGGGGAATCTACCAGCCGCCGGATCTGGACTGATCCGGGTTCCTGCCGCGGAGATTCGGGCGCGGCCGTGGCATTCCCGCTTCCACAAGATCTCGCGCCAGGGCTTTCTGCAAAGCGTCCCCTGCATGACGATAAAGGGACTATGACTATGGGCCGCCGTTTATCTGGTTACTATCCGTGCACAGGCTTCGCCTATCTAGCATGGATGGCAGCCGGTCACCTCTGCGGGACAGCCCGCAAACCAGCGGCCAACCTGGAAAGATTGCGGATGGAGGTCGCCGGTGGTCATTGACTGGAACCCGTCACGGGGTGCGACGCTGGGTGTGGAATGGGAACTGCAGCTCATCGATGCCCGGACCAGGATGCTCCGCCAGGATGCCCGCGAGGTACTCGCAGCCCTGCCCGAGCTGGGCGAGGGCAGTGAGCGTCCAAAGATCCGCTACGAGCTCATGCAGTCGCAAATCGAGCTGGCCACCGGAATCTGCAGCACGGTGGCCGAGGCGAAGCAGGATCTGGCCGAGACAATCGCGCAAGTCCAGCGGGTAACGCGGCCGCGCGATATGATGCTGACCTGCGCAGGGACGCATCCCTTCAGCGACTGGAGGGACGCGAAGATGGCGCCCGTGCAGCGGTATGCCGAGCTTATCGAGCAGATGCAGTGGCTGGTCCGCAGGATCCAGCTCTGCAGCGTTCAGGTTCATGTGGGACTAGCCGACGGTAGCAGGGCCATCCCGATCATCAATGCCCTGTCCAGGTACCTGCCGCATTTCCTGGGGCTGACCGCGTCGAGCCCGTTCTGGAACGGGCAGGACACCGGGCTGGCGTCCAGCCGGGCGGTCATCTTCGACGCGTTGCCGACGGCAGGGCCGCCTCATCGCCTTTCGGACTGGAGTGAGTTCGAGGAGTACATGGACACGCTGCTCCGCGCCGGAACGATCCGGAGCATCAAGGAAGTGTGGTGGGACATCCGGCCGCACCCGGACTTCGGCACGATCGAGGTCCGGATGTGCGACGGCGTGCCTACCCTGCGTGAGATAGGCATGGTGGCGGCCCTGTCCCAGTCCCTGGTCCAGCTCTTCAGCTTCCAGCTCGACCGCGGTTACCAACTGCCCAGCCCGGCAACTTGGGTCGTTCGGGACAACAAGTGGCGCGCGACAAGGTACGGTCTTGACGCAACAGTGATCACCGATGACAGCGGTGCCACGGCACCGTTGCGTGATGAGCTCTACGAGCTGGTACGCGAGCTCGAGCCTGTGGCGGACAGGCTGGGCTGCGGTGCCGAGCTTGCCGTGGTTTCCGAAGTGCTTGAGCAGGGTGCGTCATACGAGCGGCAGCGGGCCGTTATGGCTGACGGTGGCGGGCTCACCGAGGTGGTGGATGCCCTGGTCACCGAGTTCGCGGAAAACCGGTTCCTGTGCCCGGGGGAGGCAGCGCATGCCGGGAGATGATGTGACGGGGGAGCTCGACGCGTTTCTCGCCGGGCATTCCGCCGAGCTGATCGACTTCCGCCGTGACCTGCATGCCCACCCGGAGATTGGCTACCACGAGCACCGGACCACCCAGCGGGTCTCGGCCCGGCTGGCCGAGGCTGGCCTGCGGCCCATGCTGCTGCCCAAGGGAACCGGGCTGATCGTGGACGTCGGCGATGCCAGCGCGCCGGTCGTGGCGCTGCGCGCCGACTTGGACGCGCTGCCCATCCAGGACGAGAAGGCCGTGCCGTACCGGTCCACGGTGCCGAACGCGTGCCATGCCTGTGGGCACGACGTGCACACCACCATCCTGCTCGGCACCGGCCTTGTGCTGGCCGGGCAGGCGGCGGCAGGGCTGCTGCCCGGCCGGGTCCGGCTGATCTTCCAGCCCGCCGAGGAAGTCCCCGGCGGTGCGCTCGACGTGCTGGCCGCCGGTGGCATCGCCGGGGTGGAGCGGATCTTCGCGCTGCACTGCGACCCCCGGCTGGACGTGGGCAAGGTGGGAATCAGGACCGGCCCGATCACCGCCGCCTGCGACAAGATCAGCGTGCGGGTCACCGGGCCCGGCGGCCACACCGCCCGGCCGCATCTGACCGCCGACCTGGTCTACGCTCTCGGCAAGATCGTGACCGAGCTGCCCGCCGCGCTGACCCGGCGGGTGGATCCCCGGTCCAGCCTCAGCCTGGTCTGGGGGCGGGTGAGTGCCGGCTCGGCGGCCAACGCCATCCCGGACGACGGGGTGGCCGAGGGGACTGTCCGGTGCCTCGACGACGAGGCCTGGCAGGCCGCGCCGGACATGCTCAAGGCGCTGATCGACTCGGTGGCGAGCGCGTACGGGGTGATCGCCGAGCTCAACTACCAGCGCAACGTGCCGCCGACCGTCAACGAGGCGGCCAGCGCGGCGATGCTCACGGTGGCCGCCCAGCGGGCACTCGGCCCGGAGGCGGTGGCCGGCACGCCGCAGAGCCTGGGCGGCGAGGACTTCGCCTGGTACCTGGAGTCGATCCCCGGCGCGCTGGCCCGGCTCGGCACCCGGACACCCGGTTCGCCGGAGCTGGACATCCACCAGGCCACGTTCGACGTGGACGAGCGGGCCATCGGTGTGGGGATCAGGCTGCTGGTGGAGACCTCGCTCACCGCCTTGCGGGAGGCAGGCGGGGCCGCCCCGGTGGACCAGCTGCCCAGGGCCGCGCACGCATTAGAGCCCCTGTCGA
Source organism: Streptosporangiaceae bacterium (assembly GCA_035308365.1). Lineage (GTDB taxonomy): Bacteria > Actinomycetota > Actinomycetes > Streptosporangiales > Streptosporangiaceae > PALSA-505. The sequence goes on from DATGGU010000076.1 coordinate 185,512, forward strand.
AGTCCCGGCTGGCCGGATTATCGTTGCCGATCAGTGCCTAGATTGGGTTTCCGGCCGTTGCCGGGGAGCGCTTAGAGTAGGGCGGAGCGGCGGCCCACCGGCTGCCCGAGTCCTGCTCCCTGCCGAACTGCGGAGTGTCAGCGCGGTGTCCTCAGCCCAGCAGCAACCCGGCCCGGCGAGTTCCGCACGCATGCCCAATGGGCATACGCGGGGTGTGCCGGGCAAGTTTGGCACATTCCGCCGCCCGGACGGCAAACCGGAAATGTACCGGTCGCCGATCGCGCCGCTGGTGTGGTGGGTGTGGGTCGTGTTCGCCGCGGCCAACCTGGCCGACCTCGCGGTGCAGGGCCGCAACCACTTCGCGGCGATGATCGCCGTGGTCCTGGTCCTGATCACCGGGGTGACCTACGTGGCGGCGTTCCGGCCGCGGGTGTTCGCCGACGACGATGGCATGACCATCATCAACCCGCTGCGCGCCTGGCGGGTGCCGTGGAACTGCGTGGAGGGCGTGGCGCTCGGCGACTCGCTCGAGGTCCACTGCAACTGGCAGGACGATAGTCTTCCCGGGTCGAACGGTGCCGGGCCGGGCGGGGGCGCGGCGAAGGCCGGCAACCGGCGCAAGAAGCTGTACGGGTGGGCCGTGCACTCGCCGCGGCGAAGCCGGCTCAAGGCCGAGCTGCGGGCCCAGCGTCAGGCGAGCTTGGCGGAGCGGAAGCAGTTCAAGACCTATAGCCAGCTTCCCAGGGAAGCCAGGGAAGCCATGACCAAAACGGATGCGGAGCACATCGTCCACTCGCTCGAAGACCGGGCCAACAGCGCCCGGGCCGCCGGGATCGCGACCCGCGGGCCGGTGGGGACCTGGAGCTGGCCGGCCGTCGCCGCGCTCGCCGGGCCGGCCCTCCTGGTGGTCGTGGTCGGCCTGATCTGACCGTCAGTGCCGCGGTGCCGGTGGTCTGTGGGATAGACGAGAATGAGGCACCGTGACTGAGCCGCGTGCACGCATCGTGATCATTGGCGGGGGTCCCGGGGGGTATGAGGCGGCCCTGGTGGCTGCCCAGCTCGGCGCCGAGGTCATCGTGGCGGACACCGACGGGCTCGGCGGGGCCTGCGTGCTCACCGACTGCGTGCCGTCGAAGACGCTGATCCAGACGTCGAGCGCGATGGCCGCGCTGAACAGCTTCAGTGACCTGGGGATCCGGCTTGGCGAGGGTACGGCCCGCGTCGATGCTCCCCGGCTGTACCAGCGGATCAAGGCGCTGGCCAAGGCGCAGTCCAGCGATGTGGCGAGGCGGCTGGCCGCCGAAGGGGTCGAGGTCATCAACGCCCCGGGCCGCCTGGCCGGCCCGCAGGCCGTGTCCGTGGGCGGCCGGAAGATCAGTGCCGATGCCGTACTCGTCGCGACCGGCGCGCAGCCCCGCATCCTGCCCGGCGCGGAGCCCGACGGGGAGCGCATCCTCAACTGGCGGCAGCTCTACGACCTCGACGTGCTGCCCGAAGAACTGGTGGTCGTCGGCTCGGGCGTCACCGGGGCCGAGTTCGCCGGCGCCTATCAGGCGCTCGGCTCGCGGGTGACGCTGGTTTCCTCGCGCAGCAGGGTGCTGCCGCATGAGGACGAGGATGCGGCGATGGTGATCGAGGACGTGTTCCGCCGCAACGGGATGACCGTGCTCGGCAGGTCCAGGGCGGCCGGGGTGAAACGGACCGGCCACGGCGTCGTCGTCACCCTGACCGATGGCCGGACGGTGACCGGATCGCACTGCCTGCTGACCGTGGGCATGACCCCGGCCACCCGGGGGCTGGGCCTGGCCGACGCCGGGGTCCGGCTGGATGGCAACGGGTTCGTCCAGGTGAACAGGGTGTCGCGGACCTCGGTCCCCGGCGTGTACGCGGCCGGTGACTGCACCGGCGTGATGATGCTGGCCTCGGTGGCGGCCATGCAGGGCCGGACGGCCATGTGGCATGCGCTCGGCGAGGCGGTGCAGCCGCTGCGGCTCAGTCACGTCGCGGCGACGATCTTCACCGACCCGGAGATCGCCACGGTCGGCGTCCCGCACAGCGCCGTCCTGGCCGGGGACGTGGCCGCCCGGTTGGTCAAGCTGCCGCTGGCCACCAACGCCAGGGCGAAGATGGCCGAGCTGCACGATGGGTTCGTCAAGATTTTCGCGCGGCCGGGCACGGGCATCGTGCTCGGCGGGGTGGTGGTGGCGCCGCGGGCGAGCGAGCTGATCCTGCCGGTGTCACTGGCCGTGGAGCAGCAGCTCACCGTGGACGAGATGGCGCACACGTTCGCTGTGTACCCGTCGCTGTCGGGCAGCCTGACCGAGGCGGCGCGCCGGCTCATGAAGTCCGCGGTGGACTAGTGTGTCGGGTGGCCCAGGTCGGGGTCGTTGGGGACCGGCAGCTTGTGCTGGCGCAGCCGGGCCGCCCTGATGTCGTCGGCGTAGATGACCACGGTGAACAGGCTGCCGACGAGGGCCAGCGCGGGGACCATGATCCGCAGCCAGGGCGGGCCCGGCAGCAGCGCCAGGATCACGCACACCGGGATCATGACGGTCAGGTGGCGGAGGATGACCCGCATCCGCCAGCCGGCGTCGGTCAGCTCGTGGCGCACCCAGTCCCGGTGCTCACCACGCAGCCTGAAACCGACCGCGAAGAGCACCTTGCCGGGCAGGCCGGGATCGCCTGGCAGCCTCGTCACCGCATCAGCGTAGGCAGTTCGTCATCCATCGTGCACAGCGAGGCCGGCTCTCAGCCCCTGGCGCGGTGGCCCTCGGCGATCGCGCTGGCCACCTGGGCGCCGCCGGCCCGGCGCGCGACGGCCGCGCCCAGGCTGGGGGCGATCGAGGCGATCGTGGCCCCGATCCGCAGCTCGGGCGGCGCCACCGAGACCTCGGCCCGGTCCCGGGTGATGGCCAGCAGCACGCCGCGCGCCACCGCCCGTGGGGTCACGGTCCGGATGCCGCGCTGGAGCTGGGCGCCGGAATTGGCGAACATGCCCGCGTCGCTGACGAACCCGGGCAGCACGATGGACACGCCCACCCCGGTGCCGTGCAGATCCTGGCGCAGGCCGTGGGCGAAGCCGCGCAGGCCGAACTTGGTCGCGTTGTACATCGCGCTCTGCTCGGAGGCCGCCTTGCTGGACAGTGAGCCGATGAGAACGATCTGACCGGACCCGCGCTCGCGCATCCGCAGCGCCGCATGACGGGCCATGATGATCGGTGCCCGCAGGTTGACGTCGAGCACCTGGTCGATCTCGTCTTCGGTGTAGTCGAGCACGTACCCCGCTCCGGGCAGTGCGGCGTTGGCGATCAGGATGTCCACCCGCCCGGCCTCGTCCATCACCCGGTTGACATCGGCGGCGGAGGCCAGGTCGGCGGCGATGGTGGCCGCCTGCAATTCCTTGGCCAGCGGTTCCAGCGCGCCGGCCCGCCGGCCGGTCAGCGTCAGGGACGCGCCGGCCGCGTGCAGGGCCCGCGCGATGGCGTTCCCGAGACCGCCCGTGGCGCCGGTGAGCAGGACCCGCGCCCCGCTGAGCTGAACGGTCATGGCTGCACTCCTGTCTGCTCCGTCGTTCTGCCTGACCCTACGCCCGCCGGCAGTGGTGCGGAGAGGATGTGATGCCAGCCGTCGCGCGGAGGGCGGCCGGCCCGGGCTGGTGCGCCAGTATCGCGCCAGCCCGGGCCGCCCCCTCCCGCCGCCACCCGCCAGGCCGGGCAGCGCCGGCCTCCCCTGTCGGCCGTCATGCCGTCCGGCCTGGGAGGCGTGGTGACCACGCAGATGCTTCCTGGTCATCCAGATGGCATTCGCAGCAGGCCGCCGTTCGGTTCAGAGAAAGCTGAACTTTTTCACAGAACTGTTTTCCGGGGGCGGCATGACTACACATCGTGACGAGGAATGTGGTGATTTGTCTGCTCTGTCCGGAAAGGGGTGGTGGGGTTGCGCACGCTGGAACGGATCAGGGCGGGTGCTCAGCTGGAGTCGCGGAAGCTGCGGTACACGTTCAGCAGGGCTTCGCGCTGGGTGGGGGTCAGACGCGGGTCGGCCGCTATGGCCGCCTCGGTGTCCGGCGGGGCCGGGCCGGCCTGCTCGGCATCCAGGACGTCGTCTTCGGTGGGCGCCATGAAGTTCGCCCGCCTGAGCAGATCCTCCGGGGCGATGCCCAGCGCCTGGGCGATGGACCGCAACACCCGCAGCGACGGCTGGTGCAGGCCGCGCTCGATCTGGCTGAGATAGGCGTTGGAAACGCTGGTCAGGCTGGCCATCTCGCGCAGCGACATGTCGGCCAGGCGCCGCTGCATACGGATGAATCCGCCGAGCGCGTCCATCTGCCTCTGCCAGAGTTCGCTGGCCGGGTCGCTGCGGGGCGCGCCGCCGGGGCTGGCATCACTACGGGCGGTGCCGCCCGGAGCCGCATCACTGCTTGACATACCAATCAATGGTAGCCCGCAGCGCACGAAATATCACCCATGGATTCTCGCCGGCACTGGAGACCGGCGGCCTGACCAGCCGTGCGTGGAGCCCGGCCGTCATCTGGGTAGGAGATCATCATGACGGGGATCGCCGCCACGCCAGGAGGGGAGGACGGCCCGGGTGAGCCTTGAGCCGTACCGGCGCAAGCGGAACGCCGCACGAACCCCCGAGCCCATGCCGCCCGCCGGCGCCGTGCCGGGCACCGCCAAGCCCGGCACCACGTTCGTCGTCCAGGAGCACCACGCCCGCGGGCTGCACTGGGACTTCCGGCTGGAACACGACGGCGTGCTGGTCTCCTGGGCCGTGCCCAAGGGCGTCCCCGAGGACCCGTCCCGGGACCATTTCGCCCGCCAGACCGAGGACCACCCGCTCGAATACGCCGGGTTCAGCGGCACCATCCCGCGCGGCGAGTACGGCGCGGGCACGGTCACCATCTGGGACCATGGCCAGTACGAACTGGTCAAGTGGCGCCCCGGCGAGATCAAGGTCATCCTGCACGGGCGCCGCCTGTCCGGCGGCTACACCTTGTACCGCACCCGCGACGACGACTGGATGCTGCACCGGGAACGGATCGCGCTGCCCGACTGGGTGGTCCCGATGATGGCCCAGCCCGCCGCGCTGCCGCCCGACGACGGCTGCTGGGCCTACGAGATGAAGTGGGACGGCGTGCGCGTGTCCGCCTACCTGAGCGGCGGGCGGCTGCTCCGGCTGATCTCCCGCACCGGACGCGATGTCACCGCCACCTACCCGGAACTGCGCGCCCTCGGCCCGGCCACCAGTGAGCACCATCTGGTCCTTGACGGCGAGATCGTCGCGTTCGCCGGTGGGCGGCCGAGCTTCGAGGCGCTGCAGCCGCGGATGCACGTCAGCGCGGCTGCCGAGGCGGCTCAGCTCGCCAGGAAGACCCCGGTGACCTACCTGATCTTCGACCTGCTGCACCTGGACTGGCGGCCCACCATCGGCCTGCCCTACCGGCAGCGCCGCGAACTGCTCGACGCCCTGGAGCTGGCCGGGCCGTCCTGGCAGACGCCGCCCGCGTTCACCGATGCGCCGGGCGCCGATGTGCTGGCGGCCGCGGCGGCGCAAAGGCTGGAAGGGGTCGTGGCCAAACGGCTGGACTCGGCCTACCGGCCGGGCACCAGGTCAGCCGACTGGCGCAAGGTCAAGCCCGAGTTCAGCCAGGAGGCGGTGGTCGGCGGCATCAGCCCAGGCAAGGGCAACCGGGAGGGCACCATCGGCTCCCTGCTGGTCGGCGTCCAGACCGGTGGCGGGCTCGCCTACGCGGGCCGGGTCGGCACCGGCTTCGACACGAAGGAACTGCGGATGCTCGACGAGAAGCTGGCCCCGCTGCGCACCAGGACCTGCCCGTTCGCCACCCCGGTCCCGGCCGGCCACGCCCGCCATGCCCAGTGGGTGGAGCCGAAGCTGGTGGTCCAGGTCGCGTTCACCGGCTGGACCCAGGCCGACCGGATGCGCGCTCCCTCCTACCGGGGCCTGCGAAACGACAAGGACCCGGCCGAGGTGATCAGGGAGACCTGACCAGGGATGATAGGACCATGCAGCTACCCGTGAACCCGCCGGTCGCACCGATGCTGGCCAAGCCGGTCGACCAGATTCCCGACGGACCCTACTGCTTCGAGCCCAAGTGGGACGGCTTCCGGTCGATCATCTTCAGGGACGGCGACGAGGTCGAGATCGGCAGCAGGAACGAGCGGCCGATGACCCGCTACTTCCCCGAGCTGGTCACGGCCGCGCTGGCGAACCTGCCCGAGCGGTGCGTGATCGACGGCGAGATCGTGATTCCCGACTCCGAGGGCAAGCGGCTCGATTTCGAGGCGCTGCTGCAGCGGATCCACCCGGCGGCCAGCCGGGTCGACCTGCTGGCCGGGCAGACCCCGGGCCACTTCATCGCCTTCGACCTGCTCGCACTCGGCGACACCGACCTCACCGAGACGCCCTTCCTGGACCGCCGTCACGCCCTGGAGACGGCCCTCGCCGCGGCGAGAGCGCCGATCCACCTGACCCCGCTGACCACCGACCGGGCCATGGCGACCGAGTGGTTCATGCGGTTCGAGGGCGCCGGACTGGACGGCTTGATCGCCAAGCCGGCCGACGTGACCTACCAGCCGGACAAGCGCGTCATGCTCAAGGTCAAGCACGAGCGCACCGCGGACTGCGTGGTGGCCGGCTACCGGGTGCACAAGAGCGGCGGCGACACCATCGGCTCGCTGCTGCTCGGCCTGTACAAGGACTCCGGCGACCTGGCCAGCGTCGGGGTTGTGGGCGCCTTCCCGATGGCCCGCAGAAAGGAGCTGTTCACCGAGCTGCAGCCGCTGGTCACCAGCTTCGACGACCACCCGTGGAACTGGGCCCACCAAGAGGAAGGCACGCGCACGCCGCGCGCTGCCGAGGTCAGCCGGTGGAACGCGAAGAAGGACCTGTCCTTCATCCCGCTACGGCCCGAACGCGTCGTGGAGGTCAGGTACGACCACATGGAGGGCCCGAGGTTCCGGCATACCACGCAGTTCGTCCGCTGGCGCCCGGACCGCGAGCCGCGATCCTGCACCTATGCCCAGCTCGAAGAGCCGGTGAACTTCGACCTGGCCGAGATCCTCGCGACCGGGACCGCCTGATCGCCATGGCCACCGAAAAGACCGTGCTGGAAGTGGCGGGCCACGAGGTGAGCGTCAGCAATCCCAGCAAGATCTTCTTTCCCGCCACCGGGCACACCAAGATCGACCTGGTCCGGTATTACCTGTCGGTCGCCGAGGGCGCGCTGCGCGGGGTCTGCGGCCGGCCGATGGTGCTGAAGCGCTTCGTCAATGGCGCCGAGGGTGAGGCCTTCTTCCAGAAACGGGCCCCGTCGAACCCGCCGGCCTGGGTCGAGACGGTGGAGTTGCGTTTCCCGTCCGGCCGCAGCGCCGAGGAAGTCGTGATCGCCGACGCGGCCGGGCTCGCCTGGGTGATCAACCTCGGCTGCATCGACCTGAACCCGCACCCGATCCTGGCCAGCGACCTGGACCACCCGGACGAGCTGCGGGTGGACCTGGACCCGGTGCCCGGGGTCGAATGGGCCCAGATCGTGGATGTGGCCCTGGTGGCCAGGGAAACCCTGGAAAGCTTCGGCCTGACCGGCTGGGCCAAGACGTCCGGCTCGCGCGGCTTCCACATCTACTCCCGGATTCGGCCGCACTGGGAGTTCACCGACGTCCGCCGCGCCGCCGTGGCCCTGGCCAGGGAGATCGAGCGCCGCGCTCCCAGCATCGCGACGAGCAAGTGGTGGAAGGAAGAACGGCACGGCGTCTTCGTCGATTACAACCAGAATGCCAAGGACCGCACGGTCGCGTCCGCCTACTCCGTGCGGCCCGTCCCCGATGCCCGGGTATCCACCCCGCTGAGCTGGGACGAAGTGCCCGGCTGCGACCCGGCCGAGTTCACCATCGACACGGTTCCCGGCCGGTTCGCCGCTCTCGGCGACCCCTGGGCGGGCATGGGCAAGGTGGCCGGCGACCTCGGGCCGCTGCTTGAGCTGGCCGCGAGCGACGAGGCGGCCGGGCTGCCCGATGCCCCGTGGCCGCCGCACTTCGTCCGGCAGGCCGGCGAGGAACCCCGGGTCCAGCCGTCCAAGCGCCGCAGCCCCACCGGCCGCCGCCAGCCCACGAAGCCGCTGATCGAGATTGCCCGCGCGGCCACGAAAGCCGAGGCGATGGCCGGCCTGGACCGCTGGAAGGCGCGCCACCCGGAGGTCGTTCCGCACCTGGCCGCCGAGGACGTGCTGGTCGACTCCATGCGCGGCCGCAGCTCCACCTGGACGCGGATCCGCGTCAACCTGCAGCACGTCCCGGAGCCCGAGCGCCCCGCCCAGGAAGAGCTGGAGGTCGACTACAACCCGTGGGCCCCCGGCGGCCGCTGAACCGGCCGTTGCCGTCAAGCCCTTACAACCCCTCGACCCCGGCGGCCGCTGATCCGGCGGTTGCCGTCAAGCCCGTTACAACCCCCATCGCACGGGGTCGCATGCGTCACACTGATGCACAAAACGGTCCGCTGCCTCAGTGCCCGGACCGCACCGCCGGGGCGGCAGCCACGGAGGCGCGCGGGACCAGCGTCATCGGCTCGCGGATCAGCACGTCGGTGGCCGGGGTGCGCTCGATCCTGGCGATGAGCGCGTCCACGGCTGCGGCGCCGAGTTCGGCGAGCGGCATCTGGATGCTGGTCACCGGGACGTCGAGGTAGGCGAGGCAGGCGTCCTCGTCGAAGCTCACCACCGACATATCCTCGGGTACCCGCACCCCGGCCTCGCGCAGCGCTCCCAGCACCCCGAAGACCTGGTTGAGGTTGCCCACGCCGCACGCGGTGGGCACGTTGCCGCCGCGCAGCAGCTTGGTGGTGGCCTCCCAGCCGCCTTCCTCCGAGGTCAGCGTGTGCCGCACGGTCAGCGTGATCCCGCGTGCCGTGCTCAGCCGCCGGGCGGCCATCGTCCGCCGGTACACCGTGTCCCAGATCGGCGAGCAGTCGATGAGTGCGACGTGCCGGTGGCCCAGCCCGGCCACGTGGTCGAGGAACATCCGCACCGCACCCGCCTCGTCCATGACGACGTTGTGGCCGGGCCGCGGGCCACGGCGGTTGACGTAGACGTGCGGCACGCCGAGTTCGTCCCTGGTGTGCTCGGGCATCCGTTCCGCGGTGGCCAGCAGCAGCCCGTCGGCGCGCATCTCGTCGATCAGGTATCTGTAGTGGGCCGGAGGCCGCGGGTCCTCGGTCGGTTCCTCGATCATCATGACGAAGTAGCCGCGCTCGGCGGCGCGCTGCAGCGCACCCCGCTGCACAATGGACCAGATCGGGTTGCGCAGCATGGGGATGACGAAGACGATCGCCCCGGTCCGCGACCGCTTCAGCGCGCGGGCGAGCGCGTTGGGCCGGTACCCCACCTGCCGGGCCGCCCGCATGATCCGTTCGTAGGTCTCCGGGCGTACCGACTGGGCGGGATCGCCGTTGAGAACCCGGGAAACCGTCGAATGGTGCACACCGGCCGCGGCGGCGATGTCGACCAGCCGGGCACCCCGCTGCTGTGCCGTCACACCGCCTCCGCGATGGTGCGGGTGAGCAGGATGGCCGAGCAGAACGAGCGGTACACCGACAGCAGGTCGCTGCCGGTGATGACCAGTTGCCGGTCACCGGCCCGCTGCACGCCGCGCACCCAGGTGGCGGCCTCGGCGATGTCGGTGGTCCGGACCGAGACCTCCAGCGTGGCCACCGGGCCCACCGGCGGCGGCTCTGCCTGCGCGGCGGTGGCCACGGCCTTCTCGGCTACCTCGCGGATCAGCGCACAGGCCCGGCTCGGGTGCAGGCTGTGTGCGGCCAGGCGGCTGACCGGCTCCTTCACCACCGCCGTGTGGATGCCGGGCAACAGCGCCGCGGTCTCCTCGCAGGCGCGCCTGTCCCCGGTCACCAGCACCACCGGAACACCGTAATGGGCGGCGACCAGCGCGTTGATGCCGGCCTCACCGGTCACCACGCCGTTGAGCGTGACCTCGGTGACCGCGCGCGGGTTGTAGGTGTGGGACAGCCCGGCCGGTGCGCCGATGGACCCGTGGTAGGAGACGAACAGGATCGCACCGAAGCTGTCGTCGAGGCCCTGCATCATGTAGAGCGGCTTGTGGCTGCCCGAGATGTAGGACGCCTCGCCCGCCAGTGCCTGCGGTGGCAGGTTGCGCATGTGTGAGTGCGAGTCGTTGACCACGATCCCGGTGGCACCTCCGGCCAGCGCGCCCTCGATGGCCGCGTTGACCTCATTCAGCAGCAGCAGCCGGCCGGCGGCCGCCTGCGGCCCGTCGCCGACGCACTGTTCCCAGTCGACGACGCCTGCCGTGCCCTCCATATCGCTCGACACGAAGACCTTCATGGCTGCCCTCTCTCCGAACCGGTGCGAACGTCATCATGCCCAAACCGCCCAAATTTAGCGCAATGGGTCACGACTGACCTGCACCGTTGTAAATAGCGGGAATCACCTGTTTGAGCAACAAGCGGCGGGCGTAACATGCCCGGGCAGCCGGTGCGGACCTTTCCCGGCTCTGGACAGGGTACCGGCAGGTGCCGTGGCTTTACCGGCCGGAAACACGCCCGGCGGCCAGCAGGTAGCGACCGGACCTTTGAGGTGCCGGAAGGGAGTGCGGCATGCCGCCGATGGTGATCCGCCGGACGATGGATCTCGCCGGGCTCGACGTGCCCGTCGTGGAGATCACCGGCGCATTCGACGGCCCCAGGCTCACCGTGATCGCCGGGGTGCACGGGTGCGAGTACGCGCCGATGGCCGCGGTGCGCCGGTGGACCCGGGAGCTGGACCCGGCCCGCCTGCGCGGCCGGGTGCTGGCCGTTCCGGTGCTGAACCTCCCCGCGTTCTGGGCGCGGTCGCCGTTCAACGTCCCCGAGGACGGCAAGAACCTGAATCGCTGCTTTCCCGGCGACGACGGCGGGACGCTGGCCGAGCGCCTCGCGCACGCGGCGTTCACCCAGCTCATCACCGGCTCGGACGCGCTGGTCGACGCGCACGCCGGCGACCTGCCGGAAGCGCTGGAACCGTTCGCGCTCTATGACGCCGGGCCGGCCGAGTCCAGGGCGCGCGAGCTCGCCGTCGCCTACGGCCTGCGCTACGTGATCAGGCAGGCGCCAGGGCCCGGTCAGGCGGTAACCGGTACGGCGAGCTCGGCGGCCGCGGCGATCGGGGTGCCTGCGGTGATCGCCGAGGCCGGCGGCTGCGGCCTGGTGCAGGACGCGGCGGTCGAAACGCACGTGCGTGGGCTGTACCGGGTGCTGAACCTGCTCGGCATGGCCCGCGGCAACGCGTTCTGGGAGGATGACCGGCCGCCAGTCTTCTTCGGCCGGTTCCTCTGGCTCCGCTCCGCCAACGCAGGCTGGTGGGAGGCGGCTGTCCAGGCCGGCTCGCATGTCGGTGCCGGGCAGTTGCTCGGCACCGTGAACAACATCGATGGATCGGAGGTTCAGGAAGAGGTGCGCGCCCCGGCGGACGGCACGGTACTGTTCCTGACCACCTCCCCGGCCGTGGCCGGCGACGGCCTGCTGCTGGGGCTCGGCGCTCGGTGACTCGACTTGTGTCACGGTTCGGCTAAGCTATGGGAGTTCCCACGCAGCTCGCATTGTCAGCAATCGTGGGATTCAGGCGGCGGAGTAGCTCAGACAGGCAGAGCAAGCGGCTCATAATCGCTGTGTCGCCGGTTCAAGTCCGGCCTCCGCTACGGCACGCTTGGTCGCTGGCCTTGGCCAGCTTCCCAGGGGCCTTGATTTATCCCGGGGGGGCGACCCCCCGGACCCCCCGGTGCGGGCTTCGCCCGCAACCTTCGGGGTCCGGGCGGACACTCCCCGGAACCCCTCGGTGCGCGCTTCGCTCGCGGACCTTCGGGGGACCTCTGTTCTAGGAGAAGGGGCACTCTACGTGGCTGCTACCGACGTCAGGCCGAAGATCACCCTGGCATGCCAGGAGTGCAAGCACCGGAACTACATCACCCGGAAGAACCGGCGCAACGACCCGGACCGGATGGAATTGAAGAAGTACTGCCCCAACTGCCGGTGCCACCGGCCGCACCGCGAGACTCGCTAGGTAGCGCGGGCCGGACGTGGCCATCAACAAGGATTACATCGGGCGGACGTTCCCGCCCGGAGAGCCGTACGAGGTCAGCCGGGTCAAGATCGGCGAGTTCGCCGACGCGATCGGGGATCCGAGCCCGGTGTACCGCAGCCGCGCGGCCGCGCAGGCGGCCGGCCATCCGGATGTGATCGCGCCGCCCACGTTCGCCATCGTGATCAGCATGGCCAGCAGCGGCAGGGCAGTGAGCGACCCGGGCCTCGGCCTGAACTACGCCATGGTCGTGCACGGGGAGCAGCGGTTCGAATACACCAGGCCGATCCAGGCCGGGGACGTGCTGATCGCGACGACCACGATCTCCAACATCAGGGAGACCGGAAAGCTCTCCATGATCAACACTACGACCGACATCAAGACCGAGTCGGGTGAGCAGGTGTGCACCGCCCACTCGATACTGGTCGAGCGCGGCGCTTGACGGATCAGGGAGGCAGCGGTGGGTCTCAGCTATTCGGACGTGACCGTGGGGACCGAGATCCCGGCCGTGAGTTACCCGGCCACCAGGCTGAGCCTGGTCAAGTACGCTGGCGCATCCGGCGACTTCAACGTGATCCACTGGAACGAGCGGATCGCCCGCTCGGTCGGCCTGCCGAACGTCATCGCGCACGGCATGTTCACCATGGCCCAGGCCGGCCGGTTCGTGACCGACTGGGCCGGGGATACGGCGACGGTGCTGGATTTCGGGGTCAGGTTCACCGCGCCCGTCGTCGTGCCCGACGACGACCACGGCGCGACCATCGAGGTCAGCGGCACGGTCCAGGAGAAGCAGGACGGGAACCGGGTGGTTCTCGCACTCACCGCCACCTCGGCCGGCGAGAAGGTGCTCAGCAGGGCCCGCGCCGTCGTCCGGCTGCCCTGAGTCCTGCCGGGGCGGCGGATGCTGCTCGCCGGTCTGCGACCGCCTTCGCCGGTGCCCGCAGTATTTCCCCGGGGGGCCGAGCCCCCCGGACCCCCACGCCCCCGGCTTGGGGCAGTGGGCCGGCTACCGCCGCGAGGATGGTGGGGTCGCTGGTTCGGGTTCTTTCTCGTTGCTCCCTGATCACGATGGGGTCTGGCTTGCTATGGTCGAGACTTCGGTGATCAACGGAGGCAGCCATGGACCGACAGGTCAAGTACACGCTCACCGAATCCGATCTGCCCCGGCAGTGGTACAACATCGTGCCGGATCTGCCGGCCCCGCCCCCGCCGCCGCTGCATCCCGGTACCGGCCAGCCGGTCGGCCCCGACGACTTGGCGCCGCTGTTCCCGGCCGCGCTGATCGGCCAGGAGGTGTCCGGCGAGCGGCACATCACGATTCCCGATGAGGTTATCGACGTCTACCGGCTGTGGCGGCCCACGCCGTTGATGCGGGCCCGGCGGCTCGAACGCGACCTCGGCACCCCGGCCCGGATCTACTACAAGTACGAGGGTGGCAGCCCGGCCGGCTCGCACAAGCCGAACACCGCGGTCCCACAGGCCTACTACAACGCCGCCGAGGGCGTCCGGCGGCTCACCACGGAGACCGGGGCCGGCCAGTGGGGCAGCGCGCTGGCGTTCGCGACGGCGCAGTTCGGCCTCGATCTCGAGGTGTGGATGGTGCGCGCCTCATACGACCAGAAGCCCTATCGCAAGCTGCTGATGGAGGCCTACGGGGCGATCGTGCACCCCAGCCCGTCCGAGGAAACCAGTTCGGGCCGCGCGGTGCTGGCCGCGCACCCGGATTCGACCGGCAGCCTGGGCATCGCGATCAGCGAGGCGGTGGAGAGCGCCGCGGGTGACGGCGGCTCCAGGTACGCGCTCGGCAGCGTGCTGAACCACGTGCTGATGCACCAGACGGTCATCGGCGAGGAAGCGGTCAAGCAGATGGCCATGACCGGGGACACGCCCGACCTGATCGTGGGCTGCACCGGGGGCGGATCCAACTTCGCCGGGCTGACCTTCCCGTTCCTGCGGGAGAAGATGGCCGGCCGGATGAACCCGGTGATCCGGGCGGTGGAGCCCGCCGCCTGCCCCTCGTTCACCCGGGGCGTGTACGCCTACGACTTCGGTGACACGGCCGGCCTGACACCGCTGCTGAAGATGCACACGCTCGGCCACGAGTTCGTGCCCGACCCGATCCACGCCGGCGGTCTGCGCTACCACGGCATGTCCCCGCTGCTGTCGCACATCTACGAACTGGGTCTCATCGAGGCGGTGGCCAAGCCGCAGTCCGAGTGCTTCGAGGCCGGCCTGCGGTTCGCCAGGACCGAGGGGATCCTGCCGGCGCCGGAGCCGGCGCACGCGCTCGCCGTCTGCATCGAGGAAGCGCTGCGCTGCAAGGAGACCGGCGAGGAGAAGGTCATCCTGACCGCACTGTGCGGTCACGGCCTGCTCGACCTGGCCGCCTACGGCAGCTACCAGGCCGGCCAGGTGATCGACTTCGAGCTGTCCGAGCAGGCGCTCACCGAGGCGCTCAGCGGCCTGCCAGTGGCCAGCTAGCCGCCGTTCCCTGAGGCTGGGTCACCCGCTTCCCCGGTCTGGCCATGGTGGCGGGGGACCGCGACCAGGTAGGCGGCCATGGCGGCGGCCACCCCGGCCAGCAGGATCCACGACGCTACCGAGGACGGCGCCGCGGCCAGGCCGGCCAGCACCAGGCCGGTGGCCAGCACCCCGGCCAGCACCGCACGGATCCGGGATCCCAGCCACCGGGCCGTCGCCGTCCAGCGCGCTCCCGTGGGTGCGTCGAGAAGCAGCAGGTAGCCCAGCAGGAGCAGGCCCTCGGCGGCGAGTGCGGCGGCGTTCAGCCGGGAAACCGCGCACTCGGCGATGGCTGCGGTCGCGACGAGCGTGCCTGGCCCGGCCCACTGAGCCGGCGGGAACCACCTGCCCAGCGCCGGGCGCCGGGCCGTCACCCACCGCCGGATCAGCGCCGTAACGGGAGCGGTGAACGCGGCGGCCAGCCCGGCCGCGCCGATGAGATACGCCCAGACAGGCTCGGCAGCCACGGGCACCGCCACCAGCACCAGACCGGTCAGCAGGACGGCCGCCCGCAGCCGGCTGGCCGGGGTCATGATCGTCGTCCTGTGACGGCGGGTACCCGCCTGACCGGGCTCATGGCGGCGTCGAGGTCGGTGTCGCCGTCCCAGCTCACCACGGGAATGCCGGTGGCCGCCAGACCGGAGCGCAGCGCGGACCGGTCGAGCCGCCACAGCCGCAGTGCCAGCTCCGAGGACCTGGACCGGGGCAGCACCCGGGGTTCGCAGTTCAGCACGTCGACCACGACCAGCGGGAACCCGCGCTCGCGCAGGTCGGCGATGGCGCCGAGGACGCGCTTGTCGAGCAGCGGCGAAAACAGGATCACCAGGGAGCCGGGTGGCAGGGCGGTGCGCGGGATGCGGTCGAGGTCGGGGATGACCTCGCTTTCGTAGCGCACGCGCAGCAGCATCTCGGCGATCTGGTAGAAGTGCCGCTCACCTGGGGCGGGCCCGAGCCAGCGCAGCATCCCGCCGAGCACCACCAGCCCGGCCCGGTCCCCGGTGCGCAGGTACGCGGTGGCCAGCGCCGCCGCGCCGTGCGCGGACGCGTCGATGGTGGTGGCGCCGGGCGGCCCGGCCTGGCTGAAAGCGTCGATCATGACCACCAGGTCGGCGGCCCGCTGCGCCGCTCGCTGGTTGATGTGCAGCTCGCCGCGGCGCCCGGTGACCAGCCAGTTCACGTCCCGGATCCGGTCGCCGGGCAGGTAGGGCCGGACCGCGCCGAACTCGACGCCGTCGCCGGTGGCCCGGCCGGTGTGCTCCCCGATCCGCCGCAGCAGGTCCGGCGGGACCAGCCTGGCCTGCACGCTGGGTGGCCGGGGGAAGACCTCCACCACACTGGACCCCGCGTCCAGCAAGGTCTCCCAGGCGCCGCCGTGGCCGCGGCAGACGATCCGCACCTGGCCGAGTGGCCGGCGTCCCCAGGCCATCGGCCGCACCACCCAGTGCGCCTGCCCGTGGGCGGTGTCCACGACGGTCTGGCGGGCCTGGCCGGACACCAGCTCGACCTGGGCGGGCAGGTCGATGAGGAAGGCGATCTCCTCCAGCGGTTCGGCGGCCGTGACGGTGACGGTGAACCCGACCTCTTCGCGCTCAAAGCAGCGGGCCGTCGACACCGCCCCGGCAGCCTCCACCTCCGCCGCGCCGCCACCGCGTGGTGCCGCGGCCAGAGCGGCCAGAACGGGGGCGGCGAGCAGCATCAGCGCCGCGTGCCCGGAGATCAGCGCGGCCGCCAGCGCGAGCAGGCCCACCGTCGCCAGGCGCCTGGTAGCGCGGGATGGAAGCCAGCGGGCCGGGTACTTCACCGGGTCAGCTCGCCCGCCGCCGCGGCCCGCGGCAGGGTCTGGGCACGTGGCACGGGGAGCTGGCCGAGTAGCTCGGCCACGATGTCGTCGCCGGTGAGCTGGCGTACCCACATCTCCGGGCGGAGCACGAGCCGGTGGCCGAGCGCGGCGACGGCCACCGCCTTGACGTCCTCGGGCGCCACGAAGTCCCGGCCGGCCAGCACCGCGTGGCCCCTGGCCAGCTGGACAATGGCCAGCGTTCCGCGCGGGCTGGCGCCGACCGTCACCTTCGGGTGGCCGCGGGTGGCCGCCACCAGGTCGACGATGTAGCCGAGCACGTCGCGGTCAAGGTGCACGCCTTCCAGCGACTCGCGCATGGCGAGCAGGCCGGCGGCGTCGGTCACCTGATTGGCCGTGGGTGGCGCCGAGCCGCGGTCGAGCCGCCGCCGCACCATCTCGGCCTCGCCGTCGCGGTCCAGGTAACCGAGCTTGATCCGGGCGGTGAACCGGTCGAGCTGCGCCTCGGGCAGCGGGTACGTGCCCTCGTACTCGATCGGGTTGTCGGTGGCGAGCACGACGAACGGCGGGTCCAGGGCGTGCGTGGTACCGTCCACGCTGACCTGGCTCTCGGCCATCGCCTCGAGCAGTGCCGCCTGTGTCTTCGGCGGGGTCCGGTTGATCTCATCGGCGAGCAGCAGGTTCGTGAACACCGGGCCGGGCCGGAAGCTGAACTCACCTGTGCGTGGGTCGAGGATGGGCGCCCCGGTCAGGTCGGCGGGCAGCATGTCCGGCGTGAACTGGACGCGGGTGAATCGCAGGCCGAGCGCGGTCGCGAACGTCCGGGCCAGCAGCGTCTTGCCCAGCCCGGGAAGATCCTCGATCAGGATGTGCCCGGCTGCCAGAATGCCGATCAGCACCATCCGCACCGGTTCGCGCTTGCCCACGATGACCTGTTCCACCTCGGCCAGGATCCGTGCGCACAGGTCCGCGGTGCCGCCCGGTCGCTGCCGGTCACCAGTCACAGTTCCTCCAGCCGGGTGATGATCCGGGTGAGTTTGGCCAGGCTAACCCCGGGAGCGTTGCTGTCCTCCGAGAGCGGCCGTGCCGGGTCGATGAGTGGCCACAGGTCCTCGCCGGCCAGTTCGCGGGCCCGGTCCGGCTGGGACGCGATGGTCACGCCATGCCGTTCGGCCAGCCTAGTGTCGAGCAGCCGGGCCAGCCGTGGCCGGATGCCGCGGTCGAAGTGCCGTTGCGAGACGGTGGCCCAGGTAACGTCGGAGGAAATCTCCAGGAAGGCGGGGAAGTCGGCCTGGCTGGCCGCCACGTCTGCCTGCTGCTGCTCGGCCTCGGCCCGGGTCTTCCTGCGGCCGGACGGGATCGCCGTCCGCGCGGTGAGCAGCCCGACCAGGGCGAGCACGGTGCCAGCCAGGGCGAGACCGGCCAGCTTGCCGGCCACGTAGCCGGCGTCCAGCACCGCCACGGCCATGAAGCCCACCACGATCCAGCCGGTCACCCGCAGCCCCGGCCGTGCGGCCGACGTCCTTGACCGTGGCCGCCCGGCTCGGCCGGCAGCCGGGCGGGAGCTTGCTGTCCGGCGGCCCGGGTCGTGTTCTGACCGGGCGGCTGTTGCCCTGGGCGGAGCGTTCACCTGGCGCCGTCCAGCTCTGGGTGGTGGCCTGCGCCGTTGGACTGGTTGCGCAGTTCCGTTTCTGGCTGGGCGGTCGTTGCGATGGGCGGGGCGTTCACCTGGCGCCGTCCAGCTCTGGGTGGTGGCCTGCGCCGTTGGACTGGCTGCCCAGCTCCGCCCGCAGCCGGGCGAGGGCTTCCCGGGCGGCGGCGCGGTCGGTTTCGGTCATGTCCCGGCCGCCGTAGCGAGCCTGCCGGAACAGCCCGGTCAGCTCGTCGGCGGCGGCCGACCGGATCAGTCCGCTGGCGGTGGCGCGGGTCAGCACCTCATCCGGGGTGTCCGCCGCGGCCGGTGCGGCGCCCGCACCGGCCAGATTCTGCTCCATGGCGGCGTAGCAGGCGATGATCGCGGCCCGTGGGTCGTCCACCTCCCGGATGGCGGCGGCGCCGGCCGACAGGGCGTCTTCCAGCCGGGGTGCCTGGTCGCCGGGGCCGGGGAATGCGGTCAGCCGGTCCCGGGCGGCCCGGTGCCGGAACGTGAGCGCCGCCGCGACGATCAGTGCCGCCGCCGCGATCGCCATCCCGGCCACCACGGACCAGCCGCTGCCGAGCACCGGATGGGCGTGCCCATGGCCGTTGCCGAGCCTGCCGAACAGCACGGTTGCCCCATGGTTGTGCCTGCGGCGCAGTTCGTAGCCGATCAGCCAGATCGGGAAGCCTATGGCCGCGAGAGTCAGCAGGATCGACAGGGCGCGGACCCACCGGGGGACCTCGGCGTCCGCTCCGGCCAGGCCGGCCGCACGCTTCTCCCGCCGGGCCCGGAAGATCAGCACCAGCAGGACGATCGAGGCGATCGCGGCGGCACCGTCCGCCGCGCCGATGATGTCGTAGAGAACCTGCCCGCTCACCAAGGCCGCCGACGAGCTGCCACCTCCGGCCAGGACGCCCCGCGCTTGCAGGCCGATGGCGGTGAGAGCACACAGCCCGGCCACGATGGCCACCCGGCGCGGCAGCGCCGGATGGTCTGGTGTTCCCCGCGGCATGCCACCTCCTGCACCCGGCAGGTCCGTCAGCGGCACATGCCGCTGGTCACGCCGGGGTTTCTCATGCCGGGCTCCGACGTGCCCGATTTTGCCACCCGGGGAGGCCGGCGTTGCCATCTGTTGCCGTACTGATTCTGTTTCCTTCCCAGTCGGTGATGCATTAGCCGTATGTCCAGAAGACACCGTTAGAGATTTCTGGTTTAAAAAGAAATGATCTGTGTCCTTATCCAAGTACGTATAGTGACAATGTGTGTTTGTGTGAGTACTTACGTTGACACATGCTCCGTCGCCGGCGCCTCCGCCGATGACGTGCTGCTGTGGGCCGAGGCGCGGGCCCTCCCGGCGGCATGAGCCGCTGCGGTGATCGAGTCTGTGCTGACGCCGCTGGCCGGGCGGCTGCCGGACCGGCTGGGTGAGTGGGTGCCGATCCAGCTTTCCCTGGTGGGGGCGGTGGTCGTCAGCTTGCTGGCGCCGGTGCTGGCCTCGCTGCCCTGGCTGGTCGTGGTGCTGATCGCCGGGCTGCCCTCCTATGGCACACTGTATGCTCCGGCGACGACGCTGCTGAGCAAGGGCGCGGACCGGCTGGGGCTCAACCATGGGCTGGCGTTCGCCATGGCGAACCTGGCCTGGGCGAGCGGGCAGGCGGGCTCGGCGGCGGTCAGCGGGGCGCTGGCCGAGGCGACGTCCGATCTGGTCCCGTACTGCCTTCTCGCCGGGTCCTGCGTGGTCACGCTGGCTGTGCTGCGGCTCAAGCCGTCGTCCATCGAGCTGAGCGGCGAGGATGCCGGCCGCTAGGCGGCTTTATGCTCGTAGCCGTGATTGCCAGCGATACTCTCATCATCGAGCCGATGACGGTGGCGCATTCGGGGGCGGTGCTGGAGATCTACCAGGCCGGGCTGGATACCGGGGAGGCCAGCTTCGAAACGGTGGCGCCGGGCTGGGCCGGGTTCGACGCGGGGAAGCTCGCTGATCACCGGTTCGTCGCCCGCGATCGCGGCAGCGGCGAGGTGCTTGGGTGGGTTGCCGCGTCCGCCGTGTCCAGCCGGTGCGTCTACGCGGGAGTGGTCGAGCACTCGGTGTATGTCCGGCCGGAGGCCCGGGGGCGTGGAGTGGGGCGGGTGCTGCTGCGGGCGCTGATCGGGTCCACCGAGGCGGCCGGGATCTGGACGATCGAGGCGGGGATCTTCCCGGAGAACACTGCGAGCCTGCGGCTGCACGAGGGTGCGGGGTTCCGGGTGGTCGGCACCCGGGAGCGGATCGGGGTGCACCATGGCCGGTGGCGGGATGTAGTGCTGGTGGAACGGCGCAGCCCGGCCATAGGCCCGCCGCCGCCCTGCGCTTGACCCTGCGCTTGACCCTGACACCGTGTCAGGCCATAGACCGGAGCCGTCATGTTCAGTATCGGAGACTTCGCCAGGCACGGCCGGGTGTCGGTGCGCATGTTGCGGCACTACGACGCGCTGGGGCTGCTGCGTCCGGCCCATGTGGACAGGCAGTCGGGATACCGGTCCTACGACGCGGCCCAGTTGTCGCGGCTGAACCGGATCGTCGCGCTGAAGGAGCTTGGGTTCACGCTGCAGCAGATCGGATCGATCCTCGACGACAAGGTGAGCGTCGGGGAACTGCGCGGGATGCTGCGGCTGCGCCAGGCCGAGTTGCAAGCGCAGATCAGCACCGACACCGCGCGGCTGGCCCGGGTCGAGGCGAGGCTCCGCATCATCGAGAGTGAGGGCGCCATGCCGGCCGACGATGTCCAGATCAAGCGAATCCCCGCTGTCCGGGTCGCCGAGATGACCGCGATCGCCGACAGCTTCGAGCCCGAGTCGATCACCCCGGTGATCGGCCCACTGTACGATCGGCTGTTCCAGGAGCTGTGCCGGGCCGGGGTGACGCCGGCTGGCCCGGGGATCGCCTACTACGAGGATGCCGCCGCGCCGGAGGGGGCCGTCGTGGTGCACGCGGCCGTGCCGGTCAACGCCGAGCCGGCGGCCGGCCAGCCGTTCGCGATCGTGGATCTCCCTGAGGTCGAGCAGGCGGCCACGATCATGCACCGGGGGTCGATGGACAACGTGATGCCGGCGATCCAGTCGCTGGCCCAGTGGATCGAGGCCAACGGGTACCGCTCCCTCGCCTGCAACCGGGAGCTCTACCTCGACTGTTGTGGAGACAGGTCGGCCTGGGTGACCGAACTGCAGGAGCCGGTCACCCAGGCCGGTGGCACTGCTTGAGCTGGCGCCGCTCAGTCGACCGTGACCAGGCTGCCGTAGGTCAGGTAGTGGTAGGCAGTGGCCGACTGGGCTAGCGGAAGCTCGACGCAGCCGAGGCTCTGCGGCCAGCCGAAGGAGGCCCTGGGGAAGTAGTGCACGGCATCGCCGCCGTTGAAGTAGGAGACGTTCTGCACCGGGTCGGCGTAGTGGCTGCCATCCGGGTTGGTTCCCCGCATGATCTGGAACGGCAGCCGCTCGTACACCGGGAAGGTGCCATCGGCGGTCGGCGCCGCCGGGATCCCGGTGTTGGCGAGGGTGTGCAGGACCACCCGGCCGTCATGCCAGATGGTCAGCGTCTCCGGGCTGGCCTTGCTGGCGATCGCGTAGGTGTAGCCGTTGGGGTTGTGCTGGCCGTCGGCCTCCGCGCGCAGCAGGTGCCGCCAGACCGATGGCCCGGCCACGCCGTCCATGGTCAGGCCCTCGACCGACTCGAACGCCCGGATCGCGCCGGCCTGGATCAGGTTGTCCGCTCCGGGACGCCACATGTTGTGCAGCGTGGCCGGATAACCGGGCTGCCAGGTGAACGTTCCGGCCGGCGGCTGGTAGGCGGCGCTGAGCTGGCCGTTCGAGTCGGTGGCCGCTGGGTTGGCCCCGGTCGGCGTCCAGGTCAGTGGCAGGTAACCAAGCTGGGCGAGTAGTTGCTGCAGCCGCATCGTGGAGTATGACCCGGTGTGGAACCGCTCGGTGACCGGGGAGCTGAGCACGGCGCCGGCCGCGGAACGCACGCCGGTCTGGCCGGCCGGGATGTTCAGGGTCACGGTGGAATGCGGCCGGAATTGAGTGGCGGGGGTGAAGACCATGGCATAGGGCTGCTGGGTCTTCGCCTTTGAACCCTTCGGCTGCGATTGCGTTTTCGCCGGTGCCCAGGTGCCCTTGATGGCGGGTGAGAAGCTCGGCGTGGGTGAGGTGGCGGCCAGCGGTGCGGAGAATACGACAGTTACCGGGCCGGCGCCGTTCACCCCATGGGCCGCCTGCGCGGGGGCGATGGACAGGACGCGCAGCGGGGGCGGCGGGGCCGCGGGTTTGCCGTTATGGGTGCTGACGGCCGCAGACGCCGGTGCCGGCCCGTGACCCGAGGCCAATGCCCAGGTGAGCCCGCCCGCGACAACTACGAGAGCGGTGATTCCCGTGGCGAACACCACGGTCTTCCGGCTGAACCACCGGGAGGGCGCCTGCCCGCCGTTCTCTCCCGCACCGAACAAAGTTCTGCTCCCTCTACTCGACTCGCCGGGGATGGCGGGTGACCGCGCAATTTTCGGTTGAATCAAGAAACTCTTCGCCGGGATCCGTCACTCTTGAGACGCGCCAGATGCCTGAAAGGTTGTACGGCCTCTTCCGGTACTTCGGGGCAACTGCCGGCACGTCGGTTTCTATTCTGGCGGGTTCGGGTCCGGTCATGTTGCCCGCATCGGCAACTTGACCGAACTGCAGCCAAAGGATTGCCCTAAGCGGCAGCCGCGTTGTTCGCGCTCGCGGTCTGCAGCGGAGCGGACGCGTGCACAGCCGGCAGCGTTGCCGGGTTGACGAACGTGCTGCCGTTCGGCCCGGCCTCGACCGCCTCGTGCAGGGCGCTGCCCGCGAGCAGTTGATTCCAGGACAGGAACCAGTCCGTCCAGCCGTTGAGCCAGGTCCCGCCCCGCGGGCTGCCGGTGATCGTCACCGGGTCGCCGGGGACGGCCATCTTGTAGTAGATCTCGGCGTCGGCGGGAGGCATGTTGACGCAGCCGTGGCTCACGTTCGTGAAGCCCTGCTCGCCGACCGACCAGTAGGCGTCGTGCAGGTAGTCACCGCTCCAGGTGATCCGGACCGACCAGGGCACTTCGATGTTGTAGCCGGGACCCTTCATGTCGACCGGGTTGGCCTTTTCGATGGTCAGGTACGTGCCGTCCGGGGTGTTGTCACCCGGCCTGCCGGTGCTGATCGGCCAGTAGTGGATGCGGCGGCCGTTGTAGTACAGGCTCATGTGGTGGCTGGCCGTGCTGGCCACCACGACCACCGAGGCGCCGATGTTGTAGCTCTGGGTCAGGGTGTGATGGCCGTAAACGCCGGGGGCTCCCTGCACGCCGTCCAGATGACCGGTGAAACTGATCTTCGTGCCGGCCGGCCAGTAGCTTTGCGGCCGGAAGTCCAGCGTCTGGTCGCCCTGCCAGTCCCAGGCGCCGGCCACCGGCTTGGAGGTGGTGATCTGCATCGCCCGTTCGACCGCGGCCTTGTTGGTGATCGGGCGGCTGAACAGGAGCTTGATCGGCATGCCCACGCCGTAGGTCTGGTTCGCGCCCTCGAAGATCTCGGTGGTGAAGGTCTGATGCGGGGTCAGGGTGGTGAACGAGCTGGTGGCCGTGACCGTCTGGCCCGCCGTGTTGGTGGCGGTGGCGGTCACCGTGTAGTGCTGGGAGACGCCGAGCGCCCAGTCGCTGTGCCATACCGTCCCGCCACCGGACAGCGATCCGGTGACCGGGTCGCCGGCCGCGGTGACGCTGACATGGCCGATCTTGCCGTGGGTCGCGGTGACCGTGATGCCATGGTCGGGGGCGGCGTTTCTGGTGCCGTTCGCCGGGCTGATCGACAGCCCGGCGGTGGCGGCGGCCGGCTTCGTGGCGGAAGTCCTGGGTTTGGCATGACCGGGGGAGCCACCGCCCGAGCAGGCGGCGACGGTGAGCAGGACAAGCGCCGTGGGGACGGCCGTCACGGCCAGGCGCCCGGCGAACCCGCCGGTGCTGCGCATACCGGACCTCCTTAGCTCGACCCGGATACCAAGCTTCTTTGACCGGAGCGGCACCCTACGGAACTCTTTGCCGGACAGACACCCTACGGCCAAGCCTTACCAGCTGACTGATCACTAAACGGTCTCATCCTGATCACGCCCTGCCATCACACCGCTCTTCGGTGCGTCCGCCGGGGAAGAAGCCGCTGCGGCAGCCCGATGGCCGCGGGCAAAGGATATGCGGCGGGACAGACCCGGGGAACCGGGCCGGCACGCGACCGCGATCGCGAATGCCAGCGCGATGCCCACCGCGGTCCAGGGCACGTAGTCGCCCAGCCGGTCGAACGGAGTCCGCGCCGTGGCCGTGGGCAGGCTGAGGCGCACGATGTCCACCCCGGTGCGCGACGGGCCGAACCAGGACAGCAGCCGCCCCCGGGCATCGAAGGCCACGGAATCGCCGGTCAGCGCGGCCTGGATCACCGGGCGACCGGTCTCGGCCGCGCGCAGCGCGCCCAGGGACGCGTGCTGGGCGAGCGCCCAGGTGCCGGAGAAAGTGGAGTCGGACGTCTGGTAGACGATCACCCGGGCACCGTGGTCAGTGTCCACCCTGGACATGTCGGGGAAGGCGGACTCGAAGCAGATCAGTACGCCGATGCTGAGCGGCCGGCCGTCCGGCAGCGCTGCCCGCAGGTCATGGGCGCCGGTGCCGGGTGTCATGTTCACCGGCGCCGCCTTGCTGATCGAGGTCAGCCAGGACAGTTGCTGGCGGAACGGTATGTACTCACCGAATGGCACCAGCCTGGTCTTGGTGTACTCGCCGGTGATACCGGTGGCCGCGATGAGCACCGCCACCTTGGTCTTCTTGCCGTCGCGCAGTGAATCGGAGTCGGCCAGGATCTCGGCGTTCCTGGCCGCCGACAGGGACCGGAGCTCGGTGAGCAGCGCGGGGGTCAGGTAGCCGACGCTGCTCTCCCCCCAGACGATCAGATCCGGGTGGCCGGTGATCGCTTCGGTGAGCCGCTGGCTGGCACCGGTCCTCGGGGTGTCCCTCTGGATGCCCGGCTGCACCAGGGCAACGGTCACCTGGCCTGCGCGTGGGGCGGGGGCGGTGAGGGCGAACGCCACCGGGCCGGCCGCGATGACGACGGCGGTCGCCAGCCCCCCCAGCACCCGCAGCCCCACCCCCCGGCCGGCGAGAAGGATGACGATGCCGGTGTTCGCGGCCACGATCGCGAAGCTGACCAGCCACACACCGCCGATCGCGGCCAGGGCGAGAATCGCCGGGTGCTGCCACTGGCTGACGCCGAGCACGGCCCACGGGCCACCGAGCGCCTGCCAGGATCTGATCCACTCGATGACCAGCCAGTAACTCGGCACCACGACGAGGGCCGCGAGTGCGCGCCGGGGGTTCACCGGGCCGTAAAGAAGCTTCCAGATCGCGGCGGCCACCCCGGTCCACAGTGCGCCGACGACCACGGCGACCAGCAGCAGGCCCGGCCCGATCTCGGGCGCCAGCCAGTACAGCGCGGCCAGCAGGAACCCGGTGCCGAACCACCAGCCCGCCGCGACCGCCTCGCGCAAGCTCGGGGCGGCGCGCATCAGCAGCATCCCGGGCACCAGGCCGAACCAGGCCAGGAACTCCAGGTTGGGCTCGGGGAAGGCGAGAACCGGCAGCGCGCCCGACAGGAGAGCCGCATACCGGACGGGTTTCCTCAGGCCCCTGAGTATCGCCACAACCAGATTCTCCGCCCTTATGCGCCGGCTGTGCTTGGGCTGATTTCTTCATTACGAAGGTGGCGGGCCTTCCTGCGCCCGGCGATGGCCGTGGCGGCAGCGCCGATCAGGGCCAGAACGGTGAGCGCTGTGATGATGTACTCGGGCCAGTTCCCTGCCCGTTCGGCCAGGGTCTGGCCGGTCAGCAGTGGGACGCGGGCCTCCAGCACGGCCCGCCGCCAGGTGCCGCTGTGGGCGATCAGCCTGCCGTCCGGCGCGATGATCGCGCTGACCCCGGTGGTGGAGGCGACCACGACGCTGCGGCCGAATTCGATCGCCCGGAGCTGGGCCATGGCGAGCTGCTGCAGCGACTCGCCGGTCTGGCCGTCCACCTCGAAGGTGGCGTCGTTGGTCTGCACCGACAGCAGGTTCGCCCCGGCCGCCACCTCGGACCTGACCAGGCCGTCGAAGCCGACCTCGTAGCAGATCACGTCGCCCAGGCGGATCGTGCCGACGTGGAAGACGACGGTCCGGTGCCCGGGCGTCATGTCGACCGGCTGCAGCGCGGTCAGCGAGGTGATGTGCGAGAGCAGGCCACGGAACGGGATGAACTCGCCGAACGGGACGAGCTGGCGCTTGACGTACTCGGTGGCTGGGCCACGGCCGGGCAGCCAGAGCTGGCCGATGTTGCGCACCGGGTTGCTGAGGAGCTCGCCGGCCAGGATCGGCCGGTTGATCGCCTTCACGGCGGCCGCGACCGTCTGGTAGATCGCGGGATAGTAGAACGGGTCGAGATTGGTCGAGTTCTCCGGCCATACCACGAGCTGTGGGGCGGGGGCGCGGCCCGCCTTCACCCGGGCCGCGAGCTGCTGCGTGGCCTCGGCGTGGTTGAGCGTGATCTGGGTGTCGTTGAACAGCTGCGGCAGGTTCCTGGCGTGCGGCACGTCGCCCTGGATGGCGGCGACGGTGGCGTTCACCCGCCCCGGCGTGGGCACCGGCAGCGCCGCACCGGCCAGCGTCACCCCCGCCGCGCAGGCGAAGCCGGCCACCTGGATGAGCCGGCGCTCGATCAGCAGCCAGGCCAGCGCCGCGCCGGTGAGCGCGATGAGAAAGGTGAGCAGCGGCGGGCCGCCGACGGACACCCACCGGGCGCTCGGTGCGTCCGCCTGGCTCATGGCCAGCCTGCCCCAGGGGAAGCCGCCCCAGGGCCACCGGTCGCGGAACGCCTCGATCGCCACCCACCAGCCCGCCACCGCGACCGGCCAGGCCCGCAGCCGCAGCAGCAGCCGCTGGCCGACCGCCACCACGGCGAAGATCAGGGCCTCGCTCACCGCGAGAGCGACCCACGCGTACCAGGCAAGGTTCACCACCCAGGACAGCAGCGGGAAGAAGAAGGCCAGGCCGAACACCGCACCCACGGCGAACGAGCCGCGCAGGCTCTGCTCCCGCAGCGCCACGGCCGCAGTGGCTGGCCCCGCGGCGGCCAGCGGCCAGATGCCGTAGGGCGGGAAGGCGGCGGTGAGCGCCAGCCCTCCGGCCAGCCCGGCCAGCAGCGCCCAGCGCAGCCGGAGCGCGGGGGGCAGACGTGGTGGCAGCGCGCGTGACAGCTTCGGCCGGGGCTGGTCCGGGCCAGCGCTGACCGGTGGCTCTTCCGCGTCGCCCGGCGGCGGCACCGAGCCTCGTGCCGGCCGCTGTGTCTGCGATCCCCTGCGCATCCCACCGTCGAGATTAGCCGCCGCAGCCTGGGATGCCGGTATGTGGCCATGTAACGATCTCGCGCGATTGCAGTGAATTCCATGCCAGCGTGAATAGCGGAAAATCCCGTAGTTTACCTAGAACATGGCAATCGGGCGTGATAACGTCGGCAACCTTGGTACGGAGGGGTGCGGCATCCATTACTAATTCGCATAGGGGTGGCCGTGATCAAAATTCGCTATTCGGACCTTTCGCCCGGATTGCATGCCAGCGCCCAGCGTGTCGGCAGGCACACGGTCATCTACCTGGTGCCGGGGCTGTCGTCGGTGGACCGGAAAAACGCGATCGGCAGGCTCCGGGCGTCGGCCAGAGTCGGCCACGGCCCCAAAATCCCGGCGCTTCAGCTCGGCCTGGCCTTAATAGCCGATCGCATCAGGGTTACCCTTCGGACCGTGGCCACAGCGGCCCGCCTGCACCCGGCCGGGCTGGTCATTCCGGTGGCCGTTCTCACCGTCGGCGCAATCCTCTACGGTCTCTTCGTAACCGTTTCCCTTCGTATCGGCCCGCCGTCGGGATCCAATTCGATCGAGCTGCCGCTCCCGGTGGCCACCAGGGCCGCGAACCACCGGCCCGGGCTCATGCCGGTGAGCGGCCGCCGGGCCGATCCGGTGAGTGCGTCGCGTCTGACCCGCAGCGGCGCACCCGGATCGGCCGGCCACTCCGGCGGCATCGGCCACCGGGGCCAGCCGAGCCCCACACCCGATCCGCCGCCGAGCACGAGCCCGCCCGGCAGCTCGCCGCCCCCGGTGCATCCGCCGCCGTCGTCGTTCCCGCCGGCGCCAAGTCCCAGCCCCTCCCCGACCCACTCGCACGGCGGTGGTGGCGGTGGCCCGTGCCTGCACCTGCTGGGACTGCTGGGAATCTGCCTGTAGCTGGCCGGCGACCCGGCCTGGAACGAATATTCGCGCGCGCCTGCGGCGGGAATACGAGACGATTCAGGAGGTTAGCTGTAAGAGGCATACAACCTGGAGGATCCTTACGTGAGCCGGCGTGGCTGGATGCTCTTCGCGGCGATGAGCGTGATCTGGGGCATCCCCTATCTGCTGATCAAGGTCGCCGACGAGGGCGTCTCGGTACCACTGCTGGTGTTCACCCGCACCGCACTCGGTGCGGCCCTGCTGCTGCCGGTGGCGCTGCGCCGTCACCAGCTCCGGGTACTGGTCCCACGCTGGCGCTGGCTGGCTGTGTTCGCGCTGGTCGAGATCGTCGTCCCATGGGTGCTGCTGTCCAATGCCGAGCGGCGCCTGTCCAGCTCGATGAGCGGCCTGCTGGTCGCCACCGTGCCGATCATCGGCGCTGTCCTGGCCCGGCTCACCGGCGACGCCGAGCGGCTCACCCTGGTCAGATGGTCCGGCCTGCTCATCGGCCTGGGCGGCGTAGCCTTGCTGGTCGGCCAGGCAGCCGGCGGGAGCGCCTGGCCGATCATCGAGGTACTGGGCACCGCCACCTGCTATGCCACCGGCCCCCTGATCGCCAACCGCAAGCTCGGCGACCTGCCCGGCCTCGGCATGACCACGGTCTGCCTGGGCTTCGCCGCCGTGCTCTACCTGCCCGTCGCCATGACAAGCCTGCCGCACGCGCTCCCCCCGGCCCGGGTGCTAGCCTCCCTTGCCGTGCTGGCGGCCGTGTGCACGGCCGCCGCGCTCATCCTGTTCTTCATGCTCATCGCCGAGGTAGGCCCGGCCCGGGCGACCGTCATCACCTACCTCAACCCGGCCGTGGCCGTCGCCCTCGGCGCCGGCATCCTGGGTGAGCCGCTGACCCCGCTCATCCTGATCGCCTTCGCCCTGATCCTGTCCGGCTCGGTCCTGGCGACCCGCCGGGCCAGGCAGCCCGCATCCGGTGCCCCGCTCACCCCGCTGCGGCGCCGCGAGGCCACCGAACTCGGCGACGCGCGCGACTGCGCGTGATCTTTCAGCGGGCCCGCCCCGGCCAGCGGGCGACTGCGGCCCACGCGCATGTACTCGGGTATCTGCAACAAGCCGGTGGGCAGAGCTGGCAGGAAGTGCCGCATCTGTTTGGCGTCGGCTTCAAGGGCAGCAAGTTCACGCTGCCTGTGCTGCAGACCGCGCCGGACCGTAGCCCGGATGTCCTGGTATTCGGCATTGGCGACGTGAGCCAGTGCCAGCAGTTCGGCGCTGGTGGCTTGATCGACGTCAAGCGCACGCAGAATGCGCTCTACATCGACCACGCTCGGCAGCAACCGGCCGGTCTCGATCCGGCTGACCTTGGACTGCGACATGTGGCAGCGCCGGGCTAGACGCTCACCGGACAGGCCCGCCGGCCCGCGCGAAGGTTGCATGTCCGGAGCAACGTGTTACAGCGGCAGGCCTGCTTCCAGGTAGGCCAGGCCGGAGTCCATCAGCTCCAGGACGTCGGCCGACGGGTCGTCCATGGCTGTCATCATCACCGACAGTCCGACGCCGACCACGGCCCCGGCCAGGGTGCGGATGGCGAAGTCGGTGGGGTCGCGCCCGGCGCGCTTGGCGACCACGTCGGCGATCATCGCGACCGAGTCGACGAACGAGTCCAGGGCGCGGCTGCGCAGCTCGGGTACTGACACGGTCAGCCGGTTCAGCTCGCGGAACTCCGCCAGTTGCTCCGGCGACGCGTCGGCGAGAGCCTCCCGCACGGCGGCGCGGAGTGCGGCGACCGGGTGAATATCGGCGGGCTGGGCCTCGAACTTCTCGATGGCGATGATGTCGAAGTCATCTTGCAGGACGACGTCTTCCTTGGTGGGGAAGTAGCGGAAGAACGTACTTGGCGAGACTTCGGCGGCCTCGGCGATCTGCTCGACCGTGGTCGCGGAGTAGCCCTGCTCCAGGAACAGGCGGAGCGCGTGCTGCCGGATGGCAGCACGCGTCCTGGCCTTCTTCCGCTCGCGAAGCCCGCAAGGTTTTGGGTCATTCGCGCCGGACATCTGACTCACCGTCCCAATTCTGCCTGCTCAGTGTCGGTGACGGGAGTCGCCGCCAGCGGCACAGGCTGCCCTGCCCCGGCCACCCGCCGGGGCAGGAAGGCCAGCGCCAGGAGGCCGCTGGCCAGCGCGATGCCCGCGCACACCCAGAGCATGAGGTCCAGGCCGTGCACGTAGGCGTCGCGTGCCATGAGCAAGAGTGCCGCCGAGTGTGCCTCGTGCGCCACCTGGACCGCCGCGCCGACGCTGCTGCGGACGGCGCTGCTGACGGTGTGCGGCAGGCCGGTCAGGTGCAGCCTGCCCCGGTAGGCGTCGTTGATGATTGTGCCCAGCACGGCCACCCCGATGGTGGCGCCAACCTGCCGCATCGCCGTGATGAGGGCGGTGCCGGAACCGCTGCGCTCGGCCGTCAACGCGCCGATCGCGACGTTCATCGCGGCCGGCATGGCGATTCCGAGCCCAAGGCCGGCGATGGCGAACCAGGCGGCGGTGAACCCGGTGCCGGTGGCGGTGTGGGTGAGGGTGCCGATGGCCAGTCCGGCCGCCATCACGACGTAGCCGACGGTGACGAGGGCCTTGACGCTGACCGGGGGTGGGAGCAGTTCGCCGGTGGGGGCCCTGCGCGGGTTCTGCAGCCGGCTGCCGCCGATCATGCCGGCCACCATGCCGCCGATCATCGGCAGCAGGCGCAGGCCGCTGCCGAGCGCGTTCGCGCCACGCACGTCCTGGAAGTACAGCGGCATGGCGAACAGGATGCCGAACAGTGCGAATGAAACCAGCGTCGTCAGCAGCGTGCCCCAGGTGAAGCCGGCCGAAGAGAACAGCGAGAGGTCCACCAAGGGCTGGCCACGGCGCGCCCGGAGCCGGAGCTCCCAGGCGACGAAGAGCACAAGGACCACCAGGCCGGCCGCTATCGTGGCCAGGCTCGTGACGTCGCTCCAGCCGTTCTCGCCAGCCTTGATGAAGCCGTAGGTCAGCGCGGTCAGGCCAAGGCCGGCGATCACCACGCCGGGCAGGTCCATCCGTGGCCGCTGCTGGCTGCGCGACTCCGGCATCAGCACAACCACGGCGATCACGGCGAGCACGACAACCGGGACGTTGATCAGAAAGACCGAGCCCCACCAGAAGTTGTCGAGCAGCCATCCGCCGAGCAGCGGGCCGACCGGGAAGCTGAGGAATGTGGCGGACGACATGATCGCGATGGCCTTTGGCCGCTCCTCGGCGGTGAACAGGACCGGCAGGATCGACAGGGACAGCGGCATGATGGCGGCCGCGCCGAGACCGAGCAATGCGCGGGCGGCGATCAGCTCGCCGGCGGACGTCGCGAAGGCACACAGAGCCGAGCTGGCGCCGAACAGCACCAGCGCGACCAGCAGCACCCGCTTGCGGCCCAGCCGGTCGCCGAGCAGCCCGGCGGGCAGCACCGCAGCGGCGATCACCAGGCTGTAGGCGTCGGAGAACCACTGCAGGTCGCCGGTTGAGGCGTGCAGATCACGGGAGAGCGTGGGCAGGGCCAGGCTCAGCACCGTCAGGTCGAGGCCAACCACGAGCACGCTGGCGGCGATGGCGATCAGCGCCCACCACCGGCGGCGGTCAGAGACTCCCATGCTTGTCACTTCCTTTCGGCGGTCGCTACTTTTTGATAGTAACTCTCAAAAGATAGTAGATGTCAAGTGAGATGTTCAACCATCTTTGAGCAAGCGTGGGTGGAGGCGTGGTTGGCGGTAGGCGGAGGCGTGGTTGGCAGTGGGTGGAGGGATGGTTGGCGGCGCGCGGACGGATGGTTGGCGGCGCGCGGACGGGTGGTTGGCGGCGCGCAGAGGGGTGGTTGGTGGTGCGTGCCGGGGGTGGTTGGCGGGGGTTAATGGGATGTAGCGGGAGCGGGGTTGCCGTCTGCGGGAGGCGTTTAACGCGCGTGTGCTGGGTAGCTGTGCCGGGTGTCTGAGCGGCCAGCTGGGCCGTCGAAGGGCACCACCCCGCAAGGATGGGCCGGACCAGCATGACGCTGGCCCGGCCCATCGGGTTCAGCGCCGTCAGGCGGCAGCGCGTCCCGTGATCGTGCTGGTGGAGGCCTCGGACACCACCAGTTGGTGGACGACCTTCTCGGTGGTGGCCTCGTGCGCGGCGAGGTCAGCCAGGGCGATCATGGCGATGGCGATCGCAGGATCAGCGGGCGCCGCGAACCTCGAGCTGGTCGAGCAGGGTCTGGGTGGCGGCCGCGATGGACTCCACGGCCCGGTCGAACGCCTCGGCGTTGTGTGCCGCCGGCGCCCGGAACCCGCTCACCTTCCTCACGTACTGCAAGGCGGCGGCCCGCACGTCGGCGTCGGTCACATGCTCGGTGAACGGCTCACGCAAGGTCTTGATGCTGCGGCACATGCCACGACTGTACGAAACGCGGGCCGGAGCACCGTACGGAATTTCCGTTGAGAAGCTCCATTACGATGGCGGCCGGCCCGTTGCGGATCGTGAGACTGGTGCTGCTGATTCAAACCCGGGCAGGCTCCCGGATTGGGTGACCGTCCGTACTGCTCGCACCGCGCCGGGTCGCTGGCGGCGGCACGGCGATGGACCCCGGGGTCATCGCGCGATTGCTGGCCCGCAACTCCGGCGACGGCGCGCTCGGCAAGCTCAGCCCGCGCGAGTGCGAGGTGCTGGATCTGATGGCCGAGGGACGGTCCAATGCGGCCATCGCGGCCCGCCTGGTCGTCACCGAACGAGCCGTGGCCAAGCACACCTCGTCCATCTTCACCAAGCTCGACCTGCAGCCCTCCGACGATGACAACCGCCGCGTCCTTGCGGGTCTCGCCTACCTGGGCCGGTGACCGGCGGGTCAGCTGTGAGCGCTCACATCTGGCGGGCCTGGCGGCTGCTCGCTGGCGAACCGCACGCGCCATTTCTCGAACTCGCCGGCATCCATCACGCAGGCGATGAACAGCGCCCGCATCGCCTCGAACAGCGCTTCGGCGTCCTCGTGCACCTGGTCCGGCCGGGCGACCCGGTGCAGCAGGAACCCGTCGATCAGGGCGACGAACGCCGGCGCCGCCCGCTCCGGGTGGCGTGCGCCCAGGAACGCCAGCACCGACCCGGCTACCCGCTCGAACGCGTTCAGTGTCTCCGTCACATGCCCACGCAGCTCCGGGTTGCGGCCGGCCTGCATGTACACCTCGAACTGGGCGATCGCGATCTCCCGCGACCTGGTCATCAGCATCTCGGCCATCGTCCGGGCGATGTCTTCGATGCTGTCACCCTTGCCCCCGGCTTCAGCGATCATCGCCTCCAGCTCCGAGGTCCGCTCAGACAGATGCAGCCGGAGCGCCTCGTCGGTGAGCTGCTGGATGGACTCGAAGTAGTACGTCGTGGACGCCTGTGGGACGCCCGCCCGGGCGGCGACGGCCCGGTGCGTGACTGCCCTCGGCCCGCCCTGGGCCAGGAGTTCAACCGCGGCGCGCAGCAGCAACTCGCGCCGGCTGCGGCTGCGTTGCTGAACGGGTTGCACGCGACTGCTCATTGACGCACCGTAACAGGCTTGGTACGTTCGACCCAGTACAGGAATTAGTACAAATGTTCATGTTTCCGCCTGGCGGAGGCGCCACATGCGGAAACAGCGGATACAACGGTTTAGAATCCGATTCGCCGCTGCGCTGGCGCCGCCCACGATCGCCGCCGTGGCCCTGGCCCCTCACCGTCGTCCCGGCGCCTGCCCCAGGCAGCCTGGAACGCCGCCGCATCCTCCCCCAGGAGCAGCGATCAGTCGGCCCTTGGATGGCTGCGGATGAAGTCGGCGATCACGGTGCCCAGGCGCTGGCCGGCGTCTTCCTGGAGGAAGTGGCCGGCGTTCTCGATGACGGGATGATCGAGGCCCGCGGCGCCGGGGATGATCTTCTTGAGGATGGGCGCCATGGCGGCGGTGATGGGGTCGGAGTCGCTGAACGCGACCAGGAAGGGCTTGGTCCAGGTGACCAGCTTCTCCCAGGCCGCGCGGTTGGCCGGAGCGGCCGGGTCGTCGCGGCTGGTGGGCACCAGGTTGGGCATGGCGCGGACGGCGGCCATGTAGCTGGGGTCTGGGAACGGGGCCTCGTAGGCGGCCAGCACCTCGGCGGACAGGGCGGTCTTGCAGCCGGACTGGACCAGCCGGGCCACGTCCAGGGTGGGCGCGGTGCGCACCACCTCGCGGAACCGCAGCCAGACCTCGGGCATCTGCTGGTCGCCGGTGGGCAGCCCGGTGTTGGCCGCGACCACGCGGGCGAACCTGTCCGGGTGCTCGGCGACCAGGCGCAGGCCGATCAGGCCACCCCAGTCCTGCCCGACCAGGGTCACCCCGCGCAGGTCCAGGCTGTCGAAGGCGAACGCCCTGACCCACTCGACCAGCTTCGCGAAGCTGTAGTCACCGATCTCGGACGGCTTGTCCGACCGGCCGAAGCCCGGCAGGTCGGCGGCGATGGCCCGCAGCCCGGCGGCCGCGAGCACCGGCATCACGTGCCGGTAGAGGAACGACCAGCTCGGCTCGCCGTGCAGCAGCAGCACCGGTTCGCCGTCGGCCGGCCCGCTCTCCACATAGGCCATCCGCAGGTCACCGGCCTGTGCGTAACGCGGCTCGTAGCCGAAATCCGGCAGGCTGGCGAACCGCTCGTCAGGGGTGCGCAGGACTTGCATCGGCCCATCGTGTCATGAGTGATCGGGGATGCGAAGCACAGTCAAGATGACACCGGTTGGGCTCTGGGCTGGAATCAGAGCCCGGCTGGCCGAGTGAACGACCGGCAGTGGATGCCGGACTCGGTCAGGGACTCGCGCAGGGCGGTGGCCAGGGCGACGGCTCCGGCGGTGTCGCCGTGCACGCAGATCGAGTCCGCGCGGACGACCAGCTCGGTGCCGTCAATGGCGGTGATGGGCTGCCCGGCGGCGATGGCCGCTCCGCGCCGGGCCACCTCGGCCTGGTCGGTGAGCACGGCGCCCGGCTCGCGGCGGGACACCAGGCGGCCGTCCGGCCGGTAGGCGCGGTCGGCGAAACCCTCGCCGGCCACCCGGATGCCCCGGCCGCCGATGACCCCGGCCGCCGGGGAGCCGGCCAGCACCAGCACGGCCAGGCCCGGGTCGTAGGCCAGCACGGCCTCGGCCAGGGCGGCGGCCAGCGTCTCGTCGCCGGCCAGGTCGTTGTACAGCGCCCCGTGCGCCTTCACGTAGCGGACCGAAGTTCCGTGCCTGCGGCAGAACGCGTCCAGCGCGCCGATCTGGTACAGCGTGTCGGTGGTCAGCTCGTCCGCGCTGACCTTGAGCTGGCGGCGGCCGAAGCCGGCCAGGTCGGGGTAGGACACGTGCGCGCCGACCGCGACCCCCCGTTCGGCCGCCCGCCGCACGGTGGCGTCCATGATCCGGGGATCGCCGGCGTGAAAGCCGCAGGCGATGCTGGCGCTGGTGACCAGCTCAAGCAGTTCCGCATCCGGGCCCATCCGGTAGGCGCCGAAGCCCTCGCCCATGTCGCTGTTCAGGTCGATGGAGCCAATATCGTCCGTCATGCCCGCCACCCCTTCACTCGCGGCCGGTTCATTCATCATCCCCGGGCCGTCACCGGTTCAGCGAGAATGGGTACCAGGAGGTGCGCGGATGAGGTTCCTCCCGGTGGGCCGCTCGGCCCTCCTGGTCGAGCTCGGCGATCTCGCGGCCGTGCTCTCGCTGTACGCGGAGATCGAGCGCAGGCGGGCACTGGGCTGGGCGCCCTCGCTGACCGATGTGGTCCCCGCCGCCCGCACCATCCTGCTGGACGGGGTGAGCGACCGGCCCGCCGTCGAGCAGGACCTGCGCGGCTGGACCGTGCCACCGGCGGCCGGGCAGGACGGGCCGGTCGTGGAGATCCCGTGCAGCTACACCGGCCCGGACCTGGCCGCGGTCGCCGCGACCTGGCGGGTGAGCGAGCGGGAAGCGGCCCGGATGCACGCACAGGCGGAATACCGGGTGGCCTTCTGCGGGTTCGCGCCGGGCTTCGCCTACCTCACCGGCCTGGGTGAGGAACTGGCCGTCCCGCGCCGGGCCAGCCCGCGCACCGCCGTCCCGCCGGGGAGCGTCGGGGTGGCCGACATCTTCACCGGGGTGTATCCGCGGTCCTCGCCGGGCGG
>DATGGU010000077.1:0-55352 GCA_035308365.1 Streptosporangiaceae bacterium
TCCAGCTTCTTGAAGGCGTTGGTGCCGGCCTGCAGCAGGGCCACGCCGCCACCGGCGACGACACCCTCCTCGACCGCTGCCTTGGCGTTGCGCACCGCGTCCTCGATGCGGTGCTTGCGCTCCTTCAGCTCGACCTCGGTGGCCGCACCCGCCTTGATGACGGCGACGCCGCCGGCCAGCTTGGCCAGCCGCTCCTGCAGCTTCTCGCGGTCGTAGTCGGAGTCGGTGTTGTCGATCTCGGTGCGGATCTGGTTGACCCGGCCCGCGATCTGCTCCGCGTCACCGGCACCATCCACGATCGTCGTCTCGTCCTTGGTGACGACGACCTTGCGGGCCTTGCCGAGCAGGTCGAGGTCGGCGTTCTCCAGCTTCAGACCGAGTTCCTCGCTGATGACCTGGCCGCCGACCAGGATCGCGATGTCGCCGAGCATGGCCTTGCGCCGGTCACCGAAGCCGGGGGCCTTGACCGCGACCGACTTGAACAGGCCGCGCATCTTGTTCACGATCAGGGTCGCCAGGGCCTCGCCCTCGACGTCCTCCGCGATCACCGCGAGCGGCTTGCCGGACTGCACCACCTTGTCCAGCAGCGGCAGCAGGTCCTTGTTGGCCGAGATCTTGGAGTTGACCACGAGGATGTACGGGTCCTCGAGGACGGCCTCCAGACGCTCGGGGTCGGTGACGAAGTAGGGCGCGATGTAACCCTTGTCGAAGCGCATGCCCTCGGTGAGCTCCAGTTCGAGCCCGAAGGTGTTGCTCTCCTCGACGGTGATGACACCTTCCTTGCCCACCTTGTCCATCGCCTCGGCGATCATCTCGCCGATGGCCGTGTCACCGGCCGAGATGGAGGCGGTCGAAGCGATCTGCTCCTTAGTCTCCACATCCTTAGCGAGCTTGGACAACTCCTCGCTCACCCGCTCGACGGCCGCCTCGATGCCGCGCTTGAGCGACATCGGGTTCGCGCCCGCCGCAACATTGCGCAGGCCCTCGCGGACCAGCGCCTGCGCCAGAACGGTCGCCGTCGTGGTGCCATCACCGGCGACGTCGTCCGTCTTCTTCGCGACTTCCTTGACCAGCTCGGCGCCGATCTTCTCCCACGGGTCCTCGAGCTCGATCTCCTTGGCGATGGACACACCATCGTTGGTGATCGTGGGAGCGCCCCACTTCTTCTCGAGAACCACGTTACGGCCCTTGGGGCCGAGAGTTACCTTCACGGCGTCGGCGAGCTGGTTCATGCCGCGTTCGAGGCCACGCCTGGCGTCCTCGTCAAACGCGATCATCTTCGCTGCCATGTGCTCCAGTCCTCCGGAACTTTGCGGCCTTAGGTACGAATCGAGCCGACGCCCGCGACGGCCGGCCCTCTCCGCAGGCAGTCCCTTCCTGCCGCTGGAGTGAGCCTCATCGCCCCGATCACACCCGTAGCGTTGTCACTCTCGGGGTGAGAGTGCCAACGACCTGTTTAGCACTCTAAGGGTGAGAGTGCAAGCCGGACGCCGATGACCTGAGGAAGTGCCTGGGCAGCGCGACAGTTGCCACCGTACAAAGAGCGCTCGCCCGGCCGGGACAGGCCGGAGAGCGAAGCCCGGAACGAGGCATGGCGGTAAGAACACACCAGCTCCGCAAGACACCACCGAGGCAGCGTTCGGCTGCCACCGGACAGCGTAAAGATCCGGGCGTGCTGACCCACACCGAGCGAAAACCCGGAGGTTGAGACCTATCCACAACGTTCCGACTGCGTAACATGACCGCCGGTCAACCCGCCTACGAAAATCGTCTAGTGAACAGGGCTCATATAGGGGGCCCGGCTAAGTCCGTTGACTGAGCCGGGCCGCTAGATGTTACGACGACGCCTCACAGAGTACGGACGGCGTCCGCCTGCGGACCCCGGTCGCTCTGCGTGATCTCGAACTCGACCCGCTGTCCCTCCTCAAGGGTGCGGTAGCCATCCGACTGGATGGCTGAGAAGTGGACGAAGACGTCCCTGCCACCGTCGACCGCGATGAAGCCGTAGCCCTTATCCGCGTTGAACCACTTGACGGTGCCCTGAGCCATTCCCAACAACTCCCTAAACTGTGCTCTGCCTGCCAGGCGTCGTCATAATCGGCGAAGCCCGTTGGCCGCGGAGCAGGAAGCGGACATGCCTGGCAGAACCGAGCACGTCCGCGGAACCCACAGCGACCGGACACGACCTTACCCTGTGTGGTGACCGACTGGAAACGGATACTCGACGATAGAACTCGCGAGGATCCTCACATGCCGCCGGAATCGCAGGAATCACAACCGTCCAGCTAGTCACCGCCAATAGCGACAAATTGGAACATAACCGGAAGATTCGAACGAGCCCCGAGGCCGCTCAACCGAGCCCTGCGGGGAGGGACCAGCCGGATAGCCAACGCGGTACCCACGCCCCACCAGGTGGTCGCAGCGGCCGCGAAAGGCCGCTCAACCCAGCCCTGCCGCCTCGAAGGCAGCCAGAGTCGGCCGGATAGCGGCGGGGGGCTGTGCCGAGGCTGGGACCGCGTTCAGCGTCTTCAGGCCATCGCCCGAATTGATGATGACGGTCTCCGCGTCCGGGTCGATCCGGCCGGCCGCGAGCAGCTTGCGCAGCACGCCCAGGACGACCCCGCCGGCGGTCTCCCCGAAGATTCCCTCGGTCGCCGCCAGCAGCCCGATCGAATCGATGATCTCCTCGTCGCTGACGCCGGTGATCGCGCCGCCGGTCCGGCGCACCGCGTCCAGTGCGTAAGGCCCGTCCGCCGGGTCGCCGATGGCAAGCGACTTCGCGATCGTGTCCGGCCGGACCGGCCGGACCACGTCCTGTCCCGCCTCGAACGCGGCGGCCACCGGAGCGCAGCCGCTCGCCTGCGCGCCGAACACCCGCCAGTCGTCCCGCTCGACCAGCCCGAGGCCGGCCAGCTCACGGAAGCCCTTGTCGATCTTGACGAGCTGGGCGCCGGACGCGATGGGCACGACGATCTGCTGCGGCAGCCGCCAGCCGAGTTGCTCGGCTATCTCGAAGCCGAGGGTCTTGGAGCCCTCGGCGTAGTACGGCCGGACGTTGACGTTGACGAACGCCCAGTCCTCGTACTCCCCGGCCAGCTCGGAGGCGAGCCGGTTGACGTCGTCGTAGGTGCCGTCCACGGTGACCAGCGTGCCGCCGTAGACGGCGGTCATGATGATCTTCTGCGGTTCCAGGTTGGCGGGCACAAGCACGACGGAGCGGATGCCCGCTTTCGCCGCGGCGGCCGCCACGGCGTTGGCCAGGTTGCCCGTGGAGGGGCAGGCGAGCACCTTGAAGCCCATCTCGGTGGCGGCGGCCAGGGCGACGGCAACCACCCGGTCCTTGAACGAATGCGTAGGGTTGCCGCGCTCGTCCTTGATCCACAGGCGGCGCATTCCGAGCGCCGCGGCCAGGTTGTCCGCGCGGAACAGCCGGGTCCAGCCCGGCTGATTGCCTCCGGCCGCAGCGATGTCGGGGCGCACCGGCAGCAGGCTGGCGTAACGCCACATGCTCTGCGGGCCAGCCTCGATATCGGCCCTGGTCAGCGCCGGGAAGTTGTAGCTGACCTCGAGCGGGCCGAAGCACTCCAGGCACGCATAGTGCGGGCCGATATCGCACGTGTAGCCGCACTCGCGGCAGACCAGCCCGGTGGCATGGCCGAACGCCGGCAGGGTTGACGGGGTGGTACTCACGGTGACGAGGCCTCACTTCCTCATCTTTCCCAGCGACCACCTTGGCCGCGGGCCGGACTTGGCACCTGTCGCGTGCTGTGTTCTATGAGGAAGTCGCGTTATGCAAATTGTCCAGCCTGGTTGCTGTCCGCTGACCTGGCCCGATCACTCGTGCAGACCCTCCGGGCCTGCACTCACGATGCGGTTTGCACAACGCTCCCGGCCTCGTCAGTGCTGGCTTCTTCCGCGCTGGCTTCTTCAGACGGGAAGCCCCACAGGGAAAACGAGAACACGCGTCCGCGATGGTTGCCGGGGCTTCACAGGGCCGATCCCTCCACCCCTCTGGATGAGCGGTATTCAGTTGTCGCAGGCAGCAGTTTAACCGATGGTCTTGGCTGGGAACCGATCCGGCATCGGGCCGTCGAAGGCCCACCCACTAACCTGGCGGACGATGAACGAGCAAGGCAGCCTTAACGTGGGCAGGCTTCTGGTGGCCTCGAACCGCGGTCCCATGTCGTTCGGCCAGGACGCCGACGGAACCCTGACCGCCAGGCGCGGCGGCGGTGGCCTGGTGTCCGGGCTGGCCGCGGTGGCGGACTCGGCCGACCTGCTGTGGATCTGCGCCGCGATGAGTGACGCCGACCGGGCGGCCGCGCGGCGCGCCCCCGGCGGCAGGCTCGACCTGGACGGCCACGACACGGCCGCCCAGGTCCAGATGCTGGACATCCCGCCGGGCACCTTCGCCGCGGCCTACAACTCGGTGGCGAACTCCACCCTGTGGTTCATCAGCCACCTGCTGTACGACACCCCGAACAAGCCCGCGTTCGACGCCGGGTTCGCCAGCCAATGGGCCGCGTACCGGGAGTACAACACCGCGTTCGCGCTGGCACTCGCCGAGAGCGTGGCGGGGGCCGGCGTGCGCGCCATGGTGCAGGACTATCATCTCGCCCTGGTGCCCGCCATGCTGGCCAGGCTGCGCCCCGGCACCCAGATCACGCACTTCTCCCACACGCCCTGGGCGCCGCCGGACTACTTCCGGATACTGCCCGGCCCGGTGGCCAGGGAACTGCTCGAGGGAATCCTCGGCGCCGATCACGCGGGGTTCCTGGCCGCCCGCTGGGCCGGCGCCTTCCTGGACTGCTGCGAGGACGTGCTCGGCGCCGAGGTGGACCGGGCCGCGCGCCAGGTCAGATACCAGGACCACGTCTGCACCGTCGGCGTGCACCCGCTCGGTGTCGACGCCGCCGACCTCCGGCACCGGTCCAGGGCGGCAGATGTGGAAGCCCATGTCGAGGCGCTGACCGAGGCCACCAAGGGCAGGAAGCTGATCGTCCGGGTCGACCGGACGGAAC
The DNA here is from genome assembly GCA_035308365.1 of Streptosporangiaceae bacterium. Lineage (GTDB taxonomy): Bacteria > Actinomycetota > Actinomycetes > Streptosporangiales > Streptosporangiaceae > PALSA-505. The sequence continues at coordinate 5,022 of DATGGU010000077.1, forward strand.
TGTCCAAGAACATCGTCCGCGGCCTGGCCGCCTACCGCGAGCTGCTGTCCACCCACCCGGAACTGCACGGCGAGGTCACCCACCTGGCCTTCGCCTACCCGTCCAGGCACGACCTGCCCGAGTACCGCGCCTACACCGGCAGCGTGCAGCGGATCGCCGAGGAAATCAACGAGGAGTTCGGCACGCCGGGCTGGGATCCGCTGATTCTGGAGGTGAAGGACGATTACGCCAGGTCGCTCGCGGCGTACCGGATGGCCGACGTGATCGTGGTGAACCCCATCCGCGACGGCATGAACCTGGTCGCCAAGGAGGCCCCGATCGTGTCGGACCGGGGCTGCGCCCTGGTCCTGTCCAGGGAAGCCGGCGCCTGCGCCGAACTGGGCGGCGACGCGCTGGTGGTCAACCCCTACGACGTGACCGCGACCGCGCAGGCCATGTACGAGGGCCTGACCATGCCGCAGACCGAGCGCGACCGCCGGTGCGCCGCTCTCGGCAAGGCCGGCGCCGCCCTGCCGCCGGCCCAGTGGCTGGCCAGCCAGCTCAGCGCCCTCGGCTGAACCCGGCTCAGCCCACCAGCCCGGCTCAGCCCAGCCGGGGCAGCCCGGCTCAGGCCACCAGCCCGGCTCAGCCCAGCCGGCCGGCGATCCAGCCGAGCAGCGCGACCATGCCGTCCGGCCCGTCCACCACCAGGTCGCTCGCCGAAGCGAGCTCGGTCACCTCGGCGGACCCGCTGCACACCGCCACTGCGGGGATGCCCTGACCGCGCAGTTCGTCCACGGCGGCGAACGCGGGCAGGTCCCCGATGTCGTCGCCGCCGAACAGCACGGCTCGCGCGGCCCGTTCGGCGGCAAGCTCCTTCAGCACCTGTCCCTTGTCCATCCCGGGCGGCCGCAGCTCGATGACCATCCGTCCCGGCTGCGCCATCAGGCCTTCCGCCGTGGCGAGCCGGTCGAGCGCGGGGCGCAGCAGGCGCAGCGCCGCGTCCGGGTCGGCGGTCCGCCTGGTGTGCACGGCGACTGCGTGCCCCTTGTCCTCGGTCCAGGTACCGGGCGGCGCGCCGACGGCGGCGAGGATGCCGGGCAGCCGCTCCCTGGCGGCCACCACACCGGGCTCGGCGGGCCGCGTGGCCAGTTTGCCGCCGCACCACCGCTCGAAGCCGTAGTGACCGAACACGACCAGGCCTGGCACGTCGCCCAGCCCGCCGTACTCGACGGCCTTGGCCGCCGGGCGGCCGGTGATGACCGCGAGCGTGCCGACCCGGCCTGCCAGCGCCCGCAGCGCCGTGACAGCGCCCGGATGCGCCCTGGCATCCGCCGGGTGGGCCACGATCGGCGAGAGCGTACCGTCGAAATCCAGGCCGATCAGGGCATGCTCAGGACCGGCCAGCAGCGCCGCCAGCCCGGCCCGGCCCGCGGCCGTGTGCGGCAGGAACCCGGCCGGCCCGCCGGCCGGGCCGTCAGCCGGGCTCACCGGAGTCCGCCGGGCGTACCGAGCGCCGTCTCGCCCGCCGGGACCGCCGGGCTCTCAGCCGTTTGATCAGGACGGGGTCGAACGCCGCCGCCTCGGGCCGGTCGATCAGCTCGTTGAGCAACTGGTAGTAGCGCGTGGCCGAGATGGCGAAACTCTCCCTGATTTCCAGCTCCTTCGCCCCCGGGCTGGGCCAGGTGCGGCGCTCGAAAGCAAGGATGCGCATGTCGCGCTCCTGTAGCGCCGCCATGCCACCTCCGCAGGTTCGCTCTGCAAAACCATGTTAAGTGGTCTATGCGCGGGGCCGCCGACCACGTACGCTCACCCTTCGTGGCCTCATTTGATTGCCTGACGTTTCTCACCGACTACGGCCTGGAGGATGGGTTCGTCGCCGCCTGCCATGGGGTGGCCTCCCGGATCGCACCAGGGATCCCGATCATCGACATCACACACCTGGTGCCGCCGGGCGATGTCAGACGCGGCGCCGCCGTGCTCGCGCAGACGATCCCGTACCTGCCGTCCGGAGTGCACGTCGCGGTCGTCGACCCCGGCGTGGGCACGGCCCGCCGGGCGGTTGCCATCCGCGCTCCGGGGGGGATCTTCATCGGGCCGGACAACGGCCTGCTGTCCTGGGCGGTCGCCGCGGCCGGCGGCACCACCGACGCCTACCAGCTCACCAACGGCGAACTGTGGCTGCACCCGGTGTCCGCCACCTTCCACGGCCGGGACATCTTCACCCCGGTGGCCGCGCACCTGGCCAAGGGCACGGACATCAGCTCGGTGGGGGACAAGATCGACCCCGCCGACCTGGTCAGCCTGCCCGCACCGACCAGCCGGGTGCACGACGGCGAGGCCGAGGGCGAGGTGATGTCGGTGGACCGGTTCGGCAACGTCCAGCTCTCCATCGCCGCCTCCGAGGCCGGCCGGATGGGGATCGGGCTGGGGTCCACCGTGGTGGTGCGCTGCGGGCGCCGCCAGCTCACCCTGCCCTACCTGGAGACCTTCGCCTCGGTGGCACCAGGCGAGCTGGTCGCCTACACCGACAGCGCGGGCCTGATCTCGCTGGCGGTCAACGCCGGTGACGCCGCCGAGCGGCTCGGCCTGCCGCCGGGCGCACACGTCCGGCTGACCGTCACCCCGGCCGCCTCCTAGCACACGCCAGGCCGACGGCAGCGCCCGGGGCGCCTCAGCGCGCGGCGCTGCCGTTGGCCGCCGCCAGTTCCTCCTTGCGCGTGCTCGCGTACACGGCCACGTACTCCTGGCCGGACAGCGCCTGGATGGCCTGCATCACCTCGTCGGTGACCACGCGGCGGGCCTTGGCTTCCGGTCCGCGCCGGTACTCGGGACCGAACGTCAGCGGCTTGCCGATGATGATCTCGATGCGGGCCGGATGCGGGACGATGTGCCCGGGCGGGAGCACGTGATCGGTCCCCTTCATGGCCACCGGGATGACCGGCAGCCCCGAGTTGAGGGCCAGCCAGCCCACGCCGATCCTGCCCCGGTACAGCCGCCCGTCCGGCGATCTGGTGCCCTCCGGGTAGATGCCGAAGAGCTGGCCCCGGCGCAGCAGGTCCAGCGCGGCCTGCAGCATGTCGTGGGCGGCGCGCGGCCCGGTCCTGTCCACCGCGAGCTGCTTGGTCGCCCGCAGGTAGGCCCCGGTGATCCGGTCGATGGGCCTGGTCCCGGTGAAGTATTCCGACTTGGCGGCGAAGGTCACCGGCCTGGCCAGCATCAGCGGCAGGTAGATCGAGTCGACGATGGACAGGTGGTTGGAGGCGATGATGGCGCCGCCGGACTCGGGGATGTGCTCGGCACCGGTTACCCGTGGCCGCGCCCACGCCTTGAGCAGCGGCCCGGACAGCGCTCTCGACAGCTTGTACAGCACGCACGCTCCCTGGGGGCTGGCTGACGGCTCATCGGCTGGTTCACAAGATAGCTTGACGTTCCGGATGAGCCGCGACCGCGTCGCCCGGGGTCCTGGTCCCGGTACAGGCGGCCGCCGCCGCCCCGATGGCCAGCGGCAGGGTGAACGGCAGGCCCGAGGCGACCACCGTGACCCCCGAATCCTCGGCGAACCAGCACAACACCGCCACCAGCCAGATCGCGGCCAGGATGACCCGCAGCAGCGGCCGGTTGGCCCAGGCCCGCGGCAGGGTCTTGATCGCGAACCAGGACGGCCGCAGCAGCATCAGCCCGGCCAGCACGACCACCGGCGGCACGATCAGGGCGTAGTAGCTCGTGGTCAGCGACCCGACGTTGGACCCGATCTTGCGGGACAGCGTGCCACCCGCGCCGCCGTGCAGCACCTGGCCGAAGAACCCGCCGATGTCGGACTGCCCGGTGCTCGGCGCGAGATAGTTGACCAGCGCGAACAGGACCACCACCGCGGCACCGCAGACGATCGCGACGGCGACCCGGCGCGTGGTCATCCGGACCCCGGCCACCCCCATCATGATGATCAGGAACCCGGGCACCATCGCGAACGTCCCGCCGACCTTGGCGCCGAACCCCGGCCACCCAGCCACCGCCACCACGACCAGCGCCACCACGGCGGTCGCCGCCAGCGCCGCCCGGACCGACCCCTGGCCGCGGCGCAGCATCAGCATGCCCACCCACCCGGCGGCCAGCAGCCCGGCCGCCGCGTAGATGACGATGGCGTTGTTGCCGATCCCGTAGTACCGCCCGGCCACCACGACGGACAGCCCGAACGGCGTGCCAAGCTGCAGCCGCGACCCGGTCGCGATATCGACGGCGATCACCGCCACCGTAAGGAAGCTCACCACCCCCAGCGGACCCAGCGGATCCCGCCGCCACGGCCCGGCCAGCGCCACCGCACCGGCGGCCAGCGCCCAGGCGGCGGTCAGCCCGTACAGCCACACGGCGGGATGCGACAGCAGCCACCACGGCACGACGCTGGCCAGGAACGAACCCACCGGCACCGCGCAGGCGAACACCGCGGCCACCCGCCACAGCTGCGCCCTGCGCCGCCGCCGCTCCGGCTGCCCGCCCCGCAGCAGCAGCCCGATCCCGGCCATGACCAGCGCATCCGCCACCCCGTAAACGGCGAAGAACCAGCCGAACGTCCCCCGGTACACCTGGGCGGCGGTGTCCTGCCCGATCAGGCCCCGGACCGCCGGGCCGAGACTGCCCCGGTCCGCCCTGGTGAGCTGCGACCCGATCGCATCGGACGGGACAGGCACACCGTTCCAGCGCAGCAGCGTCGGTGTCAGGTCGGTGAGCGTGACCAGCCCCGGCTGCCGGGTTGCGGCGGAGCCGAGCAGCCCGGACCCGAAGCCCGGCCCGTCCACGATGATGGGGTGCAGATGTGCCGTGACCCCGTCGGCCAGCGCGGCCACCACCAGGGTCGCCCCCGGCGGCAGCTCGCTCCGGATCCGCCCCACCGCGGCATCGTCGGCGCGCACCGCCGCTTGCCGTCCGTGGCTGGCTGGCACCGTGCCCAGATCCACCACCGTCAGCGGGCATTGAGAGAAAGATGCTCCATTACGGAGGGAGGCCGGTGTGGCCGGCAGGTAGCCCCCGACGCGTCCTGCCCTGTTCGCCAAGGCGAGTGCCGCCCCCGGCCCGATGGCGGTCGCACAGTTCCCCGGCCCCGCCGCCCCGGCCAGCAGCCCCCAGTTCGGGTTGTAATGAAACTGCTGGTTGTAAGCGACCAGCGACCGCATGGCCGGCACCTCCGCCGGCCCGCCCGCACCAGGAACAACGGACGGCAGTCCCGGGCACCGCCCAGAAGCGGGCCGCGGCGCCATCGCCCGGGCACCAGCGTTGAGCGTGAGCCATCCGTCGGCCGGACAGGTGAGCGCCTGGACCGCGTGCACGACCAGGTTCCCATCCGACCCCGCCCCGGCCAGCCGCCAGAGCGCGGGCGTCGCGGTAGCCGATATGTCGCTCCACAACAGCCCCGCAATCCCCACGAAGACAACCGGATGCCCGGCCGCCAGGTCCCGCACCGGTGCCGCCGCCCTGACCGGCGTAGCGCCGTGCCCCGGCCCGGCAAGCGCGGCGGTCACCCCGGCCACGCCCAGCAGCGCGCCAGCCACCAGGCTGCCGCAGAGCCCCACGCTGACCCTTGCCCTGTGCATTCGTCAACGTTATCCGCCTCCCCGTACGGGAGGTGCCGGCTCAAGACAGCAAGGAGCGAACGAACCGCACCCGGGCCCGGTCCCCGGACCGGGGACCCGAGCACTCAGACGGCGGCGTCCCAGGAACACACACGTCGCGAGCCGGCGAGGGGAATCGAACCCCTGACCTACGGTTTACAAGACCGTTGCTCTGCCTGCTGAGCTACACCGGCGTGGGAATGAGAGGCAGGCGCCATCGTAGCCGACTCGGCCAGGCTGCGAGTCTGTCGCGGTGCGGGCGGCCTGGTCAGCGGGCTGGGCTGACGCGGCGGCGGGCGACCTCGTGCAGGGCGATACCGGCCGCGACGCTGGCGTTGAGTGACTCGGCGGCGATGGGGATGCGGACCAGCAGGTCGCATTGCTCCGTCACGACGCGAGACAGGCCTTTTCCTTCCGAACCTACGACGAGGACCAGCGGGGTGTCCGCGATCTCGAGATCCCCGATGTCGGTGCCGCCGTCGGCGGCCAGGCCGACGGCGAACAAGCCCGCCTGCTGATAGCTGGCCAGCGTCCGGGCGAGGTTGGCGGCCTGGGCTACGGGGGTTCTGGCCAGGGTGCCTGCCGAGGCTTTCCAGGCGCCGGCGGTCACACCCGCCGTGCGGCGGCCGGGGATCAGTACGCCGTGACCGCCGAAGGCTGCGACCGAGCGGACGATGGCACCCAGGTTGCGGGGGTCGGTGACGCCGTCGAGGGCGACGATCAACGGGAGCTGGGCGGCGTCGGTGGCCCGGGCGACCAGGTCGTCGGGGTGAGCGTACTGGTAGGGGCGTATCCGCAGCGCCAAGCCCTGGTGTACCGCTCCCTGGGTGAGCCGGTCCAGTTCGGTGCGGCCGGTTTCGAGTACGGCCAGGCCGGCGTCGGTGGCGAGCTTGATGGCTGCCCGGATGCGGTCGTCGGCTTCGGTGCGGTGGGCGAGGTACAGAGCCGTGCCTGGGACGTGGGCGCGCAGGGCTTCGACGACGGCGTTGCGGCCCGCCACCATTTCGGGGCCGTCGGCGCGCCGGGGCTTGGCGGTGCCGTCGGGCTGGGCGGCCCGGCCGCCCTGGCCGGGTCTGGCGGCTGCGGCTGCCTGCTGGGCGCTGCGGCGCTGCGCGGGGTGGCCTGGGCGCATGTGCGCGGGTGGGGTGGGGCCCTTGCCTTCCAGGCGGCGCTTACCGTGGCCGCCGGTCCCGGAGCGCGGCTTTCCTTTTTTGGTGACTCCGCCACGGCCTGCCCGGGGCTGGCCACGGCCGCTGTCGCCTGCGGGGGTCATCGTTTCAGCTCCCAGCGCGGTCCTTGCGGGGTGTCCTCGATGAGCACGCCGGCCGCCCGCAGATCTTCTCTGATGGCGTCGGCGGCCTGGTAGTCCCTGCGCTCGCGGGCCGCCTGCCGCTGGGTGAGCGCGACCTGGACAAGCGCGTCGACCACACCGCGCAGCTCGCCGTCGCGCCCCCTGGTGCTCCACTGGCCCGCCAGCGGATCCAGGCCCAGCACGGCCAGCATGGCCCGGACCTGGCTCGCGGCTGCGGCGGTGGCGGGGAGGTCGCCGGCGGCCAGGGCGTTGTTGCCCTTCCTCAGCTCGGTATGGACGGCGGCCAGCGCTTGCGGAACCCCCAGGTCTTCGTTCAGCGCGTCGGCGAAGGCCGACGGCAGGTCATCTGCCTTGGCCGGAGACTGATCTTGCTCCGCCAGGGGGGCGCAGACCTCGGCGGCCCGGGTCACGAAACCCTCGATCCGCTGGTAGGCTGCCGCCGCTTCGGCCAGCGCGTCCCAGGAGAATTCAAGCATCGAACGATAATGCGCCGAGCTCAGATAGTAGCGAAGTTCGGCCGGACGGACGCGGCGCAGCATCTCGCTGACGAGCATGGAGTTACCGAGCGACTTGCTCATCTTTTCGCCGGCCACTCCGAGAAGGCCATTGTGCATCCAGTATCTGGCGAACTCATATCCGGCGGCGCGCGATTGTGCGATCTCATTTTCATGATGCGGGAACACCAGATCCAGGCCGCCGCCATGAATGTCAAACGTCTCGCCGAGATATTTGATGGCCATCGCCGAGCACTCCAGGTGCCAGCCTGGCCGGCCGGGACCCCATGGCGTCTCCCAGTATGGCTGGCCCGGGAGCGCGGACTTCCACAGCGCGAAGTCGCGTGGATCCCGCTTGCCCGGGGAGCTGGAATCGTCGGCCGCGCGCATTTGGTCCAGCCGCTGACCGGACAGCGCACCGTAATCCGGATACGACTTGACATCGAAGTACACGTCACCCTCGGCCGGGTAAGCGTGACCACGCTCGATCAGCCGCCGCATCAGCACGATCATCTCGGGGATGTGGCCGGTGGCCCGGGGCTCCACATCGGACGGCGAGCAGCCGAGCGCGTCATAGGCGTGGGTGAAGGCCCGCAGATTCCGTTCGGCCACCGCCCACCAGGGGACGCCGTCGCGTTCGGCGACCCGGAGGATCTTGTCGTCGATGTCGGTGACGTTCCGGCAGAGCGTGACCTGATATCCGCTGGCCCGCAGCCACCGGGCCAGGATGTCGAAACTGATCCCCGACCGGAGATGGCCGATGTGCGGTGGCGCCTGCACCGTGGCGCCACACAGGTACAGGGACGCCTTCCCTGGGACGAGGGGGCAGAATTCCCGGACCACCCTGGTGGCGGTGTCGTGCAGGCGCAGTTTCACGTTGCACAGGCTACGGGATGACGGCGCCCTGCCTGTGCCCGCTTCCGGGTCGCCTGGTTCCCAGGCAACCGTGATCGTCGCCATCTTCCCGGGTACCGCCTTGTTCTGCGGGCTGCCGCGTGCCTTATTCAGAGGTTCGGGTTCTTCAAGCAACCCGTTCCGGCCGCCGTGGGGCCACCGGCACCGTGCCGCATTCACGCCGTGCTGGCCGGTCTTGAAGAGCCCTCACGGGGCGTGCCGCCGTGACTTCTTTCAGCGGCCATACAGGGGCCTCGATGACATTCGCGGACCGATTTGTACCGCGAGGCGTGTCGCTGTATTCCCTGCTATCGGCCGACGGCGTAGCCTTGCCCTGCCATGAGAAAAATGACCGGGTCGCTGCGTTTGGCACCGCAGTGAACGCCTACCTCCCTCCGTCCGCCCGTCGTGGCCTCCGCATTGCCGCACTGATCGCGGCGGTCACCTGTGTGCTCGCCATCACGGCGGGTGCGTTCGTCGTGTCCTACACGGGCGTGCGCGACATGGTGCTAACCGCCGGGGTCACCGCGCATTACGCCAGGTTCTATCCCTGGATTTTCGACGCGGTGTTTGCCGTCGCAGCCGTCGCGGCACTCTCGCTGCGCGGCGCATTGCGGGCTTACGCCTGGCTGGCAATCCTGGTCATCCTCGGCGCGGTCGCGGCGGCGGATGCCATTCATGCCATGTCGATCGTATTGCCCAAGCGGCCCACCGAGGCGACCGTCGCGGCGGTGCCCTGGGCTGTTGTGCTGATCGGATTCACCCTGCTGTATGCGATGGCCCGCCAGGCCCTGCCCACCAGGCGCACGGCGGCAGCCAGCCCCACGTCAAACGGCCGCCCGGAAAACGGCGCGCAGCCCACCCAGGTACCACTGAGCGTCCTGCTGGCCGACAAGCCCGCCACCCGTCCCGAACGAGGCCAGGCCGCCCTGACCACCGGGGCAGCAACGGCACCGGTCACCAGGCTCAATCCACCGGCCAAAACCGAACCGGCCGGCCCGAAGACAGAACCGATCACCAAAACGGAGCGAGTAGCTCCGAAAGCGGAGCCCGTCACCCCCCAGCCCGAGCCCGTCGCCACCAAGACCGAACCAGTTCTCAAGACGGCGCCGACAGCCCCGAAGCCGGATCCGGCCGCCACCAAGACCAAGCCAGCGGTTCCCAAGACGGAGCTGGTTGCTCCCAAAACCGAACCCCTCATGCCCAAGGCCGAGCCCGCCTCGCCCGAAACCGAACCTGTCACCTCCAAGGCCGACCCCGTCCCCCCCGAAACCGAACCTGCCACCTCCAAGGCCGAGCCCACAGCCTCAAGAACCGAGCCTGCCACCTCCGAGGCCGAGCCCACAGCCCCAAGAACCGAGCCTCTGACCACCAAGACCGAACCCGCCAGTTCCAACCCAGCCGCCGCTGAGCCGGTCACAACCGAGCCCGTCGCCGTCGCCAGCACCGAACCGGTCAGCGCGGACTCCGCCAGCACGGACCCCGCCAGCACGGACCCCGCCAGCACGGAGCCCGCCAGCACGGAGCCCGCCAGCACTGGGCCCATCAGCACGGACCCCACCAGCAGGGATTTCACCAGCACGGAATCCGCCAGCACGGACTTCACCAGGACAGAGCCCGCTAGCGCGGAGCCCACCAGCACCGGACCGGCCGGCGCCGGGACCGAGCCTGTCGTCCCGGCCCCGGCAGCCTCAGCTTCCGAGCCGGTCGCCAGCCCGGCCGATCCTTACCCCGCCAGGGCGCCACAGTTCGCCGTGCGACGTCCCCCGATGGTCGCCCAGCCGTTCACCGAGCCTGAGCCGCCAGTGTGGCAGCCAGCCGAACGGGACGACCCCAGCGACGCCGACGCAGAGCCGGTTGAACCAGCCGCACACTTCAACAGGCTGCGCAGCAGCCCCACGCCCCCCGACGAGTGACAGCGATTCCATGATCGCGAAGACTTCTTGGGCATGGCAGCGCTAGCAGCTTTTCGTGATCATGGTGAGTTTTGCCGAGGTGCCCTAGCCAGCGACGCCGGCCGCGTACACGAGCGCGACCGCGATGGCCGCCACGCCCTCGCCGCGACCGGTGAGGCCGAGACCATCCGTGGTGGTGGCGGACAGGCTGACCGGGGCGCCGTTCAGCGCTTCGGACAGCACCTTCTCCGCTTCCTCGCGCCGGGGACCGATCCTTGGTGAGTTTCCAATCACCTGAATGGCGACATTCCCAACCGTGAACCCCGCAGCAGCCACAATCCTGACCGCCTCACGCAGCAACAAAACACCTGCCGCGCCGGCCCATTCCGGCCGGTCAGTACCGACGTTCTTGCCAAGGTCACCCAGCCCGGCAGCCGAGAACAACGCGTCACAGGCCGCGTGCGCCGCAACGTCACCGTCGGAATGCCCGCTGAGCCCGGTCTCACCAGGCCAGTACAACCCCGCCAGATTCATCGGCCGCCCCACGCCAAAAGGGTGGACGTCGACAGCAACGCCCACCCTGGGCACGATCGGGACCATATCCCCAGACATCAACTGGACAGCCGCCCATCACCAAGACGACGCAAGCCAACTGTGCCGCCCGATGATAGCGCCCTCACACCAGCCAGACCCGCCCATCTCACCGGCCGACGAGCTGGGAAAGCAGCTAACGGCGGGAAGCAGCGTGGTTGGCCGCCGCTGCAATCAGCAGCCCAGCACCTCGTCGAGCAGGGCTTCGGCCTTGTCCTCGTTGGTCTTCTCGGCGAGCGCCAGCTCGCTGACCAGAATCTGCCGTGCCTTGGCGAGCATGCGCTTCTCGCCGGCCGACAGGCCGCGCTCCTTATCCCTGCGCCAGAGGTCCCTGACGACCTCGGCCACCTTGTTCACGTCACCGGAGGCTAGCTTTTCGAGATTGGCCTTGTACCTGCGTGACCAGTTAGTGGGCTCCTCGGTGTGCGGGGCCCGGAGCACTTCGAAGACCCTCTCCAGGCCTTCCTGCCCGACCACGTCCCTGACACCGACCAGCTCAGCGTTGTCCGCCGGCACACGCACCGTCAGGTCGCCCTTGTCGACCTTGAGGACCAGATAGGTTTTTTCCTCACCCTTCATCGAGCGGCTCTCGACAGCTTCGATGCGAGCAGCCCCATGATGGGGGTAGACAACCGTGTCGCCGACCTTGAAAGACATGTGGCAAGTACCCCTTCCGCTGAAAGACAGGATACCACGAGCAGCGCGGTCGATAAAGCATCGGCTGAAATGAAAGTGCAGGTCAGAGACCATATTTGGGTGAAGTAAAAGGCTGGCGCCAATCACCTTGCCGCGATCTCGGCACCATCTCGACCGCTCGGCGGGCAGCTTTGCGGACGCGTTCGAGCCGCTGATGATGGCCGTCGGGCACCCTTCAAACCCTCCGCGGAGAGAACTTCCGGACCCGTGTCCGGGCCATCCGCTATCCGTCCGGAACGTCCGCTATCCGCCCGGGAACGTGGTTTTCGCCATACCGGCACTGCCGCCGCCGGCCCGGATCTCCGGTGTGCGCAGCGCCGTTGCCGAGGAGGCCGGATGGCCGGGCAGGGCTAGGTGAATCCGGTGGCGCGGGAGCTGTGCGGCTGGCACATACTGGATGGGAGACGGCCGCTCACGCGGAAGAGGTGCGCGTGGACCCTAGCAGCGATCCCGGCCGGGATGAGTACGGGCTTCCCCCGGTCGACATCGAGATCCCCGATGATGCCAGGGATCTGGATCGTGATGTCCAGGCATATCATCGCGAGCTCAGAGTCCGGCGGCGGCAGATGCGTATCCGCAGGCTCACCGGGCCGTTCACCCGGCACGGCATGGTCATCCCGCTGGTCGCCGGGTGCCTTGCCCTGACGCTGCTGTCCGGCACCCTGCTCACCTTGCTCGCGGGCCATCAGGCGGCGCCAACCCCGGTCCGCACCTCGGCCGTCACCAGGACGACCCCCTCACCCCCGCCGCCCAGCCAGCCGTCCAGGCCGCTGCCCGACGTACAGGTGACGGTGGACGGCCAGATAGTCGGGCTGCGCACGCTGGTGCCCGCCGTGCTGGCCTGGGTGCCGGCCGCCTGCGGATGTGCGATGGCGCTGCGGCAACTGGCCGGACAGGCCGCCGCTGCGCACGTCCGGTTCTACATGGTGGGCACCGGCCGGGCGGTGGCCCAGCTATCCGCGCTGGCCATAGAGGCGAAGCAGCAGCCCAGTCATGTGGTGGACGACTCCACCGACGCGCTCAGCATCACCTACATGCCGGTCGGGCTGACCGCGATCCTGGCCGACCGCTTCGGCAGGGTCAGCGACGTCGTGCGCCAGCTTCCGGGCAACGACCGCAAGGTCGGAACCGGGCTGCGGTCGCTGGCGGGCGCCAGCGGCGGGTCCACGGCGACGTCGCCCACGCAATCGGGGAACGTGTCTCCGGCTTCCTGATGACCTGGCGGCGGGCCGGTGCCAGGCCGGGTACGGCCAGGCGGCCCGTGGCCGAGTTTCGCCGATGCCCGCAGTATTCGCCCGGGGGACGGCCCCCTGGACCCCCGCGATCGGGCCTGGGACCGGTTTTTGCGGTTTCCGGGGGACGACGACCCCCCGGAACCCCCCGAGCAGGCCAACCGCTAATCTGAGCGTCGTTCGATTTCGCGCGCCATGAAGCATCTCGCCGTGGAGCGCCACAGAGCTTGAGGAGAGCATCCAGTGACCCGAAGCCGCCGGGCAATCACGCCGATGGGCCGTCTTGCCATCGTGGCCATCGCGGCGGGCCTGATCCCCACCGTGGCGGCGTGTGACGCGGGCAACAACGCGCCCACCCTCGCATTCCACCCACAGAGCGACGGCATTGACGCCACGATCAACGGGATCGAAATCCGGGACGCGTTCGTGCTGGGCGCGCCGTCCGGGTCCGTGGTTCCGGCGGGCCAGTCCGCCGGGGTCTTCCTCGCGTTGTACAACAACAACCCCACCGCCGACACGCTGTCCAGCGCCACGGCGGGTGGCGTCGCGAGGTCGGTCACCCTCCCGGCCGCCGGGATCCGGGTGGGCAGTTCCCAGGCCGCCTACCTGACCGGCCCGAAGCCCGAGATCGTCCTGACCGGTCTCACCCAGGCCCTGCAGGGCGGCTCGTCGGTGCGGGTGACACTGTCCTTCGTCAACGCCGGCAGCATCACGCTCAACCTTCCTGTGCTCCCGCGCAGCGACGACTACGCGACGTTCTCACCCGCACCAAGCCCGTCACCGACGGCGACGGCGACGGCCACCAAGTCCGGCAAGACGAGCGTGCGTCCCACCAGCCCGCCCGCCACCGGCTCACCGTCCGCGAGCACCACGGCATCGCCCAACCCGACCGCCTAGCGGACCCGGCCGGGTCAGGCGCCCGCCGGGCCGCGTGGCCGGTTAACCGGCGGGCTCGAACTTGTAGCCGAGGCCACGGACCGTCACGATGTGGCGGGGGTTGGCCGGGTCGGTCTCGATCTTGGCCCGGAGCCGCTTGACGTGGACATCCAGCGTCTTGGTGTCGCCCACGTAGTCCGCGCCCCAGACCCGGTCGATGAGCTGCATCCGGGTGAGCACCCGGCCCGCGTTGCGCAGCAGCACTTCGAGCAGCTCGAACTCCTTCAGCGGAAGCTGCACCTGCTCGCTGCGCGCCGTCACCACGTGCCGGTCCACGTCCATCCGGACCGGGCCGGACTCCAGGATCGAGGCGGGCTGCTCGTCGGCCTCGCCCCGCCGCCGGAGCACGGCGCGCATCCTGGCGACCAGCTCACGGGACGAGAACGGCTTGGTCACGTAGTCGTCGGCGCCGAGTTCGAGCCCGACAACCTTGTCGATCTCGCTGTCCTTGGCGGTGAGCATGATCACCGGCACGTTCGACCGCTCCCTGAGTGTCCGGCAGACCTCGCTGCCGGGCAGGCCGGGCAGCATCAGATCGAGAAGCACAAGGTCGGCCCCGCTGCGGTCGAACGACTCGAGCGCATCCGGTCCGGTGGGACAGACAGCGACCTCGAAACCCTCCTTACGGAGCATGTACGAGAGTGCGTCGCTGAACGACTCCTCGTCCTCAACGACCAGCACGCGTGTCACTTGACTGCCTCCCTGGAAGGTTGCGACGCGGATTGCGCCTGACCAGACGTGACGGTGGCTCGTGTTCGCAGCAGCGGAAGCCGCAGCGTGAAGGTGGAACCCGCGCCGACCTCGCTCCAGACCCGCACGTTGCCGCCGTGCGCGGCGGTGACGTGCTTCACGATGGCCAGCCCGAGCCCGGTGCCGCCGGTCGCCCGCGACCTGGCCGGGTCCACCCGGTAGAAGCGCTCGAAGATGCGCTCTCTGTCCCGCTCCGGGATCCCGATGCCCTGGTCCGCGACGCTTATCTCGACGATCCCCCCGGCCGCGCGCTTGGTGGATACCAGCACGCGGGTGTGCTCGGGGCTGTAGTCCACCGCGTTCTCCAGCAGGTTGCGCAGCGCGGTGACCAGCAGGTCCTCGTCACCCAGGACGGCCAGGCCACGCTCGGTGGCCGCGACGAGCTCGATACCGCGGGCCCCTGCCTTCATCCGGCACCGGTCGAGCGCCTCGCTCACCACGTCGTCGAGTTCCACCGTGACGGGGTCGGGCACCGGCTCGGCGGCCTGGATTCTGGACAGCGTGATCAGGTCTTTCACCAGGCTGGTGAGCCGCGCCGCCTCATAGCGCATGCGGCCCGCGAAGCGGCGCACCGCCTCCGGGTCATCGGCGGCGTCCTCGACGGTCTCGGCGAGCAGCGCGAGCGCGCCCACCGGGGTCTTGAGCTCATGGCTGACGTTGGCCACGAAGTCACGCCTGACCTCTTCCACCCGGCGGCTCTCGGTCTGGTCCTCGGCCAGCACCAGGACCAGGCCGCTGTCGGAGGCGAGCGGCGCACCGAGCGGGGCGACGCGGACGGCGAAGCTGGTCGACCGGTCGCCGTGCTTGTGGTCGGGGACCTCGATCTCGCCCTCGCGGATCTCGCCGTCCCTGCGAACCTGCCTGGCCAGCGCGAGCAGTTCGCCTACGAGCAGTCTGTCGTCCTGCACCAGCCCGAACGACCGCGCCGCCGCACTGGCGCGCAGGACCCTGTCCTCGCTGTCGAGGACCACGGCGGAAGAGGACAGAACCGAGAGTACGGATGCGATTCCGGCGGGAAGCCGGGTCGGCGGGGGGTTGTCTCCCCGGGCATCGCTCGTGCCTCCATCGGTACTGAGATTCATGGACAAGGCGGCTCCCGTCGCCGGGCCGCCGGGCGCGGCCACGCCGGCGACCACTTCGGCATCCACGTTTATCGTATGCGCCCCTGCTCAGCAGGCCACAGGGGCGAATTACCCACCTGGTCTCTTCCCGGAATGTTCATGTAGCGGTCAATCGGCTGTCATGTCCCGTTTGCTCAGTGGAAACCATCCCGCACAGGCGCGAGGGCGGCCCGGCCTCAGCGTCCCTGGTTCCGTACCGCCTCGGCAGCGGCCACCGCGGCCTGCGGATCGAGATACCTGCCACCTGCGACGACGGGGCTGAAGTCGTCATCGAGCTGGTAGGCGAGCGGGATGCCGGTCGGGATGTCGAGCCCGGTGATGTCCTCGTCCGAGATGCCGTCGAGGTGCTTCACCAGGGCCCGCAGCGAGTTCCCGTGCGCGACCACCAGCACCGTCCGGCCGGCCATCAGATCCGGGATGATCGCGTCGTACCAGTATGGGGTCAGCCGCCACAGCACGTCGCGCAGGCACTCGGTGCGCGGCATCAGCTCGGGCGGCAGTGCCGCGTACCGGGGATCGGACACCTGGGAGAGCGGGTCGCTGTCGGGCATCGGCGGCGGCGGCGTGTCATAGGAGCGCCGCCAGAGCATGAACTGCTCGTCGCCGAACTCCTGGCGGGTCTGCGCCTTGTCCTTGCCCTGCAGCGCACCGTAATGGCGCTCGTTGAGCCGCCAGGACCGCCGGGCCGGCAGCCAGAGCAGGCCGGCCGACTCCAGCGCGAGGTTCGCGGTCTGAATGGCGCGGGTGAGCACGGAGGTGTGCACCACGTCGGGACACAGGCCGGCCTCCCGTAGCAGCGTCCCCGCGCTCTGCGCCTCCCCTCTGCCCTTCCCGGACAGCCCGACGTCCACCCATCCGGTGAACAGGCCCTCGGAGTTCCAGACGCTCTCGCCATGACGAAGCAACACCAGGGTTCGCATACCGGGGAGCCTATCGATGCCAGCGGCCGGGAACAGGATCTGGCCCGGCAGGGTTCCCCCAACGGAGGTGCATGCCCGTGCCGCGACGCTCCCCCCGGCGGATCGCGACCATTAGCGTCCATACATCGCCGCTTGACCAGCCAGGAACCGGGGATGCCGGTGGCCTGAACGTCTATGTAGTCGAGGTCGCCAAGCGCCTTGCGGCGCGCGGCGTCGAGGTTGAGATCTTCACCCGCGCGGTCTGCAGGGACGCGCCCCCGGTGACCGAGCTGGCACCCGGTGTGCTGGTCCGGCAGGTGATCGCCGGGCCGTTCGAGGAGCTCGACAAGACCGATCTTCCCGCCCAGCTGTGCGAGTTCACCCTGGGCGTGCTGCGCGCCGAGGCCGCCTACGCGCCGGGCAGGTATGACCTGGTGCACGCGCACTACTGGCTGTCCGGCCAGGTCGGCGCCGTGGCCAAGGAACGCTGGGGGGTTCCGCTGGTGCAGACCATGCACACGCTGGGGAAGGTGAAGAACGCCGCCCTGGCGGCTGGTGACGCCGCCGAGCCCGAGCTGAGAATCCGCGGCGAGGCCGAGGTGGTGGCCGTCGCCGACCGGCTCGTGGCCAGCACGTCGGCCGAGGCGAACGAGCTCATCAGCCTCTACGGGGCGGACGCGGCCAAGGTCAAGACCGTCAATCCCGGGGTCGACCAGACGGTCTTCCGGCCGGGGCCGAAGGCCGGGGCACGGCGCAAGCTGGGGGTGCGTCAGGACGCCGTGGTGCTGATGTTCGCCGGGCGGGTACAGCCGCTCAAGGCACCGCATGTGGTCCTGCACGCGGCCGCGCGGCTGCTCGAGAAGGACCCGGAGCTGGCCGGCCGGCTGGTGGTGGTGTTCGTCGGCGGGCCGAGCGGATCGGGCCGCGCCGATCCCGACCAGCTCTCCGAACTGGCCGCCAGGCTCGGCATCTCGAAGGTGGTGCGGCTCGAACCACCCTGCCCGCAGCCGGAGCTGGCCGACTGGTACCGGGCTGCCACGGTCGTGCTGGTGCCCTCGTACTCGGAGTCCTTCGGCCTGGTGGCGGTGGAGGCCCAGGCCTGCGGCACGCCGGTGGTGGCCGCGGCGGTCGGCGGGCTGCGCACCGCCGTGCGGCACGGCGTGTCCGGTGTGCTTGTGGACGGGCATGATCCGGCCGACTACGCCGATGCGCTGCGCGAACTGATCCGCTCGCCGGGCAGGCTGGCCAGTCTGTCGGCAGGCGCGATCGCGCATGCGGCCAGGTTCAGCTGGATCAATGCGGTGGACGAGCTGATGACGGTGTATACCGGGGCCATGAACGATGTGGCCGCGGTGGACGCGTGAGGGCCGGCTCGCCTGGTTCAGCGCAGATCATTGAGGCGGCACTGGCCGATCTTGGGCTGTCCTACGAGAGCCCACAGCCTGGTGCCTACCTGGTCAAGCTGGCCGGGGAGCACAAGCTCGCCACCATGACCTGGCTGATCGCAGGGGCACACAGCCTGCACGTGGAAGCGTTCTTCTGCCGTCAGCCGGATGAGAATCACGCCAGCTTCTACCGGTTCCTGCTGGAACGGAACGCGCGTATGTACGGGGTGCACTTCGCCCTCGACCCGCTCGGCGACGTCTACCTGACCGGGCGGCTGCCGCTCGGCGGGGTGACGGCGGCGGAGATCGACCGGCTGCTCGGCTGCGTGCTCAGCTATGCGGACGAGAACTTCGACTCCGCGCTCGAACTGGGCTTCGCGTCGGCCATCCGCCGGGAATGGGCCTGGCGCTCCAAGCGCGGCGAGAGCCTCGGCAACCTGCGCGCGTTCGCCCGCTTCGCCGGCCCCGGGCACGCCTGAGCCCGTACGGGGGGCGCAACGGCCACGGCCGGGCCGGCCCCGCGCAACGGGGTGGCCCGGCCGCGCAAAGGCGTCCAGACGGTCACACCAGGTTCTTCTGGGCCTGGGCGTAGGCCGCCCTGGCCAGCGCCTCGGCACCTGCCCTGCTGGCGTCAGCGCCGACCAGCGTGATCGCCCCGACGAGGCCGCCGCTGCGGTAGATGACCGTCCAGATGTTGGCGCTGGAGTCGCCGGCGGCGCGCACGTTCAGCTCGCTGGCCGCCTCGCCGATGCGGGGGGCGGGCTCCTGCTTGATCTCGTAGGTGTAGGTCTTGCCGTCGACCTTCGCGTGGTAGCGGGAGCAGCCGGCCGGGATGTTGTGTGCAATCGCCGTCTGCAGCATGGACGAAGGCGGGGCCAGCAGCACTTCGGAGACCCCGTCCGCGCCATCACGGAACGTGGCGACCGTGGCGGGCACGTTGTCGAACTTCGACGAGGCCAGCCCAGTCGCGGTGGCGCTGGCACACCGGGCCGGGGAGATCCTCACGCCGGACAGTGTCTGCCTGCTCGCCTTGACCCCGGGCAGCGACCCGTAGTCACCGGACTGGACCGGGGCTGCCGGGCGGGCGCCGTTGACCGTGGGCAGCAGGGCGGCACGGAGCTGGGACACCGTGTAGGCGGGCCCGGCGCCGGCGTTGGCCGCGGGCTTGGCCGCGTTCCCACCGGAACTGCCTGAACTGCTGGAACCGCTGGAACCGCCACAACCGCCGACCGCGGTCGCCAGGGCGAGCGCTGCCACCGCAGCGGGCACGCGTGAGTAGTGCGTTTGGAACATCGGGAGGCCCTTCTCAAGCTGGAACTGCCTGGAACGGGCGTGAGCTTATCGCACACTCAGTAACTGAATGAGTGCGTTCCGTGAAAAGCCCGGACGGCTGTCAGGTGACCGATCCCGGTGGCGGTATGGTCCCCGGACCGGTAAAACCGCAGATGAGCGCGTCCGGATTGCTGTTGTACAGCGGCGTGGCCAGCTTCGGCGGCTTGACGAAGGAGGGGCGTTCGAAGTCCAGCATGTCGAGCATGTTGTTGGCGTTGGCGTCCCGGTAGGTCATGGCCGGCAGGTTCCACTTGGTCTCGGCCAGCTTGCAGATGCTGGAGTGGTCGAAGAGGTTGTGCGAGACGTAGTTCTTCCGCGACCACGGTGAGACCAGCGCGCAGGGCACCCGGAACCCGTACCTGGCGAACCCGTCGTAGGTCTTCTCACCGGCCGGAACCTTGGGCGGGATGTTGTCCGGCGGGATCGCCTTGGGCGGCGGCACGTGGTCGTAGTACCCGCCATGCTCGTCATAGGTCCAGATCAGCAGGGTGGTCTCCCACTCGGGACCGGTCATGACCGCCTTGACGACCTCGTAGGCGAACGCCTCACCGAGGGCGATGTTCTGCGGGTTCTCCTCGGAGTGGGTGGCGTAGTCCGGGTCCACGATGCAGAAGCCGGGCAGCCTGCCCTTCGCCGCATCCTCGAAGAAATTGGCCAGCGGGACCACGTTCTTGCCGAAGTTGTCGAAGTAGAGCTGCGGGAACAGCAGCGTCGACGGCGTCGTGACGTAGTAGTTCTTCCACGAGATGCCGTGCTTGTCGAACAGGTCGAACAGCGTGCCGTTCGCCGGGTAGCCCAGCGGGAACGTGTCGTCCACCATGCCGAGCGAGGTGGCGGCGAGCAGGTAGCGGCGGTTCGGGAAGGTCTGGCCGAGCACCGAGCAGTGATAGCGATCGGCGATCGGGAACACCGAGGCCAGCGAGTAGTAGAAGGGCTGGTCCTCCTGCTGCCAGTAGCCCATGGAGACCGGGCCGCTGGGGGACTCGACGAAGCCGTCGAGCTTGCCGCCCGCGTACTGGATGTGGCTCGCTGCCCACTCCTGGGATGGCTGACCGGACAACTGGCAGGTGGTGGGCATCCGGAACATGTGCTGGGTCTTGCCGTCAGCGTACGGGTTGGTCTCGATGGGCTGGCCGTTCTTGCCCAGGGTCAAGCCGTCCGCCCCCGGCCGCTGCAGCATTCCGAGCCGGTTGTCGTAGGAGTGGTTCTCCATCATCAGCACCACGATGTGCCGGATCAGCGGCAGCGTGTCCGTGCCGGCCGGCAGGTTCGGGTGGGGCAGCGAACCCGGCTTGCGGATCCCCGAGGCGGTCACCTGGGTCGCGGCCACCGTCGCCGCCCGCCGGGGCGTGCCGTCGGCCTTCCACGCGCCGGTGCCCGCCGCCACCGCCCCGGCCAGCCCCGCCATGAGCAGTCCGCGCCTGGTCGGACCCTGGCCGGAGGCGCCCTGACCGTCGGCGCCGGACGTGAACTCCTTCAAGCCCATTTGCTGTTCCTCCACACCATCAAGGTCGTGACTGCGTGGCATCCTCTCAACGAGGCGTAACCCGCACAAGGGCGGGCGGATGACGGGAGGCGGAACGAATGGGGCCACTGCATGACGTCAAGGTCATCGAGCTTGCCAGCCTCGCCCCGGCGCCGTTCGGCTGCATGATCCTGTCCGACCTCGGCGCGGACGTCCTGCGGATCGAACGCCCTGAGGCCTGCGGGCCCGATGCCGTGATTCCGGCCGACCCGCTCGCCCGGGGCCGCCGGTCGGCCGGCCTCAACCTCAAGGATGCGGGTGGCGCGGAACTGCTGCTTCGCCTGGTGGAGCGGGCCGACGTGCTGGTGGAGGGCTTCCGCCCCGGCGTCGCGGAGCGGCTGGGGTTCGGCCCCGAGGTGTGCCTGGAGCGCAACCCACGGCTGGTGTTCGCCCGGATGACCGGCTGGGGGCAGGACGGTCCGCTGGCCCAGACCGCGGGCCACGACATCGACTACATCGCCGTGTCCGGCGTGCTGCACGGGATCGGCCGGGCCGGACAGCGCCCGGTGCCGCCCATCAACCTGGTCGGCGACTTCGGCGGCGGCGGGATGCTGCTGGCGATCGGCGTGCTGGCCGCGCTCCTTGAACGGGAACGGTCCGGGCTGGGCCAGGTGGTCGACGCGGCGATGGTGGACGGCTCGGCGCTGCTGAACTCCTTCCTGTACGGCCTGCTGGCCGGTGGGCTGTGGGAGGAAGAGCGCGGCACCAACCTGCTGGACGGCGGCGCCCCGTTCTACGACACCTACGAGACCTCGGACGGCGGCCACGTGGCGGTCGGGGCCCTGGAGCCGAAATTTTACGGCGCACTGCTCGCCGGGCTCGGCCTGGACGCCGCGGAACTGCCAGCCCAGCTCGACAGGTCCGGCTGGCCGGTGCTCAGGCAACGGTTCACCGAGGCATTCGGGAAGCGGACCAGGGACGAGTGGGCGGAGATCTTCAGCGGCTCCGACGCCTGCGTGGCACCGGTGCTGACCCCCACCGAGGCCCCGCGCCATCCGCACAACGCCGCCCGTGGCACCTTCCTGGACGGCGACGTCGTCCAGCCCGCCCCGGCGCCGCGCTTCGGCCGGGCAAAGCCCGCGATCCCGCGGCCACCGGTCCGCCCGGGCGCGGACACCGACGCGGTGCTGGCCGGCCTGGGCCTGCCGGACGAGCAGATAGCACAGCTCCGCGCCGCCGGCACGGTGGGCTGACCCGGTTAGCCCGGCTCGCCACGGCGCCCGTCCGGCGGCTCGGCCGCCTCCCGCCGCCGCCACCCCTCCGGCAACGTGACTTCGAGCACGTCGTCGACCGTGATCACGCCGAGCATCCGGCACCGCTCGTCCACCACCGGAATCGTGATCAGGTTGTAGTCGGTCATCAGCACCGCGACGTCGACCACGTCGGTGTCGGCCCCGACCCGAACCGGATCGGTCTCGCTGACCTCGACGAGCCGCGCGCCCGGATCGGCCTGCACCAGCGTGACCAGCCGGGCAACCCCGAGCAGCCGCCCGGTTTCGCTGACCGCGTGCACACTGGTCAGCGCCTCCGGCTGCAGGCTCCCGGCCCGCCGCACGGCGGCCAGCACCTCGGCCACCGGGGTGTCTGCGGGCAGGGCGAGGTAGTCCATCCCCATCAGGCCGCCGGCGCTGGTGGGATTGAAGCCCATCAGCGTCAGCACCTTGGCCCGCTGGCCTGCCGGGAGCAGGTCGAGCACGGGCTCGCGGCGGTGCTGTGGCAGCTCGGCAATGGCATCCGCGGCGTCGTCGGCGCGCATCCGGCTGAGCACCTGTGCCACCTCCTGATCGGACCGTGCGTCGAGCAGCCGGGTGGCCAGGTCCTCGTCGAGTTCCTCGAAGACGTCCGCCTCCAGTTCGGGGTCCACATGCACCCGGCCCAGGATCTCGGTTTCCTCGGCCTTGGACGCGTCCTCGATCAGGTCGGCGATCTGGGCCGGCTTCAGGCCCCGGATCCGGGCGAACGGGCCGCGCAGCACCGCGCTGCCGGTGTGCCCGATCAGCGGCTCGAACTGGCCCTGGTCCCGGAACACGGCCCGATCCCGCCGGTGGCCGAGCAGCCTGAGGACCCGCCCGGTGCGCCGCCTGGTATCCACGCCGGACAGCACCCATTCCCCGTCCCGGTGGGCGAGCTGCAGGTCCGCGGCCCGGACCAGGTGCGCGCTCGCCACGTCGATCAGCCGGTGCCCGAGCACGTCGGCGCGCAGCAGCACCTCGCCCTCGCGCCGCTCGAACCGGCGCAGGTTGAGCCGGGCGCTGGTCAGCCTCAGCTCCCCGGCGCCGAACGAGCTGACCTGCTCGACCGGCACGTGCACCTGCCGGCCGCCGACCGTGCCCACCAGCCCGGTGACCAGCGGATAACCGGCGCCGCGGAGCCGCACGATAACGTCGGACAGGCGGCCGAGCGACTCGCCGTCCCGAGCGGTGATCGACCGCCCGAGCAGGCCGGATAGGCTCAGGGTCAGGTTGCCCTCTGCCCCCGGAACCGGATCGGCCGCTGGCGTCGCGGTCATCGGGCGTTCTCCCCTCGGTGAGCGAACACCACATCCCTACCTTCTCACTGCTGAGTGAACCCGGGTGCGACCGAAGACGATACCCAGCCAGCGGTGGTATGAAGGGCGGGAACACGTATGCAGCAGGTATGTAGGTAAGGGGCGGAACTCGTGGCCATGCGCAGAGCGGCGGGCTTGCTCAGCGGGCGTTCGGCTCCCCCGGAGAGCCTCGGGTACGCGGTGAAGAACCGCCTGCTCGGCCGCCCCCTGGTCAACGAGCAACTCGCCGAGCAGCGGCTGTCCAAGCCGCTGGCGCTCGGCGTGCTGTCGCCGGACGGAATCTCCTCCTCGGCCTATGGCACCGAGGAAATAATCATCGCGCTGCTACCGCTGGCCGGGCTCACGGCGTTCGCCCTGATCCTGCCGATGACCCTGGTCATCCTGCTGGTCATGGCGCTCGTGGTGCTGTCCTACCGCGAGGTCGTGATGGTCTACATCAGGCCGGGCGGCTCCTACGTGGTGGCCAGGGAGAACTTCGGCCCGCGGATCGCGCAGATCGCCGCGGTGGCGCTGCTCATCGACTATGTCGTCACCGTCGCCGTGCAGACGGCCGGCGGCACGGCCGCCGTGGTCTCGGCGTTCCCGGTGCTCCAGCCCTACACGAAGCCGATCACGATCGGCGTGATCGTGCTGCTCGCCTTCGGGAACCTGCGCGGGCTCAAGGAGGCCGGGCGGGCCTTCGCGGTGCCGACCTACCTGTTCGTCGGCTCGGTGCTGCTGATGATCGTGGTCGGCCTGGTCAGGGAGATCATCGGCAACCTGCACAAATACAACCCGCACCTACTGAATGATCACTACCCGATCGGGGCCGGCGCGACCGGGCTGATCAGCTTCGCCATGATCTTCACCCTGCTGCGTGCCTTCGCCAACGGCGGCGCGTCGCTGACCGGCATCGAGGCGGTCAGCGACGCGGTCGGCGCGTTCCGCCCGCCGGAGGGGGCCAATGCCCGGCGCGTGCTGGTCGCCGAGGGCGTCCTGCTCGGCATGCTGGTCGCCGGGATCTCCTGGCTGGCGCACGTGACCCAGGCCACCCCCCGGCTTTCCGGCGCCCCCACCGTGCTCGCCCAGGAGGCGACCGTCGCCTTCGGCGGCGGACCGGGCCGGATCCTGTTCTTCCTCGTCCAGGCCGCCACCGCGCTCATCCTGTTCACCGGCGCGAACACGAGCTTCAACGGCTTCCCGTTCCTGGCCAGCTACGTGGCAGGCGACGCGTTCCTGCCCCGGTGGCTGCTCAAGCGCGGCCACCGCCTGGTGTTCTCCAACGCGATCGTGGTGCTGACCGTGGTATCGGTCGCACTGATCATCGTCCGCGGCGCGAACGTCAACAGCCTGGTGCCGATGTACGCGATCGGCGTGTTCACCGCCTTCAGCATGGCCGGGTACGGCATGGCCCGCTACCACCTGCGCCGCAGGGAGCCAGGCTGGCGGCGCAAGTTCATCGTCAACTTCTCGGCCGGCACGATGACGGCGATCGTGGTGGCCATCTTCGCGGTGGTCAAATTCACCGAGGGCGCCTGGATCGTGGTGGTCGTCTTCCCGATCCTGGTCTTCGCCCTGATCCGGCTCAACCAGGAGTATGCGCTGGAGGCCGAGGTGCTGAGCACGATCACCGGCAGCCAGCCGCCGCCGTTGCCCACCTACGCCCGCCGGACCGTGTACGTCCTGGTCGACGGCTTCGACCTGGCCGCCCTGGCCGGTCTGCGCTACGCCCGGAGCCTGCGGCCGACCACGCTGCGCGCGGTGCATTTCGTGATCGACAGCACCCGCGCCGAGATGCTCCGCGAACAGTGGACCCGGGCCGACCGTGGCGTCGTGCTCGAATTCGTCGACGTTCCCGACCGTCGCCTGGTCAAGGCCGTGGCCGACCTGGTCAGCGCCGAGGTCGCCAACCCCGGCACGCACGTCACCGTCATCCTGCCCCGCCGCAGCTACTCCCCGTTGCTCGGGCGCCTGCTGCACGACCGCACCGCCGACAAGATCGCCAGCGCGGTCAGCCGGATCCCCCGCTCGGCCGCCACGATCATCCCGTTCGACGTGACCAGCCGGGTGGAACTCCTGCAGAGCCGCCAGGCCGACAAGCTGGCGAAGACCCCGGACACCCAGGCGGCCACCGGCCCGGTCCTGGACGGCCAGCAGTCCCGCCCGGCTCGCAAGGCCAAGGACGGCAAGCCCCCGGTCAGCTCCGAGAGCCGTTACCGCCGACCGGTCCCCTCGTCCGGCATCGATCCGATCGGCAGCCTCAGCAAGTCCGGCCACGCCACCGTCGAGGGCCGGGTCCGCGCGGTGGAGATCCGCCCGGTCGAGCAGAACTCCGTCCTGGCCTGCGTCATCGCCGACTCCACCGGCGAGCTGACCGCCCTGTTCTACGGCCGCTCCCGGATACCCGGCGTCGGCTGCGGCTCCAAGGTGCGGTTCCGCGGCACGGTCGGCTTCCGCGGCGGCAGCCCGTTTATGGTCAACCCGACCTACGAACTGCTCGGCACCGAACCGGCCGACTCCGACGGCAGCCCGCCAGACGCCGGCACTCCCGCTACCTGAGGATCCGTAGAGAGGCCCAGCAGGTATCCCGAAAGATCTTCACTTTCTTACGATGCCAGGCGACCCGTCGCGGGTCTCACCCACATCGGGATGGGCCGTCAAATCCTGCCTGCCTCCATCGCAGACCCGGGGTATGCCCACCAGACGCCAGGAGGGCAGGGACAGCAGGCCGCCAGACCCTCCCCCTCCAGCCCCGACCCCGGACTACACCCACCAAACGCCAGGAAGGCAGGGACAGCAGGCCGCCAGACCCTCCCCTCCAGCCCCGACCCCGGGCTACACCCACCAAACGCCAGGAGGACAGGGACAGCAGGCCGCCAGACCCTCCCCCTCCAGCCCGGACCGGGGGCTATGCCCACCGGGCGTCAGGAGGGCAGGGACAGTAGCTCGTAGTTGGGGTTGATCATGCCGGGGACGCCGTCGCGGAGACCGAAGGCGCCGGTGAGGCGGATCTTCGCGCCCGGCTCCACACCGGCAATGTGCTCGCGGCCGTAGAACAGGGCGGTCAGCTCGCCGGTGGAGTCGGCGACCGTGGCGGCGAGCACACAGCTTCCGCGCACCGGCCGGATCTCCACGTTGCGGACCCGGCCCTCGACGGTGGCCCGGCCAGGATTGGTGAGGCTCCCGATGGGGTTGGCGCTGGTGGGCGGGACCGGGCGTTCGTAGCCGCCAGCGACGGCTTTCTTGGCGGGGGCGGCAGGTCCGTGGCCGCGATTGCGCAGCGCGGCCCGCCAGCCGGGGACGCCGTCTTGTGTTGCGCTGGCGGCAGGCGCCCTGGGAGCGGGCGCCTCTTCTGCGGGCTCCGGGCCGTTGGGTGTGAGGGGGGTGCCTGCCTGAGCCGTACCGGCCGTGGCGGCCGTGGCGGCAACCCTCTCCGCCGCAGCCGCCGGGGACGCGTCCGCGCCTTGGGGGGCCGGCTTACCGGTGACTTCGTGCCCGGCGGCTTCCCGCTCGTGCAGGACGGTCAGCCTGCTCTGCACGTCGTAGGGGATGATCGTGGCCGCCGAGCGGGGGATCCGGCTGACCACCCGGGCGATCTTGTCGGCGGTGCGGTCGTGCAGGAAACGGCCGAGCAGCGGGGAGTAGCCGCGCCTGGGCAGGATGACGGTGACGTGCGTGCCAGGGTTGGCGACCTCGGCGCTGACCAGTTCGGCGGTGGCCCGGCCCAGCCTGCGGTCGGGGCAGTCCACCAGGTCGAGCGTGACGCCGCGGTCGGCCCTGGACCAGTCTTGGCGAAGCTTCTCGGCGCGGGCGCTGTCAATCACGAAGTGCACCGCGCGCATGGTGGTCGGCCGCAGGCTGCGGGCGTACCGGAGCGCGGCCAGGGTCGCCAGGTCGAAGCTGTCCACGAAGACGAGGACGACCCGCCGCGCGTAGTGCGGCAGCGGTGGCGGCTGCCGGCCACTGATCGTCTCAAGCACCCTGGACTCCATCGCGTACTCGCGGTTCAGCCGGATCAGTGCGAACACGCCGGCCGGCCCGACGATGATGATCAGCCAGGCGCCCTCGGTGAACTTCGCGATCGCGAAGATCAGCACTACTAGCGCGGTGAGCACTCCAGCGGAGAAGTTGATCACTCGGCGCCGCCGCCAGCCAGGCTCCTTCATCCTGGAGTGGTACCTGGCCATGCCGAAGCCGGCCATGGAGAACCCGGTGAACACGCCGATCGCATAGAACGGGACCAGGTTGTTGACGTTCGCCCCAACCGCGAGGATCAGCGCCAATGAGACCACGGTCAGCACGATGATGCCGTTGGAAAACACCAGCCGGTGGCCACGCTTGGTGAGCCAGCGCGGCAGGAAGGCATCCTCCGCCACGAAGCTGGCCAGGAAGGGAAACCCGTTGAAGCTCGTGTTACCCCCGGTGAACAGGATGAGTGCGGTGGCGGCCTGGACGAAGTAGAACGCCACCCGGCCGGGTCCGCCGCCGAAGATCAGGTTGGCCTCCTGCGAGATGACGGTGGGAGTCCCGCTGGTGAATGGAGTGGCGTGCGTCACGTGTGCAAGCCAGGAGATGCCTCCTACCAGGAAGGCGAGGATCACGCCCTGGATCACCAGGACCCGGCGCGCATTGACGCCTTCCGGCGGCCGGAATGCGCTCACCGCGTTGGATACGGCCTCGATGCCGGTCAGTGAGGATCCGCCGTTCGCGAAGGAGCGCAGCAGGGTGAACACCAGGGCGAAGCTGATGATCACCGATGCCCCGTGCCCCGGCGTGTAATAGCTGCCGGTCAGCCTGCCCGGGTCCACCTTCTGCAGATGACCGAATGCCTCCCTGGCCAGCCCGACGACGATCATGAGGATCACGGAGCCGGAGAACAGGTAGGTAGGCAGCGCGAACGCCCGCCCGGCTTCCCTGATGCCGCGCAGGTTCCCGTAACACATGATCAGGATGGCGACGACCGAGATGATCAGCAGCAGGGTGCTGGTCGAGATCCCAGGAATCCTGGTCAGCGCCGGGAACGCGGACACGATGGCCGCAGCTCCGCCCGCCGTCTGAACGGCCACGGTGACGATGTAGTCGATCATCAGCGCGACGGCAGCGATCTGAGCTACCTTCGGCCCGAAGTTTTCCCTGGCCACCACGTAGGAGCCGCCGGTCCTGGTGTAGACGGTGACCACCTCGCGGTAGGACAGCACGACCAGCGCCAGCACGAACAGCACGACCCCGGTGAGGGGCAGCAGCATGGTGAATGCGGCGATGCCCAGCCCACCCCTGAGCAATTCGATGAGGATTTCCTCCGAGCCGTAGGCGGAGGAGGAGATCCCGTCCGGTGACAGCACGCCGAGCGCCAGCGGCTTGCTCAGCCGCTCCTCGCCGAGCTGCTCGTTCACCATGGGAGGCCCGAGCAGCCTGCTCTTCAGCGAGTACCAGAAGCCCTCGCGCAGCCCGTCGCCCTTGACGCCGAGCAGGTTAGCCGCCTTGGTTACGGCCACCGGTTACCGTCCTCCGTCCTGGGCCCGATACGCCCACGGTCTGACTCCAACTGACGCTAGGCGGCCAGGATGCCGACGGCCGTCAGCACGGCGTAAAGACTCATGACCTGGGCGTTAAGGATTTATCAAGATCACAAAAAATGGGCGGTTTTGGCGTTCGACTGGAACCGAGATGACAGTCCGAACGAAAATGACAGTCCGAACGAAAATGACAGGCAGCCGGAAACCGCGCGGGCTCGCGGCACCCTTCGCACTCCCGGTGGGCTTCACGATGCTGCTCGCCGTGGGCACGGTCGCGGCCGGGCTGGGCGGCAAGCTGCCGGCCACCGGCGTGCTGATCGCCTGCGCGGTCGTGGCCGGCGTCGTGTCGTTCGTGGCCGAGCCCATCGCCGCGCCGGTGCTCGCGCTGATCGGCTGGCTGACCACCATCGGGTTCGCCAAGCCGCCCTACGCCGATCTGCGGCCCACCGGGCCGGCCGCCGGGCACGCGGCCATCGCGCTCGCCGCCGCCGCGCTCGCCGGGGCCGGGCTGGGTGTGCTGTATCGCTGGAGCGCGGCACGGTTCACACTGGTAGGCATGGGTGCCTCCATCGACGCAGGCCGCGACGGCCAGTCCTTGCCCGGCGGCGGCTCCGCCGAGCGGACTGACGCCGGGCGGGTCGCCCCGGTTCTCCTGGAACCGGGCAAGCAGTCGAGCCTGGCCGGGGCCATCCACGTGCGGCGGCGGCTGTACGGGGCCGCACTGGCGCTGGCCGCGATCCCGCTGCTGACGCTGGCCCTCGTGGCCGCGAGGCCAAGCCTGGATCCGGCCGACGACCTGCTGATCTACCTGGTGATCGTGGTGGCGACCGCGGTGATCGGCGGATTCTGGCCGGCCGTGCTTGCCGCCGTGGCCGCCAGCCTGCTGGTCAACTGGTACTTCACACCGCCGCTGCACACCTTCACCATTGGCGAGCCGCGCAACCTGCTGGCCCTGGTGCTGTTCGTGACCGTCGCGGTCGCGGTGAGCAGCGTCGTCCACCTGGCCGCCCGGCGGGCGCAGCAGGCGGCCCGCAGCCGGGAGGAGGCGGCGTCGCTGCTGACCCTGGCCCAGACGGTGCTGGGCGGCGCGGACACGCCCAAGGCCATCCTTGACCATTTGACCAGCACGGCCGGCGGCCGGGCCGAATTGCAGGAGCGGGTGTCCGGCCGCTGGGTCCCGGTGGCTTTCAGCGGGATCCCCGACGCCATGACCGGCTCCACCAGAATCGAAATCCGGCCCGACCTGGCCCTGATCGTGACCGAACACGCCGAGACCACCAGCCCCGGGCTGCTGGTCGGGTTCGCCGCCCAGGCCGCGGCCGCCCTCGACCGGGAACGGCTGCGCACCCAGGCCGCCCAGGCCGAGGCGCTGGCCGAAGGCAACCGGATACGCACCGCGCTGCTCGCCGCGGTCAGCCACGATCTGCGCACGCCGCTTGCCTCGATCAAGGCCAGCGCGAGCAGCCTGCGCCAGACCGACGTGGAATGGACCGCCGCCGACCAGGCGGCGCTGTTGGCCACCATCGACCATAACGCCGACCGACTGGACGCGATCATCGGCAACCTGCTGGACATGAGCCGCCTGCACACCGGCTCGCTGGACCCGTTCCTGCGGCCCACCGCCATCGACGAGGTGGCCCCGGTGGCGCTGCGCGGCCTTGACACCTCGGCCCAGATGAGGATGGCGGTGCCAGATGGGCTGCCGTTGGTGCGGGCCGATCCCGGGCTGCTCGAGCGGGTGCTGGCCAACCTGTTCTCCAACGCGCTGCGGCATTCGCCACCGGGACGGCCACCCGCGCTGCGGGCGCGCGTGCTGCACGACCGGGTGCTGCTCGAGGTCGTCGACCACGGCCTGGGCGTCCCGGACGATCTGAAGGAGCGGATCTTCGAGCCGTTCCTGCGCCTCGACAGCCACCACGGCGGCGTAGGCCTCGGCCTGGCGGTGGCCAAGGGGTTCGCCGAGGCGATGGGCGGGACGATCGTCGCGGCCGACACCCCGAACGGTGGCCTGACGATCAAGGTGATGCTGCCCACCGTTAGCAGCGAAGCCAAGACCGCGGCCGGAGCTTGACCGTGACCCGTGTGCTCGTGGTGGACGATGAGCCATCCATCGTCCGGGCGCTGCGGATCAACCTGACCGCGCGCAAGTACGAGGTCAGCGTGGCCACCGACGGCGCCTCCGGGCTCGCCGCCGCCGCGCGGGACCGGCCGGACGTGATGATCCTCGACATGGGCCTGCCGGACATGGACGGGACCGAGGTGATCCGCGGCGTACGCGGCTGGTCGTCCACCCCGATCATCGTGTTGTCCGTCTGGGGCCAGGAGAGCCAGAAGGTGGCCGCGCTGGACGCCGGGGCCGACGACTACGTCACCAAGCCGTTCGGCATGGACGAGTTGCTGGCGCGGCTGCGGGCGGCCGTCCGGCGTGCGTCACCCGCGCCGGATGAGCCGGTGGTCAGCACCGGGCACTTCACCGTGGATCTGGCCGCCAAGCGGGTGACCCGCGACGGTGCTCTGTCCGCCGGAAAGACGCCCTACGGCAACGGCGACGTGAGCCTGACCCCCACCGAGTGGCAGTTGCTCGAAGTGCTGGTGCGCAACCGTGGCCGCCTGGTGACCCAGCGCCAGCTACTCCAGGAGGTGTGGGGCCCCGCCTACGAGACGGAGAGCAACTACCTGCGGGTGTACGTCGCCCAATTGCGCCGCAAGCTGGAGCCCGAGCCGTCCAAGCCGCGCTACCTGCTCACCGAGCCCGGCATGGGCTACCGCTTCGCCGACTGACCGGCACCTCTGGTACTTTGGCGTACCGTCGACTTAGAATGGCGTTCTACTAGGGCGTAACGTAGAGGTCGTCGCGCGCCGCGGAGGTCGCCATGAGCACGTATGACTTGTATGCCACACCCGTCGAGCGAGAGACCTGGGACGTTCCCACCGCCGGGGCGACCCGCTTCAACTGGGACTACGACAGCGGCCGTGGCCGCCTGCTGGATCTGTACCAGCGTGGCAAGGACAAGCAGTGGGACGCCACCAAGCGGATCGACTGGGATCTGCCGGTGAACCCGTTCAACGTCATGGAGGTCGGCGACGAGTTCTGCCCGATCTACGGGTCGCCGCAGTGGGACAAGATGTCGCAGCAGGAACGCGACGAACTCAGCCACCACCTGAGCGCGTGGCTGTTCAGCCAGTTCCTGCACGGCGAGCAGGGCGCACTGACCGTGGCGGCCAGAATCGTCGAGTCGGTGCCGGACATCGACTCCAAGTTCTACGCGGCCACCCAGACCATGGACGAGGCGCGGCATGTCGAGCTGTACTCGCGGTTCATGCGGGAGAAGATCGGCCTGTACTACCCGATCAACGACGACCTGGCGAAGCTGCTGGCCGACGCGCTCAACGACTCCCGCTGGGACCTGCCCTACCTCGGCATGCAGGTGCTGATCGAGGGACTGGCCCTGGCCGCCTTCGGGGTGCACCGGGACATGGCCCAGAACGCGCTGGTCAAGCAGTTGCTGGCCTACGTCATGCAGGACGAGGCCAGGCACGTGGCGTTCGGCAGGCTGGCGCTGCGCGACTATTACGCCGAGCTGACCGAGGCGGAGCGGGCCGACCGGGAAGAGTTCGTGGTCGAAGGCTGCTACCTGATGCGCAACCGGTTCCGCGGCCGCGAGGTCTGGGAGCGGATGGGCTTCGACGTGGCCGAGTGCCTGGCGTTCACCGAGCACTCCCCGGTCCAGCAGGCGTTCCGCACGCTACTGTTCAGCCGGATCGTGCCGTGCGTGAAGGACATCGGGCTGTGGGGTCCCAAGGTCCAGCACGCCTACCTCGACCTGGGCGTCATCGACGCCGCCAAGACCGACCTGGAAGACCTGATGCGCCAGGACGAGGAGATCGCCGAGCGGGTAGACGCGGAGAAGTACGCCGCCGAACTCGCCGCCCGCAAGAGCGAGGTAGACGCCGCCATCACGGTCGGCGCCGAAGGCTGACGCGGCGGCTCCTTCGCCTCCCGGGCCGGGGCCAGGGTGGTCGATCCGGGGGCCGACCGCCACCAGAGGGTGTCGATCCGGGGGTCGACCGCCTTGGTGGGGAATGGGACGGGTGGTTCGCCTGGGCTGGCGGCCAGGGTGGTCGATCCGGGGTTCGACCGCCATCTGAGGGTGTCGATCCGGGTTCCGACCGCCTTGGTGGGGTTTGGTCCCCGGCTTAAGCTCGAGCGCACCGGCGGGTCAGTTGCGGCCTAGGCGTTCCAGGCGGGTTAGGGAGCGCTCGTCGGAGCGGCGAGCCAGACGGCGCATGGCGCCTGGGGCGATCCTGGACATGGCGTAGCTGACCTGAGCCTCGGCGTTGACCGGGACCATGGACCGGTTCTCCAGCACCGCGCGCAGCACCGCGACCGCGACCTTCTCCGGTGGGAAGTTCCGCCGGGCGAACGCCTTCTTCGCGCCTGCCCGCAGCAGCGCCTCGGTCTCGCCCGAGGTGCCCGCGTAGTGGGTGGCGGTGGCGATCCCGGTATTCGTGAAGCCGGGGCAGATCGCGGTCACGCCGATCCCGGCCGAGGCCAGCTCCGCACCCAGGCACTCGCTGAGCATCCGGACCGCGGCCTTGGTCGCCGAGTAGGCGGGCAGCATGGCGGTCGGTGCGAACGCCGCCGCCGAGGCGATGTTCACCAGGTGGCCGCCCTGCCCGCGCTCGACCATCTGCGCGCCGAACAGCCGGCAGCCACGGGCCACGCCGAGGAGGTTCACGTCGGTGATCCGCCGCCAGTCCTCCTCGGTGTGCTTGAGGAACGACCCAGCGATAGCGATCCCGGCGTTGTTCACTACGACGTCCGGCACGCCGTGGGTGTCTTTGACCCAGGCCGCGAAGCGTTCCATGCCCGCTGGATCGCTCACATCCACCTGGTACGGATGCGCCACGCCGCCGTGCGCACCGATCATTTCGCTGGTCCGTACGGAACTGTTCAAGTCCACGTCCGCGGCGACCAGCTCGGCGCCGTTGGCGGCGAATGCCAGGCAGATGGCCCGGCCGATGCCACTGCCCGCACCGGTGACGACGACCAGGTTCCCGCCGAACGGCTGGCGGCCCCGGCTGGCGTCGGCGCGCCGCAGATCCCGGGTGGCCGGGCTGCCGTCCACGTGCGCGGCGAACTCGGTGATCCACTCCGCCAGCCGGGGCGCGTGGGTCCGCTGGATCCAGTGCGTGGCGCGGGTCCGGCGCAGCCACAGCCGGGGCGTGTAGCCGCGGGCGGAGAGCTGGGTCTGCTCGGCGATGAACCTGTCCCTGGTGGCGATGATCACCTGCACCGGGACGTCGACGTTCGCGGGCTGCGGGCGGGTCATCCGGCTGGGCATGTTCGCCCGGTACAGCGAGATGCCGTGGATGCCGTCCTGGGTGATCGTGTCGGCGGGGTGCCCGGGACGGGGGGTGACGCCGCCGGCCGCAAGCAGCTTGCCCCAGTTGCGGCCGAGCCCGCGCCAGGCCAGTTCGGGCAGCGCCGGGATCTGGAAGAAGCCGATGTACCAGGACTTGCGCATCTGGCTGAAGAAATCGGCGGCGCCGCGCGGGCTGCGCAGCGCGCGGCGGCGCAGCCAGGCGCTGGCCTGGTCGATGGACGGCCCGCACATCGAGGTGAACGAGGCCACCCGCCCGGCCAGGCTGGGCGTGCTCACCGCCTCCCAGCACTGCAGCGAGCCCCAGTCGTGGCCGACCAGGTGTACCGGCCGGTCCGGGCTCACCTCCTTGATGACCGCCTCGAGGTCGGCGATGAGCTTGGCGAACGCGTAGCCCGCCAGCCCGGCCGGCGCGGTGGAGGCGCCCGCCCCGCGCACGTCGTAGCTGACCACGTGGAACCGGGGGGCGAGAAGCTCGGCCAGTTCGTCCCACACCGCGTGCGTGTCGGGATAGCCGTGCACCAGGACCACGGTGGGGTTGGCCGGATCGCCGCGCTGGAAGACCGCGAGCTTGACATCTCCCGCATCGAGCCTGCTGCTGCGCACCTGCTGCCGTATCGCCGGTGTGCCCGATCCGTTCGGGTCCATCGCGCCTCCCTCGCCGCACGGCCTGCGGAAAGCGGCAGGGCCGCAACTGTCGTTTCGGGCGCTGCCTGATTCAGATGTTACTGGCGGGTAGCCCAATTGTGGAACATGGCGTGCTTCACATAAACAAACGATGAACAACGCACTTTAGCCGAGTTGGGGCCGTGCCGGACAAGGCGCCGGAGACTCGGGGCAACATGGGGCAAATAGCGGCTGGGCCAGGCTTGCTCTGAAATACCGGCTGACACATCAGCCTCTCTCGCCCCATAGAGCAGACTTGGGGCAGCAACGGACAAGACGGCGGGTAGGCCAGGCCAGCTCCGGGTACGGAGTGCTATGTGAGCCCTCGTCGTCCCATGCCGTTCTCCCGCAGTGCCGGCGACTCCGACGCCACCACGGCCCCGGCCCGCAAGCCACGGCGGTGGCGCCGCCGGATGCCCAGCGCGGTAGACGTGGCCGAGCGCATCGAGCACGCCAGCGGCCTGGACAACGCGACCGCGGCGATCGGCGGTGCGGTGCGCACGGCCCTGCGCCGCAGCGGCACGGCCGACCTGCTGCATGGCGTCCCGCTTGGCCAGCCAGCGCATCCGCCGCTGGTCCGCGTGCCGATCGGCTGCTGGGCCTCGGCGGCCCTGCTCGACCTGCTGCCGGGGACGTCGCGGGCCGCTCAGGCGCTGATCGCCACCGGCATCGTGGGCACCGTCCCGGCAGCCGCGGCCGGACTGGCCGACTGGTCGGCACTGCACCGCGAGCAGCAGCGGGTCGGCTTGGTGCACGCCGCGTCCGGGGCGACGGCCACGGCCCTGTTCTCCGCGTCGCTGCTGGCTCGCGCCGCCGGGCGGCACCGCAGCGGCAAGCTCCTTTCGCTTGGCGGCCTCACCGCGGCGGCAGCCGGCGGGTACCTGGGCGGGCACCTGGCGTTCCGGCTGGGTGCGGGCGCCAGCCACGCCGAGCCGGTCGCCCACCTGGCCCCGCTCGGCTGGCACGACCTGTGCCGGGTCCGGGATCTGCCCGACGGCCGCCCGGTCCGCAAGCCGCTCGGCTACCTCAACCTGCTGGTACTCCGCCAGGGCACCTCGGTCACCGCCCTGGCCGACCACTGCGCCCACCTCGGCGGCCCGCTGCACCAGGGCAGGCTCGTGTCCGAAGGCGAGGACCTGTGTGTGGTCTGCCCCTGGCACGGCAGCACGTTCCGGATCGCCGACGGCACGGTCGTGCACGGCCCGGCCACCGCCCGCCAGCCCGCCTTCGACACCAGAATCACCCAGTCCGGCATGCTCCAGGTACGGCCGCGGACCTGAGTCAGGGGCCAGGTCAGCCGACTGTGTCGGAACCCATGGCCGTCGTGCTGTCGGAGCCGTTGGCCGCTGGAGCGTCGGCCCGCTGGCCGGCATCACCGTCGGGCAGACCATCCGTTCCGGTGTCGGTCAGCCAGCCCGGGGTCTCGGTGAGCGAGCCGGGCGCCCAGAACGGCCCGGACTCGCCGGTGGGCTCGGCCCGCTCGCGTGAGCTGGACCGGGGGGTGAAGAACCCGCCGAGTCCCTCCAGGGCCTTGCCCAGCTCGCTCGGGACGATCCAGATCTTGTTGGAGTCGCCCTGGGCGATCTGCGGCAGCATCTGCAGGTACTGGTAGGCGAGCAACTCGTTGTCCGGATGACCCTCGTGGATCGCGCGGAAGACGGTGGCGATCGCATCGGCCTCGCCCTTGGCCCGCAGCGCGCGGGACTCGGCGTCCGCCCTGGCCCGCAGCACCGCGGCCTCGGCCTCGCCCTTGGCCCGCAGGACAGCCGCCTGCTTGCCGCCCTCCGCGCTGAGGATCGCGGCCTGCTTCTCACCCTCGGCGCTCAGGATCGCCGCGCGCTTGTCCCGGTCGGCGCGCATCTGCTTCTCCATCGAGTCCTGGATGGAGCCGGGTGGCTCGATGGCCTTCAGCTCGACCCGGCTCACCCGGATGCCCCACTTGCCGGTGGCCTCGTCCAGCTCGCGCCGCAGCTCGCTGTTGATCTGGTCGCGTGAGGTGAGGGTCCGCTCCAGGTCCATCCCACCGACCACGTTCCGCAGCGTGGTGACGGTGAGCTGCTCGACCGCGGTGATGAAGTTCGCCACCTCGTAGGTGGCCGCCCGTGGGTCGGTGACCTGGTAGTAGATGACCGAGTCGATGCTGACCACCAGGTTGTCCTTGGTGATCACCGGCTGCGGCGGGAAGCTGACCACCTGCTCGCGCATGTCGATGAGCGGCCGGAGCCGGTCGATGAACGGGATCACGATGTTCAGGCCGGGATGCAGCGTCCGGTGGTAGCGGCCGAACCTCTCCACGATCCCCGACGTGGCCTGCGGGACGATCCTGACCGCCCGTACCACGGTGAAGACGGCGAGAGCAACGACGACCAGCGCTACAACGGCCGCGACGGTCCCGCTCATGCTGGCTCCGGGCGGATCCGCGGCACCCGGGCCTGATATGGCCTCATATCCCGAATGGTAGGTCGGAAAAGGGCAAACGTCAGGTCACGGCCCTGGCGGTCCAGCGGGAGTGCCTGTGCTCCACCGAGAGCCGGATGCCGAAACAGGCGGACAGGTTCTGCTCGGTGAACACCCCGGTCAGCTCGCCGGCGGCCACGATGAGGCCCTTGCGCAGCAGCATCGCATGGGTGAATCCCTCCGGCACTTCCTCGACGTGGTGCGTGACCAGCACGATGGTCGGCGCCTTCGGGTCGTGGGCGAGCTTGGACAGACGCTGTACCAGGTCCTCCCGGCCGCCCAGGTCGAGCCCGGCGGCGGGCTCGTCGAGCAGCAGCAGTTCGGGGTCGGACATCATGGCCCTGGCGATCTGCACACGCTTGCGCTCGCCTTCGGACAGCGTGGCGAACCTGCGCCGGATCAGATGCGCGCAGCCCAGCGCTTCGAGCAGCTCGACCGCCCTGGTGACATCGGCCGACTCGTAGTCTTCCTTCCAGCGGCCGAGGATCCCGTAGGTCGCGGTGAGCACCAGGTCGATCACCTTCTCCGAGGCCGACACCCGTTCGGCCACGGCGGCGCTGGCCAGCCCGACCCTGGAGCGCAGGTCGAAGACGTCCACCTCGCCCATCCGCTGGCCGAGTATCTCGGCCGTGCCGGTGGTGGGGAACAGTTGCGTGGCGGCCACCTGGAGCAACGTGGTCTTGCCCGCGCCGTTCGGGCCGATGACCACCCAGCGCTCGTCCGCGTGCACCGCCCAGTCGATGTCACGCAGCAGCATCGACTTCTCCCGCCGGACCCCAACGCCGCGCAACCGCAGGACTTCGTCGGACATCCAGCCTCCAACCGTGTGTCTGCGCCCAGAGGAGAACCTACTCCCGCCCCAGGCCCCACAATGCCGCCAGGCACACCCATAGCCGGGCCGTGTCGCTGCGCCTGTGGCCACCTCGCCGCTTCCACCCCGGTCAGCCAGGGGGTGACGGGCAGGATATAGCGGGTGCGGGCCGATCAGGCTGGCGGATATCCGCCGCCGGGATTGCCGGGATCCCAGTCATGCTCGGCCGCGTGGGCGACCGCGTAGAGCGCTGCCTGGGTACGGTCCTGCACCCCGAGCTTGGCGAGCACGGAGCTGACGTGCGTCTTCACTGTCTTCTCCGCCACGTGCAGGGCGCGGGCGATCTCGCGGTTGGACCGGCCCATGGTGATGTGCCCAAGCACCTCGCGCTCACGCCCGGTGAGGGCGGCCAGGCCGCCGGTGGCGCCGCGGCCGGTGCCGCGGTGGATCAGCGGGCCGGCCACCTCCGGCGACAGCAGCAGGTTCCCGTCGTGTACCGAGCGGATCGCCCGGACCAGCGCGTCAGGGTCGACGTCCTTGTACAGGAAGCCAGCCGCCCCGGCTCGGACCGCGGCCTGCGCCGCAGCCGGATCGGTCACGCTGGTGAGCACCAGTGCCCGGGTCCGCAGGCCACGGGCCGCCAGGTCCACGATCACCTCGGGCCCCTTCATGCCCGGCATCTTCAGGTCGAGCACGACCACGTCAGGCGCGAGGCTGGCCACCAGATCCGCCACCTCGGCGCCGTCGGACGCCTCGCCGACCACGTCGATGTCCTCCTGGACCTCCAGCAGCACCCGCAGGCCCTGCCGGACGACCGGATGATCGTCGGCGATCAGCACGCGGATCCGCCGGCCGGCGGCCTGGTCCCCGGCTGGCGTGCGATCCGCCCGGGTGGTCATGGCCGGCTCCCTTGCTCGACCGGGATGCTCAGCGTGATCTTGGTTCCCGAGCCCGGGGAACTGCTGACCGACAAGGATGCGCCCACCGCGGCGGCCCGCTCGCGCATGGACGCGAGCCCGAGGCCAGGGGCGGGCTGCTCGACGGTGAACCCCCGGCCGTCGTCGGCAACCTCGACCACGACCCGCCGGTCCTTCCGGTACAGGCAGATGTCGATCCTTTCCGCCCCGGAATGCCGCAGCGCGTTATGCAGGGCCTCCTGGGCGACGCGGTAGGCGACCGCGTCCCGCGCGGCACCCAGCGGCGGGATCTCCCCGGCACAGAACCGGACGGTGACGCCCCGCTCGTCCTCCGGCCGCCCGGTCACGCCGTGAGCCATCCCGGCCAGCGCCGCGTATCTGCGCAGCGACTCGGTCAGGCTGCGCTCGCCCAGGTCAGGCGGGGCCAGCCCGCTGATCACGGCCCGCAGCTCGGTGTGCGCCGCGCCGCTCAGCGCCGCGACGCTGTCCATCTCGGCGGCGGCCCGGGCCGGGTCCCTGGCGGCCAGCATGGACGCGGCCCTGGCTTTGGCCCGGATGCTGAACAGCTTCTGGGACACCGCGTCGTGCAGCTCCCTGGCCAGCCTGGCGCGCTCTTCCATCACCGACAGCTCGCCGACCCGCTCATACAGCCTGGCGTTGATCAGCGCAATGGCCGCGTGCGCCGCGAACAGCCCGAGCAGTTGCTCGTCCCGGGCGGTGAACCCGCCCGGAACGGTCTTGTTGGCCACGAAGATGATGCCGAGCACCTCGGGCCCGTCCTTGATCGGCACACCGAGGAAGTCGGCAAGGTCGGGGTGGGCCGACGGCCACCATCCGCCGAACCGGGGGTCGGCGCGGATGTCGGCCAGCCGCTGCGGCTTGCCCTCCTGGAGCAGCACGGCGAGCATTCCATGCTGGCGTGGCAGCGGCCCGATCGCCTTCTGCTGCCTGGCGCTGATGCCATCCACCACGAACTCGGCGAACGAGCCCTGCGAATCCGGCACCCCGAGCGCCGCGTAACGCGCGCCGGACAGCGAGCGCGCCGAGCGCACGATCACCTGCAGCACGTCCCGCACGGAGAGCTGTCTGGTGACCGCGAGCACCGCCTTGCTGACCGCGTAGAGAACCTCGTCCTCATCCGGTGCGGGTGGCGCGCGGTGCTGGTTGCGCTCGGTAGCGGTGGCGCGCGGTGCCTTCACCCAGCCGACGCTACCCCGTGCGCCGCCGCCACAGCATCAGCCACCGGTCCTAGGACCATCGGAGCAGGACCGCAGCGACCGTGGCCCGATGTGCCGCGGTGTCTGCCTGCCTAGCGTCGACGACATGACGACGAACAACCGCATCGCGGTCATCACAGGGGCATCACGGGGTCTCGGCCTCGCCTTGGCCCACGGGCTCGCGGCCGATGGTTTCCACCTCATCGTGGACGCGCGAGACGGCGCCGCACTGCGCGCCGCCATGGCCGGGGTGGGCGGCCCTGCCCTAGGGCATCTTTCCGGCCAGACAGGTGCCGTAGGGCGTCCTTCCGGCCCGACAGACTCCGTGGTCACGGCCGTGCCAGGCGACATCTCCGACCCGCAGCACCGCGCCGACCTCGCCGAGGCCGCCATCCGGCGCGGCGGCGCCGACCTGCTGGTCAACAACGCCGGGACGCTGGGTGCCAGCCCGCTGCCGGCGCTCGCCGACTATCCCATCGGGGAGCTGCGCACAGCGTTCGAGGTGAACGTGCTCGCGCCGATCGCGCTCACCCAGCTCCTGCTGCCTTCGCTGCGCGCCCGCGGCGGCGCCGTGCTGAACATCACCTCGGACGCCGCCATCGAGGCCTACGCGGGCTGGGGCGGCTACGGCGCCGCGAAGGCAGCCCTGGAGCAGGCCTCGAACGTGCTCGCCGCCGAGGAGAACGTGCTCCGTGTCTGGTGGGTGGACCCCGGCGACCTGCGGACCCGGATGCACCAGGACGCCTTCCCCGGCGAGGACATCTCCGACCGGCCGCTGCCCGAGACCGTCATCCCGGCCCTGCGCTGGCTGATCTCCGAGCGGCCGCCGAGCGGCCGGTACCGCGCCGCCGAACTGCTGCCGGTGCCGGCCGATCACTGACGATCCCGACTGGAGGACCGCCATGCTCATGCAGTTCACCCTCCCGCCCAGGCCAGCGGCGGCGCGGAGCCTGCCCATGGAATTCACCCTCCCACCCGAACTCGCGGCCCACGAGCCCGCCGAGGCGCGCGGACTGTCCCGTGACGGAGTGCGCCTGCTGGTCAGCCGCCGTGCGGCCGATCAGATCAGTCACCACGCGTTCCGGGAGCTGCCGGAGTTGCTGTTGCCCGGCGACCTGCTCGTGGTCAACACCTCGGGCACCGTCCCGGCTGCCGTCCGCATCGGTGGCGGGCTGGCCGTGCATTTCAGCTCGCCCACTCCTGACGGCAGCTGGCTCGTGGAACTGCGCGAGGTGCGCGGCACCACGACACTTCCTTACGGTGGGGGTTCACCCCGTCAGGTTCTCGAACTGCCGGGCGGGGCCACCCTGAGGCTCGGCGAGCGGGTCACCGGCCGGCTTTGGCAGGCCAGGCTGTCCACCGCGGTGCTGCCCTACCTGCTCAAGCACGGCACGCCGATCAGGTACTCCTACGTGGAGCACGACTGGCCGCTGGAGTCGTACCAAACCGTGTTCGCTACCAGGCCGGGCAGCGCGGAAATGCCGAGCGCGAGCCGCCCGTTCACCGCCGAACTGGTCACCCGTCTGGTCACCCGGGGCGTGGCGATCGCCCCGCTGACCCTGCACACCGGGGTGTCCTCGCTGGAGGGCGACGAGGCCCCCTACCCCGAGCCGTACGACGTGCCACCGGCCACCGCACGGCTGGTCAACCTCACCAGGTCGGCCGGCGGCCGGGTGATCGCCATCGGCACCACGGTGGTGCGCGCGCTGGAGACGGCCGCCGGGCCGGATGGCATCGTGAGCCAGTCGGCAGGCTGGACGTCTCGGGTGATCACGCCCGAGACCGGGCTGCGCGTGGTGGACGGCCTGTTCACCGGGCTGCACGAACCGCGCTCGTCGCACCTGCTGATGCTCAGCGCGTTCGCCGGCGAAGAACTGCTGCGCCGCTGCTACGCCGCCGCGGCAGAGCGCGGCTACCTCTGGCACGAGTTCGGCGACGTTCACCTGCTGCTGCCCTGAGCTCAGCCCCTATCGCCGCCACCCTGTGCTGACCGCCCCACCCAGCCCGGCCGCCAGCACGCGGCGCCGCTACCCGTTCCTGCCGCCGGAGCCGGCCGGCGTTCATCTGCTGTTCCTCAAATCACGCCCAGGCCACGGCCTGGCCAGCTGTGCCGGACGGGTAGCGTGGCGTGCGCGATGAACTCACCGCAGACCACATTGCTCATCACCCTGACCGGCCGGGACCGGCCCGGGGTGACCGCCCGCCTGTTCTCCGCGCTCGCCCGGCACGAGCTCAGCGTGATCGACGCCGAGCAGGTGGTGATCCGCGGGCGGCTCGTGCTCGGCGTGCTGCTCGGCTGCGCCACCCCGCCGGATCTGACCGCGATCCACCGCGCCATCTCGGATCTGGCCGCCGATCTGGGGATGGAAGCCGAGATCACGGTGGGCACCGGGGATGAGTCCCGGCGCCGGGGGCGGCTGCATGTGACCATCCTCGGCAGGCCGCTCACCCCGGCGGCCATTGCCGCGATCGCCGGCCAGATCGCCGCGGGCGGTGCGAACATCGACCGGATCGGCAGGCTTGCCAGCCGTCCGGTCACCTGCATCGAGCTTGACGTGTCGGGCGCGGATCCGCAGGCTCTGCGGCTCTCCCTGGCCAGCGAGGCGACCCGGCAGCGGGTGGACGTGGCCGTCCAGCCGGGCGGCCTGCACCGGCGGGCCATGCGGCTGGTGGTCCTGGACGTGGACTCCACCTTCATACAGGACGAGGTGATCGATCTGCTGGCGGCGCGGGCCGGGTGCGGCGAGCAGGTGGCCAAGCTGACCTCGGCCGCCATGCACGGGCAGCTCG
Organism: Streptosporangiaceae bacterium; assembly: GCA_035308365.1. Taxonomy (GTDB): domain Bacteria; phylum Actinomycetota; class Actinomycetes; order Streptosporangiales; family Streptosporangiaceae; genus PALSA-505. Next base: position 47,954 of record DATGGU010000077.1, read on the forward strand.
ATTTTGCCACCTCACTCCGGGAGCGGACCGCGCTGCTCGCCGGGCTGGGCGCCGGCACCATCGACGACGTCCGGCGGGAACTGCGGCTGGCTCCCGGCGCCCGGACCCTGGTCCGGACCCTGCGCAGGCTCGGCTACAAGTGCGGCGTGGTCAGCGGCGGTTTCGCCCAGGTCATCGAGCCGCTCGCGGCTGAACTCGGCATCGACTACGTGGCGGCCAACACGCTGGAGATCAACGACGGTGTGCTGACCGGGCGCGTGACCGGCCCGGTGATCGACCGGGCGGGCAAGGCGGCGGCGCTGCGCCGGTTCGCGGATCAGGCAGGCGTGCCGGTCAGCCAGGCCGTCGCGGTCGGCGACGGGGCCAACGACCTGGACATGATCGCCGCGGCCGGCCTCGGCATCGCTTTCAACGCCAAGCAGGTCCTGAGGGAAGCCGCCGACGCCGCGGTGAGCGTTCCCTACCTGGACTCGATCCTGTACCTGCTGGGCATCTCCCGTGAGGACGTTGAAGCCGCCGACGCGGACCAGGTGTTACGTCGCTGAAGCCGGGCCCGGCTGGAAGCCCGGGTTCTTTGACAAACCCGCCCCGGTCGCTACAGTGCCACCTGCACCCTGCCTCACTGATGTTGCGGTCCGTCAAGAAAGCCACTCCGGTCCTGTGGCTGCCACCTGCACCGGCGCTCGGGCAGGCCGAAATCACCTGCCCTCGCTGGCCGGTCTTGACGAACCTCCACGCGCACCCGGACAGGCCGAAACCGCCTGCCCTCGCTGGCCGGTCCTGAAGTACCCCCACCGGCCCGCCGATGCGGTGAACTCGGCTGGCTTCCTGGCCGTGTCTCAGGTGGGCAATTCCACCCCGAACCCGCCACCCGGAGGTTCTATGCGCCCGTCCAGGATCGTCTCAGGTTTCACCGTCCCTCTTGTCCTGGCCCTGGCCGCGGGTAACGGCCTCGCCGGGCTGCCGGGACCTGCGGCCAGCGCGGCGGCCAGTGCCACGACCAGCGTCATGAGCTGGGGGGACAACAGCGCGGGCGAGCTGGGCAACGGGACGCTCACCGCCAGCACGAAACCGGCGGCGGTCGGCGGCTCCGGCGGCCTTCAGGCCATCTCCGCGGGCGGCCGGCATGTGCTCGGCCTGCGGCCGGACGGCACGGTTCTGTCCTGGGGCGATGACACCTCCGGACAGATCGGCAACGGCAAGGCCAGCGCCAACGACAATGCCGAGAACCCGGTCGCGGTCAACGGCCTGGCCGGCGTGACGCAGGTCTCCGCGGGAGCCGAGCACAGCCTTGCACTGCTGTCCAATGGCACGGTCATGGCCTGGGGCGACAACACGCGCGGCGAACTCGGCGACGGCACCCACACCAGCAGCGCCGTTCCGGTGGCCGTCAAGGGCCTGACCGGCGTCAAGGCGGTGTCGGCAGGCAACGAGTTCAGCCTGGCGCTGCTCACCGGTGGCCAGGTCATGGCCTGGGGCGACGGCGTGGACGGGCAACTCGGCGACGGCAGGTACGCCAGCAGCGACGTGCCGGTGGCCGTCGAGGGCCTGACCAGCGTGACGGCGGTGTCGGCCGGCGGACATCACGCGCTCGCCCTCATCTCCGGCGGCACCATGGAAGCCTGGGGCGAGAACCTCGACGGGCAGCTCGGCGACGGTGGCCAGGAGGGCTCCAGCAATGTGCCGGTCAAGGTCATGAACGTGGCCTCGGCCGTTGCCATCTCGGCCGGGGATGCGTTCAGCCTGGCCCTGCTGCCGGGCGGGACCGTGGACGGCTGGGGCGACAACGGCTTCTTCGAGCTGGGCCAGCCGAACGGCTTTCCCGGCGGCATCGGCAGCAGCAACGTCCCGGTCCAGGTGCCCGGCCTGGCCAACGTCACCGCGATCTCGGCGGGCGGCCTGTTCGGCCTGGCCCTGCTGTCCGGCGGGACCGTGGACGGCTGGGGTGATGGGGCGTTCGGGCAGCTCGGCAACGGGAGCACCAACGCAGTCATCACGCCCACCGCGGTCACCGGCCTGACCGGGGTCAGCGGGATCTCGGCGGGCGACGTGAGCAGCATCGCCCTGGTGGGCACCGCCGCCCCGGCCCCGCCCACACCGGTGCCCAGCATCTGGCAGGTGTCGGCCACCCCACTTCCGCACAACCCGGCGGCCGTGAGCGACCAGGAATTCAACGGAGTCTCCGCCGTGAGCACCAGTCAGGCGTGGGCGGTAGGCAACCAGTCCAAGAGCACCCAGAGCCCACTGGCCGAGCGCTGGAACGGCACCTCGTGGTCGAAGGTGGCCGTGCCGCTGCCGGCCGGCGCGTCCGGCGGGACACTCAACGGCGTGGAAGACCTGAGCCCGGGCAACGCCTGGGCCGTGGGCAGCTCCAGCACCAGCGGCAGCACGTTCACCCAGTCCCTGATCGAGCACTGGAGCGGCGGCCACTGGAGCGTCGTGCCAAGCCCGGATCCCGGCATAAGCAACACGCTGACCGCCATCGGCGGCACCGGCCCCAAGGACCTGTGGGCGGTCGGCTGGTTCGAGGACACCACCGAGCAGTTCATCGCCATGTTGCTGCTGCACTGGAATGGCACCACCTGGTCGTTCACCACACCGCCCGCGGAAGGCGGCATCCAGTTCGCCGAGGCCGTCACCGCGATCGCGCCGGACGACGTGTGGGTCGTCGGCGACACGGCCACCGAGACGGTATCGGCGCACTGGGACGGCACCTCCTGGACGCAGGTCGCTACCCCGATCCTGACCAGCAAGGACTCGCAGAACTTCCTCACTGGCGTGACGGCCCTCGGCGCGGACAACATCTGGGCCACCGGCTACGAAGGCAACGTGAACGACACATTGTTCAGCCAGCCGTACGTGCTGCACTGGACCGGCTCGTCCTGGACCCTGAGAAGGACGCCGGACACCGGAACCGAGGGCAGCCAGTTGCGAGCCATCCACGCGTTCTCATCCAATGACATCTGGGCGATCGGAACGACCGAGCAGACCGATGGCGCGCTGCTCGCGCTGACCGAGCACTTCAACGGCACCCGATGGGCCATCAGCCCGGCCCTCGACCCGGGTCAGACAGGCCCGGTACCGGACGGCAACCTGTCCGCCATCGCCAGCCCGGCCCCGAAGACACTCTGGGCCGTCGGCACCCAGGAGATCGCCGGCCAGTGCTGCCTCAGGACGCTGGCCCTGACCACCAGCCGGGGATAACGCCGCTGGCCGGGCGGGATCATCTCGCCCGGCCGGCGGCGCGGCTCAGCCCGGAGCCAAAATCGCCGCGAACTGCTGCGCGGCCTGATCGAGCTGCTCTTGGATGCGGGACTTGACCTGATCACTCAGCGGGGTGTCCGGCCGCGCGATCAGCTCCCGCAGCACCGGGACCAGCGGAGCGTACCTGGCCGCCAGCCTGGACAGGTTCGGGCCTGAGTAGTGGATCAGCCCGGCGCCGTTGTCGGTGAAGTCGGAGATCTTGATCACGCGCGCCCAGGGGCAGCGTTCCAGGCTCGTGGCGACGTGCTCGCGGTACTGCTCATTGTGGTCACGCCCCGGCTGGAACTGCGGATTGGTGACCGCCGCCACCAGGTCTGCCACCCTGGACCCGAACTCCGCCGCCAGCGCGGCCAGCGCCGCCTGCTGGCTGCCGTCGGCGGCCAGCCCGCCGGCGTGGTCCTCTACCGCATCGTGCAGCAGCGCCGCGCACACCACGTCGGCATCATGGATCCCGTAGTGGCTGATGATGCGGATCGCCACCCTGAGCAGGTGGTTCACGTACGGCTCACGTTGCCGCCGGTCGTCGGCATGCAACCGGCTGGCCAGGGTCAGCGCCTGGCCGGCTGAGCACCGTTCATTATCCAAAAAACTCTGCATTTCAACGGCCAGCCGCTGACGGAGCCCCGCCTCACCATACGTGGCGGTAACAGCGTGCAGCGGCATGGCAGCCAGCAGCGGCCCGGGCGCAACCTCCATCCCCAAGACCTAGCACACCCTGGCAGCCGGTGCGTGCGATCGCCTTCGAGTCCGGCTGCGAACACCTGCGCGGCCCGCAGGCCAGCGCACAGCAGTATCGTGTTACGACATATGAGCATATATTTGTCGGCCGGGTGTCAATCCGGCTCGCTGAGAGCGCTATTCCTGTTACTTGAAATCCGGCCTGGAGGGCGTTTACATCTAAGTGTGAACTGGTAAGAGCTGGCTCTCATAGAGGTGATTGGTATGGAAGTGACGTTCGCGGCGTCGGCGTTCCCGCCGCTGGCTCTTGGGTTCTTCGGGCTGGGCACCGGTTATCTGATCTACGGGCCGCAGGAGCTGGCCGGATGGCCGAAGCGTGACGAGCGCGTTGATCGCGCCACTGGCGTCTGGGGTGTGTGGATGCCGGGATTCTGTCAGTTCGTCACCGGTGTGATCTTGTTCGTCGGGCTCACCTGGATCCAGGTGTTCACGAAGTCGCCGCCGTTGTACATGGCCGCGCTGGCGTTCACCGCGTACGGTGTCCACTGGTTCGCGATCGGCTGGAACCGGTACCGCGGCAATGATCCGCGGCCGAACGCGGGCATGTGCGTGGCGTACATGGTCATCTCGGCGATGGGCGCGACCGTGTTCTTCAAGGTCGCTGACTGGCCGGTCGGGCTGCTGTTCCTCGGCCTGTTCGCGATCTACTTCAGCGACTTCTTCGCCGCGATCGGCGTCAAGCTGGGCGAGCGGGCGCTGGGCCTCTTCCACCTGGCGACCGGCGGCTGGCTGATGTACCTCGCCTACGCGGTCGCGGTCGACTTCGCCCTGGGATACCACTGGAAGGTCTAAGCGGCGGCACCGCGGCCAGGTGCGTCGATGACAGCTTCGGCTACGGGTTGCGTTCCTGCCCGTGCCACAATCTCGACTACCAGACCTGGAACACCTAGGTCAGAGAGGTCTCTGCGGCCGTGCGGCTGGATCCTGTGGACGCCCAGGAGCGTTTCGCGGCATCGCCGGTGCTGCGGCTCGCTACGGCTGATGCCGCCGGGAGACCGCACATCGTGCCGTGCACCTTCGTCATCGACGACGCCGGCCGGATCGTCATCGGGATCGACAACAAGCCCAAGACCACCACCGGCCTGCGGCGGCTGCGCAACATCGCGGAAAACCAGCGCGTGAGCCTGATCGTTGATCATTACTGCGACGACTGGGACCAGTTGTGGTGGGCCCGGGCGGACGGAACCGCGGTTGTCGAGCGATCCGGTTACGGCCACCAGACGCACTGGAACCAGCTCAAACGCAAGTACCCGCAGTACAGCGGGCTGACCCTGGACGGGCCGGTAGTGGTGACCACGGTCGAGAGGTGGACGGGCTGGGAATTCCGGGAGCGCGAATAAAGTACGAGCCCGAGGTGCATCCGCCGTCCGCCGACGCCGGCCAGGTGGCCGGGCGGCGGGAAGCCGTGCCGGTTACGAATGACCGGCCGCTGCGAGCCAGCTCACTCGGTATCACCCTGGGTGAGTTCCCGTAGCTCCTCATCAACACCACTGACCACACCACGCAGGAGCCGCCCCGGGCTCTCATCCTGGTGCCAGTGACCCTTGATGAGCACGCACATCTCCTTGCCGCGGACGAGCCGCCCAGACGTGGTGTCGTACTGGTGCTGCCAGGTCACCTCTGCCTGGTCAATGAACTGGAGGTTGTGCCCGTCGCAGATGGCCAGGTCGATCGGCGAGTCAAGGTCATCGGGGAGCTGCCCGGCCGCCTCCATGAGCGAGTTAATGAACTCACGCACCGTAACCCGCTCGTCCTCTTCTGAAGTCACACCCCAAGTGTTCGCCTGGGGCGGCAGGCTGGCAAGGAGTGGATGAGGACAACCTGCGGCCGCAAAGACCCCTTCCATGATCGGATGGGGCCGCGCACCTGTGAGCCGCCTTGGGGAGCCGACAGCGTCTCGCTCCCGTCCGCTAGTCGAGGAGCTTCAGGAACTCGGTGGGTGTCAGGCCTGCCTGCCGCAGGATAGACGCCAGCGTGCCCCGCTTCACGACGCCATGCTGTGGGATGACGGCCACCCGCCCGTCTTGATCCCGGTATACCGTGTGGCTCCCCTTGGTCCGCACATAAGAAAAGCCGACCGACTCCAGCGCACGGATGACCTTCCGCACAGGCAGGTCGGATAGTGCGGGGCTCACGCCGCAGGCAGCCTGAACGTGGTCACCAATGGCGTAGCGGTAAGGTGCCCGACCGGATCGTCCACCTCTTCCAGGTACAGCTCGACAGCTTCCGCGAGATTAGCGAGCGCTTCGTCGATCGTGTGGCCCTGGCTGGCCACGTCGACCTCCAGGCACTGGGCGATGTACCAGTCCTCTTCCCGGTGCAAGGCCGCAGTCAGGGTGCCAGGAATTTCAGGCATGTTCACAGAGTAACCACAGACCGGCAAGGATGCATGACTCTCTGGAGGCAGCAACCTCCGCTTGGCCCGCGAGGGAATCTCCCTGGGAGCCGCCGACCGGGAATGGAACTGGCGCCATCGTTGACGAACTCATCAGGAGCAACCCTGCCGAACGGCTGAGCGCCGCATGACCGCGTCCGATAGCGTGCCCTGACCCGCGCCCCGTGCCAACGCCCACCGTTAGCACACCCCGTTAGCTCAAAGGTCCCTTCCAAGATCGGAAGGGACCTTTGAGTTGCGAGCCGCCTATCGGAATCGAACCGATGACCTACGCATTACGAGAGCTAGCAGAGCAACGCTGCTACCTCCGCTGCCGACTCTCCCGCCTGTGCAGCCAGCCCTGATCATCTCTGGTGCTCATGGTCGTTCATCAACCTTACCCAATGGGTCGTGCCCTACCCGTGCCCTGTTCAAGCGGATCACGCAGCGACGATGCCCCCGGCCAGGATTATCCCGTCAAGGCGGGGACTCACGCATGAAGCTGCATATCCCAGTGGCACAGCGAGCCCCCTGCCCAAAGGGGCCAGCCGCGCTGGGCGGCTGGCCCCGACGTTTCCCCGCTGTGCTTATGGTTGGACGTGGCCTAGAGCGTGGAGATCTTCTTCTAGGGCGGCTAGGTCGCGTCGTGAGCGGGCGGCCCGCTTTTCCCATGCTTCCTCTGCTGAGTGCGCGGCCACCGTTTCAAGACGGTCTGCGTGCCGATCGGCTTCTAGTTGCTCGATGCGTCGGCGCAGTTCGCGGATGGCTTGCCAGATGTCATCGGTGTCAGTCATTTGGGGACTCCTCCCATGAATTGTCAGTCAGGGATGTCGTAGGTGAATGACCAGACGAACCGACTTGCGGCGTGAACACCCCGGGCGTACTCGATGACGCGGCCTTCGGCCGTGCGGGTGGTCCTATGCAGTTCCACGACGGGTTCGGCTGGTGGGAGGTCGAGTATGCGCATTTCTTCGGTAGTTGGCATCCGCGCGAATAGGTCTTCGGTGATCTGGTGCGGGACTA
>DATGGU010000078.1:0-3667 GCA_035308365.1 Streptosporangiaceae bacterium
ACGTTGCCGCACGGGCGCTATGACGCCATCTTGCTGAAGGAGGTGCTGCATCACGTCGAGGACCGGGCCGCGGTGATCGGCGGGCTGGCCCGGCTGCTGCGGCCCGGGGGCCGGATGCTGGTGGTCATGCTGCCGACCCGGATCTCCTACCCGCTGTTCAGCGCCGCCCTGTCGTTGTTCAGCGCGCGCCAGCCCGACCCCGCCGATGTCGCCGCCGAAATGCGCGCCGCCGGGCTGGCAGCGCAGGTGAGCTACGACGGGTTCCCGCTGACCTTCCCGACCGGCCGGTATCTGCAGATGGTCCGCAACCGGTACATGTCCCTGCTGTCCAGCTTCGACGACGCGCAACTAGACGCAGGCGTGGCCGAGATCCGGCGCGCCCACCCCGAAGACTCTCTAACGTTCACCGATACCTTCGCGTTCGTCCTGGGCACGGCAGCATGAGCGGCGAACTGGATACCCGGCTGCTGCGGCTGAAGACCGAGCTGGATGATCACGCCCGGATCGCCCGCTACCTGGGCCTGGACTTCGAGCGGCCGATCCGCTCGCTGGGGGATGGGTATCCGGAGAATGCGGTCGCCTGGGTCGGGAAGATCACCGAGCGGCTGCTCAAGCAGCTGTGGCGTCATCACAAGCTGCCGGGCACCCCGTCGGGGAAGACGCTCAAGGATCTGATCGCGGCCTGCCGCCCCTACATCCGCAGCACCGCGGTGATCGACGCTTTGCATGACATCCAGCGGCTGCGTAACCGCTCCGCCCATGACGGGTACCGGATCGCTGATGAGGACGGGCTGCTCGCGGTGCGGCGGCTGCTGGACGTGCTGGCCTGGTACACCAGCACCGGCAGCGGCGCGCTCAGCGGCCGCGCGCCCCGGCTGGCGCCCGCGGTGGCGGCCAAGGCCGAGTTCCTGGCCGGACTGTATGTGATCTTGGACTACAAGCCGGCCAAGCGGTTCGAGCTGTCTCAGCACACCATCTACCAGCTGTTCGTGCGGGAACGCGGGCTGCGCAGTGAGTACGTGGAACTGCTGCTCAGCCGCGACACCGGCGACGTCACCACCATTCTGGAGGCCACCGGCGGGGAACTGCTGCAGACCCGGCTGCCCAAACTGACCCGGTTCCTCATCCTGGAAGCCGACAGCGGTACCAACCCGTTGCCGGGCACACTGCACGAGGACTACCGGGTGGTGACCTACGGCAACTTCATGGGCACCTTCGTCGATCTCGACCGCCACCTGGCCGACGTGGCTGGGCTCTACCCCCGCCTTGATGCCGCCAGCGTCCCGGTGACCGGGGATCTGCTGACCGCCGGCGAGCGGTCTGGGCAGATGCGGATCACCGCCGCCGGGCCGGCGGCGGACCTGCTGGACCAGGTGGCAGCCAGCGGCGGGAACCTGCTGATCGTGGGCAGGCCCGGGACCGGCAAGACCACCCTGCTCAAGCACCTGGTGACCTCCATCGCCAGCGCGGGTGCCCGCCGCTACCGGTTCTATTTCGACCTGAGCCTGAAAACCGGGCCGTTCGCCGACTTCGTTACCCAGACGCTGGCCCCCTACATGGCGGTCGAGACCGCCTACGTGTACCCGATGTTCTGCTACTTCGCCCGCACCGGATCGGTCCTGTGCGCCCTGGACGGCTTCGATGAAGCCGTCCCCGAACTCACCCAGGCCGGGTTCCTGGAGTTGTTTACCGAACTGGCCGAGGTGCTCTCGGCCGAATCGGCCGTGGTGATGACCTCGCGGGTGTCGTTCCTGGAAGATTCCCCCCAGGTCCGGCGGCTGCTGGATGGCACCAGCCTGGTCTCGGAGAAACTCATCCAGCACCTGCACGCCCAAGGCGTCGACCCGCTGAAAGTCCCCCGGTTCTCAGTCCTGCGGCTGGGTGACGAGGCCTCTGGCCGGTCCCTCCTGGAGGCACAGCTGATGGGAACGCCCAACGGCGCCGGGACGACCAGCCCGGACAGCTCAGCCGACCTGGCCACTCTGCTGTGGCAGCACATCACCCACATCGTCGAACCGGCCCAGATCCGGCAAGCAGTCAGCTTTTTCGGGCTGGCGTTCCTGCGCGGGGTAACCACCTTCACCCTGGTCGACCTGGTCAACGAGCTGGGCATCGCGGCGTTCACCGGCCAGCGGGTCGATTTCGGCAGCTTCCGGTACGGGCCGCTGTTCCGGCCCACCGACACCACCGGCACCGTGGTGGCCTTCCGGCACGCGGCCTACCAGGAACTGCTGGCCGCGGAATTCCTGCGCACTCCACCCGGCCGCGAGCTCGCGCTTGAGGCAACCTCCCGGCCGCGGGTGACCGAACAGATCCGCGAGTTCCTCCACTACCGGGCCGGCACAACCGCCCCCAGCGGCGACTGCGTCCTGCCGGCCGGGGTGTACCTGGCCGGGCCCAGCCATCACTTGATGCTCCGCCGCATCGAACAGCCGGTCAGGTTCGATGAGTTCCCCGTCACCGTCGGCCGGTACAAACAATTCCTCGACGCCATCGCCCGGCACGGCTCAGCCCGGTGGGACCACCCGGCCATGCCCACCGGGTACACCCACCAGCCCTGGCGGGAACGGCTCAAAATCCCCAGCTACTACGACGACCCGGCCTACGAGGATCACCCCGCCGTCGCGGTCAACTGGTGGAGCGCCTGCGCCTTCGCCCGGTTCGAGGGCAAACGGCTGCCCACCTCCCTGGAATGGGAAGCGGCCGCCCGCGGCACCGACGGGCGCCTGTTCCCCTGGGGCGATGACATCGACCTGACCGCCGTCAACTGCGCCGACTCCTGGAGCGACCACCCGTTGATCACCTACGAAGCCTGGCGGGAAGAACTCGACCGCGGCCAGCTCGCCACCGCCGTACCCGGCCCGGTCAGCGCCCACCCCGCCAACATCTCCCCCTTCGGGATCCGGGAAATGGCCGGGAACGTCTGGGAATTCACCGCCACCGTGCTCGAGGACCGCGGCGAGGCCGTCATCTGCGGCGGCTCCTTCGACAACCCCTACCGCGCCCTGCAAGCCTCCGCCAAAGGCACCTACCGGCTCCGCGGCGCCAGCAACGCCGTCGGCTTCCGCTGCGTCCAGGACCTCCCATGAACACCTCACCTGACGCCTCAACGGAATCAGGCCAGGGCGATGCAGACGGCACCAGCACCACCAGGCAACGCTTCGGGCGCGTCACCGACCGCCAGCCATCGGGCAGCGGACCCGGCGGGCGGCTGGGCACCTACTTCGTCCGCGACGATGAAACGAACGCCATCTCCTCCTTCAGCTACGCCGACATCGTCACCGAAGGATTCCGCACCATCCGCACCGGAGAACGCATCCGCTTCCTCACCGACCCCGCCACCCCCGGCCACGCCACCTACGTCATCCGCCTCGACCTCCCAGACATCGAGGAGTATTACAAGTAGCGCACCTGGATGCCTGACCCCGTCACGCCGAAACCCAGCAAGGCTGACGCGACGCTAGCTGACCGCGGAAGACTGAGGACCCATCGGTACGTCCCATGCAAGTGGCGACAGCCGGTCCGGACCGGTCTTACGGTCGCAGGACCAGTCCTGGATTCTTGAGTGCTCATCCCCACCGGCGGCAGACCGGCGGTCCACCGGCTGCTGCGCCTCTCCCCTATACAGTCCAACGCTGGTGTGACTGGACTCCTTGATCCAGCTAAG
>DATGGU010000079.1:0-68460 GCA_035308365.1 Streptosporangiaceae bacterium
CCAGACCCCCCGCCCCGGAACCACCCCCCAAGGGGGTCGAATCGGGTTTTGTCCGCCACCGGAGGGTGTCGATCCGGGTTTCGACCGCCTTGGTGGGGTGTTGGCGATTGGCTGGCTTGCGGCGCCTGGAAGGCAGGCGGACACTGGGTTTGTGCCTGTGTTCCTGCTCTGCGTCGCGTGCCTGCTGCCGACGGCAGCCATGTTCGCGATGATCTGGGCCTGGAAGGGCACTCGCTGGCTGGCCGAGCGGAGCCGACGGATTCCGGAGCCGGTGCCGATCGAGCGGATCGGCGCGGACCTGCGCAGGCTGCGCGCGGAACTCGAAGCGGTCGAGACGCGGACGGACATGCCGGCCAAGGGGCTGAGGTTGCGGGCGCTGCGGGGGGCTTATCTGGACGCGCTGGTGACCGCCTGCCAGCGGCTGGATGTCAGCCCGCCGCCGTCCGGGGAGCATGTCCCGCAGGCCGAGATCTACCGGGTGGAGGTGGCGCTGCGGCGGCGTGGCCTGGAGGTCAGGGAGACGGCCGCCCGCTGACCCCGGCGTACCATCGGGGGTGTGGTCCGGGTGCTGGCCGTTTCAGACGTTACCGAGGACATCCTGTGGGCCGATGCGCATCTGGCCCGGGGGGCGGAGCTGATCGTGGGATGTGGTGACCTGCCGTTCGAGTATCTCGGCCGGCTGATGAACGTGCTGGATGCGCCGCTGGTCTTCGTGCCGGGGAACCACGATCCGGATCTGTCCGGGTACCGGACCTCGCGGGCGGGGCTGATCCTGCGGGCCGGGATGCCGGTGCGGCAGCCCTGGCCGGACGGGGCGATCTGCGCGGACGGGGCGATCGTGACGGTGGCCGGGCTGACGGTGGCGGGTCTGGGTGGGTGCCGGCGCTATGGCGAGGGACCCAACCAGTACAGCGACCGGCAGTTCGCGTGGCGGGCGTGGCGGCTGGCCGCCAAGGCGATGGTGCGCCGTCAGCGGGTGGACGTGCTGCTGACCCACGCGCCACCGCGTGGCGTCGGGGATGGAGATGACCCGCCGCACTGGGGACTCACCGCGCTGCATGGGCTGGCCAGGCGGCTGCGGCCCGCCGTGCTGCTGCACGGGCACGTGGATCCGGGCGCGCTGGGTGGCCGGGAGCACCGGATGGGAGATGTGGTCGTGCGCAACGTCACCGGGTGGCAACTGCTGACCGTCGATCCGGTGACCGGGGCGGTGGGCGACTGGCTGGGTGGCCACAGCCATGCCCGCTGACACCGGGTTCCCCCGGGCCGACGTGGAGAACGACTTTCTGCGTGCCCGCCGGCGGCAGGTGCTGGCCCGGCTGGTGCAGCGGCTGCGGCGCGAGCCGGACGACGTCAACCTGATCCTCCCGTTCGAGGAGGTGGTCGCCGCGCTGGGCCGGGCCGGCGAGCGGTCGCTGGGGCTGCAGACCATCCGGCTGGACTCGATCGTGGGCACGGTGGATTCCACCCGCGACTTCGACCGGCATTTCCGGCCCACCTCCAGCCGGGTCCGGGAGCGGTGGGAGCGGCTGGCGCTGGCCCAGCGCCGCGGCGAGCCGATCCCGCCCATCGACGTGTTCCGGGTGGGCGACCTGCACTTCGTCTCCGACGGGCATCACCGGGTGTCGATCGCCATGGCCACCGGGCAGAAAGTGATCGACGCCTACGTGACCGAGGTGCTGACGAAGCTGCCGGCCCGGGGCATCCGGCGCCGTGGCGACCTGCTGTTCAAGAGCTACGAGCTGATGTTCCGCTCCCGGGTGCCGCTGTCCGCCCAGGCCTACAGCAAGATCACGTTCAGCGACCCCTGGTCCTACGCGGAGCTGGGCGAGGCCGTCGAAGCCTGGGGGTTCCGGCTGAGCCAGCACGAGCACACGTTCATGGAACGGGCCGAGGTCGCCAGGCGCTGGTTCACCGACGAGTACGTGCCGGTCGTGCGTATGCTGCGGGCCGCCGACCTGATCGGCTCGGCCACCGACGCCGACGCCTACCTGGGCATCGCCAGGGAGCGCTACCGGCTGATGCGCACGCACGAGTGGAACGACGAGGTCATCGACGAACTGCGGCGGCGGCCATCTCGCCGGTCCGCCAGGTAACCAGCCGGCCGGGCCGCTGGGGGTCCCAGCGGCCCGGCCGTTGGCGTTGCCGTCAGAGCGTGTCGGTCTCGGCCGCGGTGGTCTGCCCGGGCGCCGGGGCGGCGGGCTCCTGGGTGGCGGTGCCGTCGGTCAGGGTGGCCGTGGAACCGGGGGTGTTGTCACCGAGGGTGAGGTTCAGGCCGGTGCTGGGGTCGAACATGTGCACCGCGCGCACATCGGCCCAGAGCTGGGCGGTCTCTCCCTCGGTGATCCGGGTGGCCGGGTCGATCCTGGCCACCACGGTCTCGGTGGTCGCCCCGGTGTCGGCCCGGCCGGAGTCCCTGGCCAGCTCCTCGAGTTCGGCCACGTTCACCGCCTGGCCCAGGTCCTGGCTGAAGTAGACGTACTTCTCCGCGCCCAGGGACTCGATGACGTCGATGGTGGCCTGGAAGGTGATCCCGTGCGGCCGGGTCTCGGCGGACACCATGGAGGCGTCCTCGAAGCTCTCCGGCCGGATGCCCACGATGATCTCGCGGCCCACGTTGGACCGCTCCAGGGCCTGGCGGACCGCGCCGGACACCGGGATGTGCCCGATGGAGGTGCGCAGGCCCTCGGATTCGATCGTGCCGGCCATGAAGTTCATCGCCGGCGAGCCGATGAAGCCGGCCACGAACAGGTTGACCGGCCGGTCGTAGAGTTCCTGCGGCGAGGCCACCTGCTGCAGCACGCCGGTCCGCATGACCGCGACCCGGTCGCCGAGGGTCATCGCCTCGGTCTGGTCGTGGGTCACGTAGACCATCGTGGTGCCCAGCCTGCGCTGGATCCTGGACACCTCGGTGCGCATCTGCACGCGGAGCTTGGCGTCCAGGTTGGACAGCGGCTCGTCCATGAGGAACGCGGCCGGGTCGCGGACGATCGCCCGGCCCATGGCCACCCGCTGCCGCTGGCCACCGGACAGGTTGGCCGGCTTGCGGTCCAGGTGCTGGGTCAGGTCCAGGATCCGGGCCGCCTCGCTGACCTTCTCGTCGATGACGTTCTTGGGCGTCTTGGCCAGCTTCAGCGCGAAGCCCATGTTCTCCCGCACGGTCATGTGCGGGTACAGGGCATAGCTCTGGAAGACCATGGCGATGTCGCGGTCCTTGGGCGCCTTGTCGTTGACGACCTTGCCGCCGATCCGCAGCTCGCCCTCGGTGATGTCTTCCAGGCCCGCGATCATGTTGAGCGTCGTCGACTTGCCGCAGCCGGACGGCCCGACGAGGATCACGAACTCCCCGTCCGCGATCTCCAGGTTGACGTCGTTGACGGCTAGCGCACCATCGGGGAAGCGCTTGGTGATGTGGTTCAGGACGATCTCAGCCACTGGTCTCTCCTTCGGTCCGCTAGCCCTTGACCGCGCCGGCTGTCAGCCCCGCGACGATCCGGCGCTGGAAGAACAACACGAAGATGATGATGGGAATGGTGATGACCACCGCTGCCGCGGAGATCGACCCGGTCGGCACGGCGAACTGAGAGTTCCCGGTGAAGAACGCCATGGCGGCCGGCGCGGTGCGGGCGGCGGTCGTCGCGGTCAGCGTGATCGCGAGCAGGAACTCGTTCCAGCAGAACAGGAAGACCAGGATCGCAGTGGTGACCATGCCCGGCGCGGCCAGCGGGGCGATGACCCGCAGGAACGCCTGAGCCGGGGTGGCCCCGTCCACCTTGGCCGCCTTCTCCAGCTCCCACGGGATCTCACGGAAGAATGCGGACAGCGTGTAGATGCCGAGCGGCAGGCCGGTGGCCACATAGGGGATGATCAGCCCAGGCCAGGTGTTGAACAGGCCGAGGGCCCGCTCGATGTTGAACAGCGGGGTGGCCAGCGCGATCGGCGGGAACATCGCGATCAGCAGCGACACCCCGATCAGCACCTGCTTGCCCGGGAAGTTCAGCCGGGCCACCGCGTACGCCGCCATCGAAGCCAGGACAACCGCGATCAACGTGGCGATCAGGCCGATGCCGATCGAGTTCAGCAGCGGGCGGATGAACGTGGACGTGGTCAAGATGCCCGAGTAGTTGCCCCACGTCCAGTGCGTCGGGAAGAAGGTCGGGTCGGTGATTGAGGCTGGCGTCTTGAAGGACAGGGAAAGGATCCACACGACCGGGATCAGCGCAAGCACGATCGCGACGATGTTCGCGATGGTCCAGCCGGAGCGCTGCCGTGCCGTGGCTGCCGTGGCTGCCATCAGCGTCGCACCTCCATTACTCGTGTGCCGGCCCTCATCGCCCGAGGTCCGTTCCTGGAGCGGCAGTCCCGAAGCCCTTGATGAAGACGACCGCGATGATCGCCACGCAGATCAGGATCAGGACCGAAAGAGCCGAGCCAAGGCCCAGGTTCAGCGCGGTGAACAGGTTGTCATAGGTGAGGATCGACACCGAACCGGTGCCGTTGTTGCCCGAGGTGAGGATGAAGATGTTATCGAAGATCCGGAACGCGTCGAGCGTCCGGAACAGCAGCGCCACCAGGATGGCGGGCTTCATCAGCGGCAGCATCACCCGGACGAACCGCTGCCAGGCGGTCGCCCCGTCGACCTTGGCCGCCTTGAGCAGGTCCTCGGGCACGAGCGACAGCCCGGCCATCATCAGCAGCGCCATGAACGGCGTGGTCTTCCAGATCTCGGCCAGGATGATGACGCCGATCGCCTGCCACTGTGAGGTAAGCGGCGCGGCGTTGCCGAACGCCGCGGACAGATATCCGGTGCTCGGTGTCCAGGCGTACAGCCAGCTGAACGCGGCGGCCACGGTGACGATCCCGTACGGGATCAAGACCGTGGTGCGGACCGTGCCCCGGCCCCAGATCGTCCGGTACATCAGCAGCGCCAGCAGCATGCCGAGCACGAACTCGATGGCCACGGATATCGCCGTGATGACGGCGGTCACCCACAGCGCGCGCCACCAGAACGGGGAGTTCAGAATGGCCCCGTAGTTGCTGAGCCCGACGAACTTGGTGAGCTGCGGGGCGGACATGACATACCGCTCGAGCGACAGGAAGATGGCGTAGCCGATCGGGTAGGCGGTCACCGCGATCATGACGATGACCGCGGGCGCGCACAGGAGCCAGCCCAGCCTGCGTTCCGCGCGCGCACCTTCGGACGACCTGGCCCGGCGCCGGTCTTTGGCCGCGAGCTCCTGGGTGGTAACCGGGGGGGTGGTGGTAGTCATGTGTCCACCTCTCTGTGCATATGCGGCTCACTCACGGAGTCAGCCCCTTGCCCTGCAAGGCGTTGTTGATCTGCGTGCGCAGGTTCTGCGCGGTGCTCGCCGGGTTGATCGAGCTCGGCGGCGAGACCTGGTGCGAGATCGCCGCGGACACGACCTGGTACAGCGGGGTCTGGGGCCGTACGGACCCGTCGTTGACCTGTTGCAGGATCAGGTGCCTGAATGGGTAGGCGCTCTGCATCTGCGGGTTGTTGTACACGCTGGCCAGCGTGGGCGGCAGCCCGCCCTTGACCGCCGCGGTGAGCTGGTTCGCCGCGTTGCGCAGGCACAGCGCCGCCTGGAAGGCCAGTTGCGGGTGCGGTGAGTAGGCGCTGACCGCCAGGTCGATGCCGCCGATCGTCACCCTGGCTGGCTGCCCTGCGCTCACCCGCGGGTATGGCGCCCACTTGAACACCTTGAACAGCTTCGGGTTGTCGGCCTTCATTGACGGATAGACGTACGGATAGTTCAGCTCGAACGCCGCGGTGCCGGCCTCCATGGCCAGCCGGTTCTGGTCCTCCATCTGCACGCCCAGCGAAGGGTCGGCCGCGGGCGAGGAGGCCAGCTGCTTCATGATCGACAGCGCCTTGAGCGCGGGCGGGCCGCTCTGGGCCTGCGTCGAGGCCGGGTTCAGGATGCTGCCGCCCGCGCTGGCGACCAGGGTGTTGAACCAGACCACGACGCCCTCGTACTGGGCGCCCTGAATCTCGATGAGATGCGGCTTGCCCTGCCTGGCCAGCGCCTGCGCGTCGGCGATCATCTGGGCCCAGGTCGTGGGCGGGTGTGGCACCAGGTCGGAGCGGTACCAGAGCAGCTGGGTGTTGCTGTTGTACGGCACCGCGACCAGCTTGCCGCGCCACGTCGCGGTCTTCAGCGGCCCGGCCAGCGTGCCCGCCATGGCCTCCTGCCTGAACCGGCCGGTCCACGGCAGGATCCAGCCGGCCGTGGCGAACTCGGCCTCCCAGGTGACGTCGAGGCCGAGGATGTCCATGGAGGGGTCGTGGGCGGCCAGCCGCCGGGCCATCTGCAGCCGCTGCTGGTCGGCCGCGGACTGGAGCTTGTTATAGATGATCTTGTAGCGGCTGTTGCTGCAGTTGTTCGCCGCCTGCTGGACCGCCCCTGATGGGTCAGGGAAGTTGTAGAAGTTCACCGTCACCGGGCCGCTGCCCGAACCGCTGCTGGTGCCACAGGCGGTGAGCAACGACGAGCCCAGGGCACAGACGGCCACCCCGGTCATCAGTGTGCCCCTGGCCGGCCGGCGGAAGGTTCGCGGCTTGGCGCGCCTCGGTGAACTGGCCTGATGATCATGCATAGCGATCATGATGCCTCCCACGGAGCGGTGCGTGTCCGCACCCGCATCGCTGCGCCGTTCCTGCAACCGTAAAGCGTTTACCCATCTGTAACAAGGGATCAACGTAGCGGGAACGTTAACCAACGTCCACGTTCTCGAATAGCTGCGGGGCGGAGTGTCGCCAGATTTACCATGAATACGTTTGCTGCTGTTGCCGGCGGGTAATGGACTTTGCTGGACGTAGGCTGGAGAGATGTCAGCCAGCGGGATGCGTTATGCGTGACATCCTCAACCCCATCGCGAAATGGTGGGACTCAGGGGAGACGTTCGGGCTTGCCACCCTCGTCCGTACCTACCGCAGCGCGCCGCGCGAGGCCGGTGCCGCGCTGGCCGTCTCGGCCGGCGGCGAGGTGATCGGCAGCATCTCCGGCGGCTGCGTCGAGGGTGCGGTGTACGAACTGGCCTGCGAGGTCATCCAGACCGGCGTACCCGTCCTGCAGACCTACGGTGTCAGCGACGACGACGCGTTCGCGGTGGGCCTGACCTGCGGTGGGATCCTCGACGTGTTCGTCGAGCGGGTGGACGCGCAGACGTTCCCCGAGCTGGGCGAGGTGGCCGCCGCGGTGAGCCGCGGCGATCCGGTCGCCGTGGCGACCGTGACCAGCGGCCCTGGCGCGGTGGGCGCACGGCGGGTCGTCTGGGGCAACGGCGGGACCGCGCCCATCCCACCGGCCAGCCTGGGTTCGGGCCGGCTGGACGCCGCCGTGGACGACGATGTGAGGGGGATGCTGGCCCAGGGGCTGACCGGGGTACGGCGTTACGGCCCGCACGGCGAGCGCCGCGGCGACGAGCTGAGCGTGTTCGTCAACTCGTTCGCGCCGCCGCCCCGGATGCTGGTCTTCGGTGCGATCGACTTCGCCGCGGCCGTGGCCAGGGTCGGCAAGTTCCTCGGCTACCACGTGACGGTGTGCGACGCCCGCGGCCTGTTCGCCACCCCGGCCAGGTTCCCCGACGCCGACGAGGTCGTGGTCGACTGGCCACACCGGTATCTGGCCGGGATCGGCGTCGACCAGCGGACGGTCATCTGCGTGCTCACCCACGACCCCAAGTTCGACGTGCCGCTGCTCGAGGTGGCGCTGCGCACGCCGGCCTCCTACATCGGCGCGATGGGCAGCAGGCGGACCCACACCGACCGGATGGACCGGCTGCGCGAGCGCGGGCTGACCGAGCAGGAGCTGGCCAGGCTGCGCTCACCGATCGGCCTCGACCTCGGCGCCCGTACCCCGGAGGAGACCGCCGTGTCGGTCGCGGCCGAGCTCATCCAGCTCCGCTGGGGTGGCTCCGGTGCCCCGCTCACCCAGACCGAGGGCCGTATCCACCACGGGTGAGCGTATTTACTGAGAGTCACCACGGGGCCGGAAACACGTTATCGATAATGGCTCCCATTACCGTTTTTAACGGGCGTGCCGCACCATCTTGGTGCGCAATTGTGCACCGGCGGTGAAGAGGTATGCGGCAATTGTGAATACGCCGCCCCGGGATGGGGCATATTCGGAACCCCGGTGGCCAGCTGGTCGGCCGGCCTCATATACCCGGTGTCAAGCTCGCTGGACTGGTTCGGGAATAAGTCTCACTACGGTTTCCTGGCCACCCCGGCGCAGGCGAGCCGCAGCACGGGGACGTCGCGGGTGCGGGGGGTGCTGATGTTCGGGCGCCAGTCGGGCACGTGCACCAGGCCGGGCTCGACGAACTCGAGGCCGCCGAAGAAGGTGCGGATCTGGTCCATGGTCCGGAACTGGACCCGCCCCAGGCCCTTGGCCATGGATGCCTGCAGCTCCGCACCTTCGGGGTCGCCGGCGTCGAGCAGGTGGTGGATGAACACGTAGCTGCCGTGCGGCAGCCCGGCGGACAGGGTCCGGATCACCTTGCCGGGATGCTCGTCGTCCAGGACGTAGTGCAGGATGCCGCACAGCAGCAGGCCGATCGGCTCGTCCCAGTCGAGGTGGGCGCGGACCTCGGAGTTCTCCAGGATGGTGGTGGGCTCGCACAGGTTTCCGTCGACGGCGATGGTCGTCGTTTCATGCGCCAGCAGGGCCCTGGCGTGAGCCAGCACGATGGGGTCGTTGTCGACGTAGACCACCCGGGTGCCGGTGTCGTACCGGTGCGCGATCTCGTGCACGTTGTCCGCCGTGGGCAGCCCGGAGCCGATGTCGATGAGCTGCCTGATGCCGGCCTCGTGGACCAGGTAGCGGACCACCCGGCTGAGCAGCTCACGCTGCGCCTGCACTCCGGTCTGGACGGTGGGCAGGGTCGCGATGATCTGATCGCCGAGAGCCCGGTCGGCGGCGTAGTTGTCCTTGCCGCCGAGAAGGTAGTCGTACACCCGTGCGACGTTGGGCCGGGTCGGGTCGAACGCGCTCGCGGGCTCCCCGTGATCATCCACGGGCACATCATATGTGCAAGTATGCGGCGGATCCCGTCGTGGCCAGCGCCGTTACCCCCCGGTGCGTCATCGCGAGTGCGGCCCCGCAGAGCGTGCGCGAGTGACCGGGCCGGATAAGCGCTCGGGTCCGGACGCAATTTGCCTAACGCGACTTTCGAACAAACACTTATGGCCATGCCGACACGCGTGGCGGGCGTGCTGCTGGCGGCGGGCGGGGGTTCCCGGCTCGGCCGCCCCAAAGCCCTGGTCGAGATAGCCGGGCAAAGCCTTGCCGACCGTGGGGCCGCGCTGCTGCGGGCTGGTGGTGCGGCCCCCGTGGTCGTCGTCACCGGCGCGGCGAGCGCCGAACCGCCCGGTGCGCTGGTCGTGCACAACCCGGACTGGCGCAGCGGCATGGGCTCGTCGCTGGCCGCCGGGCTCAGCGCCCTGCCGGAGACCGTGTCGGCCGCCGTGATCGCCCTCGCGGACCAGCCGCTGATCGGCCCGGAAGCCGTGCGCAGGCTCATCGCAGCCCACGCCGGGGGAGCCAGTGTGGCGGTCGCGGCCTATGCCGGCCAGCCACGCAACCCCGTGCTCATCGCCCGGGCGCACTGGCCGGAGGTGATCGCCAGCTCGGCCGGTGACGTCGGCGCCCGCCCGTTCCTGCGCGGCCACAGCGAGCTGGTCATGCTGGTCGAATGCGGCGACACCGGCAGCCCGGACGACGTCGACACTCCCGAGGATCTGATCCGGATCAGCGGCCGGGCAGGGCCTGTATCCCCCAGGAGCTGCTGACCGTGCCGCCGGGTTCCAGGGTGAGCAGGTCGGTGCCGCTGACGAAGGCATTGGGCGGGCAGGTCATCGGCTCGACGGCGAGGGCGCGGCGGCGGTGTGGCTCGTCCAGCGCATCGCCGGTGAAGACCTGCAGCCAGCGGTAGGCCTCGTCCACCCAGAGGCAGACGCCGCGTTCCTGGCTGGTCAGCCGGACCCGGGCCAGGCCGTCCTGGTCCCGCTCCAGGCCGGTGAAGGCGTTGTCCAGCTTGGTGGCGCCGATGAGGCGGTGGGTGCGGTGGTCGAACGGGGTGCCCTCGACGTCCTGCGGCGGGCCGGCCGGGATGCCGCGTTCACCGGACGGCAGCCAGCAGGAGGCCGGGAGAGTCAGCTCGCACTCGTCGATGTTCGGTGTCCCGGCGGTCAGGTACGGGTGCGAGCCGGTGCCGTAGGGCGCCCGGGTCGCGCCCTCGTTGCGGGCGGTTATCTTGACGTGCAGGCCGGTGCTGGGATCCAGCCGGTAGTCCGCCTCCAGGAGCAGGCAGAACGGGTAGCCGGGGCGGCCGAGCAGGACCAGTTGCAATAGCACGCGGTCGCTCTCGGCGAGCGCCTGGCGCCAGTTCGCCCACCGGGTCAGGCCGTGGATCGCGTTGCCGGCGGCGGGTTCGCTCAGGTCGAGCTGGAACTGCCGGCCGTCAAAGGTGTACCGCCCCCGGTCCACCCGGTTCGGCCAGGGGACGAGCAACGTGCCCGAGGCGCCTGGCGGCAGCTCACCGGCCTGGTAGCCGGCCAGCAGCGGCTCGCCACGGTGGTGCAGCTGGCGCAGGCCCGCGCCGAGTTCGGTCACGACCGCGAAGTAGTCGCCCGCGGCGATCTCGTACTGCGTCCCAGTAAGCGGTATCGGCATGCCGATCATTCTGCCGAACGCCGTTGGCCCGCTCCGTCCAATCCGGTCGATGAGACGTTGCCCCGGGTCTGGTGCCGGTCGATGTGGACGTTGCCCGGGATGGGGCGCTGGCCGGAGTGGGGGCTGGCCGGAGTGGGCCGCTGGCCGGGGTGGGCCGCTGGCCGGGGTGGGGCGCTGGCCGGGCGGTGGGATCAGCGGGACGGGAGGGCCAGGGCCAGGGCGGCGCGGCAGCCGGCCACCAGGCCCCAGGCCAGGTCGGCGCCCTGGGACTGGCCAGTGGCGAGGAGCTTGCGGATGGCCGGGCCGAGTGGCTCCTGGCCGGCCAGGCCGCGCAGCACGGCGGACACCTCTTCGGCGGCCTGGCCGCGGGCGGCGCAGTGCAGCAAGGTGGCACCGAGTGAGGTGGTCCGCCGGGACGCGTCGGAGGTGACCGCCGCGCCGAGCCAGTCGGCC
This sequence comes from Streptosporangiaceae bacterium, assembly GCA_035308365.1. Lineage (GTDB taxonomy): Bacteria > Actinomycetota > Actinomycetes > Streptosporangiales > Streptosporangiaceae > PALSA-505. Next base: position 11,151 of record DATGGU010000079.1, read on the forward strand.
AGCCAGACCGCCCTGGTTCCGCCGGAGATGGCGCCGCCGAGCAGGCGCAGCCCCAGCAGCAGCCCGTTGATCATGTTGTCGCCACTGGGGATGAGCCCGAGGCCGAGGCCCACCATGCGTTCGGCCGCTTCAACTGCGCCGGCCAGGTCGCCGGCCGAGCAGCAGGCGGCCAGCGCGGCCGGGGCGTCATGGCCGGCCAGCGCCGGGCCGCGGGACGCCGCGGCGCAGGCCCGGTGCAACGCGGCCGCGCCCTGCTCCAGCCGGGCCCGGGACAGCGGCCCTAGGACGGGCGAGGGATCCCACCAGCGCTGCACATGGACGGTGAGCTCGCCGAACTGGACGACGCCACGACCCATCCAGCCCTCGCCGGTGCCAGGACCGGATGCGACGAAACGGTCCAGGCCGGCCGGGGCGACAGCGATGGCGTTCGGCAGGCGGGAGGTTCCGGCCGCCGCCACGACGAGCACCCGTGGTTCGGCGGCGGATGGCGGGAGTTCCAGGTAGACCGCGGCCGGGCTGGCGGTGATCACCCGGGCCGGGCGGCGTGGGCCGGTGAGCGGCTGGCGGACGGCGATGCTCGCGGCACCAGTCACGATCAGTGTTCGCGGACTGGTGGCAACAGCAGCCGTCATGCCCGTCATGCCCGCCACGCTACCGCCGGGATTGACCTTGCCGGAATACGCCGCGTTTGTAGCGCTTTGAGCCGACGGGGCTGCTTGGGGAGCGGGGGACCGTCAGCCCCGTCGGCTACTGCACGATAACCGGCTGATGGGTAAAAGAGTGTAAAATTCACGAACCCACAGGTAACTTCCCAGGATTCTCAGCTACTTTCCGTGATCTCCGGTAGCTCAGCCGCGCGCCGGCATCAGCCGTCCGTCGCGCACCGCCTCGGCCGCGAGCAGGCCGAACAGGTAGAAGTAGGCCGCTTCCTCGTCGGCGAACAGGCGCACCTCGTGCCTGGTGCCGTCGGCCGCGATGAAAACCTCGAAGCCGCGGTCGGTCCGGACCAGGCAGATGGCTCCCTCGACCACCTCATCCACCGCATAGGAATCCTGTGGCAGGGAGGCGAGGCCGACCAGTTCGGAGAAGGTCTCCCGGGTCCGCGGCCGGGCACCCGTCCCGCCGTGCCTGCCCCGGGGCGGCGGACCCAGGGAAGCCGGACCCAGGGAAGCCGGACCCAGGGAAGCCGGGGGTGGTGTGACCGGGGTGACCGGGGCCGGGATGACCAGGGCCGGGGTGACCGGGGATGGTGTGACCAGGGGTGGTGTGACCGGGGCTGGTGGCGCCAGCGCGTCCGCTGTGGCGCTGTCGGCCGGGGCGGCTGATGTTGGCCCGGCCGGGATGGGCGGGGCGGCGGTGCCGTTGCCGCCGTCGGCCGTCCAGTCCGCCCAGGGCGGCGGGGGCGCCGGGGTGCTGGTGCTCAGCCAGGGCGCCGTCGAGATCGGGTAGGGGCGCTCCACCCGCTCCTCGGTGATGCCGGTCACTTCCTCGCGCGGGACCAGCACCTCATAGACACCGGGCTCCATCTGGCAGTAGCCGAGTTGCTCGGCCTGGGACGGGTCGTTGCCGGTGTAGCTGATGTGCAGCTGCTCACCCAGGTCATCGAGCACCAGGCAGGGTTCGCCACGGTAGAGCCCTTGCGGCCGCGACTCCCACATGGCATCCACCTCGGCCCGGTTCACCGGCTTGCGCCAGTGGCCGGTGGCCGGCTGGAAGCCCAGGTCCTCGGGGGGAGGGCAGGCCGCGAACAGGACGATGTCGGAGTCGGTAGGGCCAACACCCGCCTCGTAGGGCACGCCACGGTAGGTCGCCATCAGCCGGTATCGCATCGTTCAGGCCTCCGGTGCTGGCCGTAGCCATGCCTGGCCGTCGTGCCGGGCGATGAATTCTTCCCTGGCCGGGGTGATCCGGTACATCTCGGTGCCCACCGGGACCGGGCATGGCTCGATGAACATGTCGAGGGCGGGCAGGCCCGGTGCCGTCTGGCGGCGCGGGTGGTCGGGCGGCACCGGGGGAGCCAGGTAGATCTGCATCTCCAGAGAGCGCCAGCGCAGCACCCAGAAGTCGGGCGAGTCGACGGTGCTCTCGGCGGCGCGACGACCGCGCGCCTGGGCGGGCCAGGCCGGGCCAGCCTGCGCCGCGTCGGCCGCGCGGTAGGCGTAGCCGGAGATCACCGAACGCTGGCCGGTGAGGTACGGCTCGACGAGGTTGTGCGGGATGATCTTTTCCATCAGCGTGCCGGGCTCTACCCGTACGGGTGCGCCGCGCCCGGTTGGCCAGCCGGAACTCTCCCCGGCGGCCACCCCGTCGCCTTCCCCGGCCGGGACTCGCGCAGGCGAAAGCACCGCCTGCGCGACGGGTCTTGGCTGCTGCCCGAGCTGTGTCACAGTGAATTCCCCTCCAGGCCGACGCGGATTCAGTCCGGAGACTCTCATATCGCAACATATCGGCTGATCGGCTCTGGTGCAGGGCGAACATGCGTAGAGACTTATTCAAACCAGCCCAGCGGACTTGACACCAGGCTTGTGAGCTGCGGAAGCTGGCTGATTACCAGGGGTTCTGAATAAGCCTCCTGTGCCAGGCGGGAATATGGCCCCGGCCGGGGCTGGCTGCGCGGGTGACCGGGCCGACGTGGGAGGATCGGCAACATGCTGCGCTGGCTGACCGCGGGGGAGTCACACGGGCGCGCGCTCGTCGCGGTCCTCGAAGGCATGCCCGCGGGGGTGCGGGTGAGCACACCGGACCTGGCCGCCGCCCTGGCCCGCAGGCGCGCCGGTTACGGCCGGGGCGCGCGGATGAAGTTCGAGCAGGACGAGGTCGAACTCACCGCCGGAGTCCGGCACGGCCATACGCTCGGCGGGCCACTGGCGATCCGGATCGGCAACACCGAATGGCCCAAATGGGAGACGGTGATGGCGGCCGATCCGGTCGGCGCCGATCTGCTCACCGATCAGGCCAGGGCCGCACCGCTGACCCGGCCCAGGCCCGGCCACGCCGACCTGGCCGGGATGCAGAAGTACGGCCATGACGACGCGCGGCCGGTGCTCGAACGCGCCAGCGCCCGGGAGACCGCGGCCAGGGTAGCGCTGGGCGAGGTCGCCCGGATGTTTCTCCGCCAGGCGCTCGGTGCCGAGGTGATCAGCCACGTCGTCGCCATCGGCGGCGTCAGCGCGGACTACGGGACGTTGCCGGCACCCGCGGACGCAGACCGGATAGATGCCGACCCTGTGCGCTGTCTCGACCCGGCGACGAGCGAAAAGATGGTCGCGGAGATAGACGCGGCCCGCAAGGACGGCGACACACTCGGCGGCGTGGTCGAGGTCGCGGCATTCGGCCTGCCGCCCGGGCTCGGCAGCCACGTGCACTGGGACCGCAAGCTGGATGGCAGGCTGGCCGGGGCGCTGATGAGCATCCACGCGATCAAGGGCGTGGAGATAGGCGACGGATTCACCACCGCGGCCAGGCGCGGCTCGGCGGCACACGACGAGATCGAGCCGGCCGGTGCCGGGCAGGTGCGCCGGCGGACCAACCGGTCCGGCGGGATCGAGGGCGGCATCAGCACCAGCGAGCCGCTGCGGGTGCGCGCGGCAATGAAGCCCATCTCCACGGTGCCGCGCGCGCTGGACACGGTGGACGTGCGCACCGGCGAGCCGGCCAAGGCGATCAACCAGCGCAGCGACGTCACGGCGGTCCCGGCGGCCGGGGTGGTCGCCGAGGCGATGGTCGCGCTGGTACTTGCGGACGCGGTGGTGGAGAAGTTCGGTGGCGACTCGATCGGGGAGACCCGGCGGAACATACGCGGCTATCTGGACGCATTGGTGATCACATGAGCGACGAGGCCGTACCGGAGGCGCCCGGCTCGCGGCCGGCCGCGATCTTGGTCGGGCCGCCCGGCTCAGGGAAGTCCACGGTGGGGCCGCTGCTCGCGGCCCGGCTGAACGTCGGCTTCCTGGACACCGACGACGAGATCGAGTCGATCGCCGGAAAGCCGGTGGGTGACATCTTCGTCGAGGACGGAGAGGACGCCTTCCGCGCGCTGGAGTGGCCGGTGGTCCAGCGGGCGCTTCGCTACCCAGGAGTGGTGGCGCTCGGCAGCGGCGCGATACTCGATCGTGGCGTCCAGCGCCTGCTGGCTGGCCAGCAGGTCATCTACCTGGAGACCAGCTTCGCCGAGGTGGCCAGGCGGGTAGGCATGAACAAGGCACGGGTGCCGGTGCCCGGTAACCCGCGCGGCGTACTGCGGGCCATGCTCGAAGAACGGCTCCCGCTTTACCAGAGTGCCGCCTGGGCCACCGTAAGGACTGATGATCTCGATCCGGGCCAGGTCGCCAGCCACATCGTGGCGGCGTCATGACAACGGCGAGCAGGATCACCGTACGCGGTGAACGGCCCTACGACGTCGTCATCGGCACGGGCGTGCTCGGCGAGCTGCCGTCGCTGGTGGGCGACGGCGCGGTTATGGTGATTCACGCGGCCGGCCTGGCCGGTCTGGCTGGCCAGGCCTGCCGCGAGCTGGCCGCGCCCTGGCGCCGGGTGCACGCCGAGCCGATCCCGGACGGCGAGGCGGCCAAGGAGATCACGGTGGCGGCCGGGCTGTGGTCGCGGCTGGCCGCCCACCAGATCGGCCGCACCGACTGCATCGTCGGGATCGGCGGCGGTGCGGCCTGCGACCTCGCCGGGTTCGTCGCGGCGAGCTGGCTGCGCGGGATCCGGGTGGTACTGGTGCCGACCACGCTGCTCGGCATGGTGGACGCGGCCATCGGCGGCAAGACGGCGGTCAACATCCCGGAGGGCAAGAACCTGGTCGGTGCGTTCCATCCGCCGGCGGGCGTGCTGGCCGACCTGGCCACGCTGGACACGCTGCCCAGGCGGGAGTACATCAGCGGCCTGGCCGAGGTGATCAAGGCCGGGTTCATCGCCGACCCGGTGATCCTGGATCTGATCGAGGCGGACCCGGCGGCGGCCACGGTGCCGTCCGGCGTATCCTCGGCCGAGCTGGTGGAGCGGGCGGTGCGGGTCAAGGCCGCCGTGGTCGCCAAGGATCTGCGTGAGGCCGGGCCCAGGGAGTTCCTAAACTATGGCCACACGCTCGGGCACGCCATCGAGCGGGTAGAGGACTTCGGCTTCCGGCATGGCGAGGCGGTGTCGATCGGGATGATCTACGCCGCCGCGCTCGGCCGCATGTCCGGCCGGCTGGACGAGGCGACGGCGCGGCGGCACGGCAGCGTGCTCGCCTCGGTCGGGCTGCCCACGGCCTACCAGGCCGGTGCCGGGGCCTGGCCGCGGCTGCGGTCCGCGATGGCGGTGGACAAGAAGACCCGGAACGCCCGGTTGCGGTTCGTGGTGCTGGACGGCCTGGCCAAGCCGGGGATTTTCGCCGACCCGGCCGAGGATCTGCTCGAACAGGCCTACCAGGAGGTGTGCCCGTCATGACCCGGGTGCTGGTGCTGAACGGGCCGAACCTGGGGCGGCTGGGCATCCGCGAGCCCGAGGTGTACGGCTCGGCCACCCTGGACGACCTGGCCGCGGCGTGCCACGCCGCCGGGCGCCCGCTGGGGCTGGAGGTCGAGGTCAGGCAGACCGACGACGAAACCGAGCTGATCGGCTGGGTGCACGAGGCGGCCGACGGGCGGATTCCCGTGGTACTCAACCCGGCCGCGTTCACGCACTACTCCTACGCGCTGCGAGACGCGCTGGCCATGCGGACGGCGCCGCTGGTCGAGGTGCACATCTCCAACCCGGCGGCGCGGGAGAGGTTCCGGCACACCTCGGTGGTGGCCGGAGTGGCCGATGGCACGGTGGCCGGCTTCGGCCTGACCTCATACCGGCTGGCCCTGCAGGCCATCGCGGAACTGGCCACCCCAGACCCAGCCCCGCACACCTCACCTACCTCGGTGAGCACTGGTGAGGCGGTGGGAGAATGATCGTTCTCGTTGGTTTCATGGGGGCTGGGAAGTCCACTGTTGGCCCGCTGCTGGCGTCCGGGCTCGGCCTGCCGTTCGCCGATCTCGACCAGGTGATCGAGCAGCAGCAGGGGCGCTCGGTGCGGGACATCTTCGCGGCCGGCGGCGAGGCGGCCTTCCGGGCGGTGGAACGCGAGGCGCTTGCCTCGTTCCTGGCCGGACCGGACGCGGTGCTGGCGCTGGGTGGCGGCGCGGTAGAGGACCCGGCGTCGCGCCGGCTGCTCCGTTCGGTCAGTGCCGTTTCGGTCAGTGCTATTTCGGTCAGTGCCGTTTCGGTCAATGCTGTTTCGGTCAGTGTCGTTTACCTGGAGGTCGGCTACGACGAGGCACTGCGCCGGGTCGGCCGCGACGCCGGGCGGCCGATGCTGGCCCGGGCCGATCTGGCCGATATCTACCGGCGGCGGCTGGCCGGTTATGAGGCCGTTGCGACGCTGACAGTCGCCACCGGCGGCCGGCCGGCCGAGGCGGTGTGCGACGAGGTAATGGCCGGGCTGACGCGGCTGGAGCGGGCCGGATACTCTCACTAGAACGATATTCGGTCTGCTCGGTCCACGGGCGGGTCGCGGCCTCGCTGGGAGGGTGGCGCTATGCGCATCGGGATGTCCCTGAACTATGCCGGCGGCTTCGCCGAGACCGTCGGGGAGCTGGCCGACTACGAGACAGCCGGCCTGGACATCGTCTTCGTGCCCGAGGCCTACAGCTACGACGCGGTGAGCCAGCTCGGCTTCATCGCGGCCAGGACCACGCGGCTGCAGATCGCCTCGGGCATCCTGCAGCTCTACTCCCGGACCCCGGCGCTGACCGCCATGACCGCGGCCGGGCTGGACTATGTGTCGAACGGCCGGTTCAATCTTGGCATCGGCGCATCCGGGCCGCAGGTCATCGAGGGCTGGCACGGCGTCCCCTATGACGCGCCGCTCGGCCGGACCCGGGAGATCATCGAGATCTGCCGCAAGGTCTGGGCGCGCGAGCGGCTGGAGTACGACGGACGGTACTACCAGATCCCGCTGCCGGCCGACCAGGGCACCGGGCTCGGCAAGGCGCTCAAGCTGATCAACCACCCGGTACGTGACCACATCCCGGTCATCCTCGCCGCCATCGGCCCCAAGAACGTGCAGCTCGCGGCCGAGCTGGCCGAGGGCTGGGAACCGATCTTCTACATGCCTGAGAAGGCCGGCGAGGTGTGGGGTGAGCCGCTGGCCGCCGGGCAGGCCAAGCGGGACCCGGCCCTCGGGCCACTGGACGTGTACGCGCAGGCCGGGCTGGCCATCGGCGACGACGTGTCCGGCTACATCGACCTGATCAAGCCGATGCTCGCGCTGTACGTGGGCGGCATGGGCGCGCGCCGGGACAAGGGCCCGAACTTCTACTTCAACCTGGCGACACGGTATGGCTACGGCTCCGAGGCAGAGAAGATCCAGGACGCCTACCTGGCCGGGCGCAAGGACGAGGCCACCTCCTACGTCCCGGACGAGCTGGTCGAGCGGATCTCGCTGATCGGCCCCGAGGGCTACGTGCGGGACCGGATCGCCGCTTTGCGCGAGTCCGGTGTCACCACACTGAACGTCACCCCGCTGGCCGCCACACACGCCGAGCGGGTCGCCCTGATCGAGAAGGTCCGCGACCTGGCGGGCTGAGCGGGCGCGGTGTCCGTCCCGGGCGCAGCGGTCCGGACGGCCACCGCCGCGCCGGTGCCGATCGCGGCGGCGTACATGAACCACGTGGAGGGCGGCAGCCACTGCTCCATCCGCCGCCAGTCGCTGGGCCAGTCGCTGACGAACTCGTCGCTGCGGTAGCCAGGCTTATACAAGATCCCGGTGCCCGCCGTGGTCATGCCGCAGATCCCGTTAGTGATGCCGCCGGGCTGCGGCAGGAACTGCCAGCTTCCCGCCCCGCCGTAGTACTGCGGTTAGTTGAGCCCGGAGCCGTTGAGCATGCACGAGGCGTATGGGTTGAGTCCGCAGATCCAGTTGAGCTGGTCGTCGGCGTAGGCCTGCAGCCGGGCGGCGAACTCGCCGTCGCTGGTGTGAGCGGCGGCCAGCGACGCGGTTCGCGCGTTCTCGCCCTGCTACCAGCCGCCGGCCTGCGACGGCGGCGTGACATCACGCGGGAAGAAGAACGTCGTGTACCGGGCCCCCTGGAATACTGCACGAATTGCCTGGCGTACCCGCCCGGCGATCCCTGGCGGGTGGTTTCGTTTGTGGTCGCGCTGGGTCAGTATGGTTTCGCGGTGATGCCGGCGATGGTGGCGATTCCCTCGGTGAGGATGGCTGGGGGGTTGGCGGCGTAGCCGAGGACCAGGCCTGGCGGGCCCGGGCTCTGCCGGTGCCAGGACAGCGGCTGCACCTTGATGCCATGGGCCAGTGCGGCGCCCGCAAGCTCGCCGTCGTCGAAGTCCGCGTCGAAGGTGACCATCAGATGGAGTCCCGCGGCGGCCCCGTGTACCCGCGCGCCTGGCAACTGCGCCGCGATCGCGTCGATCATCGCGTCCCGGCGGCGGCGGTGCCGTTTGCGGAGGAACCGGAGCTGGCGTTCCAGCTCGCCGGACTCCATCAGCCGGGCCAGCACCAGCTGCGGGAGCACCGCGTTCCCCAGGTCGGCGCTCCGCTTGGCGGCGACAAGCGTGGCCGCGTGCCGGGGCGGCGGGAGTATCCAGCCGACCCGCAGCGCCGGGGCGAGCAGCTTGGATACGCTGCCGACGTAGCAGACCTGCTCGGTGAGCATCGACCGCACGGCGGGGACCGGAGGCCGGTCGTAGCGGTGCTCGGCGTCGTAGTCATCCTCGATGATCAGCCCGCCGTCGCGGGCCCAGCCGATCAGCTCGCGGCGCCGCTCTCCGTCGAGCACCACCCCGGTCGGGAACTGATGCGCCGGGGTCAGCATGACTGCCGCGGCGCCGCTGGCGCGCAGCTCATCAACCCGGACGCCGCCGGAGTCTACGGTGACCGGCACGGTGCGCAGCCGCAGGCTCTGCAGATGCTGGCGCAGGCCCAGCGACCCGGGATCCTCCACCGCCACCTGGTCTATGCCATGATCACGAAGCACCTGCGCGAACAGGCCGACGCCCTGCGCGACGCCGTTGACGATGATCACGTCCGCCGGATCCGCGCGGAACCCGCGGGTGCGGGCCAGCCAGTTCGCGACCGCCGTCCGCAGCGCCGGCGTGCCGCGCGGGTCGCCGTAGCCGAAGTCGGCCGGCGACAGGCCGGCGAGTACGGCCCGCTCGGCGCGCAGCCACGCCGCCCGCGGGAACGCTGCCAGATCGGGAACGCCGGGGGTCAGGTCGATCCGGGCTGGCGCCGCCCGCAGCGAGTCGAAGATATCCGCGCCCGGCACGTCCTGGAAGAGTGCCCGCGCCGGCCTGGCCGGCTCAGCGACCGGAACTGGCTCCGTAAGAGTGGGCCCTGGCGCAGCGAGCCTTGACGGAGCGGGCGCCGCGACGACGATCGTCCCGCCCCGTCCCCGCCCGGCCACCTGCCCGTGTTCGCTCAAGCGCTGGTAGGCCTCGGTCACCACACCGCGTGACACCCGCAGTTCCGTGGCCAGCACCCGGGAGGCGGGCAGCCTGCTGCCCACCGGCAGGCGGCCATCCGAGATCGCCTGCCGGAGCTGCCGGGTCAGCCAGTCGGACAGCCCACCGGCCGGTGCGTCGCCGAGGTTGAGCTGAAGAAAGTCCGCGCCCTCTGCACCCACCGTTATGGACTGGTCAACCGGGCGTGGATTAGCTATGCCCACCGGGCCATTGTGTCGTGAAGGTGACCCCCGCGGACAGGGGCCAAGGGCCGGCAAGGCGATGGAAGAGGATCCGCGCCGGTCACGGTTATGGACCGGTTAGCTAAGCCAGGTTTGGCTATGCCCACGGGGCCATTGTGCAGCGATGGTGAACCCGAGGCGGGGGGCGCCAGGCGGGCGAGACCGGGCCGGTGGAGCATCGTCAACGGCGTGGGCAGGATGACGGCCGGAGGGAACCCGCCCCGTCGTGCACACCATTATGGACCAGTTAACTGAGCATTGTTTGGCCCTACCCACCGGGCCATTGGGCCGCGATGGTGAGTCCGTGAACAGAGAACTGAGGGTGAGGAGCGGGGCGGGCGTCAGGAGTATTGCCAGAGGCATGGCCGGCATGGTGATCGTCGGCAGCAGTGTCGGGGTGTCGCATACGCTCACCCATGCGCCGCTGCTGGCCGCCCAGGCCGTGCGCTACGCGATCGCGGTCCCGATCCTGCTGGTCCTGGCCAGGTCGGCGCCTGCCCCGGTGCTCCGGCCGCGGGGGCGGGAGTGGCTCTGGCTTGGCGGCATCTCGGCCACCGGGCTGGTCCTGTTCAACGTGGCTATTGTGCGTGGCGTCGCGCACGCCCAGCCCGCCGCCATCGCGGTCGCGGTGGCGTTCGCGCCCGTGCTGCTCGGCGTCATCGGCCCGCTGCTGGAGGGCCAGGCGCCGCGGCGTCAGATCCTGGTGGCCGCCGCGGTGGTCACCGCCGGGAGCGTGCTGGTCGAAGGTGCCGGGCGGACCGGCGCGGCCGGGCTGGCCTGGGCGGCCGTCGCCCTGGTCTGCGAGGCGGCGTTCACCCTGCTGGCCGTGCCTGTGCTGCCCCGGCACGGCGCCTGGGGCGTATCCGTGCACTCGGTCTGGATCGGCGCGGTCATGCTGGCCTTGCTGAGCGTCGTCACCGAGGGACCGGCCGCGGTCACCCGGCTCAGCCTGGCGGACTGGGCGGCGGTCGGCTATCTGGCGGTCATGGTGACCGCGGTGGCCTTCATCCTCTGGTATTCGGCCGTGGCCGCACTCGGCCCCGGCCCGGTCGGCCTGCTCACCGGAATCGCACCGGTCTCGGCGGCGCTGACCGGCATCATGATGGGCAGCCAGGCGCCGCGCCCGCTCATGTGGCTGGGCATGCTGGTCGTCATCGGTGGCCTGGTCACCGGCCTGAGAGCCACCCGAACCGCACAGGAGATCCATGTTCGCCTACGACCGCGCGGTCGCCGAACGGTACCCAACGATCCGGGCTGGCGTGATCCACGCGACCGGCCTGACCAACGGCCCGAGCTCACCAGCCCTGCAAGCTGACTACGGAGCTGAACAGCGGGCGGTGCTCGCCAAGCTGGCCGGCACACCCCTGGCGGATCTCCCGTCGATCGCGGCCTGGCGCCGCGTCTTCACCAGCTTCGGCGCGAAACCCACCCAGTACCGCAACGCCGCCGAAGCCCTGCTCCGCAGGCTCACCAAGCAGGGTGACATCCCTGCGATCGCCACCCTGGTGGACATCGGCAACCTGGTATCGATCCGGTACGCCATGCCGGTCGCCGTGTTCGATCTTGCCGGCATCGCCGGCTCGATCACCGTCCGGTTCGCCACCGGCACCGAGTCCTTCGACGACCTCGGCTCCGACGGCAGCGTCTCACCGGACCCGGGCGAGGTTATCTTCGCCGACCAAGAGAACGTCGTTGCCGCCCGCCGCTGGTGCTGGCGGCAGAGCGCCCGCAGTGCGGCCACCCCGGCCACGACCGCCGCCCTCATCGTCATCGAAGGCCACCACGCCGCGGCGGCCCAGGAGATCCCCGCGGCCCTCACCGACCTCACCCACCTCCTGGCCACCCACCAGCCTGCCAGCCAGACAACCGCCCGCACCCTCCCACCGTCCTGAGCGCTGGTGTGAACTCCTGGTGAGGTCCGCCGTTTCGGTGGCGCGCGCTGTGTCCGTCCGGCTACGTTGAGGCGGGTTCGCGTACCAGGGAGGCTATTGCCGATGTTCGGCCGGGCAGCGCACATACTGGACAGGAACGCCGTGATCGGGCTCGCGATCATCGCCGCGATCCTGCTGCTAGCGGGTTTGCTGGTCGCCGTCGATCTTCCCTGAGCCAAGCCGGCCGGACACGCCTCGATGGGTGCCGGCTCGGCGCGTACAGTCGGCCTTATGCCGGAAATCCATGCCGCCCGCCGCGAGCGCGCCCAGGCGCGCGTAGCCGCGCTCGGCGCCGACGCCGCCCTGATCACCCACCTGCCGAACGTCCGGTATCTCACCGGCCTGGCCAGCTCGAACGCCGCGCTGCTCATGCCGGCTTGCGGCGACTGCCTGCTCGCCACCGACTCGCGCTACGCGCTCGCCGCCGAGCGGGACTGCCCCGACCTCCCGCTGGTGGTCTACCGGTTCCTGGTGCCCGCGCTCGGCGAGACCGCCGCGGCGCGTGGATACACCAAGCTGCTGTTCGAGGCCCAGCAGATGACGGTGGCCACTCACCTGAAGCTTGCCGCCGAAGCCGGTGGTGCCATCCTGGAGCCATTCGGTCAGGTCATCGAGGAACTGCGTACCGTCAAGGACGAAGAAGAGCTCCGCCTGCTCGCCGCGGCCTGCCAGATCAGCTCCCGCGCGCTGGAGGAACTGCTGCCGGAGATCGCGCCGGGCGTGACCGAACGGCAGCTGGCGACGGCCATCGAACGGCGGATGGTGGATCTCGGCGCGGAGGCGCTGGCCTTCGACACGATCGTGGCCAGCGGGCCGAACGGCGCGTTTCCGCACCACCGGGCCGGGCAGCGGACGCTGGAGCGGGGCGACCTGGTCACCATCGACTTCGGGGCGCGGGTCGGCGGCTACCACGCCGACATGACCAGGACCCTGTGCCTCGGCGAGCCCGCCCAGTGGCAGCGGGACATCTACGACCTCGTGGCCCGGGCGCAGCGGGCCGGGATGGAGGCCGCCCGGGCCGGCGCCGAGCTGACCGACGTGGACGCCGCGGCCCGGGATGTGATCGACGACGCCGGCCACGCCGAGCACTTCCAGCACGGGCTCGGCCACGGTGTGGGCCTCGAGGTGCACGAGGCACCGATGCTCGGGTACGGAACCCCGGGTAGACTCGCTGCCCGGGTCCCGGTCACCATCGAGCCTGGCGTTTACCTGCCGGGCATGGGCGGCGTCCGGATCGAGGATGTCCTCGTAGTCGGCGACGACGGGGCCTTTGCACCAACAGACCTGCTCACCACGACCACCAGGGAGCTGCTCGCGCTATAAAAAGATCCTTTCAAATCATGATAATGATCATGAAACTAGGCTCTGACCTGCGACAATCAGCAGTGAATGTCGCTTTTGAAAAGATCTTAAGCGGGGCGGGGCCCTGGTGCTAGCGCATCCAGGAGAGAACCGCACGTGGCCACGACGAACGATCTGAAGAACGGGATGACGCTGAGCATCGACGGCCAGCTCTGGACCGTGGTGGAGTTCCAGCACGTCAAGCCCGGCAAGGGTGGCGCGTTCGTGCGCAGCAAGCTCAAGAACGTGCTGTCCGGCAAGGTGGTCGACCGTACGTTCAACGCCGGCGTCAAGGTTGACGTGGCGAATGTGGACAAGCGGGAGATGCAGTACCTCTACCGCGAGGGCGACGACTTCGTCTTCATGGACACCCAGGACTACGACCAGCCGCACGTTCCCGCGTCCGTCGTGGGTGACGCCGCGAATTTCCTGCTCGAAGAGCAGATGGTGACGGTGGCCTTCAACGACGGAACGCCGCTGTACGTGGACCTGCCCGCCGCCGTGGAGCTGACCATCACCCAGACCGACCCGGGCGTGCAGGGTGACAGGTCCACCGGCGGCACCAAGCCGGCCACGTTGGAGACCGGCGCCCAGGTCCAGGTGCCGCTGTTCATCTCGGCCGGTGAGAAGGTCAAGGTGGACACCCGCACCGGCGAGTACCTCAGCCGCGCGTGATCTGCCGGCAGCAGCGCGAAACGAGGCGGCTGATGCTGCTCGCCGATCTTCGATCGGCTTCGCCGCAGCCCGCGCTGTATTTGCCCGGGGGGACGCCCCCCCGGATCCCCCCGGGGCAGCCAACCCTGCTCGCTGTCCTTCGGCCAGCTTCGCCGCAGCCCGCAGTGTTTGCCCGGGGGGCCGAGCCCCCCGGACCGCCACGAGCGGGGCTGGGGTTTGCCATTTACGGTGGGACGACCCCCTGGACCCCCGCAACCGGGGCGGGGGCCGGTATTGCGGTTTACGGTGGGACGACCCTCCGGAACGCCCCGGTGCCGGGCTTCGCCCGGCGGCCGATGCCTGGTGGGGTGCAGGCGCATGGCCGCGCGTAGCAAGGCGCGTAAGCGCGCGCTCGATTTGCTCTTCGAGGCCGAGGTGCGCGGCGAGCCCGTGCTGGAACTGCTCGATCAGCGGGTGGCCGACGCCAGCCCGCCGGTCTCGCCATACGCCGCCGAGCTGGTCCGTGGCGTGCAGGCGCACCGGGACAGGATCGACGAGTTGCTCGCCGCCTACGCCGAGGGCTGGACGCTGGCCCGGATGCCGGCGGTGGACCGCAACGTGCTGCGCATCGGGACCTACGAACTGCTCTGGGCCGGCGACGTGCCGGACGCCGTGGCGATCAGCGAGGCGGTCGCGCTGGTCCGCGACCTGTCCACCGACGCTTCGCCGTCGTTTGTGAACGGCCTGCTCGCCCGGCTGCTCGACGTCAAGCCGACGCTGCCCGAGGGCCAGACCGCCGGTGACCCGGCCGACGGCGAGCCCGAGCTGGCCGAGGACCAATCCCTCAGTTAGTTCACGCAGCGTAGTTGCCACGGCTTCAGAGGCGGCACAGAAGTGACGCTCAGTCGTGGCGCAGTCCGGCCACCGAAGCTCAACGTCATGACGCTATACAACTCTGGTCCCACCAGTAACCACAGCCTCACAACCACGTGGCCGCTCACTTCAAACACGAGACCGTCGGCAGCGCGACCGTCTACGACCTCACCCAGCCCACGTCGGCACGCTGACCACGCCGTCCCGCCCGCTCGCGGTCAGCGAAGCCGGGCGGGACGGCTGGCTGGCCGGTTACTCGAAGCGGATGCTGGCCGGGGTGGTGATCCGGGCCAGCAGCGGCAGGGTCGCGGCGACCACTGCCAGGGCCAGTGCCAGGCCGGCGCCGAGCGTCGCCCAGTACGTGGCGGTCAGGCCCGGGATCGATGTGCCCGGCGGCGCCAGCCGGACGACCGCCGTGGCCGACATGCCGTAGGCGATGCCGGCGGCGAGCAGCACGGCCGCGGCCAGCGGGATGATCGCCTCCAGCAGAACGACGCGGGACAGCGTGCCCAGCGATGTGCCGCCGACCCGGAGCAGCGTGAACGGGCGCTTGCGGTCCACCAGGCCACCGCCGATCGACACCGCCAGGCTGCAGCCGGCGACCAGGATGGTCAGGGCCACCGCGTAGTCGAACAGCTTCTGCGCCACCCCGGCCCGCTTGGACCTGATCGCGACCGCCTCGCTGAACGTCCGCGGCGGGGTGGCCGCCGCCCCGGGACCGTACGGTACCTGTGGCGGGGCGTGCGTGGCCAGGTAGGTGCGGGCCCGCTCCAGCGTGGCGGCGCTGTTGACCCGGACCAGCACCGCCTGCACCGGCAGCGCGGACAACGGCCCCGGGTAGGCGGGATTGGCCGGGCTGGCAAAGGCCTTAGTGCTGTTGTGCGGGTTGTCGCTGTAGAGCAGGTCTCCGTCGGAGACCCGCACCGCGGCCAGGCCGGGGGCGCACCGCCCGAGCACGGCCAGGTCCCGGAGCACTGAGCAGCTCACCACGCCGATGTACTGGCCCTGGTAGTGCGGGTTCGCCGCCTGCGGCAGCGAGTACAGCGGAAAGATCTCGGTGCCGGCGATGCCCCGCAGCCCGCTGACCAGCGCGGCGCCGGCGTGCGGGGTGAGCCCGGCGGTAGTGATCCCGGCGGCGGTGGGACCGGGGGGCTCCATCTGGGAGAAGGTGTCGAGCAGCACGTCAGACAGTGCGGCGGAGTTGGGCGTGGCGGACAGCGAGTCCAGTGTCGGCACCAGCGCGCCGACGATCGTGCCCAGGAACACCGCGAGGACCAGGCCGCGCACCGCGCGGAAGGCGAGCTTCGGGTCGTCGGCAAGACGCCGGCTGGTCAGCAGTGGCGACGCTCCGTTCAGCACCCGCGCGCACAGCCGGGCCAGCGCGGCGGTCAGCCACGGTCCACCGGTCACCAGGCCGATCATCGTGATCAGCAAGCCGGGATACATCGCGGCACCGATGCCCTTGCTGCTGGTGGCCAGCGCGCCGGCGATGAACAGCGCGATACCGGCCGTCAGCGGTGCCAGCCGCCAGGGCGACGGCGGCGGCGGGGTGGCGCGCCTGGTCACGCCGAGCGGGGAGATCCGCACCCTGCGGAGCGCCAGCAGCGACGCGATCGCCGACGCCAGCGGCACCGCGACCAGCAGTCCCAGGTATCCCCAGATGGTGGGAGTGACCGTGCTGGCGAAGTAGCGGGTCCCGGTCAGCGTGGCGGTGGCCAGCGCGGGCTGGACCGCGAGGAACAGGCCTGCTCCGGCCACCGCGCCGAGCAGCGCGCTGATCACCGAGTCCACCGAGGCGATCACGCTGATGTCGCCCGCGGTGGCCCCCACCAGCCGCAGCGCGGCGAACCGTTCCTCGCGGCGGGCCGCGGCCAGCCGGGTGGCGGTGCTGATCAAGATCAGTACCGGGAACAACACGGCCAGCACCCCGGTCGCGAACGCGTAGCGGAAGAACGGGGTGAACACCTCCGGGCCGGGTGCGGTGCCGATCGCGGTAACCCACCGCGTGCCGGGCAACTTCGCCAGCGTGGAGGGCTTATACCCGACGTAGATCACCAGCTCGTCCGGGCCGGTCAGGGCCACGTTGCCGATCGTCCCGGCCAGCCTGCCGGGGAACCGGTCACCGAGCTGGCCAGCCGGCACGGTACGCAGCAGATGTGCCAGTGCCGGTGAGGTGTAGTACTGCCCGGGCCCGGGCAGCCGGGAGATGCCTGGCGGCACCGGCGCACCCGGCCCCAGGGCGGCTACGTCGAGCCGCTCGATCGTCTGGCCCTGGTAGAAGTCCACGCTGTAGTTCGCCGCCAGGCCGTGTCCTGGCAGGGCGGCCGGCAGCGCGGGAGCCTGCGTGCACTCCCAGCACGGCCGGTTGCCGTCGGCCTGGAACGCGTGGAACTCGGCGAGCACCGCGAGCAGCAGCGCCACGCCGGCGGCCACCGCTGCCGTGATCACCAGCAGCCGGGTCAGCGCCTCCCGGCCGCTGGCCAGGACCAGCCGCAGGCCCAGCCGGATCATGCCGGCACCGTCCCCACGTCCGCGGTGACCACACCGTCGCGCACCAGTACCTGACGATCGGCGTAGGCGGCGACCCTGACGTCATGGGTGACCACGATCACGGTGACACCCTGCTCCCGGGCCAGGCCGGTGAGCAGGTTCATCACCTTCTCCCCGGTCAGCGTGTCCAGCGATCCGGTCGGCTCGTCGGCGAACAGCGCCCGCGGCCCGAGCGCCAGCGCCCGGGCGACCGCCACCCGCTGCGCCTCGCCGCCGGACAGTTCCCCGGTGCGCCGGGCGCCCTTGCCGGCCAGGCCCAGCCTGTCCAGCCAGCGCGCAGCCTGTCGGTATGCCTCCTTGCGGCCGGCCCGCTTCAGCAGCAGCGGCAGCGCGACGTTGTCCGCCGCGGTCAGTTCGGGCACCAGGTTCCCGAACTGGAACACGAACCCGAACGCGGTCCGGCGAAGCCGGGTTCGTTCGGATTCGGTGAGCGTGTCCAGGCGGCGGCCGTCGAACCACACCTCGCCGGAGTCCGGTGGGAAGATCCCGGCCAGGCAGTGCAGCAGGGTGGACTTCCCCGAGCCGCTCGGCCCCATGACGGCCAGGATCTCGCCCGGGGCCACCGTCACGGTGGCCCCGCGCAACGCCGGGGTCTGCCCGAACGACTTGGCGATGTCGCGAGCCTCGAAGAGGACAGCAGGGGCATTCATAGGTCTCGCACCATTTCCCTGAGGTCGTTGAGCCGGGCGGCGGTCAGGTCGATCCAGCGCAGGTCGGCTTCCAGATGGAACAGGCCGTAGTCGGCGAGCAGTGTGTCCACCAGGGAGCCGGCGCCTTTGAGCCGGGTCAGCTCGGTCATTCGCTTGATGTGCGCGACCCGCTGCGCGTCCAGGTAGCTGTCGGCCGGGCGGCCGAGCATGAGCGCCAGCGTCACCTTGGCGAACAGCACCGGCTGCAGGTGCGGCTCCGGCTCGGCCGGCGTGGTCAGCCACCTGTCGACATCGGCCAGGCCGGCCTCGGTGATGGAGTACCGCTTGCGATCGGGGCCGTCGCCGTGCTCAGGCGGTCCGGCGATCGCCTTGCCGTCGCGGGCCAGCCGGGCCAGGGTCGTGTAGACCTGCCCGAACGACAGCGGCTTGCCCCGGGCGAAGTAGGTGTCGTAGGCCCGCTTGAGGTCATACCCGTAGCTGGGCTGGCGCTCGAGCAGGCCGAGAAGGGTCAGTGAGACACTCACCTACGCGAGTATACGACAGTCGTATAGTCGCTTCTAGTGATCACGGTGAGATATTCGTCTTATGGCGCTAAAAGGGCTGGGGTCAGAAGATGACGGGGCACCAGGGGGCGGGGTCCCAGGACATGGCGGCGGACAGGGCGAGCACGGCGCCCGGGCGATGTTCGGTGACCTGCCCGGCTCCAGCCAGAGTGCCAACTCTGGTGCCGCCCAGATAGGCCGCGCCGAGCACGCCGACGTCCAGCGTGAGGTCGGCAGGCCCGCTGTGCTGTTCGCAGGTTGCGGCCAGGCCGGGCACGCCGTCGAAGCCGCCCCCCGCGTCCTGGGTGCCGGTGCGCAGCCGCCATGTTCCGTGGTTCTCAGGGAACAGCGCGTCGGTGACCTCGATGGTGACATCGACCGGGCAGGCGTAGCGGCGCTGGCTGAGCGCCCTGGGCAGGTCGGTCAGCCGCACCCACAGGCCGTCACCGATCGCCCGGCGGGCCAGCCTGGGGTCGGCCAGCAGGTGGACCAGCGGGTCGTCAACCGGACGGCGCAGCGCGGTGAACTCGGTGGTCAGATCCCGGCTGAGCAGGTCGGCCCAGAGGGTCGCGGCCGCCGCCGGATCGGCCGCGACCAGCTCCCGTATGTCGAGTGAGCTGCTGGCCAGGAAGGTGACATCGTCCCAGCCGCCGTGGCCGGTGTAGAGCGCGTAACCGCGCGGGCCGCTGCCGTCCTCAGCGATCAGGCAGCGCAGCACGGGCGCGGGCTCGCCGTCGTCCCGGATGCTGAGCGTGCGGCCCCACCACAGCTCGTCCCTGGCGTACATGCCGGGCCTGGTGGGCAGCACGGTGTCGTAGATCTTGCTGAGCTCGGCCCGGACCAGCCCGGGCTCGGCGATGCGCAGCCGCAGGCCCGGCTCGCCGGCCACGGCCAGCCCGGTGCGGCCGAGTACTCCCTCGCCCCGCTTCATCCGGATGGCCACGTGCCAGGAGGCGGTCCCGTAGCCGAATCTGCCGTAGATCCCGCCCTCGGACGCCCAGAGTGCGGCGAACGTCTCACCGCGGTCCTTGATGTCCCTGAGCTGCCGGCGCATCAGGCTGGACATGACGCCCCGCCGGCGGTGGGTGGGCAGCACGGCGACCCAGGTCACCCCGGCCGCCGGCACGATCGCGCCGGGAATGCTCATCTGGAGACTGTAGATGCCGGCGATCCCGGCCGGGCCGCCGGAATCGAAGGCCGCCAGGCTCCGCTCGGCCTCGAACTGCTTGAGATGTTCCTCACGTCGCTGTGGTGACAGCGGACGGCCGTGGAACGCATGCTCGTCCACGAAGTAGAAGGCGTCGAACTCCTCCGGGCCCACCGGCCGGATCGGGTACGGATCTGCCATGGTTGCCTTCCTACCTGCCTTGCGCCCCATAAGCGACCTCTTTATTCGCAGGAAGATCGTGATTAGCGAAGATCGCGAATAGCCATGGGCCCGGGGTAGGGCAGCCAGAATATGGACAGTTTGGTGCAGGCCGGGTGGCCGGCTTAGCCGGGCCGAAAATTATTGGGCATCGCCGACGTGCCAGAAGTCACTTCTGGCCGATACAGTGCGGCCATCATGGTTTCATCCCCGCGATTGCATCCACGTGGCCTGCCCGGCCGGGCGCGGGAGGCTGCGGGATGGGCCCGCGCGCTGATACTCAGGCAGTTCGTCACCGAAAACCGCCGGCTCGCGTTCGCGCTGGCCGTGGTCACGGTCGCCATCGTGGTCATGGCCGTGCACGTTTCGGTCTGGTGGTTCTCCCCCGGGGTGGTGATCCTGCCGATCCTGGCCGGAGGGCTGCTGCTCTTCCCGCGCGCGCTGCGGATCCTGTTCGGGGTTGTCGTGGCCGGGCTGATCTACGACACGGCCGAAGGAAAGGCCGGGCCCGGAATCATCGCCACCATCGTGGTCACCGCCGTTTTCGCCGACGTGCTCGCCAGAACGAGGGAAAAGCTGGGCATGCAGGCGCTGCGGGGCGACCAGATGCTCATCGAACTGCGGAACCGGATCCGCGCGCAGGGGAAGCTGCCCGCACTCGGCGAGGGCTGGGACTCGGTGACCATCCTCAGGCCGGCCGGCGGGGTGTCGTTCGGCGGCGACTTCGTGGTATCCGCGTGCGACGGCAAGACCCTGGAGGTCGCGCTCGTCGACGTGTCCGGCAAGGGACTGGACGCGGGGACCCGCGCGCTGTTGCTGTCCGGCGCGTTCGGCGGGCTGCTCGGGTCGGTGCCGAGGGAGGAGTTCCTCGCCGCCTGCAATTCCTACCTGCGCCGGGTGGCCGCGTCGGAGGGGTTCGTCACCGCCGTCCACCTCGCGCTCGACCTGACCACAGGGGAGTACGTGGTCGCGTCCGCCGGGCATCCGCCCGCGGTGCACTTTGACGCCGGCAGCGGGAGCTGGCGGATCACCAAGGCGCACGGCATCGTGCTCGGCGTGGTCGCCGACACCAGGTCCGTTCCCGAGTACGGGCTGCTGCGGCCGGGGGACGCGCTGATGCTGTACACCGACGGCCTCGTCGAGGCGCCCGGGCGGGACATCGACTCGGGCATCTCCGGGCTGCTCGGCGAGGCGGAGCGGATGGTCGTCGCCGGATTCAAGGCCGGCGCGGAGACGCTGGTGCGGTCGATGCAACGGGACATCGGCAGCTCCGACGACTGCGCGCTCGTGCTCATCTGGCGATCCTGAGCCCCGGAAGCAGACTCGGGCCCGCAACGGCCCGGCCTTTCCAGAAGGAGGCCGCATGGGCAAGGTGTTACCTGCTCGGCCCTCCGGCCGGGCCGCGGCCGCCAGGGACATGGTGTGCGGCGTGCTGCGGAAGGGAATCGTCACCGGCGCCATTCCCGGCGGTACCCGGCTGGTCCAGTCCGCCGTCGCCGCCGAGCTCGCGGTCAGCACCGGGCCGGTCCGGGACGCGCTGCGGGAGCTGGCCGCCGGAGGCTTCGTCAGGTTCGGCGCCGACGGGGTCGCCGTGGTACACCAGCTCGGCCGGGCCGAGCTCGCCGACGTGTTCGAGATCCGCAAACTACTCGAGCCGGTGGCGGTGGCACGGACCGCCGCGTGCGGCAGCCAGGACGCGATACTCCAGGCCGCCGGGCTGCTCACGGCCATGGATCACGAGACCGACCGGGCGCGCTGGGTGGAGCACAACGACAGGTTCCACAGCGTGCTGAGCGATGCGGTCAGCAGCCCGCGGCTCGTCGCGATCCTGGCCAACCTGCGCGACCTGACCTCGCTGTATGTCGCGCATTCGATCACCGCCGAGCCGGACCGGGCCCGCGACGGCAGCGCCGAGCACGAGGAGATCCTCCGGGCCGTCGCCGCCCGCGACCCGGAGGCGGCCGCCGACGCCACCTTCCGTCATCTGGACGGCAGGTTCGCCGCCCTGCTCGAAGTCCACCAGGTGAGCGATCCCCGCCGGTGCCGGCCGGCCGGCTAGCCGCCACCCGCTTCGTCAGCGGGCCCGGTGGCCGCCGGCGGGCGCGATGGCCGTCAGCGGGCGCGGTGGCTGCCGGCGGGCCGGACCATCCGGTTGTCCGGTGGTAGCCAATCGTCGGGTTCGTCCGGGTCCCCGGGTTCCTGGATGCCGTGGCGGCTGATGACCAGGCAGGCCACCAGGACGGCGACGGCTATGGTCGCGATGGCGGCGGTCTGCAACTCGCCGAGACCCAGCCCGCTCAGGTTCTTCGGCTTGCCGGCGTAGTCGGCGAACGAGGCACCGAGCGGGCGGGTGTCCACATAGGCGAACCAGAACGCGAACACCGGGTTCAGCCGGAACTGGGACCAGGCCAGGGCGGGAATCATGATCACGACGAAGAACAGGATCCCCGACGCGAGATAGCCAAGGTGAAGCGATGCCGCCGTGAAGTCGCCCAGGGCGGTGCCGAGCGCGAAGGTGGCGAACACCGTGGCCCAGTAGTAGGTCTCCCGCCGCCGCGTGACGATGCTGTGGATCGACAGCGTGCCCTCGTTGCGGTACCACAGCCAGAAGATCCCGGCGAGCACGATGGCCCACAGCAGAGAGGTGCCGGCGTAGGGGATGCCGGCCATCAGGTGCAGGGTGTCCGACACCCCGGTGCCGAAGATCGCTATCGCGTAGGCCAGGAACCAGTAAGCAGCGGCCGAGTAGCGGCGGGTCCGGAACTGCCAGAGCAGGCCGATGACCAGGACGCCGCCCTCGACACCCGCGCCCACCAGCCGGCTGCCAAGGGCCAGGTAGTCCGACACGGCCTCACCGCCGGCCGTCGTGAGCAGCTTGACCACCCAGAACATCAGGGTGATCTCCGGCACCTTGGCGGCAAGCGGCTCAGGGAAGAACCGCCGGCTGCCGTAGGGCCTGGGATCGTCGTCCCGCCCGTCTTCGTCCCACGGGTCCTGATAGCGCCGGCGGCCGGGCGCGGAGTACGCGTCCCGTTCGTCTTCATCCCAGCGGCCGGGGTAGTCGCGGCGGCCGGGGTGGTCACCTTCGTCCCACCGGCCGGCGCGGCGGCCGGGGTGGTCACCTTCATCCCACCGGCCGGCGCGGCGGCCGGGGTAGTCACCTTCGTCCCAGCGGCTGGAGTAGTCGCGGCGGCCGGAGTAGTCGCTGGGGTGAGGGTAGTCGCTGCGGCTGTCGGGGACGGGACGCGCGTACCACTGGCCGGTGTCCCATGGGTCGGGCAGCCGTCGTGCCGCGCCGCCACCTGCCGGGCGCATACCTGGCTCGGTCATGTCCACGGGTCAGCTTCGTCCCGGCGGCGGCTGCGGGCAGAACGTGCGTCCTGCTTGGGCTGCCAAGGGTCCCGGTACTCCCGATGGCTGCCGGGTGCCGGGCGCATGTCCTGCCTGCCGGCGTCCCGCGGGGCCCGGTAGTAGTCCTCGTAGTAGTCCTGGCGGCCAGCGCGGGGGGCGTAGCGCGTGTCCCACTGGCCCTCGTTCCACGGGTCCACATCGCCCGGGCCGCCGCGCTGCGACCTGCGTGGCTGGTGGGAGTAGGCGCCGTCGTACTGCTCGGGCTCCGGCTCGCCGATCCTGGCGATGTGCACCAGGGCGTTGTAGGTGATCAGGGCAATGGCCAGGTGCATGACCACCAGCACGCCGACCCCCTGGGCCGGCTGGCCCTGGTACCAGATGTAGAGGTCGGGCAGCAGCAGGACCAGCGTCACCGCGATGGCCTGACGGAAGAACAGCCAGCGCGGCGAGGAACTGATCCGGGTGACGACCGGCCACGCCACACAGGCGATCACCACGCCGATGACCGTCAGCTTGCTGTAGTCGGAGAACTGGAAGTGGCCGTAGTGAGCGGTCGCCGGGAACAGCTTCTTGCCGAGCATCACCATAAGCGCGTCGGCGGCCAGCGACCCGGCGATCGAGACCACGGTCGCAGCCACCACGGCGGCCGTCGATGGCTGACGGTGCCGGGGAGCAAAGTCCACCCGCATGTAATCGAGCGGGCGTTCCAGCGATGGCGGCAGGCGTTCCGGCAGGCGTTCCAGCCACAGCGGCAGTTCGGTTGGCAAGATCTTCCTTACTCGCGCGCCTCGTCAGAAGATGGCCTTGAAAAGACCTGAGCGCAGCCGGGTAGGGGGGGTACTCGGCTGCGCCAGACCATGAGCGCAGCCGGGCACGGGGGGGTACTCGGCTGCGCTGCCCAAAAACGTAGGCGCCACCGGACCGCCCGGGGTACCTCCCGCAGGACGAAATCGGCCACCCCCGTCTCATCCTCAGGTCGGAGACGGCCCCCACGGAAGCATCCCTACCAGGGAGGATGCATCGATCTCCGGAGAGCAGCCGAGTTAACAGCCAGGAGGTACGCTGCCCGTAGCTGACCTAAGGACGCCCCATTGACCGAATCTCCGAGACCGCAGCGTACATCGCTCCAGCCACCCGACGAGATCAGGCGTGGCTTGTTCGGGCGGGGCCGCCGCGTGGTGCGGACGCACCCGCTGGCGACCGACACGCTGCTGGCCGTGGTGCTGCTGGTCCTGTCCACCGTGTGGCTGGCGGGCTCCAGGTTCGCCGGGCTGCACCAGACGGTGATGCAGACCGCGATCGTCGCCGGGATCGCTGTCCGCCGGGTCTGGCCGACCACGGTCTTCGTGCTGATGAGCGCCCTGGCGTTCGTGCAGTGGCTGCTCGGCTTCCCGCTGCTCGGCGACGCGGCGCTGCTCATCGCGCTCTACACGATCGCGGCCCACCAGTCGTGGTTCCGGGCGCTGCTGGCCTCGGGCCTGCTCGAAGCCGGGGCGGTCATGTCGGCGATCCAGTGGAAGCTGGCCGGGTCGCTGCCGCGCTCGCTGCTGTTCCTCACCGCCACCGTGGTGGCCGCGCTGTTCGCCGGGCTGGCGGCCGCCTCCGGCAGCAGGTACCTGGCCTGGATGGACGAGCGTGCCCGGCGGCTGGAGGTCGAGCAGGATCAGCGGGCCGCGATCGCGGCGGCGGCCGAGCGGACCAGGATCGCCAGGGAGTTGCACGACATCGTGTCGCACAGCCTGTCGGTCGTGATCACGCTGGCCGACGCCGCGGCGGTGGTGAGCCGCACCGACCCCTCCCGCGGCGCCGCGGCGATGACCGAGGTGTCCGAGGTCGGCCGCAACGCCCTGTCGGACATGCGGGCCATGCTCGGCGTGCTGCGCACCGACGAGCAGCCGGCCGACCTGGCCCCCCAGCCGGGCCTGGCCCAGCTCGACGCACTGGTTCAGCGGGTCACCGCGACCGGCCTGGCCGTCGATCTCACCGTGGAGGGCACCCCGTTCCCGCTGGGCGCGGCCGCCGAGACCACGGCGTACCGCATCGTCCAGGAGGCGCTGACCAACACGCTGCGGCACGCGTCGGCCCGCCGTGCCCGGGTCACCATCTGCTATGACGCCCCCGACGTGCGGCTGTGGGTGACCGATGACGGCACCGCGATGGCACCGGGCGGCCAGCGCGGGGGCCACGGCATCGCGGGAATGCGCGAACGCGCCGCCCTGCACGGTGGCGCGCTGCAGGCAGGCCCCGCGGCCGGCGGCGGCTGGGTGGTCTCGGCGACGCTGCGGCCCGGCCAGGGCCCGGCCAACGCGGCGAAGCCGCCGGCGGCCACGCCGCCGCCCGCCCAGGCGGCACCTCGCGCGGCGATGCCGGCATGACCATCTCCGTGCTGCTGGCCGACGACCAGCCGCTGCTGCGCCGCGGCTTCCGCATGATCCTCGAAGCCGAGGACGACCTGACCGTGGCCGCGGAGGCGGCCAACGGCGAGGAGGCCGTCGAACTCGCCCACCGCCACACCCCGGATGTCGTGCTGATGGACATCCGGATGCCGGTCACCAACGGTATCGAGGCGACCCGGCGGATCACCACGGCCGACCCGCGGATCCGCGTCCTCGTGCTGACCACCTTCGACGTCGACGAGTACGCCTTCGGTGCGCTGCAGGCCGGTGCCAGCGGATTCCTGCTCAAGGACGTGCGGCCCGGCGAGGTGGTCGCGGCCATCAGGACGGTCGCGTCCGGCGACGCGGTCGTCTCGCCCCGGGTGACCCGGCGCCTGCTCGAGGAGTACGCCCAGGTGCTTCCCGTGCCGGCCGAGCTGCGGGCGCAGCGCTACCCCAAGCTGTCCACCCTGACCGAGCGGGAGCGCGAGGTGCTGGTCGCCGTGGCCCAGGGACTGTCCAACACCGAGATCGCCGCGTCCCTGTTCGTCTCGGAGACGACGGTGAAGTCCCATGTCGGCCGCATCCTCGCCAAGCTTGGCCTGCGCGACCGCGTCCAGGTCGTCGTCCTGGCCTACGAGGCCGGGCTGGTCCGGCCCGGCGCCCGCCCGGTCACCTGACCCGGCCGGGACTGCTAGCCAGTCTCGGCGTCTTCTCCGCGGCGGCCGGCGGCCGGCCTGTGAGCCGCCGGGCCACGTGGTGCGGCGGTCCGCGGTGTGGCCGGGGTCAGCAGGCGTTCGAGCAGGCCGGTCTCGGCCGCGTCCAGCTCGGCGGCGACCTGCTGGCCGGCCGGCCGTTCCTGGGCGAGCGCGAGGCTGCGGCGCGCATCGCGCAGTTGCTCGCGCAGCCGCGCGTTCTCCTGCGTCAGGTTGCCGTGCAGGGTCCGGACGCTGGCCAGCTCCCGCTCCAGGCCTGCCACCGTCGTCTCCAGCCCGCCGTCGTCGTGGTGCTCGGCGGCCGCCTGTGCGGGGGCGGCGAGCTGGCGCACCACCTGGATCAGCAGCCGCCTGGCCAGCTCGTCGTAGTCGAACCCGGCCGGGCCCTCGGCGGCCGTGGTCAGGTGCCTGGCGCCGTCCTGGGCGGCAGCCAGGGAAGTGGGCGCCGCCGAACGCGGGTCGCGGCCTGGTGCCGCAGACGTCCTTGCGGTGGATCTGCGCCCGGCCGGCATGGCGGCGCCGGTGTTGCCGTCCAGGGCACCGGCGGCCGCCGCGATCCGGTAGGTCCGCTTCCCCCGAACATCCCGCTCGATCAGCCCGGATCGCTCCATGCCCGACAGGAGCTGCGCGAACGCGATGCTCGAGCCGGGATAGCCGACGTCCGCGGCCAGCACCGTGCTGGCCATTCCGGCCTCGTCCTTGATCTCACCCGCCGAGAGGCGGGACATGATCCGGTCGCGCGTTCCGACAGCCCTGCGCCTCCTCATACCGGACTTCGGGTCGCCCATGACAGCACCTCTCCCATGCCAGTCACACGCGCCGACCCGCGCAGCACAAATCACTCGTCCGGCCGAGTTCGGCAGCGGCAATCACACCCCAGCCTGACTAGCCGATGTTCGTCATCATAGTGGCGGCATGTCCGGAAACGAACGGCTGGTACACCGATGCCGCATCCCATTGCGGATCGCGTCCCGGCGGCATTCACGCTTGGCCGCCAATGGCGATAATGCGGTTGCCTATGGTGCCTTCCGGCTTAACCATTGATCGCAAGCTGACGGACCGGGAGGGCTTGGTGGCAACGCTGGACGCCGATGAGGCGGTGACGATCCTTGACGCGGCCTACCGTGGCGTCACCGAGATGCTCGGCAGCCTGGCCGAAGCCGATTTCCTCGCACCGACGCTGTGCCTGGGCTGGACCGTCACGGACGTGCTCTATCATCTGCTCGGCGATCCGCGCCGTGGGCTGACGGCGATGATGACACCGGCCGGCGTGGCGGCCGGCACCGACTTCGTGTCCTACTGGAAGCCCTGGCAGCCGGGCACCGGCGACGCCCTCGCCAGGGCCAGAGCGTGGCGGCTGGCCGCGGCGGCGGTGATCGCCACCACCGGGCCCGGCTCGCTGGTGGAGTCATGGCGGGAAACCGCGCCGGCCACGGTCCGGCTGGCCCGGCTCGCCCCCTATCCGGTCGTCGCCACCCAGGGGCACGCGCTTACCGTCGCCGACCTCGCCGGCACCCTTGCCACCGAGGCGGCAATCCACCACCTCGACATGATTGCGGAACTGCCGGCCGCGCCCGGGCCCGCCGCCAGTTGCCTGGCCCTCGTCCGCCGCGTCCTGGATGGCCTGCTCGGCATTCCCGTGCCCACCGAATGGGATGACACGGTCTATGCGCTCAAGGGAACGGGCAGGCGCCCGCTGACCGCCGAAGACCGCGCCCGGCTTGGCGAACTGGCCGGCCGCTTTCCGCTGTTCGGATAATTCACCCGGCGGCCAGCACCGGATAACTAGCCAGGACCGCTGGTAAAATGCCGCGGGCATTGGCTCAGCGTGTCGACAATTCGCCATTGCGTGACCGAAGCGCCGGCTCTTGGTCATCGCCTCGGGCGGCCGGGATAAGGAGTGCCGGCATGATCGTCCTTAACCGGCCTATGGGGTGTTATCGTCAAGCATGGCGACGTGTGCGGGCGGGTCTCGGCCCGCTGCCGCGGAGCGGTGACCGGCCGTGTCACCCGGTAGCAGGTTACGGGTAACAAGGCAATGTATTTTTCCGGACGGCGGGCAGGCGCACCGGACCGGGGTCAATGGAGCACCCGTAGCCGAAACGACGCTCGTGTCAGGTGACACCGGCGTCATTAACGAATCCGCCAGTCTCCGGGATAAAACGACACGGGTGTCATGTGACGCCAGCGTCATTATTTGCATTCCACCGGGAGCTGTGCCGAAATAGACAGCGTGACGCGCGGTGCGACACCACTCAGTCATGGGCGCAGTCCTCTTAATGCGTCCCGGAGGGGCCGGTTGCGGGAGACCGTGAGCCCTGGTGATCGTCACGCCCGGGTGCGGCTGGGCGCCGCACAGGTAGACGGCGCACAGCTCACGTCCATCCCGGCCGGCACCGGACGGGCTGAAGCTGGCCGGCCTGACACCCAGCCGGGTGACTCGCAGGTCTCCCTCATCTCGGCGGGCGCAGCGGCGAAGGCGCCCGCCGAGAACTTTCCGGTCGCCATGCGGCTGCTGCCCGGGCGGTACCGGCGGCACCTGATGGCGGTCTACGAGTTCGCCAGGACCGTGGACGACATCGGCGACGAGACGCCGCCAGGGCAGCCAGGCGGCCCGGACGGGCGGCCGGACGCCAGGCTGGTGGAGCGGCGGCTGCGGCTGCTCGGCGAGCTCGACGAAGACATCGACAGGATGCTGGCAGGCGCCGCACCAAGGGCCGAGGTCATCGCGAGGCTGGCCCCGACCGTCGCCGAGTGCGCCATCCCCGGCCAGTTGCTCCGCGACCTCATCCAGGCGAACCGGCAGGACCAGCTCACCGCCCGCTACCAGACCTTCGGTGATCTGCTCGGCTACTGCGAGCTGTCGGCCAACCCGGTGGGCCGGATCGTGTTGCACATCTTCGGTGCCGTGTCGCCGCGGCAGGCCGAGCTCTCCGATCACATCTGCAGCGCGCTGCAGCTCACCGAGCACTGGCAGGACGTGGCCGAGGACCTGAGGGCCGGCCGGATCTACATCCCGGCGGAAGACCTGGACAGATTCGGCTGCACCGAAGCCGACCTCGCCTGCGCCGCCGCAGGCGACAACGTGCGCGCGCTGATGTCCTTCCAGGTGGCCCGGGCGTCCGCCCTGCTCAGTGCGGGCTCGCCGTTGATCGCCACGTTGCACGGCGCGGCCAGGGTCGCGGTGGCGGGCTACGTGGCCGGTGGCCGCGCCGCGCTCGCCGCGATCCGCGCCGCGGACTACGACGTGCTGGCGGCCACGCCCCGGCCGGGCAAGCGCCGCCTGATTGCCGAGGCCGCCCGCGCCTACACGAAGGGGAGGTGAGCGCGCGATGGATGTGGCGGCCGCCTACCAGTACTGCGAGCAGGTCACCACGGCCCAGGCGCGGAACTTCTCCTACGGCATCAAGCTGCTGCCGCCGCCCAAGCGGCGGGCGCTGTCGGCCGTGTACGCGTTCGCCCGCCGGATCGACGACATCGGCGACGGCACGCTACCCGCCGCCGACAAGCTCACCGCTCTGGCCCAGGCGCGCGAGGCCGTGCAGGGCCTGGCCGGCGGCCAGCCGCCGGCCTCGGATCCCGTGCTCATCGCCCTGGACGACGCGTCCCGCCGGTTCCCGATCCCGGTGGCGGCGTTCGGCGAGATCGTCGACGGCTGCGTGGCCGACGTCAAGGGCACGAGCTATGCCACCTTTGACGAGCTGCTGCACTACTGCCGCTGCGTGGCCGGCTCGGTCGGCAGGCTCTCGCTCGGCGTGTTCGGTGCCGACGACCAGGCCGTGGCGGCGCCGCTGGCCGACGCGCTCGGCGTGGCCCTCCAGCTCACCAACATCCTGCGCGACATCCGCGAGGACTACCAGAACGGACGGGTCTACCTGCCCACCGAGGATCTCCGCAGGTTCGGCTGCAGCCTGGACGGCCCCGGCGCGGCGCAGCGCGATCAGCAGGTCGAGCCGCTGGCCAAGCTGGTCGGCTTCGAGGCCGAGCGGGCCCGCACCTGGTACGCCACCGGCATGCGCCTGCTGCCCATGCTGGACCGGCGCAGCGCGGCCTCGGCCGGTGCGATGGCCGGCATCTACCGGCGGCTGCTCGAACGGATCGCGGCGGCCCCGGCCGAAGTGCTCAAGGGCAGGCTCTCCCTGTCCACCGGCGAGAAGGTCTCCGTCGCCATCCGCTGCCTGGCCGGCATGACCATCCGCCCCCGGCCCAACCGGGCCCTTCCGGGAGCGGAGAGGCAGCCATGAGCCGGGTGGTCGTCGTTGGCGGCGGGCTGGCCGGGATCACGGCGGCGATCGCCCTGCGCGAGGTGGGCGCCGAGGTCACGCTGCTCGAGGCCAGGCCACGCCTTGGCGGTGCGACCTGCTCGTTCAGCCGCGACGGGCTGGTGGTCGACAACGGCCAGCACGTCTTCCTCCGGTGCTGCACCGCCTATCGCGGGCTGCTCGGCAGGCTCGGCATGACCGGTTCGGTCGTGCTGCAGGACAGGTTCGACGTCACCGTGCTCAGGCCCGGCCCGCAGACCCGGCAGGCGCGGCTGCGCCGCAACTCGCTGCCCGGCCCGCTGCACATGGGAGCGGCGCTGGCCGCCTACCCGCTGCTGTCGGCATCCGAGCGGCTCATGGCCGGCCGCGCCGCGCTCGCGATGAAGCGCCTCGACCCGGCCAGCCCCACTGTAGACCAGCTCAGGCTGGGCGACTGGCTGGCGGCCCGGGGGCAGAGCGAGCGAGCCCGCCGTGCGCTGTGGGACCTGTTCACCGTGTCCGCGCTCAACATCGCCGGGGACGACGCGAACCTCGCGCTCGCCGCGACCGTGGTGAAGACCGCGCTGCTCGGCAAGCGGGACGCGGCCGACATCGGGGTTCCCGCCGTGCCGCTCGGCGACCTGCACGGCCACGCAGCCATGGAGTTGCTGCGCCGCCAGGGCGCGGACGTCCGGCTGAACGCCAAGGTCGCCGCCATCGAGACCGGCCAGGACGGCCAGTCCCGCGGGTTCACCGTCCGCCTGGGCCGCCATGCCGGCCCGGCGCCGGACGGGAACGGCGCGCCGGCCACGCTGCTGAACGGCAGCACCAGCGGCTCGGCGAACGGCGCCCTGGCCACCGGGGCGATCGAGGCCGACGGGGTGATCATCGCCGTACCGCCGGAGCAGGCGGCCCGGCTGATCCCACCGGCCGCGTCCGCCGCGGCCAAGGCGGCCGGCTCCTGGCAGGGGCTCGGCTCGTCCCCGATCCTCAACGTGCATGTGGTCTACGACCGGAAGGTGATGAGCCCGCCGTTCGTCGCGGCCACCGGCTCGCCCGTCCAGTGGGTGTTCGACCGGACCGCGCAGTCCGGGCTGGCCCGCGACCACGGCCGGGTGGCCGGCCAGTACATCGCGGTCTCGGTGTCCGCCGCCGACGAGATGGTGGACCTCCCGGCCGCGAGGCTGCGTGAGATCTTCGTGCCCGCGCTCGGCGAGTTGTTCCCCGCGGCCGCCGTCGCACGGGTCACCGACTTCTTTGTCACCAGGGAACGACGCGCCACGTTCCGGCAGGAGCCCGGCTGCGAGCGGTTGCGGCCACCCGCTGCCACCGGCCTGCCCGGCCTGGCTCTCGCCGGGGCGTGGACCAACACAGGATGGCCAGACACGATGGAGGGTGCCGTGCGAAGCGGACTGAATGCGGCACGCGAGTTGCGCCGGTCACTGGGCGCGACCGCGCGGATGACCGCGGTGTCACACCCGGCGGGAGTATTCGGAGCGGACGCATGACCGCCGTGATGCCCGAGGGCGTGGTGATCGCCCGGGATCTCGTCGGTCCCGCGCTGGCAGCCTCGATCGACCGGCTGACTCCCGAGGTCCGGGCGGTGGCCGCCTACCACCTGGGCCTGACCGACGCCGAAGGCCGGCCGACCGGGTCGGGTGGCAAGGCACTGCGGCCCGCCCTCGCGCTGCTGTCCGCCCGGGCCACCGGCGCCGAGCCGAAGCGCGGCGTCCCGGCCGCGGTCGCGGTCGAGCTGGTGCACAACTTCTCTCTCCTGCACGACGACATCATGGACGGCGACATCGAGCGCAGGCACCGGCCCACGGCCTGGAAGGTCTACGGGATCGGCCCGGCCATCCTGGCCGGCGACGCCATGCTGGCGCTGGCCCAGGACATCCTGCTGGAGGAAGGCGGCGCCCAGGGAAGCTGGGCGGCCCGCTGCGTCAACGCCGCCGTGCTGCGGCTCATCGCCGGCCAGGGCTCGGACCTGGCCTTCGAGAAGCGCGATGACGTCACGCTGAGCGAGTGCATGACGATGGCCGGCGACAAGACCGCCGCGCTGATGGCCTGTGCCTGCAGCATCGGCGCCGTGCATCTGGGTGCCCCGCCCGCGCTGGCCATGGGCCTGGCCGGGTTCGGTGCCCACATCGGCTTGGCCTTCCAGCTCACCGACGACCTGCTCGGCATCTGGGGGGCACCGGAGATCACCGGCAAGCCGGTCCGGGCCGACCTGCGGGCCAGGAAGAAGTCGCTCCCCGTCGTGGCGGCCCTGAACAGCGGCATGACCCAGGGCGATGAGCTGCGCGAGCTGCTCGGCCGCCCGGAAGAACTCACCGAGCAGGACCTGATCCACGCGGCCCGGCTGGTCGAGGAGTCCGGCGGCAAGCGGTGGACCGAAGCCGAGGCGGACAGCCAGCTCGCCGAGGCGGAGCGCTGCCTGGCCGAGACTGACATGCCCGCCGACGTCCGGGCGGAGTTCTCCGCGATCGCCCAGTTCATCACCACCAGGCAGAGCTGAGCCACCAGGCGGAGCTGAGCCACCAGGCAGAGCTGATCCCTCAAGGAGACCGGATGACGCTGACGCAGACTGGGCCGCAGGCCGGAGCTGCCGGGACCCCCGAAGCCGCCCGGCTGACGCTCAAGCGTGCGCGCGACCACCTGGCCGGGCTCCAGCACGAGGCGGGCTGGTGGCAAGGCGAGCTCGAGACCAACGTCACCATGGACGCCGAAGACCTGATGCTGCGTCAGTTCCTCGGCATCGCGACGGAGGCTGAGAGCGCCGCGGCGGCCCGCTGGATCCGGTCCAAGCAGCGTGTCGACGGCACCTGGGCCAACTTCTACGGCGGGCCCGGTGACCTGTCCACCACGATCGAGGCCTATGTGGCGCTGCGGCTGGCCGGGGACACTCCGGATCTGCCGCACATGAAGACGGCGGCAGACTGGATCGTCGGGTGCGGCGGGATCGAGGCGTCCCGGGTGTTCACCCGGATCTGGCTGGCGCTGCTCGGGCAATGGTCCTGGGACGCGCTGCCGGTGATCCCGCCCGAGCTGATCTACCTTCCGGCGTGGTTCCCGCTCAACATCTATGACTGGGGGTGCTGGGCGCGCCAGACGATCGTGCCGCTGGCGATCGTGGGCGCGCTGAAGCCGTCCCGGGCCTTGCCGTTCGGGCTGGATGAGCTGAAGACCGGGGTTGCGCCGTCCGGGAAGGACCGGGATCCCTGGTCGGTGCTGTTCAACGGTCTGGATAAGGCGCTGCACGTTTATGAGAAAGCAGCGTTCAGGGCGGGCCGCCGGCGCTCGATCGTGGGGCCGCCGGCGGAGCCGGACGGCCCTCGCCCGGCCATCGCCGCCTCGGTTAGCCCCACAGGGCGATGGGGGAAGGGACCGGCCGCAGCGGTCAGGCGGGCGGCGCTGCGGCGGTGTGCCGAATGGGTTATCGCCCGGCAGGAAAGGGATGGGTGCTGGGGTGGGATTCAGCCACCCTGGGTGTACTCGCTGATCGCGCTGAACCTGCTGGGGTACCGGCTTGATCATCCGGTGATGGCCAGGGGGCTGGAAGGCCTCAAGCGGTTCACGATCATTGAGGACGGGCCGGACGGGCCGACCCGGCGGCTTGAGGCTTGCCAGTCGCCGGTGTGGGACACCGTGCTGGCGATGGTGGCGCTGGGGGACGCCGGGGTCGCGCCGGACGACCCGGTCATGACCAGGGCGGCCACCTGGGTGCTGGATGAGGAGACGCCGGGGCCGGGGGACTGGCAGGTGCGGCGGCCGGGGACCGAGGTTGGCGGGTGGGCCTTCGAGTTCGACAACGACGGGTACCCGGACACCGACGACACGGCCGAGGTGCTGCTGGCGCTGCGCAGGCGCTGGCCGGTGGGCGGGGCGACGCCGCCGCGGGCGGAGGATGCCATACGGCGGGCTGTGCAGTGGCTGGTGGGGATGCAGTCGAAGGACGGCGGCTGGGGGGCGTTCGACGCGGACAATGACCGGCAGCTCGTGAACAAGCTGCCGTTCTGTGACTTCGGTGCGGTGATCGACCCGCCGTCGGCGGACGTGACGGCGCACATCGTGGAGGCGCTGGCACACGAGGGCATGGCCGGGTCGCGGGCGGTCCGGCGAGGGGTCACCTGGCTGCTGAAGGCGCAGGAGGCGGACGGGTCCTGGTTCGGGCGGTGGGGCGCCAACTACGTCTACGGCACCGGGGCCGTGGTCCCGGCGCTGATCGCCGCCGGGGTGAAGCCGGGCAAGCCGTGCATCCGGCGGGCCGTGGCGTGGCTGGAGGCTCACCAGAACGCCGACGGCGGATGGGGCGAGGATCTGCGGTCCTACGACGATCCGGCGCTGGCCGGGCAGGGTGAGTCCACCGCTTCGCAGACGGCCTGGGCGCTGCTCGCACTGCTCGCGGCCGGGGGACCGCGAGCGGCGGAGAACCCGGCGATCGAGCGCGGGATCGCCTGGCTGGCCACCACCCAGCGAGCCGACGGGACCTGGGACGAGCCGCAGTACACCGGGACCGGCTTCCCAGGCGACTTCTACATCAACTACCACCTGTACCGCCTGGTCTTTCCGGTCAGTGCCCTCGGGCGCTACCTGCGGGCTCTCGGGGGGGCGGCATGACGAGCCAGGTCGCCGATGGTGGCGCCGGGACCGTCCGGGAGCCGCTGCTGGTATGCGCGCCGCTAGGAGTGGAGGCGCGGGCGCTGCGGCGTGGGTTGCCCCGGGCTGGTGGTAAAGGCTCTGCCGTCGCGAATGCCGGGCGGGTTGTGCGCACCGGCTATGGACCCGTACGGGCGCACAAAGCCGCCGGTAAGTTCGCTGGGGAACCGTTCGGGAAAATGATCGTCGCGGGTGTGGGCGCGGGCTTGGATCCAAGCCTCAGGCCGGGCGACATTGTCGTCGGGACCGAGGTCGTAACCGACGGCGCGGACAGTGGCGTGCGGTGTGCGTCGGCGCCGCTGCTGGCCGGGGAGCTGCGCCGGGCCGGGCTGCGGGTGCGGACCGGGCGGATCGTGACCGTTGACCACCTGGTCAGCGGGACCGACCGGGAGCGGCTGGCCCGCACCGGCGCGCTGGCGGCCGACATGGAGTCCGCGCAGCTCGCGGCGGCGGCGGGTGCCAGGCCGCTGGTCGTGATCAGGGCGATCTCCGATATCCCCGGCCGGACCCTGGTGCACCCCCGGACCGTGACCGGTGGGCTGGCCGCGTTGCGCTCGTTGCGCGAGGCGGGACCGGTGCTGGAGCGGTGGGCGGCGGCGGCCGGGGAGCGGCAGGTGCTGCTGGCCGGGCCGCGGTCGTTCTGTGCGGGCGTGGAGCGGGCCATCGAGG
This sequence comes from Streptosporangiaceae bacterium, assembly GCA_035308365.1. Taxonomy (GTDB): domain Bacteria; phylum Actinomycetota; class Actinomycetes; order Streptosporangiales; family Streptosporangiaceae; genus PALSA-505. The sequence continues at coordinate 46,785 of DATGGU010000079.1, forward strand.
TCGTCGAGCGGGTGCTCGACCGGCAGGGACCGCCGGTCTACGTGCGCAAGCAGATTGTGCACAACACCCGGGTGGTCAGCGACCTGGAGCAGCGCGGCGCCATTTTCGTCGACGAGCTCGACGAGGTGCCAGACGGGTCGACCGTGGTGTTCTCCGCGCACGGCGTCGCGCCGGCGGTGCGGCAGGAGGCGGCGGCCCGTGGGCTGACCACCGTGGACGCGACCTGCCCGCTGGTCTCCAAGGTGCATGCGGAGGTCCGGCGGTTCGCCGGCGAGGGGTACCTGGTCGCACTGATCGGGCACGCCGGGCACGAGGAAGTCGTGGGCACGCTCGGCGAGGCGCCACAGTCCACCGTGCTCATCGAGACCGAGGATGACGTGGCGAAGCTGACCCCGCCACAGCAGGACAAGATCGCCTACCTGATGCAGACCACGCTGGCCACCGACGAGGCCAGCGGGATCGCCGAGGCCATCACCAGCAGGTTCCCCAGTGCCCGCGGTCCGCGAAGCGACGACATCTGCTACGCGACCACCAACCGGCAGAACGCCATCCGTGCGGTGGCGGCCGAGGCGGACCTGGTGCTGGTGGCCGGTTCGGCCAACTCGTCCAACTCGGTGCGGCTGGTCGAGCGCGCCGAGCGGGCAGGAACGCCTGCCCATCTGATCGACGGCCCGGAGGACATACAGCTCAGCTGGCTGGAGGGCGTGTCCACCATCGGGCTGACCGCGGGCGCCTCGGCGCCACCCGCGGTGGTCGAGGAGATCATCGACGCGCTGCGCGGGCTCGGGCCCGTGCGGACCAGCGAACGTGTGATCACCACCGAATCGATCCGGTTCGGCCTGCCCCGAGAGGTCAGGAGAAAGTAACTGAATCCGCGCGCCGGGAATCGCCGGGGAAACCAGAGCCCTCCCGAGGAGGTAGGGGATTAATGAGCATGCCGTTGCGTCAGAGTCTGCGGATCGGCTCCTATCTGATCCGCCAGAAGCTGGCCCGCAATACGAAGTTCCCGCTGCTCGTCGAGCTCGAACCGCTGTTCGCATGCAACCTGAAGTGCGCGGGCTGCGGCAAGATCCAGCAGCCGCACACGTTGCTCAAGCAGCGCATGCCCGTCGAGCAGGCCATCGCCGCGATCGAAGAATCCGGCGCGCCGATGGTGTCGATCGCCGGCGGCGAGCCGCTCATGCACCCGCAGATCGACGAGATCGTCCGCCAGCTCATCGCCAGGAAGAAGTTCGTCTTCCTGTGCACGAACGCACTGCTCATGCCCAAGAAGCTGGACAAGTTCAAGCCGTCCCCCTACTTCGCCTGGGTGGTGCACATCGACGGGCTTCAGGAGCGGCACGACGAGTCGGTCTGCAAGGAAGGCGTGTTCGACGAGGCGGTCGCGGCGATCAAGGAGGCCAAGAGCCGCGGGTTCACGGTCAACACGAACACCACGTTCTTCACCAACGACAGCCCGCAGACCGTCATCGACGTGCTCAACTACCTCAACGACGATCTGGGCATCGACCAGATGCAGATCTCGCCGGCCTACGCCTATGAGAAGGCACCGGACCAGGAGCACTTCCTCGGCGTGACCGAGACCAGGGAACTGTTCAAGAAGGCGTTCGCCGGCGGTAACAGGAAGCGCTGGCGGCTGAACCACTCACCGCTGTTCCTGGACTTCCTGGAGGGCAAGACCGACTTCGGCTGCACCGCGTGGGGCATCCCGTCCTACTCGCTGCTCGGCTGGCAGCGCCCCTGCTACCTGATGGCCGACGGCTATGTGAAGACCTACAAGGAGCTGATCGAGACCACCGACTGGGACGCCTACGGCCGCGGCAAGGATCCGCGCTGCTCGAACTGCATGGCCCACTGCGGCTACGAGCCGTCCGCCGTCCTGGCCACCATGGGCTCCCTGCGTGAGTCCCTGCGCGCCATCCGGGGTCACTAGCATCCAGGCAACCGTCGGGGTGGTGGCCGGCCCGCCGGGGGCGGGCGAGAGCACGGTGGCGAACCTGATGCTGGCTGCCCCGAGGCCGGATCAGGTGCCGGACGGGCAGGGATAGAACATCTTCGCGTTAAGGTTCACGTCGAATTTGACCGCGGTGAACCCGTAGCCGGGCGCGTAGACGGTCTGGCAGTAGGTGCTGAAGTCGTGCTTGTGGCTGCACGTCTGCCCGGGGTTACAGACATAGTGATCCTGGGCGTACTCGGCCTCGCCGACCCACTTGCCGGTGGGCTGGTTCCTGGTGACGTCGGTGCTGAAGTCGTCCCAGCCGCACGGGGTGTGGCCGGCCAGCGCGGTGCAGGTGATCCCGTACTGGCTGCTGCCCTTCAGCGAGGACGCGAAGCACTGGTGATACCGGTAGCACTCCTCGACGACGGCCCCGTCCGCGTAGTGCCGTCCCCACCAGCTCAGGTACGGGCTGTCCGGCCGCCGCGACCGTGCCGCCGTCCCTGAGCTGCCCGGTCACCCGCAGCGTGCCACGATGCACCGGCGCCGGGATCGCGGCCACCTGCCGCGCCGCGGCCTGGCCCACCCCGGCCACCTGCCCACCCCGGCCACCTGCCGCGCCGCGGCCTGCCCTGCCCCGGCCGGCAGCCAGCCGACCCCGGTGATCACCACAACGCCAACCGCTACCCGAACTCGCCAGGTCACCGGCATCGCCAGCCTCCAGAGCTAACCCGCACCGGCGGCCAGGCCATGCAGGATCCGTGTCACCAGTTCGCCGGCCCGGTCGCGCTCCGCACCCGGGTCACCGGCCGTGGCCACCGCCAGGCCGGCCTCCCAGAGGGCGCCGAGCAGCATCCGTGCGGTCAGGTCGCCGGGCGGCACGTCGATGTAGCCGCTCGCAACCAGCGCGTCCAGCGTTGCCTTCACCATGCCGAGGAAGTACCGGTCCTCGATTTCCTTCCACCGGGCCCAGCCCAGCGCGGCGGGTGCGTCCTCCAGCGCGATGCGGCGGAAGTCCTCCTTACAGCACTCGGTCAGGAAGCTCTGCACACCCGCCGTGATGACCTCCCAGGGATCCGCGATCCCGGCGACCCGTTCCTCGATCCTCGCCACCAGGCGCTCTTCCATCTGGATGAAGGCCGCCTCGAACAGCTCGGCTTTGCCGGCGAAGTGGTGGTAGACGCCGCCCTTGGTCACCCGCGCCGTCTCGGCGATGGCATCGATGCTCGCCCTGGTGAACCCGTCGGCGGCGAACCGGGCCACCGCGGCCGAAACGATCGCGGCCCTGGTGACTTCGGCGTACTCCTCACGGCGGCTCTTGACGGTCACAGTCGTCAAGAGTACTTTACAGACTATGAGTCTGTCAGAAACTAATGACTTGTCAGAAACTAATGACCTGTCAGAAACCGAAAGTCAGTCAACCACGCAACAGCTCGGCCGGCGCCGGATCGCGACTGCCTTCGGTGACATCGCCTACGCCGAAACCGGCAGCGGCTCCGTCGCCCTGTTCGTACACGGCGTGTTCCTCAACGCCAACCTGTGGCGGCACCAGCTCGCCGCCCTCGGTGACATCCGCCGCTGCGTCGCCGTCGACCTGCTCGCCCACGGCGCGAGCCCATGCCCACCGCCCGGCCCGTTCACCCTGCAGACCCAGGCCGACATGGTGCTCGCCCTGCTGGACGCCCTCGGCGCGGACTCCGCCGACCTGGTCGGCAACGACACCGGTGGCGCGATCACTCAGCTCGTCGCGGCCAAGGCGCCGCACCGGGTCCGCTCGCTGACCCTCACCAACTGCGACGCCCACGACAACTGGCCGCCGCCGGCCTTCGACCCGATCAGGGAGATGGCCACCACGGGCACGCTGGCCGCCGCGCTGCCCGCCCTGGCCACCGACCCGGCGCTGGCCCGCTCGTCGCTGGCCATGGGCTTCGAGCATCCCGACGACCTGCCCGATGAGTACCTGACCGGCATGTTCGCCCCGTTCACCGATCCGGCCAAGGCCAGCGCCCTGCAGGACTACATCGCGGCGATGGACTCCAGCGTGACCGTGGCCATCCGGGACGATCTCGCCCGGCTGCAGGCGCCGACCCTGGTGGTCTGGGGCACGGCCGACGAGTTCTTCGACAAGAGCTGGGCCCGCTGGCTGGAGGAACTGATCCCCGGCACCGTCCGGCGGACCGAATTGGACGGCGCCAAGCTCTTCTTCCCGGCCGAACGGTGGCAGGAATTCAACCTGGAACTGCGCTGGCTCTGGTCGGGCCGGTTTGCACGGTAATCACCGAGCCTGAAGGCCGGCCCACCTCAGGGCAGGCAACGTGGGGTCATCCTCCAGTGGCTTTTCAGGATCCGCCAAGGAACCGCCGCGACGATAGTTGCGCGACGCGGAAGATCACCGCATATCCGCCACCGGTGCCTGCGGCCCCTGAGGAGCCCTATGTTCTTCACCTATCTCCGGAAGGGCAACCAGGCTGGTGAAAGCCCTGGCCGGGGTGGATCTGGTGATCGAGGACGGCGAGTGGCTGGCCATCCAGTGCCGCACCGGGCACGGCAAGACCACGCCGCTGCAGATGCCCTGCGGCCTGGACCGGCCCACCTCCGGCATGATCGAATTCGACGGCCAGGACCTGGCGGCCCTGCGGGAAAGCCAGCTCACCCATGTCCGGGCGACCTCGATCGGTTTCATCTTCCGGACGTTCAACCTGGTCCCGACCCTGTCCCGCCCAGGAGAATGGGGAAGCCGCCCTGGTCCCGCCGCACGTCGCCGCGGCCCGGCGCCGCGGCGATGCGCAGCGCGGAAGGCTGTCCATCGTCCACGCGCCCGAGGCAAAACCCGATGACCCTGTTTCGCCCTGATGCTAGGCGCCGCACCCAGGGGGAGCCGCGATGCGAGTGCTGGTTATCGAGGATGACGCGGAGCTTTCCGAGGCTATCGGCACCGGGTTGCGCCGTGAGCAGATGGCGGTCGACATCGCGCTGGACGGATCGGCCGGCCTGGACCGCGCCCTGGTCACCGGCTTTGACGTGATCGTTCTCGACCGTGACCTGCCCGGCCTGCACGGCGACGACGTGTGCGCCGAACTCGTCGCGGCGGGCTGCCGCAGCCGGGTGCTCATGCTCACCGCCGCGGCCACCATCGAGGACCGGGTGGACGGGCTGAGCCTGGGCGCCGACGACTACCTGCCCAAGCCGTTCGCCTTCGCCGAACTGGTGGCCCGGATCAGGGCGCTGCTGCGCCGCTCCCAGCCGGCCCTTCCGCCGGTGCTGTGCCGCGGCGGCCTGACCCTCGACCCGGCCAGGCGGTCAGCCAGCCGGGACGGCCGGGAACTCGGCCTCGGCCCCAAGGAGTTCGGCGTGCTGGAGTTGCTGCTCGCCGCCCAGGGCCGGGTGGTGTCGGCCGAGGAACTGCTGGAACGGGTGTGGGACGAGATGGCCGACCCGTTCACCACGGCCGTGAAGGTGACGATCAGCCGCCTGCGCCGCAAGCTGGGCGATCCGCCGGTGATCGAGACCATCGCTCAGGCCGGTTACCGGATCCCCGGAGCCCCGGGATGATCCTGCGTATCCCGTGGCAGCCGATGGCCGCCCGGCTCTCGCAGCGGCTGCCGCGGCGCTCCGTCCGGCTCCGGCTGATGCTGCTCTACGGCGTCCTGTTCCTGCTGTCCGGCACCGTGCTGCTGGTCATCACCTACGTGCTCGTGGCGCACCGGTTTCCCGCCGTGATGACCGCTCACAGCGAGCAGGGCAAGCAGCCGGGCGGCGTCGCCTTCAACGGGCTGGGAACCGCGTGCAGCGCCGCTCAGTTTCCCGGCGTCCCGACTCGCCACATCACCCAGTGTGTGCAGGAGGCCAAGGCCACCCTCGCCAGGCAGCAGGCCGCCGAGATGAATCAGTTGCTCACCCAGTCGGGTGTGGCCCTGGCCATCATGTCGGTGTTTTCTATCGCGCTGGGCTGGCTGGTGGCCGGGCGGGTGCTGCGCCCGCTGCGGACGATCACCGCGACCGCGCGGCGGCTGTCGGCGAACAACCTGCACCAGCGCCTGGCTCTGGCCGGGCCTGACGACGAACTGAAGGAGCTGAGCGATACCTTCGACGGCCTGCTGGCCCGCCTGGAGGCCTCGTTCGCGGCTCAGCGCCAGTTCGTCGCCAACGCCTCGCACGAACTGCGCACTCCGCTGGCCCGGCAGCGAACGGTGGTAGAGGTGGCCCTGGCCGACCCGGAGCGCACGGTCGGCTCGCTCAGCCAGGCCTGCACCCAGGTGCTGGCCGCGGGAGAACAGCAGGAGCGGCTGATCGAGGCCTTGCTGACCCTGGCCCGCAGCCAGCGCGGCCTGGACCGCCGCGAGCCGGTCGAACTGGCCGCCGTCATCGAGGGTGTGCTGTGCTCCCGGCAGCCCGAGGCCGAGCGGCGCGGCGTCACCGTCGACGCCGGACTCGGCCCGGGTGTCCTCCTGGGCGATGCCCGGCTTGCCGAACGGCTGGCCGCCAACCTCGTCGACAACGCCCTGCGGCACAACGTCCCGGGCGGCTGGGTGCGGATCAAATCGGGCAGCCGGCCCGGCTACACGTTCCTCGCCATCGCCAACAGCGGACCGGTGATAGCCGCCGGCGAGGTGGACCGGCTCTTCGAGCCCTTCCAGCGGCTGGCGGGCAGCCGGGTCAGCCGCGACGGCCTGGGCCTCGGTCTGTCCATCGTGCGCGCCATCGCCGCCGCCCACCATGCCCAGCTCCGGGCCCGCCCGATTCCCACCGGCGGCCTGGACATCCAGCTCCGTTTCCCCAGCCGGCCGGCCGGAGTTCCGGTCGTCTCCGGGGACCCGCCGGCGGTTGCCCCGGTGAGCCTGCCGGCGCGCGCAGCAGGCGCTGCTCTTCCGGTGCGCTGAGGCCCTCGCCGTCCGGGCCGGGCCCGTCGCGGGCCAGGTCCCCAGGCCAGCGGGTCAGGTCCCCAGGCCAGCGGGTCAGGCGCCGGCCAAGGCGTCAGGGGGTGCCGCTGAGCGGGGGTTGCTGGCCGGGTGGGTCCTGGATCGTGTTGGCGGTCGCCCTGCTGTTGGTCTCGGTGATCTGGGCCGACACCAGATCACCGACGGCGAGGGCGGCGACGTTGTGCACGTTGCCGCTGACCCTGGTAGCGCTCGTGATGGCGGCCGTGACCGAGCGGCCGCCGGTGCCGATCGTGATCGACGTGCGGCTGATGGCGGCGATCTGGCCGACGATGAACATCTGGGTGACGGCGCCCGAACCCGGTATCCCGCCGCCGGGGAGCGTCCCGCCGGAGCCGCCCTGCCCTGGCGCGCCGGCCCTGGGTGAAGCGGCGGGCGGGGAACCGGCCACGGCCGGTGACCCGCCGCCCGGCCCGCCGAGGTACAGGGCCAGGCCCGCCCCGGCCCCGGCCGCCAGGACGGCGACGGCGGCCGGCCCTCCGGCCCTGCGGAGCCAGCCACGCGGCTGCCGGATCTCGGTCCCGGGCCAGGGGCTCTCCGGTTCGGGCCAGGGAATGGCGAGACTGGCGTCGTCCGGCCAGTCCTCGTCATCGGGCCAGTCGTCATCCGGCCAGCCGGCCGGGTTCTGCCCACCCTGCGCGGACGGCTGATTCTGTGCTGGCTCACCTGGCACGAGCTCAACGCCTCCTCACCGGATCCGGATGTGGGCTGGGCACCGGACCACGTTCGCGGGTCGCCGCCCGGGCCCAGCGCTCCCAGGATGCGTCGCCACCGGTTGCATCACGGTTACACCCGGGCCAAGCCGGCTCCGGTCCCGCGTGGCTCGCTGTAACCGCGCTGCAACCGGTACCCGCGTAAACCAGCAGGTAACGCCACGGAGCGTGGCCAACTTACGGGAGATCGCGAATGTTCTTTCTTACCTATCTGGGGCGCGAGCTGCGGCGGCGGATGCGGCAGTCCGTTGTCATAGCGCTCGGCCTGGCGCTGGGAGTCGGGCTGGTGATCACGGTGGCGGCCGCGGCCGCAGGGGTGAAGAAGGCCCAGGCCAGCGTCCTCAGCTCGCTGTACGGTGTCGGCACGGACATCACCGTGACGAAGAAACCGAGCGTGCCCAAGGCCGGATCGTCGAACCGGATCAGTCTCGGCGCCCCGGCGCCGGGCTCGAAGTTCGGTGGTGGCCCGGTGCAGTGCATCAACAACAAGTGTCACCAGCTCAGCGGCGGCACGATCGACAACCTCACCAGCGATTCATACGCGCCGTTCAGCCAGGCGAACGTGACCGGCGTGGCCAAACTGCACGACGTGGCGTCCGTGGCCGGGGGCCTGATCCTGACCGACGTGCAGATCACGATTCCCAGTCAGGCCCACCCGAACGTGGCCGGACCGCGGACCTTCACCGTGGATGGGGTGGACACCAGCCATGCCGGGCTCGGCCCATACAGCAACGGCAAGCTCAAGTCCGGCCGCGGCCTGGCCGCCGCCGACGCGACGTCCGATGTCGCGGTGGTGGACTCCAACTACGCGACCGCGAACAAGCTCAAGACCGGCTCGGCGATCACCATCGCCAAGACGAAGTTCAAGATCGTCGGCATCGTCAGCCAGCCGCCGGGCAGCGGCGCGCCGGACGTCTACATACCGCTCGCCCGGGCGCAGGGCCTGGCCACGACGGGACCAGGCAGCACCGCCAAGCTCAAGAACGACGTGAACACGATCTATGTGTCGGCAGCCAGCGCCGCGGACATCGCGACCGTGCAGAAGGAGATCTCCAAGCTGATGCCGGGCGCGACCGTTACCACCGCGCAGAGCCTGGCGAACGAGGTCACCGGCTCGGTGTCGAGCACGGCGAAGCTGGCGAACGACCTGGGCCGCTGGCTGTCGATTCTCGTGCTGATCGCGGCCTTCGCCGTGGCCAGCCTGCTGACCGTGGCCGCGGTGTCCCGCCGGGTGCGCGAGTTCGGCACGCTCAAGGCGCTGGGCTGGCGCGGCAGGCGGCTTGTCGGCCAGGTCATGGGTGAGTCGGTCACCACGGGGATCGTCGGCGGCGCCATCGGGGTCGGTCTCGGCTTCGCCGGGGCCGCGATCATCACCAAGATCGCGCCGAGGCTTTCCGCCGAGGTCAGCGAGGCGACCGGCCAGCACTTCTTCAACGCCACGGCCGGCGGCCCCGGTGCCGGGCCGGTGAGCAGCAGCCCGGCCGGCGGGTCGGCGACACACCTGGTCTACGTACCACTGCACGCGTCGGTCGGCGTGGCGGCGGTCATCGCCGCGGTGCTGCTGGCGGTGGCCGGCGGGCTGCTGGCCGGCACGGCGGGGAGCTGGCGGATCGGCAGGCTGCGGCCCGCGGTGGCCCTGGCCACGGTGGAGTAGGGGGACAGGCGCGATGTACAAGCTTTCGAACGTGACGAAGAACTACCAGAAGGGCAACAGGCTGGTGAAAGCCCTGGCCGGGGTCGATCTGGTGATCGAGGACGGCGAGTGGCTGGCCATCCAGGGCCGCACCGGGCACGGCAAGACCACGCTGCTGCAGATGCTCGGCGGCCTGGACCGGCCGACCTCCGGCGTGATCGAATTCGACGGCCGGGACCTGGCGCAGATGCCCGAGGGCCAGGTGACCCGGGTGCGGGCGACCTCGATCGGTTTCATCTTCCAGACGTTCAACCTGGTCCCGACCCTGTCCGCCCAGGAGAACGTGGAAGCCGCCCTGGTTCCGCTGCACGTCGCCGCGGCCCAGCGGCGGCAGCGGGCCGCTGCGGCGCTGGAGTCGGTTGGCCTGGCCGACCGGGCGGCTCACCTGCCCTCGGAGTTGTCCGGTGGCCAGCAGCAGCGGGTGGCGATCGCCCGGGCGCTGGTCAAGGAGCCCAAGGTGCTGCTGGCCGACGAGCCGACCGGCAACCTGGACGAGGACACCCGGGACGAGATCATCGGCCTGCTGGAAAAGCTCTGGCGCGAACGCGGCCTCACCCTGATCCTGGTCACCCACGACAGCCCGGTCGCCCGCCGCGCCCAGCGCCGGGTCATCATGAGCCGCGGCCGGATCGCGGTGAAACCGGAACCCCCCGGCTGACCAGGGGCTCCCCGTTCGGCTGGCGTCTGTGCCCCGGCAGGCGGTGCCGGTCAGCCGGGGTCGGTCCAGGCGGCGCGGACCCCTTGCAGGGTCAGGCCGAGCCGCCGGTACAACCTGATCGCCGGGTCGTTCCAGCCGTCCACCATGAGGGCGACCCGGCCGTGCCCGGCGATCAGGCGGCCGGCCACGAACCGGCAGACCCGGCCCGCCGCGTCCAGCCCCGCCGCCCACGCCCGGGATTCATCCCGGTTCGGTGCGCCCTGGGCAGCCACATGCACAACGGGTCGTCGGCGCAGGCCACCGCGAGATCGGTCGCGGAACGCAGATTGTGCAGGCTAAGTCCGTTCGTCATCTCTCTCCAAATGATCCAAACAGGATCGAGAGGTTAGCCGCGCAGATCTACCGCAACCTGCCCAACGAGGTCTAAAGTCCACCACAGCCCCGCGTGGAAACTTGACCAGTGCCTGGAGTGTGATCGTGAAACGGATCAACAGAGTCTTGCGTTTGCTGCTTCCGGTCGCGGTGGCCGCGGCCTTGCTCAGCCTGGGCCTGCCCGTGCGGGCCGGCACGGCGGCGGGCAGTGGCGCCGTCACGAAATACACCGGGACGTTCAAGGACGGCGCGACATACCTGATCGAGGTCCCGGCCAACTGGAACGGGACGCTGTTCCTCTACAGCCACGGCTATGTGGTCCCGGGTACGAACAACCCGGCGATGGACGTCGGCGACCCGGTCACCCGCGGCTGGATGCTCGGCCACGGCTACGCCCTGGCGGGCTCGTCCTATGCGACCACCGGCTGGGCGGTGCAGGCGGCGCTGCCCGATCAGATTCACACCCTCAATGTCTTCAACAAGCTGGTCGGCAAGAAGCCCACTACCACGGTGGCCTGGGGCCACTCGCTCGGCGGCATGATCACGGCGGGCCTGATCCAGCAGTACCCGAGCCGGTTCAGCGCCGCGCTGCCCATGTGCGGCGTGGTGTCCGGCGGCATCGCGACCTGGAACACCGCGCTCGACGCGGAGTTCGCGTTCCAGCAGCTTGTCGACCCGTCCGTGCAGGTCGTGCACATCACCAACCCCGGGGCCAACCTGACGAATGCTCTGCAGGCCGTCCAGAAGGCGCAGAAGACCGCGGCCGGCCGGGCCAGGATTGCGCTGGGTGCGGCGTTCTCCGATACCCCCGGCTGGTTCACCCCGCTGTCGGCGCAGCCCGGGCCCGGAGACTACGCGGCCCAGGAGGCCAACCAGTACCTGTGGGACTCCCAGGTCGACTTCCCGTTCGTGTTCGCGCTGCGGGCGCAGCTCGAGGCCGTGGCCGGTGGCAACCCGTCCTGGAACACCGGCGTCAACTACTTCAAGGACCTGCTGAAGTCGGCCAACCTCAAGGAGGTCCTCTGGCTCTACCACAAGGCCGGCCTGGACCTGGACACCGATCTGGCCAAGCTGGCCGCGGCCGCGCGGATCACGGCCGACCCGACGGCGGTGACCTACCTCAAGAAGCACATCACCTATAACGGCAACCTGAGCATCCCGGTGCTCACCATGCACACCATCGGTGACGGCCTGGTGGTCCCGGAGAACGAGTCGGCCTACGCAACCGCCGTGGCCAACGCCGGCAAGTCGGCGCTGCTGCGGCAGATCTTCGTGGACCGGGCCGGGCACTGCGCGTTCACCCCGGCCGAGACCATCACGGCGGTGAAGGCGCTGCTCAACCGGCTCAGCACCGGCCAGTGGAACGACACCGGGCTCACCCCGGCGCGGATGAACGCAAAGGCCGCGGCGCTCGGCCCGAAGTACAACGTCTTCTCGGGCCCCAGCGGCCCGGTCGCGACCCCGCCGGGCTTCCTGAGCTACACCCCACCTCCCTACCTCCGCCCGTTCAACCGGAAGAGTTAGCCACCATTCGGCCCTGCCCCCGGCGACCGCCCGCGAAAGGGCGAGAGCCGGGGGCGCGCGATAATGCCCGGGTGGCAGATTCAGCGGATTCGACTGCGGACGAGGTGCGCCGGATCGGGGTCAAGCTCGCCGCGTTGGCGCAGGACGGGCTGACGTTCGGCGACGACGACTACGACCTGGACCGGTACCGGCAGGTGGGCCGTCTGGCGGCCGAGTTGCTGGCGGCGCTGAGCGACCGGCCCACCGGCGAGCTTGCCATCGAGCTCGGCCGGGACAGCGGCTACGCCACGCCGAAGATCGACGTGCGCGGGGCGATCTTCGACGAGCGGGAACGCGTGCTGCTCATGCGGGAGAAGAGCGACGGCCGGTGGTCGCTGCCCGGCGGCTGGGCCGATCCGGGGGACACTCCGGCCGAGGCGGTCACCAGGGAGATCCTGGAAGAAAGCGGCTACCACAGCTCGGTGCTGAAGCTGGTCGCCTGCTGGGACCGGGACCGGCAGGGCCACCTGCCCAAGCTGCCGGTGCACGTGTACAAGCTGTTCTTCCTGTGCCGCCGGGACGGAGCCGTGCAGCAGCCCGCCGCCCTGGAGACCCTCGACGTCGGCTGGTTCGCCATCGGCGAGCTACCGCCGCTGTCCCTGGGCCGGGTCAACCGGCGCGAGATCGAGCGGGCCCTGGCGCACCACCGGGACCCGTCCCTGCCCACGGAGTTCGACTGAGCCGGCCTACCGGGTGACCCCGGGCAGCCCGGCCGGGGTGGAGGTATGTGCGCCCGCCGGGCTCGCGGCGCGAGAGCCGCCGGTGATGGGGGCGCCGCCGGATGGCTGGTACATGGCCTCGCTGAGCCGCTGGCCTGCCGCCGGGATCCCGCCGACCGCGAACGCCGAAACGGCGTTGCCGCCGGGGACGACGGCCGTCCCTTCGTAGTCACCGACCATGAAACCGAATGCGAACGCCAACTGGTGCAGCCGCATCGGCCCGGCGATCACCTGCGGCGCACTCCAGTGCGCGCCGCCGTCGGTGGAGGAGACGTACCCCACGTACAGGCGGCAGGAACTGACCGTGCAGCCGGTGTGCGGGTAGAAGTTGTAGAACAGGGCCAGCCTGGCGTGCCCGCCGGACGTCCCCGGGTCCACGCCCAGGCCGCCGCCGAGGTGGTCCACGGAACTGGTGACCGGGTCGATGGGAATCCGGGTCACCGGCGTCCAGTGCACGCCGTCGGCGGACGTGGACAGCACCATGTCGTTGCTGGCGCAACTGGGCCGGAACCGGCAGTCCGGCCAGCTCACGTAGATCCGCCCGGTGCGGTCGATGGCCACCGAGGCGAAGAACGGCCCGCGCAGGTTGCCCTCGAACAAGTGCTGGAAGACGGCCGCGATCTTGGCCGCCGGGCCCCAGGTCCGGCCGCCGTTCACCGACCGGAACGCGACCAGGCCGTTGCGGGACTCGATCGGCACCACCACGTCGCCGTTGGGCTGCACCACGGGCTCGCCGCCGGTGGCGTCCAGCCGTGTGCTGGTGGACACGGCCGGCGACCAGTGGAATCCACCATCCCGCGAGGTGATCATCTGCACCAGGTCGTTGCGGTTGTCTACGTCCCACTCCATGTAGCAGCGCCCGTAAAACCGGCTGGCCGTGCTGTTGTCGCAGGTGACCCATTCCTTGTCGAAGTCCTGGCCCTTCTTGATCCGGGCGGCGACGATCACCTTGGACCAGTGCACGCCGTCGAAGGAGACGTTCACCTCCACCGCCGGGCTCGGCACTCGCGCGTTGGGGTTCGCCGAGGTCCCGTTGCAGGCCAGGGAGGACACGATCCACGCGCCGGCCGCGGCGTCGTAGGCGACCGCCGGATCGCTGGCCCGCACGAACGGCCCAGCCGGGTGGGAGAACCTGGTCAGCCCGGGCAGGTACCCGTGCCGCCAGTTCCGGCCGCTGTCCGTGCTAACCGCCCAGCCGATGTCGTCGGAGCAGCCGTTGTCCCACCGGCCCACCTGGAACACCGACATCACGGTGTGTCCCACGGTCACCGTGTCCGGCTCGACCTCGGCGGCGTGCTGGGCCTTCGCGTTGCTGTACGGGTCCGCGCTGATCTGGACCACGGCCAGGTCCGGATGGGTGGCCGTGGCCGCGGCCAGCGGCGGCGTCAGGGCCGCGCCCGCCAGGATTGCACCGCTGATGACGAACGCGACTCGCATGGAAGCTCCTTCCGCCCGGCCCCCGCCGCAGGCGCGACAGTAGACCGGTGCGCCGCCCAGGTCAAGACACCCAGGCGCGAGACGGGCCGGGGAACACCGTGCGGGCGCCGACCCTCCGGGAGCGGGGACAACCTACCTGAACTGGGGAAGGATCTCGGCCGCGAGCACCTCCATGTGCTCGGCCTGATCGAACATCGGCGTGAACAGGACCAGCTCCGCGCCCGCCTCGATCACCTCGGCCAGCCCGCGCACGCAGTCGGCCACCGTGCCCGCGACCGGGACGTCCTCGATGCCCGGCACGCCGTTGTCATACAGCCCGTGCAACGCCTCGCTGACCCGGGCCCTGGCCCGCGCGGCGTTCTCGTCCACCGCGATGTACACCCGTTTGGCGATGGGAAACTCGCTGGCTGGCCGGCCCGCCTCGGCCAGCGTCTCGCGCGCGAGGCGCACCTGCCCGGCGAACGCCTCGGTGGTCGTGGAGCCCGCACCGAAGAACCCGTCGCCCAGCCGCACGGCCCGGCGCACCGCGGCAGGCGCCGACCCACCGAACCACAGCGGCGGATACGGCTTCTGGAATGGCTTGGGTTCCTGCGCTTCGTCCCTCAGCTGCCAGAACTCCCCGTCGAAGGTCACCCTGGGCTGCGTCCACAGCCCCTTCATCAGGGCCACCCCCTCGGTGAACCGGGCGATGTAGCGATCCGGGTCCACGCCGAACGCCGCGAACGGCCGCCACTTGCCGCCGGTGCCCACGCCGATCTCGATCCGGCCCCGGCTGATCTGGTCCAGCGTGCTCAGGCTCTTCGCCAGGTGCACCGGGCTGTGCAGGGTGGATACGAACACCACGCAGCCCAGCCGCATCCGCTCGGTGCACGCCGCCGCGTAGGTCATCGCCTCGATCGGCCCGAGCTGCGGCTCGGGTGACAGCGTCTGCTCCAGCGCCCAGGCGCTCTCGTAGCCCAGCTCCTCGGCGCGCCTGAAGTAGGCCGCGAACGCTGCCGGGTCGAACTCGCCGTCGGAATAGAACTGAGGGATCGCGATCGCGAAGCGCATGGGCCGCATCGTACCGGCCCAGGTTGAGGCGCCAGCGGCAAGTGGCATACCCTCCGAGCCATGTCCTCGGGCTGGCCGGAACTGTCCTATGAGCGGTGGCGCGAGACCTGCGACACCCTGCACGCGCACACACAGGTGCTTGGCAAGCTGGCGGCCAGGCTCGCCCCGCCGGAGCCGCAGTTGCAGCACGCGGCGCTGCGGCTGACCGCGCGCGGCTGGGAAACCTATCCGCTGCCCGCGCCCGACGGCTCGGGCGCGCTGGTCGTGGCGCTGGACCTGCACGCCCACGAGGCGGTGGTCGAGCACACCAGCAGGGCGGCCAGGCGCATCCCGCTCACGCCGCACCGCCCGGTCGGCGCGGTCACCCGGGACGTGCTGGCGGCGGCCCGGGAGCTCGGCGGGCCGGTGGAGATCGATCCGGTGCCGCAGGAGGTGCCATGGACCGTCCCGCTGGACGCCGACGACGTGCACGCGCACTACGACCCGGCCGAGGTGGCCGTCTACTTCACCGCCGCCACCCAGGTAGCGCTGGTGCTGGCCGAGTACCGCGCCCCCTACCGTGGCCGGTCCACCCCGGTCAACGCCTGGTGGGGCTCGTTCGACCTGGCGGTGAGCCTGTTCTCCGGCGAGCCGGCCGACCCGCCGTCGCAGGACTTCATCATGCGCAATGCCATGGACGCCCAGGAGATCGCCGTCGGCTGGTGGCCCGGTGACCAGCGTTACAACAAGGCAGCGTTCTACGCCTACACCCACCCGGTGCCGGAGGGCTTCGCCAGCCTGACCCTGACCCCGCCGGGCGCACACTGGAACCCGGTGCTCGGCGAGTTCGTCCTCGACTGGGACAACGTCCGCGCGGCCCCCGACTCCCGCGCCGCCGCCCTGGAGTTCGCCCGCTCGGCCTTCCGCCAGACCTGCGCCGCCTGCGGGTGGGATCCCGCCCTGGCCGCCAGCACCGACGGAACACCGCCACCGGTCAGCTAGCGCCGCTGCCGGGACCGTCTCGTCGCTGATCAGCCGCCGGGGTGGTTGCCGGGGCTGGGGTGGCGGAACTCGGCGCGCCAGCGGCGGGCGCCGGTGTCGCGCAGATCCTCGATCTCCACCGGCTCCAGCACACCCTCGCCGATGGCGTCGATCTCCGCTCTGGTGAGCGGCCAGGGTGGGCCCTCGCCGGGGTCGTCGCGGGAGTCCCGGGCGCGGGCGTTGACGATCAGCGTTCCGCCCGGCGCCACCATGGGAGCGACGTTGCGGATCGCCGTGGCCCGGGGCGGGTCGGGCAGCGACTGCAGGGTCAGGCTCTCCACCACCAGGTCGAACGCCTGCCGCCAGGCGGCGGGCGGGTCGAGCAGGTCCGCGGTGACGTAGTCCACCGTGGTGAGCGGATACCGGCGGCGGGCCGTCCGGATCGCGCTGACCGAGATGTCGAAGGCGACCGTGACGAAGCCCAGCCCGGCGATGAACTCGGCGTCATCGCCCAGGCCGCAGCCGATGATGAGGGCCTGGCGGCCGTCACCTCGAAGCTCGCGCTCCTTCACCCACTCGACCAGCAGCCGGTGCGGCGCCCCGCGATCCCATGGCACCTCTGCCCGGCCGGTCTCGGCCTTGGCGTACAGCCGCTCGAACCAGGCCGTCGGGTCGCCCGCGCCGATCGCTTCGGCGGCGAGGACGTGGGCGTACTCGTCGGGGTCGGGCTTGTGCATTTACGGCTCCCAGATCGCGTGGTCGTGAGCGAAGACGACCCGCGCCGGGTCGAGTCGCTGTAGCCGGTCTATCCAGTGCGGGAAGTCTGGCAGCCCGGTCTGCTGATGGCCGCCGGCCCTGGCGCGCCAGGCAAGCACATCGGCGCTGTAGGCGGTGGCCGTGTCGTGGCTCTGCCCGGCGATGATGACGGTCCCGTCGGCGCGGCGGACGATGAGCGACTGATGGCCTGCGGTGTGCCCCGGTGTGGGCACGATCAGCACGCCGGGCAGCACCTCGGCCTCGCCGTCCAGCACCTCGTAGCGCAGGCCGGGCGCGTCCACGAGCTCGGGCAGCGTGTAGTCCGCAGCCGTCCGGGCGGTCTCCAGTTCGGTCCGCTGGGTGAAGATCGGCCGGTTGGGGAGGCCGGGATTCCCGCCGCAATGATCGAAGTGGAGGTGACAATTTACGACGCACCGGACGTCGCCGGTCCGCGCGCCCACCGCACTCAGCGCCGCACCGAGCGGCCGGCGCACCGGCTGGTAGTGCGCATCGACCTCGGGATGGCTGCCCATCCCGGTATCGAGCAGCAGCAGCCCGTCCGGATGGTCCACCAGGTAGCCCAGGCACGGCTCGACCCGGGAACGCCCGGTTCCCGTTTCCTCGGGTGGCCGGACAAAGTATCCGAGATCCACGCGCCGCACACCGATGTCGCCCACCCCAGCAGTCTGCCGTATGAACCCCCACCGACCGGGCATATCACCGCAGGTCGCTGCCGTCTTCTGTGCGTAACGATGACCCGGCGGGTAAATGGTGCGCCGTTTCGCTATGGCCGGGCGGCCATTTACCGGACTAACGTATAGCTTTTGGGTAAATTGCCCAGAATGGCCGGTAAACAGGAGGTAGCAGCAGTGAGATTAGGTTCAGTATGGCGCGCCGGAGTGCTGGTGGCCACGGTCGGAACACTCGGCCTGAGCATCGCGGCGCCTGTCTCTGCCCATCCTGGAGCGGCACTGCCCAGCTATCAGGGAGCGCCGCCGCCCAATTGGCCGGTGTTCCGCCAGTGCCCGGTGACGGCCACCCTCGCCCCGCCCGGCCTGGGCAAGGTGAAGATTTGCATCAAGGGCGTCGCGTCCGAAGGCACAATCAATATCGGCAGCCTGGACACCACGTTCCACGGTCCCGGGATCATCCAGGGCGGCACCGGCGCGATCGGCGCCCCGCCGAGCTGGGCCGACGCACTGGACGGACGTTCGTTCACCGCGCCCCAGCAGCTCATGGCCAAGCCGGTCCTGGCCGCCCTCGGCAATCCGCCGGGCGTGAAGCCGCCGGCCCAGTCACAGGTCTTCGTGCTGGCCCAGCAGGCCGGGCCGATCAGGGCCAGCTTCACCACCGGCGCGTCCGGGCTGGTCAACACCACCACGGTGCCGCTGTCGTTCCAGCTGCTCAACCCGCTGCTCGGTTCGCACTGTTTCGTCGGGACGGTCAGGCACCCGGTCGTGCTCAACCTGACAACGGGCACGTCCGGGACACTGACCGGAAACCTCGGCACCGTCGCCCTCGCGCACAAGGCCATCCTGTACACGACGGACACCGAGGTGGTCGACGGCACGTTCGCCGCCCCCGGTGCGACCGGCTGCGGCCCGGGTGGCCTATGGGACAGCGCGCTGGACACCAACAACGGGCTGCCGTCAGCGTCCGGCAACAACGAGGCCATTCTCTACGGCAGCTTCGACCTGGCCCAGGCCAGCGACGTGAAGAAGCATCTGGGTGAATGACGGCGCTCCGGCGGCCCGGGTGGCCGTGCGTGATTCCAAGGACCCGGCCGGTCCCGCTCTCGCCTTCACCCCGTCCGAATGGCGCGCGTTCACCCGCCACATCAAGACCACGTAGCGCGGGCCGGCGGGGCCGGACCAGAGCATTGACTCTTTGAGCGCGATGCTCAACGGGGGCACCCAGTCGGACAGTCGGCGTTCGGCGCCAGCCGACCAGCCGGATGGCCGAGTGGGTCCCCCCCGCCCACTCCACACGTTCTCGTCAGTAGCGGTTACGATCGCTCGTCACGCTTCTTGAAGAAGCCGCTCGAACTCCTCGCGCACGGCTTCATCCGGCTCAGACATCAAGGCTGCGCGGGCAGCCAGGACGCGGTCGGCGGTGCACAGGACCCGAAGCCGTGCTTCCGCAGCCGAGCTGGCATCTGCATTCCGCCGGTACTCAGCGAGCCAGGAAGCAACCTGTTCCCAGTCCCACACCTTCTCGCCACCCGAAGTAATCAGCGTGGGCGGGGGGAAGTAGCCCGGTCCGCGCCGGCCGGACGCCCACAGTCGTGCCGCCTCATGCGATACCCCGGCCCGGGCGGCGATGTCAGCAAGAGTCACCATGTTGTCGCATGCCACGCCCACAGGGCGATCCCAACATATCTGTCAACGTGATGTACGTCACACTCAGTGTGTTCGGCTGTACTGCCCATGAACACTGGCGGCGCGACGATGATCACAGCTCAGGGCTGGCGTGCGGAAGCCGATCCAGCCGGCCGGACCGCACGACGTAGATGCGGGGGCCGGGCTGGGCCGTCGCCTCGTAAATGGCTCGCCTGTTGGCCAGGAAACGCTGGGCTATCTCGCCGGAGGTCAGGTCGCCTCTGGCGATGACGAAACACTGGGCCCGATGCTGGATGATCAGGTCGATCGTCGCCTGGCGGTAGCGGATGCGTTTGTCCTTCATCAGGATCGGCCACTCATGCCCGGCCGCAGCGCGGATCCACTGGCTGTCCGTGAGCTGGCCGGGGCCGGGGTCGCCGTGGTGTTCGGCGAATGTCACCAGCTCCCATCCGGCCGCCCGGAGCCGGCTCGCCACGGCGAACCGGCCGAGGCTCCGGTCCAGGAAGAACTCAGGCCGCTGCACGGGTAGCGACATCGACAGCGTCCTCAACCTCGGCCTGGGTCAGCCCGAACTCGGCAGCCACCGTCCCGGCCGCCTCCCCGGCCAGGCACAGTCCGACCACATCTTCCACGCCCGCCCCGCTCCGCACGAACCGTGGCCGCCCGAACGCGTGGCCGGCATCCATGGTCACCTCCGCGACCCGGTACTGCGGAAGCCGGATCACCTGCGCATACCCATCCGCCGCGAACTCCACCCACCGCAGATACCGCGACGCTGCCCTCTCCGTGAAGACCAGCTGGCTGCTCCGCACGACCACCAGCTCGGACGCGGCCCCGGGAGAGCCGTCGGCCCGCTGAGCGTAGTCGTACAGAAGCTCCGCCCCATCGGCATGCAGTCGCCTGCTGGCCAGCGCGTGCTCCACGCCCTGCTCGTGGCGCAGCGCATCGATCGCCGGGCGGACCCGCTGCAACGGCACCCCAGCGCGCCGGAATGCGGCCAGCGCATGGGCCTCAGCCAGACCGATGAACGGCAGGACTGCCCCGTGATGCCGGGCCGGCCGGATGGCCGTGATCACCGGCCCGGCCATGGCTGTCCTGCCGTCGGCCCGCCGCCACCGGTATCCGTAGGCCCAGTCCATCAGCGTCGAGGACGGCACGCCCAGATACCCGGCGGCCTCACCGACCCCGTACAGCGGCGTCGTGAACCGGTCGACACTCACTCATTCACCCCAACCCGGAACTCTCCGTCATCTTCTCAGATCGACCAGTTCATGCTGCCCAGACGAAGCCACCCAGCTATCGCCTCAGCCCCGGCCCGCCGCTCTGGCTGGCCGTGTTACTGCCCTGCACTGTCACTGCACGGTGTTACCGTCGGATGCATGGCTTACCCGTTGACTGCGGCTCAGATGCACCTAGGTGAACTCGTGGCCGAAGCGCGGCAATCCCACCGCCCCATCACCATCAGCGAGCATGGCAAGCCGGTAGTCGCCCTGATCAATATCGATGACCTCGCCGACCTTGAGGACCGCGCCGCACTGGCCGCGCACCTGGCGGACAAGGCTGCCGGTCGCGGCGGGGTCAGCCTCGATGAACTGGATGCCGCACTCGACCGGATGGACGCGGAACCTTGTCATGAGCCTGACCGTCGTCTTCCGGGCGACGGCGCTTCGTAATCTGGCTCGTATCCGCAGCGAGGATAAGGACCTGTTCGCCCGGACGCGGCGTGCTGTCACGTCGCTGGCTGACGAGGCAGCAACGGTGTACATCATCAACATCGGGGTCATCTCCTGAATCCAGGGAACCGAGGCTGGCTGGGCGGTTGGCACACCTGTGTGCCAACCGCGTTCGAGCTTGAACCTCTGGTGTAACCCGGCCGTCTATCTAGTGTGGGTGATCAATCCAGGAAGGACAGTACCTACATGACCGTGCTGCGGTCGGCGGCGGAGCTCCAGGCTCTGCTCGGGGACCGGCCCGACCAGACGCATACGTACCAGATATCCCCGGCCAGCGCCGACGATGTCACTACATTTATCAGGTCACTTAACTCAGGTCCGGTCATGCGTGACATGAGTGTGGCAGAAATCGAAGAACTCGCCAGGTACCTTGATATTCCACCTGGCGAGTTTTACGGGACATATTCTTTTTCCGATTGTTCCTGCACGGGTTGTGGTCGTCACCTGACCCTCATGGACATGGCCAAGACAGGGGTGGACCGGGGGTTTCACAGCAAGGAACAGCTCGCGGCGGTGCTGACGGGGAAAGCGGGGCAGTGGGTGACCGTCCGGGGCAGGGATGGCGGCCGGGAGATCAATTGCTCCGCCTGCGGCCAGGTGTGCGGCGCGTCCGCTATCAATTATCTGTGCTTCCCTGTCCAGTATTTCTACGCTTACTGACTCGTGGCCGCCCGGCCCGGTTCGTGGTTGATTCAGCGATGGTGGATGTGCTTGCCGAACCGGGCCGCGGCGGCGGCGACGCACGGGGTCAGAACGGCCGCCAGCAGGACGAAGATGGGGATGACCGGGTGCGGTGCGCCGACCGGCGCG
>DATGGU010000080.1:0-5167 GCA_035308365.1 Streptosporangiaceae bacterium
AAGTCCCATCGTTGGCGTTGCTTCTGTACGGCGTTACATGACCGGGTGTATATAACAGAGCGAACGGCTCGGACATGCCGAACGCTCCGAACGTGTCCCCCGCACACGCTCTGTCGGGGCCGTGTGATGAACAGCACCGTGCATTTCGCATGGTGCGGTGAGGGAGGCGCTGGTGGCTGGAGAGCAGGGGCAGCGGGCTGCTGAACAGAAGCCCCCGGCTGCTGAACAGGAGCCGCGGACTGCTGAGCGTGAGCCGCAGACCGCCATGCACGAACCGCAGGGTGACATGCACGAACTGCGGGGTGACATGCCCGGACCGTGGGCTGCCGATCAGGACAAGACGGTGCCGAAGGTCGACGCGACCACGCCGCATCCGGCCCGGGTATATGACTACTGGCTCGGCGGCAAGGACAACTTCGCGATAGACCGGGAACTGGCCCAGGTGATGATCGACGCCTATCCGGGCGTCATCGTCGGCGTTAGAACCCAGCGCGCATTCCTCGGTCGCGCGGTGCGTTACCTGGTGAACGAGGCAGGCATCCGGCAGTTCCTCGACATCGGCACCGGGCTGCCTGCCGCGGACAACACCCACGAGGTCGCCCAGCGGGCCGCCCCCGAATCGCGGATCGTCTACGTTGACAACGATCCGATGGTGCTTGCGCACGCCCGCGCCCTGCTCACGAGCACCAGGCAGGGCGCGACCGCCTACATCGACGCTGACCTGCGCGATGTCGAAGCGATCCGGTACGAGGCTGAGGCGACGCTGGATTTCAGCAAGCCGATTGCCGTCGTGCTGCTCGGCATCATGCAGTTCATTGACGACCGCGAGCGGCCGCAGTCGATCATCGACGCCTTGATGGGGGCAACCGTCCCCGGCAGTCATCTGGTGCTCGGCCAGCCGGCCAAGGACGTCTCGGAGGCTGCGGCCGAAGCTGGGGCACGGGTGCTCGCGCAGATGGGCAAGGGCCCGGGCGGCATCAGAACGCGCGCCCAGATCCTGCGCTTCTTCGACGGCCTAGAGATGGTCGAGCCCGGACTGGTCCAGTTGCCGCACTGGCGCCCCGATCCGGACGACGAGCCGTTCACCGAACCCGTGCCGTTCTGGGCCGGCGTCGCACGCAAGCCCTGACCCGCCGCCACAGCGACCGGTGCCGCCACCGGCCGGGCGGGCGAGCGGTCTCGGTAGGGCGGCGCGGTCCTGGCCGGACGGCGGGTCCGGTGGAGCGGCGTGGCTGGCGGAGCGGCGTGGCACCCGGCCCGCGAGGATGCTGGCTGAGCGGGTGCGGTCTCTGGTCAGGCAGCGGAGCCCGGCTGGCAGGTCAGGCAGCGCAGGCCGCCTGGCAGGTCAGGCAGCGCAGGCCGCCTGGCAGACTGGGCGCATGACCGAACCTTCGCCGCGCCCGCACGTCGCGATCATCGGCGGCGGCATAGCCGGCCTTGCGGCCGCGTACTTCCTGCGCGAATCTCCGGTGTCGGTCACCGTCTTCGAGGGGTCGTCGCGGCTGGGCGGCAAGCTCAGGGTGTCCAGCGTGGCCGGGGTGGCCGTGGACGAGGGCGCCGAGGCGCTGCTGGCCCGCCGGCCGGAGGGCACCGGCCTGATCCATGCGGTCGGGCTGGCCGATCAGCTTGAGACCCCCGGCACCACTTCGGCCCGGATCTGGAGCCGTGGCACGTTCCGCGAGTTGCCCGGACGGCAGTTCATGGGGGTGCCGTCCGACCTCGGTGAGCTGGCCCGGGTGGGCCTGCTGTCCGGCGAAGGCCTGACCAGGGCCAGACTCGACGCAGAACTGCCGCCCAGCCCGCTGGACGGCGATGTTTCGGTCGCCAGCTACGTCTCGGCGCGATTCGGCCAGGAACTGGTCGACCGGCTGGTGGATCCGCTGCTCGGCGGTGTCTATGCAGGCCGCAGTGAGGAGCTGTCGTTCGAGGCCACGCTGCCCGCCCTGGCCGCGGCGGCACGGCGGCATCGCTCCCTGGCCGACGCGGCGGCCGGACTGCTCCCGCCCGCGCTGTCCGAACCGCCCGCGCCGTCGCCGCCCGCTGCCCGCCGCCCGCCGCCGGTCTTCACCACGCTCTCTGGTGGGCTGGGCCTGCTGCCCGCTGCGGTTGCCGCCGCGTCCGGCGCGCGCGTCCGCACCAATTGCATGATTAGGGCGATAAAAAAACTCCCGAACGGATGGGGGCTGGAGTCGGGCCCGGCCAGTGAACCTGAGTTCATCGAGGCCGACGCGGTCATCCTTGCTGTGCCGGCCAGCCCGGCCAGCAAGCTGCTATCCGACGTGGCTCGCGGCGCCGCTGCGGCCCTGGCCGAGATCCGCTATGCGAGCATGGCGATCGTCACGCTGGCCTACCCGCAGGCCGCGGTTGGCGCCGCCGCCCTCACCGGCAGCGGCTACCTGGTGCCCGCCGTGGACGGCCGGGCGGTCAAGGCCGTCACGTTCAGCACCGTGAAGTGGCCGCACCTGCTGGCGCAGGGGAATGGGCACACCGCACGGGCCGGGTACGGGCCGGGCAGTGCGCGCGGGTACGGGCCGGGCAGCGTGGCTGGGTATGAGCCGGGCAGAGGAGGCGGGAACCGGCCGGGCAACGTGACCGGGCAGACGCGCCCGGACAGGGACGCCATGCACATCGTTCGCTGCTCGATCGGCCGGATCGGTGAAGAGGCGATCCTGCAGCGGGACGACGCGGATCTGGCCGCCCTGGCCGCGGCCGAGTTCACTGCGGCGACCGGGGTCACCGGGCCGCCCGCGCAGACCAGGGTCACCCGCTGGGGCGGGTCGCTCCCGCAGTACACGGTCGGGCACCTGGACCGGGTGGCCCGGATCCGGGCGGCGGTCGAGGCCCAGCCCGGCCTGGCCGTCTGCGGCGCCGCCTACGACGGTCTTGGCATCCCGGCCTGCATAGCGAGCGCCCACGCTGCGGCCGCCCAGGTGACCGCTCAGCTGACCGCCCTGAGGCGCTGATCGCGGGCGCCCGGCCCACAGGGGAAGACGGCGGAGGCACCGCTGGTCATCGCACAGATGACGGACACGGACCGGGGCCGTGGTATGGCCAGTGCGGGCGATGACCGACAATGGGGTCATGACCAGCAACGACCACCAGGCGACGGCCGGTGAGGCGGTCCGGGGCGACGGGACAGTTGAGCACGGGCGCGCAGAGACGACAGGAAAGCTGCGGGCACGCGAGCTCAACGAGCTGATCCGCTACACCATGTGGTCGGTGTTCCGGGTGAAGGAACCCGGTGCGCTGGACGCGGCCGGGGAGCAGACCAGCAGCGGGCGGGCCGGGCTCGCCACCGAGGTCAGCGAGCTGTGCCAGCAGGCCACCGGCAAGGGCGTGGTCACCCGCGGCTGCTACGACGTGCAGGGGCTGCGGGCGGATGCCGACTACATGTTCTGGTGGGTCGGGCCGTCGGCCGACGACCTGCAGGAGATGTACGCCAGGTTCCGCCGGACCGGTCTTGGCCGGGCCAGCGAGCCGGTGTGGTCGGTGATGGCGCTGCACCGGCCGGCCGAATTCAACAAGAGCCACATCCCGGCGTTCCTGGCCGAGGAGGAGCCGCGCGGCTACGTGAGCGTGTACCCGTTCGTACGGTCCTACGAGTGGTATCTGCTCGGCGACGCCGAGCGCCGGGAGATGCTGGTCGAGCACGGGATGATGGCCCGCGAGTACCCGGACGTCAGGGCCAACACCGTCGCCTGTTTCGCGCTGAACGACTACGAGTGGATCCTCGCGTTCGAGGCCGACGAGTTGCACCGGATCGTGGATCTCATGCGTCACCTGCGTGGCGCCAAGGCGCGGCTGCACACCAGGGCCGAGATCCCCTTCTACACCGGCAGGCGCAAGCCGGTCCATGAGCTGCTCGCAGCCCTGCCGTAAGATTGAGGCTTGTTCAGAACCCCTGGTGTCCGGCCAGTCACCACAGCTCACAACCTGGTGCCAGGTCTGCTGGGCTGGTTTTGAATAAGTCTCGTTGAAGGCTGCCCGCTGGCACGGGTTTTATCAACGGGCAGCGCCCGGGAAAGCCAGGTGGGACGGTATGGGCTTACGGCTTCATTTCACCGCCGACGATCTGGCCCGGACCCGGGTTAGCCCCGGTCGTGGACCGTTGGCCGAGACCATCTGGGCAATGACACTGCTCCGCTGTCCTGTGCAGCGGCAGGTCACGCTCGGCGGCTGGCGTGAGCGCGCCTACGGCCAGCTCATCAGGGCACCGGGCAGACAGTCAGGCCAGGAACTCCGGCATCAGCTCAGGCCGCTGACCATGCTGATGCCGAACTGCCGGGACTGGGTGGACCTGCTCACCCTCACCGGGGAGAGGGCCAGCTTCGATGAGGGCACCGAGGCGCTGCTGACGCTGCCCCGGGACAGGGTGCTCGCCGAGTTGCATGACTGCGACCGGAGGTCCCGGCTGCCGTCCGCCGCCTGGGCCATCGCCGATCCGCGCGGCGATGCCAGGCGCCGGCTCGCCGACGCGGTCGAGGCGGCCTACCGCGGCCTGGTCGAGCCCTTCTGGCAGGGAGTCGAGAGCCAGCTCAGGGCCGAGCAGGCGCGCCGCGGCCGGATCCTGATGGACGGCGGCATCGACGGGCTGCTGAGCACGCTCAACGCCACCCGGATCCGCTGGCGGCCGCCGGTGCTCGACGTCCTTGGGCCCAGCGACGGTGACGTCTACCTGGACGGCCGCGGCCTGACCCTGGTCCCGTCGGTGTTCATCGGCAACTACCCGGCCGTGCTCGCCGACACCGACGACAGCCGCGGCGCACCGCTCACTCTGGCCTATCCCGTATCCGGCGACCCGGCCGGGGGGATCCGGCTGTGGGGCGGGGCCCACCCTCCCGGGAAGGCGCTCGCCGCGTTGCTCGGCCGCACCCGGGCCGCCGTGCTTGACAGCATCGCCGACGGTTGCACCACCACCGAACTGGCCCGCAAGGTCGGTGTCTCGCCCGCCGCGGCCAGCCAGCACGCCACGGTGCTGCGCGAGGCCGGGCTGATCATGACCTGCCGTCAGGGCAGCGCCGTCTGGCACACGCTGACCGCTCTCGGCGCCCAGCTTCTCGATGGCCCGGCCGCCCCGGACAGCGCCCATCTGAACCACGGCGCCAGGGCGGCAGGCCCGGTCACAGACCGGGCAGGTTGACCACGATTGCCTCCTGGGCCGGCCGGG
>DATGGU010000081.1:0-9478 GCA_035308365.1 Streptosporangiaceae bacterium
CCAGCGCGGCCAGCCGCCGGGCGATGGCGTACCCGATGCCCGCGCGCCTGCTGACGCCGGTCACCACCGCCGCCCGCCCGCGCAATGGCAGCACGTCCCGCCGCAACTGATCGAGTGTGGGCTCACCGGAACTCATGATCGACAGTTTGCGGCCAGGGACGGAGCCGGTGCCGGGAATCGATGGAATTGCTGGTAACCAGCCGGGCGCCGTGCTGGCACTCACGGAAACGCCCGGCTGGCTACTCCCGGGTGGGCATGGTGACGTGCTGTCTCCCAGCTGGGGTGATCCAGGCCATGACGCCTGGGCTGGTTTGTTCGAGTCTCCAGTCCTCGGATTGCTTGAGCCGATGATGTCGCCTGCAAAGCGGGGCGAGATTACATTCACATGTAATTCCACCGTCATCATAGGGAATGCTGTGGTCGAGGTCGCATCTGATCGCTGGGTGACGGCAGCCGGGGAAGGTGCACGTGCTGCTGCGGGTCCGGATCAGCTCCTGGAGGCCGGGGCTGGGCCGGTATCCGGGCTCTTGGTTATGGTGGTCACAGTCGCCGGAGGCGATGGGCCGTGCGGTGATGGTCACGGTCCAGCTTCCGTCGCCGCCCTGCGTGGCACGGCGACGGGCGCGGCCGTGCCCCAGGGCTTGGCCGTCGGGGCTGGTGACAGTGAAGAGCCAGCGAGTGGTGGGATGCCCGGCGGCGGCACAGGCCAGCGCCCGGGTGGAATCGGGGTCCAGTGGGCCGTATCCGGCGGCGGAACCAGGCGCGTCGGACATACCGAGCAACGTGGTCAACGGGACAGTCAAGTGCACCGACCCAGCGAGCGGCGGCACCATCTCTTCTGACCCGGGAAAGCTCAGCCCGGGCGGGATGAATTGGGCGTCCGTGCTGGCCGGGTGGCTGGGGCCGGGGTGAGTGTTGCTGTCCGGTACGGTGTGCGCTGCCTCGGGCGGGGTGAACTGGGCTTTCGTGCTGGCCGGGTGGCTGGGGTGGGTGTTGCTGTCTGGTTCGGTGTGCGCTGCTTCGGGCGGGGTGAACTGGGCGTCTGCGCTGGCCGGACAGGCACACCCGGGGGCGGTGGCACCGCCGGAGCCCGGTCCATGGCGGCGCTGTGCGGGCGCGCCGGGGGTTTGCGCTGGTGGGAGCAGGCTGACGGGCGGGGTGGTTACGTCTTGGCCGAGCAGCAGGGCCAGGTAGGCGTGGGCGCGCAGCAGGTCCAGGCCGCCGACGGCGCCCTGCTTCTTCCATGCGGCGGCGATCCGGCAGAGCCGCTGGTCGGCGGCCAGCACGCTGGCCGGAGGGAGGTTACGGCCGCTCAGCGACGCGGTCCCCTCCGGGTCGGCCCAATATTCGACGCGGGCGTGCCGCAGGGCCTGTTCGCGACGGCGGCGGGCCGCTTGAGGATCGGCAGACAGGACCGTCCGGCTCACTGCGGCGCGCAGTTGGCCCGTGGTTTGTTCTGGCGCACGGGGCAGCACGGCGCGTTCGACTGCGGCGGCGTGTTCGGCGGTCAGGCTGCTGGTCCCATCGACGATGATCTTGGCTCGCGGCAGGTCGATCCGCCCGGTCCGCAGGGCGGCAGCAGTACCGGGCAGCCGGATGGCCAGATCCAGCGCCAGACCCAGCTCAGCCTCGGCGGCCGTGTGGGTCAGCGTGAGGGCAGCGGCGAGCTCGTCCGCAATGAACTCACTCAGCGCACGCGGAAAGCCCACGTCAGATTCGTGCGCAAGCGAGACCGGGCGAGCCGGCGGTGCGGCCTGGTCGGCCGGCTGGGGCGTAGACGAGACCGGATGGGTTGGCGGTGCGGCCTGCCCGGCGGGTTGGGGTGTGGGTGAGACTGGGTGGGCTAGTGGCGTGGGCTGGTGCGTAGTGGCTGGCGATGGTGGTGCGAACTGCCTGCCGGGCGGGGTGTCGTTGGCCGGGCGCCGCCTGGCCAACTCGGCCACCGCGGCCAGCTCTTGGGCTTGTGCCCAGGATGTCTGCCGCCGCCACGCCCGGATAACACCGATGAGTTCGTCGTCACTCAGCGTCCCGATGTGGGCGCAGGCGTCGTCCGAAAACCCGGCCAGGGCCGCTCCGGGGGCCAGCACGTCGAGTGGGCCGCCATCGGCGAAGCCGGTCCCGCCGCCGGATCCGTCCCGGACCAGAAACCCAGCAGGCCACACCGAGCCGCTATCGCGATCCGGCACAGTCCCGCCGGGTGGCACGATCCCGTCCGGCCAGGCTTCCCGCATCATCCAGGCCGGTTGCGACGGCGCGGCGGCAACCAGTTCTTCCAGTTCCGCGTCCGACAGCGCGAGCAGTTCGGCCGGCATCCCGCAGTCCGGGTCGGGCCAGCCGCAGGCGTCCTCATCCGGTGGGATGTCCGCGTCGGTGAGCGACGCCTCGCAGGCCGCCAGGATGTCCTCCTGGCTCTCTGGCTGGCCAATGCTCTCTGGCTGGCCAATGCTCCCTGGCTGGTCGATGCAAGACATGTCGCTCACCTCCGTCTCACCCAATAAACCATCAATCTTCGAACACTATATCGCATCGCCGTCACATCCGTCCAAGCGACACGCCGCGCTTAGCGATTGACCAGCCGATACCGTAAGGAACAGCAGAACTCCCCATCAGACAGCGGCGTGAACCCCGGCGACTACGGCGCCGGCACACCGCGAACCCGGGCAGGATGTCTGGTGTGACCAGTGCTCGCCCAGTTTTGCCCGGGGCACCGACGGATTCGGTGCTTGAAGCGGTCCTCGAACGCGTCACCTACGCCAACGAGGAGACCGGCTACACGATCGCCCGGGTGGCTACCAGTGGTCACGGTCCAGACCTGCTGACCGTGGTCGGGCCGCTGCTCGGCGCCCAGGTCGGCGAGAGCCTGCGGCTGACCGGCCGGTGGACGACGCACCCGAAGTACGGCAAGCAGTTCGAGGTCCGCTCCTACGCGACCGTGCTGCCCGCGACCATCCAGGGCATCCAGCGCTATCTCGGCTCCGGACTGATCAAGGGCATCGGCCCGGTGATGGCCGAACGCATGGTCAATCACTTCGGCACCGACGTGCTCCGGGTCATCGAGGAAGAGCCGCAGCGCCTGCTGGAAGTCCCCGGTGTCGGGCCCAAGCGGACGCAGAAGGTCGCCGACGCCTGGGAGGAACAGAAGGCGATCAAGGAGGTGATGGTCTTCCTTCAGGGCGTGGGAGTGTCCACCTCTCTAGCGGTAAAGATCTACAAGAAGTACCGCGACGCCTCTGTCGACGTGGTCCGCAACGAGCCGTACCGGCTGGCCGCCGACGTGTGGGGGATCGGCTTCAAGACCGCCGACACGATCGCCCAGGCGGTCGGCATTCCGCACGACAGCCCCGAACGGATCAAGGCCGGACTCCAGTACACCCTGTCCGAAGCCGCCGATGACGGTCACTGTTTCCTGCCGGCACCCAATCTGATCACCGACGCGGCGAAGATCCTCGACGTCGACCGGGAGATGATCACGCCCTGCCTGGACGAGCTGGCCGCCGAGGAAGGCGTGATCAGCGAGCCGGTGCCGGCCGGCGATCACGACGTGCCGGCCATCTACCTGGTGCCGTTTCACCGCGCCGAACGGTCCCTCGCCGGAGGCCTGCTGGAGCTGCTCCATGCCAGCCACGACCGGATGGCCGCGTTCGGCCAGGTCGACTGGGACCAGGCGCTGACCTGGCTGCGCGGCCGCACCGGCGCCGAGCTCGCGCCTGAGCAGGAGCAGGCGGTCAGGCTCGCGCTCACCGAGAAGGTCGCTGTCCTCACCGGCGGCCCCGGCTGCGGCAAGAGCTTCACGGTCCGCTCGATCGTCGAGCTGGCCGCGGCCAAGAAGGCCAAGGTCGTGCTGCTCGCGCCGACCGGGCGGGCGGCCAAACGACTGGCCGAGCTGACCGGCCACCCGGCCTCGACCGTGCACCGGCTGCTCCAGCTCCAGCCGGGCGGCGAGCCCAAGTTCGACCGTGACAACCCGCTGGACGCCGACCTGGTCGTGCTCGACGAAGCCTCCATGGTCGATTTGATCCTGGCGAACAAGCTGGTCAAGGCCGTGCCCAAGGGCGCGCACCTGCTGCTGGTCGGCGACGTGGACCAGCTCCCGTCGGTCGGCGCGGGTGAGGTGCTGCGGGACCTCCTGGCCGCGAAGGACGTGATCCCGCGCACCCGGCTGACGAAGATATTCCGGCAGGCCCAGCAGTCCGGGATCGTGGTGAACGCGCACCGGGTCAACGAGGGCACCCCGCCGAAACTGCACGGCTTCCCGGACTTCTACTGGTTCACCTGCGACGATACCGAGCAGGCCGCCGCGCTCACGGTGGATGTGGTGGCGCACCGGATACCCCGCCGGTTCGGCCTGGACGCGCGCCGCGATGTCCAGGTGCTGACGCCGATGCACCGTGGTCCGGCCGGGGCGGGCAACCTGAACATCCTGCTCCAGGAGAAGCTGACCCCCTACCGCGAGGGCGCGCCGGAGCGGCGCTACGGTGGCCGGGTGTTCCGGGTCGGGGACAAGGTCACCCAGCTCCGTAACAACTACGACAAGGGTGCGGCCGGGGTCTTCAACGGTACGGTGGGCGTGGTCACCGCGATGTCCCTGGAGGACAGCAAGCTCACCATGGTCACCGACGAGGACGAGAGCGTCGATTACGGCTTCGACGAACTGGACGAGCTGGCGCACGCCTACGCCGCGACCATCCACCGTTCCCAGGGCAGCGAGTACCCGGCCGTGGTCATCCCGCTGACCACCAGCGCCTGGATGATGCTCCGCCGCAACCTGCTCTACACCGCGATCACCAGGGCCAAGAAGCTGGTCGTCCTGGTCGGCTCCCGCCGCGCGCTGGCCGTCGCCGTGCGCACCCCCGGCGCCGGCCGCCGCCACACCGGCCTCACGCACCGCCTGATCACGGCCGGGCCGGCCGCCGAATTCGATGAGTCCGGGGGCCGGCCATTCTAAAGATCATTTAAGACCTGGAATATTACGAAGGGGGCCGGCCAGGTGCGGATCCGTACCCCCCCTCGCAGTCCGGACGGAGGGAGCGGCGCGCGTGGTTACGCTGGACGCCCGGTCGCTGAACCGGGCGACCCTGGCCCGCCAGCTCCTGCTGGAGCGGGCCTGCCTTCCGGCCTTGGACGCGATCGAGCGGCTGGCCGGGATGCAGGCGCAGGCGCCACTGTCGCCCTACGTCGGCCTGTGGACCAGGCTGCATTCGTTCCGGCACGACGAACTCGCCGGGCTGCTGCTCGGCCGCCGTGCGGTCCGCACCCACCTGATGCGGACGACCGTGCACCTGGTCAGCGCGCGGGACGCGCTGTGGCTCTGGCCGCTGACCCACATCGTGCACGAGCGCGGTTTCGCCAGCGGCAGCCCGTTCGGCCGCCGGCTGGCCGGGGTCGACCTCGATGACCTGGTCGCGGCCGGCCGGCAACTGCTCGCCGGCCGGCCGCTGACCCGGGCGGAGCTGGGCCGCGAGCTGGCGAAAACGTGGCGGGACTATGACCCGGCCGACCTTGCCTACGGGGTGAGTTACCTGGTCGCCGTGCTCCAGGTGCCGCCGCGCGGCGTCTGGGGGCAGCCGCAGGCGAGGGTGGCGGTGGCGCCCATCCAGACCTGGCTGGGCGAGACGTTCGACCCGGCGCCATCGGCCGCTGAACTGATCCGGCGGTACCTGGCCGCCTTCGGCCCGGCGACCGTCAGCGACATCCAGGCCTGGTCCGGGCTCACCCGGCTGCGTGAGGTGGTGGCGGGGATGACCGGCGAGCTGTGGACCGCGCGGGACGAGAGCGGAGCCGAGCTGTTCGATCTGCCGGACGCACCGCGGCCCGGGCCGGACCGGCCCGCGCCGGTGCGGTTCCTGCCCGAGTACGACAACCTGCTGCTTTCCCACGCCGACCGCAGCCGGGTCAACCCGGCCGGCCGCCCGGTGCCGCTGCCAGCCGGGCACGGCGCCAGGACCGGGACCCTTCTGGTCGACGGCGTCTGGAACGGGATCTGGAGCCTCGACCGCTCCGCGGGCGGCGCGACGTTGCGGATCGAGACGTATTCGCGGGTGCCTGCCGATGAACTCGAAGCCGAAGGCGCCGGTTTGCTGCGGTTCCTGGGCGCGGATGCCGGCCCTCGGTGCGTGGAAATCCGCCCCGGCGCCTTATCCCCGGGCCGGGTTCCTGCCCAGATAGCCGACGAGCCGGTCGCTGGCGCTCGCCTGGCCGGGCACCGCGACCGGGTGTGCGAACAGTTCCGGCCGGTCGGCGTCGCTGACCAGCAGCGGCGTGATCCGCAGCATCTCCTGCGCCAGTTCCTCGGGAATCGGCAACAGCGCCCCGCAGGCGCACCCGATGTCCCAGCCGTGCACGGCAACATCCACCGCCCCGGCGCTGGTCACGATGCTGGCCGGGACCGGGTAACCGCCCACGGTCACCAGGTGGTCGCCGGCGATGGCCAGCGACCCGAGCAGGTGGCAGGCGCGGCCGCGCAGCGCCGCGACCAGGTACGCCGCTGGATCATTGGCCGGGGGGCGTTTCCCCGGCCTGCCATGCCCTGGCAGGCTCTGCCGCGGGCCGCCGGCGCCCCGGTCGCCGGGCGCGACCTCCCGCAGGTCCATGGCTTCCTGCAGCGCGGTCAGCGAGTCGGTCATGTGCACGAGCAGCGCGGCCAGATCCCACTGGATACATGGAGTCGGGCTTTTCAGTGCTGCCGTGGTCACGCCGTTGAGCTGGCCGAGGGTGTAGCTGATCGCGCGTTCCAGCAGGGCGGTCCCGCCGGACAGTGCGGCCGCGGCCTGCGCCTCGGTCATGACCCGGCCGGGATGAAGTCCGGCAGGCCGAACCGCTGGAACAGGGTGAGGTCGAAGAACACGGCGACGTGGTCGATGACCGGCCCGGTCCGGCCCGCCTGCCCGGTCGCGGCGGACCCGTCCGGCTCGGTCATGTGCAGCACATGAAGCTGGAAGGCCTGGTAGTTCCCGTCCGGATCGCGCAGGTACGTTCCGAACGCGGGCTGCCCGTTGGCCGCGGTCGGCAGCATCCGCAGATCCCCGGCCTTGTTCGCCGGGCAGTGCGTCTCTATCAGCCCGACGATGTCGGCGGGCGTCTGGTACCAGCCGGCGTACGGCGGCATCTCCCAGACCGCGTCCGCGGTGAACATGTCCGTCAAGGCGTTGATGTCGTAGTTCTCAAAGGCGGCGACGAACCGTTCCAGCAACTGCCGCTGCTCGGCGGTGACCGGCCCGGTGACCTCGTCCTCGACCAGCGCCAGCTCGCTGATCTGTGCCCTGGCCCGCTGCAGCATACTGTTGACCGCGACGGTGGAGGTGCCGAGCAGTTCGGCCACCTCGGCGGCCCGCCAGCTCAGCACGTCCCGCATGATCAGCACGGCGCGCTGCCGGGACGGCAGGTGCTGCAACGCCGCGATCAGGGCCAGCCGGATGCTCTCCCGGGCCGTGACGATGGCTGCCGGATCCGCGGGCCCGGCGACCATGACGTCTGGGATGGGCTCCAGCCAGGGCACCTCGGCCCGCTGGACCAGCTCCGCCTCGGGCTCGGCGCTCGGCGCGCCCAGGCCGCTGGGCATCGGCCGGCGGCCCTTGCCCTCCAGCGCGGTCAGGCAGGCGTTGGTGGCGATCCGGTACAGCCAGGTCCGCAGCGACGACCGGCCCTCGAACCTGTCATAGGACTTCCAGGCCCGCAGATAGGTCTCCTGCACCAGATCCTCGGCGTCGTGCACCGAGCCGAGCATGCGGTAGCAGTAGGCCAGCAGCTCACGCCGGTACGGCTCGGCCAGGGTCTGGAAGTCTTCCTCGACCGCGCTCTGTGTCATCGGAAGGCGTGTCATCGGAAGGCGTGTCATCGGAAGGCGTGCCATCGGCAGGCTCCCTTCAGTTCTTCGTATAGAGACTACGTAGCGCCTGAAAAATCACCGCTTCCCGCGCGGTGAGTTTCCGGTGTTTGGCCAGTCTGCTCTGGTGATCCGACAATCCGACTCAAGAGCAGGTGAGACGCCATGACTGACCGCTCCCGCTGGATGGTGGCCGTAGCGCGGAAGTCCGGCCAGAACAGTGCCGGCGGGTGGAAGTCCGGCCGGAAGAGCGCCGGCGGGTGGAAGTCCGGCCAGGAGAGTGCCGTCGGGTGGAAGTCGCGCCGGAAAAGCGCCGTCGGGCAGAAGTCCGGCCGGAGGAGTGCCGTTGGGCGGAAGTCCGGCCAGGAGAGTGCTGTAGGGCGGAAGTCCGGCCAGAGAAGTATTGCGCTGGTCGTGCTGTGCGCCGGCATGATGATGATCGTTCTCGACGGTAGCGCACACTAGTCAGCCAGGCAACAAGCTTGCTCTGACCTGCGCTTACCTCGTCTACGGAAGAGAGAACGCACGCATACGTGATCAAGGGTTCAGCGTGGCTCTCCGCGCTGCGCGAGACGCAGTGGAGGCCACGCGGCCGGGGCCGGGCACTGGCAGCCGGCCGCGTGACCAGTCCAGGGGAAGCGGGCTACTCAGAAGGAAAGCCGGCCGCCGGCTGCGGCACCGGGTGTACCGCGCGTGATTCGGCTCTCAGGATCGCGGTGTGCAGGTCTTCGGGATCGGCAGCGTCTACCCGCCCGTAGCCGGGCCGCTCCGCGTAGTACCAGCCGTTCATGGGCACGGCTTCCCGCCAGCATTTCCAGCCGGGGTTGAGATGGGACACGGCGTCAAGCGGCATATCCGGGTGAGGCTTGTGATTGGTGCTCACTGCGCTGGTTCCTCGCCAATGGTGCGCAGGACACGGGCGAGGATGGCCGCCGTTGCCGTTGCATCCTCGCGAGGTGCGATCCGTTCGGCCCAGCTCCACCAATACGACGAACCTTGCACGTACACCGCTTCGGCCAGCCGGTCGGCGCGTGGGTTACGCACATCGAGGTAGGGCAGCCGTCCCGCCGTCCGCACCTTCGCCTGAAGGCCGAGTCTCGCTACTACCGCGCCGAGCCTCTCCAGGTCGGCTATGTCGGCTGCCGTCTGGTCGGTAGCGCTCGTCTCTGTGGTCTGTTGTGTCTGCATATGCCTGGCCTGTCCCTGTGCTGTGATCCTCGGTTGGGACCCATCGTGGCCGGTAAAGTGGCTGGTCGCAGCCCATACGCACCCCACCCTCAAGGGGTAGGGTTGACGTTGGTGGCGATAAGAATTACTGATCTTGTATAAGGATGGGTGACGAAGCGTGAGTCAGGACCCGTATGCAAATCCGTTCGCCTATTTCGTAGGCGAAATGAAACGGATTCGAGCAGAACTCGGAATGACACAAGAGCAGTTGGCCGATGCCGCTAGCTTCTCTCCCTCAACTGTCGCGGCGGTCGAATCGTGCCACCTGCTGCCGTCAGAGTCGTTTGCCGAAGCGATAGACAAACCCCTCCAAGGTGACGGGGATTTCGTGCGGCTTCAGAAACTGGTTGAGCGTACATGTGTCCGGCCGTGGTTCCGTGATCGTGTCGAGGTAGAGCGGAAAGCGCGCGAGATACGGGAGTATGAGTC
>DATGGU010000082.1:0-32631 GCA_035308365.1 Streptosporangiaceae bacterium
GGGATGGACGAAGAGGCCGCCGAGGAACAGGTCGCGCTACGGCTCAGCAGGCAGGAAATCCTGGACCGGCCGGACCCACCGCAGGTGGTAGCCGTAATCTACGAGGCCGTGCTGCACCATCTCGTCGGCTCACCACAGGTCATGCACGACGCGCTCATCCATCTCGCGGAACTGTCCCAGCGGCCGAACATCACTATCCAGGTGATCCCCACGGACACGGGCGCCAACGCCGGGCTTGGCGGATCGTTCAACCTGGCCAGTGGCGATGGGACGCCTGAGGTGCTCGCCATGGTAACCATCGAGGACATAACCACAGAAAGCAGATCGCTCGTCCGCAAGGCGGCGAATATCTTTGTTCGTGTCCAGGCTGACGCCCTGCCCCGAGCGGCCAGCCGGACTGTGATCCTGGAGGCAGCAGAGCGATGGAAGGCACGATGAGCCTTTGCTGGCGGAAGTCCAGCTACAGCGGAAACGGCGGCGTCGAGTGCGTCGAAGTCGCCACCACATGGCGCAAGTCCAGCTACAGCGGCAACGGCGGAACGGACTGTGTAGAGGTCAACACGGCATGGCACAAGTCCAGCTACAGCGGCAACGGTGGCGGGAACTGTGTCGAGGTTGCGCGCGGTCTCCCGCGTGTCGTCGCCGTCCGCGATTCCAAAGACCCGGACGGCCCGGTCCTGACCGTCGAGCCCACCGGGTGGCAGGACTTTATCGCCGACATCAAGGCAGGACGCCACGACCTGACCTGAACCGCAACGGCGAGCCATACCACGGGATACTTCCGCGCTGGCACCTCTCGTCGTCGAATACGTATGTGCAGATCAAATCTGATATTATGTATTCGTGATAACAGTGACCGCCACCAATGCGGCGCGGAACTTCGCGAACCTCCTCGACGCCGTCGAGCACGGCGAGACCGTCGTGGTCACCCGTGACGGGGTACCCGTCGGGCGGTTCACGCCGGAGCGGCGTACGTCGGCGGACCAGCTCAAGGCCGCGCTGCGGGAGCACCCGGCCGATAGCGGGTTCGCCGATGATCTTCTGGCGGCGCACGCTGACATACGTTCCGCATTCAGCGACGAGGTGCACGGGTGGCCCGGCGAGTAATCCTCGATACCGGGGTGCTCATCGCGATCGAGCGCGGCAGGCTGGACATTGATGCTGTTCTGGGCGCGGACGATGCCGCCATCGCTGCTATCACCGCGATGGAACTGCTCGCCGGCGTCGAGCGTGCTGACGATGCGCACAAGCAGGTGCGCGCAATCCACGTGGAGGCACTGCTGTCCAGTTTGCCCATTGAGGCCTACAGCCTGAGCGTCGCCCGCGTGCACGCGCGGCTTGCTGTAGAGGCGATGTCGAAGGGCAGGCCACGGTCCGCCTATGACATGATGATCGCCTCCACGGCCGCGGCCGCGAACCGCGTCCTGCTCACCACCGACGCCAGCGCCGGATTCGGCCAGCTCTCCGGCGTACGCACCGAAGTGCTGAACATCCCTGTTGAGCAGGATTCCCCTGGGCGGCCCCGCCTGGAGGATGCGTAACACTGTGACCTTCACGCCACTGGCCGGGGGATCAGGCGGGCGCCTCGAGCGGCAGGCCTGCAGCTCGCGCTGATTCGCCCAGCCGCTTGTCGTAGCAGACGAAGGCCGTCAGGTCTGTCCTTATCTTGTGGGCGGTGGCCAGGTGGATGGCATCGAGGCTGCGCAGCGCGGGCTCTCCGGTTACTTCGGCGGCCGGTGCGGCGTCGTCCATGCTCAGGAGCGCAACCGCGGAAAGGACGACGTGGGCGCGGCTCACCCGGTGCGGCGCGTTCCGGGCCACGGCGCGCAGCAGTTCGATCCTCAGCAGGCGGGAGGATACTCGTGGGAGTGCCGCTCGCTCGGCGATCCACTGCCCGGTGAAGCCCGCCCTGGGTAGTTCCCGGGAGAAGACAGCGAGTTAAGATCAGAATCGCCTCCGAAGACCAGACCGCGAGGGAGAGACCGGGGAGGACGGCGCTGTATGGGCGTGCGGACGTGGCTCGGCGCGTGGCCGGTGTACCGGCAGTTCGCCGGTGCGGATACCACCGGGCGCGGTGCCGCCGTCAAAAGTGCCCAGACGGCCAGCCAGCAACCAAGGGTCACCACGGCGGACAAGGTCGTCAAGTCGGTCTGCCCGTACTGCGCGGTCGGCTGCGGCCAGGACGTCTATGTCAAAGACGGCAAGGTCATCCAGATCGAGGGCGACCCCGGCTCCCCGGTGAGCCGTGGGCGGCTGTGCCCCAAGGGCTCGGCCAGCCTGCAGCTCACCACCGGTGACGCCCGCGAATACCAGGTGCTTTACCGGCCTCCGTATGGAAGTGAATGGCAGCATCTCAGCCTCGGCGCGGCGATGGACATGATCGCCGACCGGGTCATCGCCGCCCGCGAGGCGGGCTGGCAGTGGGAGCAGGACGGCCAGCGGACCCGGCGGACGATGGGCTTCGCCAGCCTCGGCGGCGCCACCCTGGACAACGAAGAGAACTACCTGATCAAGAAGCTTTTTACCGCACTCGGCGCCATCCAGATCGAGAACCAGGCGCGGATTTGACACTCTTCCACCGTCCCCGGTCTGGGGATCAGCTTCGGGCGCGGCGGCGCGACCACCTTCCAGCAGGATCTGCAGAACGCTGACTGCATTCTGATCGAGGGCTCGAACATGGCCGAGTGCCACCCGGTCGGGTTCCAGTGGGTGATGGAGGCCAAGAAGCGCGGCGCCAAGGTGATCCACGTCGACCCGCGGTTCACCCGGACCAGTGCACTCGCCGACCTGCACGTGCCGATCCGGGCCGGCGCCGACATCGCATTCCTCGGCGGGATCATCAACCACGTGCTCACCGAGGAGAAGTACTTCCACGAGTACGTGCTCAACTACACGAACGCGGCCACGATCCTGTCCGGGGACTTCGCCGACACCGAGGATCTGGACGGGATCTTCTCCGGCTTCGATCCCGGGCACCGTACCTACGACTTCGGCGCCTGGCGCTACGAGGGCGCTCCGGACATCGCCCCGGCCAGTGGCAAGCGCGGCGCCGAGTCCGGGCGGCTGCGCGAACTGCGGCAGATGGCCCGGGGCGAGGCGCACGGCTCGGGCGGGGCCGCGGCGCATCCCGAGCCGGAGACCGACGAGACGCTGACCCACCCCCGGTGCGTGTTCCAGGTGCTCAAGCGGCACTTCGCCCGGTACACGCCGGACATGGTGACCGCGATCTGCGGCATCGACCGGGAGAAGTTCGACGAGGTCTGCCGCCTGGTCACGGAGAACTCCGGCCGGGAGCGGACCACCGCCGTGGTGTACAGCGTCGGCTGGACACAGCACACGGTGGGCGTCCAGTACATCCGCACGGCGGCGATCCTGCAGGCGCTGCTCGGCAACATCGGCCGTCCCGGCGGCGGCATCCTGGCCCTGCGCGGGCACGCCTCGATCCAGGGTTCGACCGACATCCCCACCCTGTTCGACCTGCTGCCGGGGTATCTGCCGATGCCGGCCGCGCACAGCAACGACGACCTCGATACCTACGTGGAGGCGGAGCAGACCGCCAAGGGATTCTGGGCGAACACGCGGGACTACATGGTCAGCCTGCTCAAGGCGTGGTGGGGCGACGCGGCGACGGCGGGCAACGACTTCTGTTACGACTACCTGCCCCGGCTGACCGGCAGCCACAGCACCTACGAGACCGTGCTCACCATGCTCGCCGGGACATGCCGGGGGTTCTTCCTGTTCGGCCAGAACCCGGCGGTCGGGTCGGCCAACGCGCGGATGCAGCGGCTCGGCATGGCGAACCTGGACTGGCTGGTAGTCCGCGACTTCGTGCAGATCGAGAGCGCCACCTGGTGGAAGGACGGCCCGGAGATCGAGACCGGGGAGATGCGCACCGCCGACATCAAGACCGAGGTGTTCTTCCTGCCGGCCGCCGCGCACACCGAAAAGGCCGGCAGCTTCACCAACACCCAGCGGGTGCTGCAGTGGCACCGGCAGGCGGTCGAGCCGGCCGGGGACGCGCGCAGCGAGCTGTGGTTCATCTACCACCTGGGCCGCCGGATCCGGGAGAAGCTGGCCGGGTCCACCGCTGACATGGACCGGCCGCTCTTGGACCTGACCTGGTCGTACCCGGTCTCCGGGCCGCACGATGAACCGTCCGCCGAGGCCGTGCTGGCCGAGGTCAACGGCTGGGACGCCGACGGCAAGCCGCTGTCCTCCTACACCCAGCTCAAGTCCGACGGCTCCACCGCCTGCGGCTGCTGGATCTACTGCGGTGTCTACGCCGACGGCGACAACCAGGCCGACCGCCGCAAGCCGGGCAGCGAGCAGAGCTGGGTCGCTCCGGAGTGGGGCTGGGCCTGGCCGGCCAACCGCCGGATCCTGTACAACCGCGCCTCCGCCGACCCCGAGGGCAATCCGTGGAGCGAACGCAAGCGGCTGGTCTGGTGGGACGCCGAGGACGGCCGCTGGAAGGGGCATGACAACCCCGACTTCATAGCCGGCCGGCCGCCGTCCTACCGGCCGCCCGAGGGCGCCACCGGTGTGGCCGCGATCTCCGGCATCGACCCGTTCATCATGCAGGCCGACGGCAAGGCCTGGCTGTTCGCCCCGGCCGGGCTGACCGACGGCCCGCTGCCCACCCACTATGAGCCGCAGGAGTCCCCGTTCCGCAACCCGCTGTACACCCAGCAGCGCAACCCGGTCCGCGAGATCCTGGCCCACCCGGACGACCGGTTCCAGCCCAGCGGTGACGAGCCGGGCTCGCAGGTCTACCCGTACGTGGCGACGACCTACCGCCTCACCGAGCACCACACGGCCGGCGGCATGTCCCGGTTCCTGCCCTACCTGTCCGAGCTGCAGCCCGAGTTCTTCTGCGAGGTCTCGCCCGAGCTGGCCGCCGAGCGCGGCCTGGAGCACCTGGGCTGGGCCACGATCATCTCCGCGCGCAGCGCGATCGAGGCCCGGGTGCTGGTCACCGAGCGGATGACGCCGCTGACCGTGCAGGGCCGCCGCCTGCACCAGATCGGCCTGCCCTACCACTGGGGCCCCAACGGCTACTCGGTGGGCGACGCGGCCAACGAACTCGCCCACATGTCGCTCGATCCCAACGTCCACATCCAGGAGGTCAAGGCCCTGGCCTGCGACATCCGTCCCGGCCGCCGCCCGCGCGGCGCCGCCCTGCCCGGCCTGGTCCGCGAGTACCAGGCCCGGGCCGGGATCACGGATGAGACGGGAACACAGATATGACCTACGCTCAGCAGGACCCGGCCCTGGCCGCCGGACATGTTGATCACCCGGCCC
This sequence comes from Streptosporangiaceae bacterium, assembly GCA_035308365.1. Classification (GTDB taxonomy): domain Bacteria; phylum Actinomycetota; class Actinomycetes; order Streptosporangiales; family Streptosporangiaceae; genus PALSA-505. The sequence continues at coordinate 5,302 of DATGGU010000082.1, forward strand.
GGATGGGCTTTTTCACCGATACCTCGGTCTGTATCGGCTGCAAGGCGTGTGAGGTCGCCTGCAAGGAGTGGAACGCGGTTCCCGAGGACGGTCTTGAGTTCACCGGGATGTCCTACGACAACACCGGCAGCCTGAACGCCTCCACCTGGCGGCACGTCGCCTTCATCGAGCAGATCGGCCGCGGCCCGGACGGCCTGGACGGGGCGGCGGCGGACGGCGCGCCGGCGCGCTGGCTGATGTCCAGCGACGTGTGCAAGCACTGCACCGAGGCGGCCTGCCTGGACGTGTGCCCGACCGGCGCGCTGATGCGCACCGAGTTCGGCACGGTCGTGGTTCAGGACGACATCTGCAACGGGTGCGGCTACTGCGTTCCGGCCTGCCCGTTCGGCGTGATCGGGCGGCGCGAAACCGACGGCGGCGCACACAAGTGCACGCTCTGCTACGACCGGATCGGCGACGGCCTCGAGCCCGCCTGCGCCAAGGCCTGCCCGACCGAATCCATCCAGTTCGGCCCCCTGGACGAGCTGCGCGAACGCGCCCAGCAGCGGGTCGGCGCCCTGCATGACAGTGGCGTCAGCTCGGCCCGGCTGTACCTGGAGGATCCCGGCGACGGGATTGGCGGCGGCGGCGCGTTCTTCCTGCTTCTCGACGAGCCCGAGGTGTACGGGCTGCCACCGGACCCGGTGGTGACCACCCGCGACCTGCCCCGGATGTGGCGGCACGTGGCGACCGCAGCGGCAGCCCTGCTGGCCGGTGGCCTGGCCGCCAGCGCTGGCCGTGGCTGGTGGGGCCGGTCATGACCGAGCGGGCGGTGCGCGGCCGGCGACGGTGGGGCCGGGGCGAGCGCGGCGAGCGGCCGATGGTGCCGCGCGCCGAGTTCCGCTCCTACTACGGTCGCCCCATCCTCAAGGAACCGGTCTGGAAGACGCCGGAGGTGCCCGGCTATCTGTTCCTCGGCGGTCTGGCAGGCGCGTCGTCCGTGCTCGCTGGTTTCGCGCACGTCTGCGGCAACCGCGAGCTGGCCCGCGCCTCGAAGGTGGGCGCGGCCGCCGCGATCGGCCTTTCCGCCGCCGCCCTGGTCGCTGACCTTGGCCGCCCGGCCCGCTTCCTGAACATGCTGCGTGTGTTCAAGCCCAGCTCGCCGATGAGCGTGGGCTCCTGGCTGCTGGCCGCCTACGGCCCGGTGGCCGGTGCCGCCGCCGCGAGTGCGGTCACCGGCCGCCTTCCCAGAGCGGGTGCCGCCGCGACCGCCGGAGCAGCGGCGCTCGGCTCCGGCGTCGCCACCTACACCGCCGCACTGCTGTGCGACACGGCCGTCCCGGCCTGGCACGAAGCCCACCGCGAGATGCCGTACGTGTTCGCCGGGTCCGCCGCATCCGCGGCCGGCGGGTTCGCCATGCTGGCCGCTCCGCACAGCCAGGCCGGCCAGGCGGCACGCTTCGCCATGTTCGGCGCCGCGACCGAGCTCATCGCCAAGCAATGCCTGCTCAGGCGCATCGGCGACATCGGGGAGCCGTACCAGGCGGGCCGGCCGGGCCAGCTCATGCACGCCGCCGAGGTCCTGACCGTGGCCGGCCTGGCGAGTGGGATCCTGGCCCGGCGCAGCCGGGTGGCGACGGCCGCGTCCGGCCTGACCCTGCTCGCGGCCTCCGCGCTCACCCGGTTCGGCATCTTCGAGGCCGGCCGGGCCTCCGCCCGCGACCCCGGCGATACGGTCCGCCCCCAGCGCGACCGGATCACCGCGGATGTTTAGCCTGCCAGCCCCGGGTATTCGCTGGTTATGCCTAGAGCACAGATCAAAGACGAAAAGACGTACCAGAAGCTGCGCGATCAGGGCGAGAGCAAGGAGAAATCGGCCCGGATCGCCAACGCCGCCGCCGGCAGCTCCCGCAAGCAGGTCGGCCGCAAGGGCGGCAAGAACCCCTCATACGATGACTGGAGCAAGGACGACCTCCTCAAGCGTGCCCGCGAGATCGGGATCAAGGGCCGGTCGTCGATGTCCAAGAAAGAACTGGTCAACGCACTGCGCAACCACGGAGGCTTATCCTGGACACCCTGACCGGTTTGACCAGCGGGTCCAGGTGCGGCCATGACGATCATGCCTGGTGTTGCCTGGAATAAGCCTCACTGAACCGACCACCCGGACGGAGATGCCGTTTGCCTGGCCAGGGGAGTGACGCGCGCCCCCGGGCGCTTGTGACCAACGATGACGGCATCGACAGTGAAGGACTCTGGCATCTGGCCGCGGCCGCGGTGCGGGCGGGCTTTGATGTTGAGGTCGTCGCGCCTGCCGGCGATGCCTCCGGCAGCGGATCGGCCATCCGGGCCGAGCAGCAGGATGGCCGGGTCGAGGTACAGACCCGCGAGCTGCCGGGCCCGGCCGTAGGACTGACCGGCTATGCGCTCAGGGCGACCCCCGCGTTCATCGTCGTCGCCGCCATCCGCGGCGCCTTCGGCCCGCCGCCACAGTACGTGCTGTCCGGGATCAATCGCGGCGCGAACACCGGAAGGGGTGTCCTCAGTTCCGGCACGGTTGCGGCGGCCCTGGTCGCCCTGCCGCATGACGTTGCCGCCGTGGCGTTTTCCCTGGATGTCAAGGACGATGGCAGCCAGCCCGCAGCCGCGGCCGACGGATCCCCGATGACGGCGGGTCAGCCCGAATGGCTCACCGCCGGGCTCGTCGCGCGCCAGATCATCCCGGTCCTGGCGGACCTGCCCTCCGGCGTGGCGCTCAGCGTCAACGTTCCCAACCTTCCACCGGCGCAGCTCGGCAGCATCTGCCAGACGACTCTGGCGAGATTCGGCGCCATCCAGACGACCATGGCACCGGCGGCCGAGGGCTATCTCCGGCTCAACGCTCCCGATCCGGTGCGTGAATCGCCACCCGGGTCGGATTCTGCCGCCCTGGCTTGTGGGCATGTCAGCGTGACCGCGCTGCGGGGAATCTCCGAGATCGTGTCGCTGACCCTGCCGTGGCCCTCGCTGGCGGAGCTGCACTGACCCCCAGGCTCGGTGCCCCTTTCCTGGCCAGCCGCCGCGCAATTGCAATGATCATTTCAGGCGGCGATCTCGCCTTGTCGACATGGCGCATCCCGCCGACACTGAAGCTGACGGCATTCCGCCAAGGGGGAGAACCCGTGACGGATTTACCACGGTTGCGGCAGGACGCCGCGGCCGGTGACCCGCAGGCGATGGTGGAATTGGGCGCGGCTCTGCAGGCGGCAGCGCGGGTCGAGGAAGCCATGGAGTGGTACCGCCGGGCGGCGGAGTACGGCCGCAGCGACGCCATGTACAACATGGCCTGGGTGCTGACCGGCCTCGGCCGCAGGGAAGAGGCCGAACAGTGGTACCGCAAGGCGGCCCGGGCCGGCGACATCGACTCGATGACCGAACTGGCCACGCTGCACAAGGACCGGGGTGATCTGGCCAAGGCGGAAGGCTGGTTTCGGCACGCGGCCAACACCGGCGACCGGGTCGGCATGTACAACTTCGGCGTCTTCCTCCAGCAGTCCGGCCGCGCCGGCGAGGCAGAATACTGGTACCGCCAGGCCGGCGAGGCCGGCGACACCAGCGCCATGTACAACCTCGGCCTGCTCTGCCAGCAGGCCGGCCGGGCCGGCGACGCCGAGAGCTGGTACCGTCGCGCCGCCCAGGCCGGCCACGTCAGCGCGATGTTCAACCTGGCCCGGCTGCTCCAGGAGAGCGGCCGCCCCCGCGACGCCGAGAACTGGTACCGCCGCGCCGCCCAGACCGGCGACGTTGACGCCATGAACAGCCTCGGCAGGGTGCTGCAGGAAGCCGGCCGCGGCACCGAAGCCGTCCAGTGGTGGCAGCGCGCCGCCCAGGCCGGCCATCCCAAGGCCATGCGCACCCTCGGCATCCTGCTGCAGCTGGCCGGCCGCGACGCCGAAGCCCAATCCTGGTTCGAGCGCGCCGAACAGGCCACCGGCCAGCCACCGGACGCGGCCTGACGCCGCGCGCCGGAGTTCGACCGCGGCGGCCACTTCGCCGCGCTCGAAGCCCCCGGCCTGCTCACCGCCGACGTGCGCGAGTTCTTCCGCGACCTGGCCTGACGATCCGGATACCGGGTCCGGATCCGGGCAGCTTTCTTAACCGCCGTCCCCGCCACGGCCGAAGCTTGCGAAGTAGGCAGCCGCCATGTCTTCGCCGGCATGACCGAGTTCTGCCGCCCGGGCGAACTTGCCCTGCATCGCCTCCGCCACCGGCATCCGGACGCCGGAGGCACGGCTCGCCGCCACGATCAGCCGCGCGTCCTTGCTGGCCATGCTCACGGTGAAGCTGGGCGTGAAGTCCTTCCCCAGGATTGCCGAGGCCTTGAGCTGCAGGTACGGGCAATCCAGCGGCCCGCCGGAAACCGCCTCAAGGAACTTCTCCGGCTCGATGCCCAGCCCCTGCGCCAGGGCCAGCGTCTCCGCCACCCCGGTTGTCAGGGCCAGCACCCAGGTGTTGGCCACCAGCTTCAGCCGCGATGCCGTCCCCGGCTCACCCAGCCACAGCGTCCTGCTGCCGATGGCGTCGAACACCGGCTGCACCCGCTCCCGCGCCCCGTCCGGCCCCGCCGCGAGCACGATGAGCGTGCCCTGCTCGGCCGGGTTGCGGGTACCCAGCACGGGGGAGTCCACGAACACCAGGCCGTGCTGATCGGCGAGCTCGGTGAGCTGCCTGACGGCGACCACGCCCGCCGTGCTCGTCTGCGCCCATACCTGGCCGGCCGTCAGTCCGGGCGCGGCTTCGGTCATCACGTCCGCGACCGTGTCACCATCGGCCAGCATGGTGACGATCACATCGGCCCCGCGCACCGCCTCGGACGGGGTCGCGGCCACGAACGCGCCGTCCGGTTCCAGCGCTTCGGCCTTGCCCTGAGTGCGGTTCCAGACCCGCAGCGGCAGTCCCGCCCGCAGGATGCTGCGGCCCATTCCCCGGCCCATGATCCCCACACCGAGCAGGGCTACCACGGGGGGCCGCCGGTCATCTCCTGGCATTCGGTCCTTCCTCCTTACCGGATCGGCTAGGCATCCCCGCCACCGGCCGCCTTCCTGACCTCCGCCGCGTCCCGCTCACTGAGCGACACCCGGACCAAAGCCGCCGCCAGCCTGGCGAACTTCGCGCCGCCGTCGGCCAGGTTCGCGATCGCTTTGGGGTCATCGGGCAGGCCGACCGCCCGGGCGCCGCCGAGAACCTTCTCGTCCAGATAAGGCGCCAGTCCCGGCCAGGCACCCTGCACCTCCCGCAGGAAGATGCTTGCCCCGGCCGGGCCGATACCAGGGAACTCGGTCAGCAGCGACGTCAGCCGGTCAGCGTCGTCGCCGCCCTCCTTGTGCAGCTTCCTGAGATCCCCGTCCCAGCGCTGGCAGAGCAGTCCAGCACCATCGCCCAGCCTGGTCGCGGTGCTCTCGTCGTAGCGCTTGTAGTGGCCACGCCCGAGGGCGTCCACCCGGTCCTGCCAGCTAGCCTCGCGCATCGCCTCGGGGGTCCGGTACCCCGCCGCGAACAGCTCCTTCGCGGCGGCAACCGCGATCTCCGCCGAGATCCGCGCACTGAGCAGCTTGACCAGCACCAGAAGCTGGTACAGCGGCGCGGGCTTGTCCGCGAGCCGGATGCCCGCTTCCTGCGCGTAGGTCCGGCCGTAGCGCTCCACCAGGACATCCACGATGGCCTTGTCCTTCGCAGACATGCCGGCCTACCCGGGCCGTCCACCGCGGTGGCGGGCGGTCAGCGGCGCGTCCTCGGGTGGTGGTTCGACCACCTCGTCGCGGTGCGGCGAGAGGCTCCGCGGGTCGCCCTCATGTACTCCGCCGTACAAACCTGTCTGGGTGTCGAGCTGCTTCGGATTCTTGGCGTAGGGACGCCGGCTCATCCACAGCGGGAGCCCGATGAGCACGGCCAGCACGACGATGATGGCGCCACCCATGATGAAGCTGTCCGCAACTGAGATGCCCATGATTGTTCACCTCCCATCCGGCCCCTACCCAGCGCTCAGGGTTCATGCGGCCAACCGGAAATCCGCTGCGATCCGGTGTAAGACAGCCGGCTCAGGGCAGCGGGTGACGGCGATCAGCCCGGTACGAGGAAGAGAGCGGGAGCCATGACCGAAACACTCGTCCGCGACTCCGATCTGGCCGGCCAGCTGGTTGAGCTCGGCCAGCAACTCCGGGTGGACTCGATCCGGTCCAGTTCGGCGGCGGGCTCCGGGCACCCGACGTCGTCGATGTCGGCGGCCGACCTGATGGCCGTACTGCTCGCCCGGCACCTGCGCTACGACTTCGCCCACCCGGATGATCCCGGCAACGATCATCTGATCTTCTCCAAGGGCCACGCGTCCCCGCTGCTGTACGCCATGTTCAAGGCGGCGGGCGCGATCAGCGACGGGGAACTGCTGACCTACCGGACCCTGGGCAGCCCTCTGGAGGGCCATCCGACGCCCCGGCTGCCCTGGGTGGACGTGGCCACCGGTTCGCTCGGCCAGGGCCTGCCGATCGGCGTCGGGCTGGCCATGACAGCCCGCTACCTGGAGAAACAGTCCTACCGGACCTGGGTGCTCTGCGGCGACAGCGAGCTTGCCGAGGGATCCATGTGGGAGGCGTTCGAGCACGCCGGATTCGAGCAGCTGGACAACCTCACGGCGATCATCGACGTGAACCGGCTCGGCCAGCGCGGCCCGACCCGGCACGGCTGGAACACGGCCGCCTATGCCGACCGGCTGCGCTCCTTCGGCTGGCGCACGATCGAGATCGACGGGCACGACGTGAGCGACATCGACCGCGCCTACACCGAGGCCAAGTCCACCGTGTACCAGCCGACCGCCATCATCGCCCGGACCATGAAGGGCCGCGGCGTCGCGGCGGTGGAGGACGCCGAGGGCGCGCACGGCAAGCCACTGCCCGACCCGGACGAGGCCATCTCGGAACTCGGCGGCCGCCGCGACATCAAGATCAAAGTAAACCTCCCGGAACGGGCGCAGCGAACCCAGCCGGCTCAGCCAGCACAGTCTGCCCAGCCAGCCGCGCCGTCACTTCCCAGCTACAGCGTCGGTGACGAGGTGGCGACCCGCACCGCGTTCGGCGAGGCGCTGGCCGCGCTCGCGGACGTGCGGACCGATGTGGTGACGCTGGACGGCGAGGTCAGCGACTCGACCAGGACCCAGGCCGTGGCCGACCGGCACCAGGACAGGTTCTTCGAGTTCTACATCGCCGAGCAGCAGTTGGTCGCCGCCGCCGTGGGCATGCAGATTCGCGGCTGGGTACCCTATGCGGCGACGTTCGCCGCGTTCCTCACCAGGGCCTACGACTTCATCCGGATGGCTGCGGTAAGCCGGGCCAGCCTGCGCCTGACCGGGTCGCATGCCGGGGTGTCCATCGGCCAGGACGGCCCGTCCCAGATGGCGCTGGAAGACCTGGCCATGCTCCGCGCCGTGCACGGCAGCACCGTGCTGTACCCCTGCGACGCCAACCAGGCCGCCAAGCTCACGGTGGCCATGGCCGACCGGCCGGGCATCAGCTACCTCCGCACCACGCGCGGCAACACCCCGGTCATCTACCCGGCCGGCGAGCAGTTCCCGGTCGGCGGCAGCCGGGTGCTCGAAAGCTCGCCGGCCGACCAGGTCGCGATCGTGGCCGCCGGGATCACCGTGCACGAGGCGCTCCAAGCCGCGCGCCAGCTGGCCGGCGACGGCATCCGGGCCCGGGTGATCGACCTGTACACGGTCAAGCCCGCCGACGCGCCCACGCTGCGCGAGGCCGCCAGGGTCACCGGCCGCATCCTGACCGTGGAGGACCACTGGCCCGAGGGCGGCCTCGGCGACGCCGTGCTCGAAGCGCTCACCAGCGACGGCACCCTGCCAGCGGTGCCCCTGCCGGCCGTCCGCAAGCTCGCCGTCCATGAAATGCCCGGTTCAGCCACCCCGGCCGAGCAACTGGCCGCGGCCGGCATCGACGCCGCGTCGATCGCAAAGGCCGCAACCGAACTGATCAACGGCCCAGCCACCTGAACCCATTCCCCGGTCCCGGCAGCCCACCGGTCCCGGCCGCCCACCCCGGTCCCGGCCGCCACCCGGTTCCGGCCGCCCCCACCCGGGGCCGGGCGGCCCGGGCCGTGCGTTTAACCTGTTGGGATCATGGCGAGCCTGGATGCGGTCGTTGTCGGCGCGGGGCCGAACGGGCTTACCGCCGCTATCACGCTGGCCAGGCAGGGGCTGGCGGTGCGGGTCTATGAGGCGGGGGAGACGGCCGGCGGCGGGGCCCGCACGCGCGAGCTGACCCTTCCCGGCTTCCGGCATGACCCGTGCTCCGCCGTGCATCCGCTCGGGGCCGGGTCGCCGGTGCTGACCAGGCTGCCGTTGCGGCGGCACGGGCTGCGCTGGCTGCAGCCGCCGGTGCCGCTGGCGCATCCGTTCGATGACGGGTCGGCTGCCGTGCTGGACCGGTCGGTGCAGAAGACGGCGCAGAGCCTCGGCGCCGACGGGCGAAGGTATCAGCGCCTGGTCGAGCCGTTCCGCGGGCACTGGGAACAGCTTGCCTCCGGCGTGCTCCGGCCGCAGCTCGCCGGGCTGCCACGGCATCCGCTGCTGATGGCCGGGTTCGGGCTGCGGTCGGTGCTGCCGACGGCCGCGCTCAGCCATACGGTGCTGCGTGACCATGCCACGCGGGCGCTGCTCGCCGGGCTGGCGGCGCACGCCATGGTGCCGCTGACCGCGCTGGCAACCTCCCCGCTGGCGCTGGTGTTCGCCGTCGCCGGCCACGAGGTTGGCTGGCCGGTCGCGGGTGGCGGGTCGCAGGCCATCTCCGACGCGCTCGCCGGGTACCTCACCGAGCTCGGCGGCGAGATCGTGACCGGGTTCCAGGTCCGGGCCTGGGGCGACCTGCCCAAGGCGCGGGCGGTGCTGTTCGACACCTCACCGGCCACACTCGCCCGGGTCGCCGGGGATCAGCTTCCGCCGCGCTACCTCCGCCAGCTCCGCCGCTACCGCTATGGCCCGGCGGTCTTCAAGATCGACTACGCGCTCGACGGGCCCATGCCGTGGACCGCGCAGGCCGCCCGGCGGGCCGGAACGGTGCACCTGGGGCCGGAGTACGCCGACATCGCCGCCGCACTGCGGGCATGCGCTCACCAGGCGGCGCCGGACCCGCCGTTCCTGATCGTCGCGCAGCCGTCCGTGGCCGACCCCTCGCGCGCCCCGGCGGGCAAGCACGTGCTCTGGGTCTACTGCCACGTGCCCAACGGGTGGGCGGGCGACGCCACCGCCGCCATCGAACGGCAGCTGGAGCGGTTCGCGCCCGGCTTCGGGGATCTCGTGCTGGCCCGCCGGGTGGCCGGGCCCGCCGAACTGGAGGCGGGCAATGCCAACTACGTGGGAGGCGACATCGGCTGCGGCAGCATGAGCGGCCTGCAGCCGGTGGCCAGGCCGGTCCTGCGCCGGGTGCCCTACGCCACCCCGAACGAGGGAATCTATCTCTGCTCGTCCGCCACGCCGCCAGGCCCCGGGGTACATGGGATGTGCGGCTACCATGCGGCGCGAACCGCTGGCCTCCGTTCGTTCGGTATTCAAATCAAAATTTGACGATTCGGCGAAAGCCGTCACATCTTGATAGCCCCGCCCATGGCGGAGCGGATGAAGTACCGCTGGGTCACGATGAACAGGGCCAGGATCGGCAGGCTGGCAATGACGATTCCGGCCGCCAGCAGCGTCCAGTCGCTCTGGTTGGTGCCGAAGAAGTTGAACAGGCCGCGGCTGATCGGGAACAGCGCCGGGTTCACCAGGAACACCACAGGGCCGATGATGTCGTTCCACACGCCGAGCATCGAGTACAGGAACGTGATCAGCAGACCGGACCAGGTCAGCGGCACGATGACCCGCAGCAGGTAGCGCAGGTAGCCACAGCCGTCGCTCCAGGCGGCCTCGTCCAGCTCGCGCGGGACGGCGGCGATGAAGCCGGTCAGCAACACCACGCCGAGTGGCAGGCCGGGCTCGACGTGCAGCAGGATGTAGCCGGCCCGGTTGTCGAACAGGCCCAGCTTCTGCGCCTCGATGAACAGCGGAATGATCGACAGCGGCAGGAACAGCCCGATCACCAGGAAGGCGTACAGACCGTTCGGCCAGGCGACCAGGCGGCGCGCGATCGGGAAGGCGATCAGCAGGCTGAGCACGGTCGTCAGGGCCGCCGCGGCCACCGAGTAGATGATCGTATTGACCAGCTCCGCGCCGAGGTTGCCCTGGTTCCAGACGTTGGAGTAGTTGGCCACCGCGGGGTGCGCGGACGGGGTCAGCGGGCTGCTGAGGAAGTGCGCGGGCTGCTCCAGCGACACCATGATGATGTACAGCACGGGCAGGAAGAACAGCAGCACGATCAGCAGGCCGGTGAGGAGCCTGGAGGCCAGCGCGTAGTTCCTGGCCCGCCGGGCGCCCGGGAGCCCGGTCTGGGCAAGGCTGGTCATGACGTGATCCTCCACTCCCGCCGCCGCAGGTACCACTGCAGCGGCAGCGCCACGATCAGGGTGAGCACGAACAGGGCCACGCTCACCGCCGCCCCGTAGCCGAGGTTGGCGGACAGGCCGAACGCGTTGTTGAACGCGAGCATGCCGAGCGTCTGGGTCGAGTACTGGCCGTCGGTCAGGATGTAGATCAGGTTGTAGGTGGTGAACGAGCCGATCACGGCCAGCAGGATGTTGATGGTCATGGCCGGGGCGAGCAGCGGCAGGGTGATGCGGCGCAGCCGGGCCCAGCGTCCGGCGCCGTCCAGGCTGGCCGCCTCGTAGATCTCCCGGCTGATCGACTTCAGGCCGCCGATGTACACCAGCGTGGTGAAGCCGAGGTTCTGCCAGATCTGCACGCCGATGACCAGCGGCAGCGCGACGCCGGTCGCGCCGAAGAAGGCCGAGCTGGTGCCGAACGCCTTCAGCAGCGAGGCGGCCGGCCCCTGCGCCGGGTCGAAGATCAGGATCCAGATGAGCCCGACCACCGTGACGCCGAGCACGATCGGCACGAACACCAGCACGCGCAGCACGCTGTCGATCCGCCGCCCGCCCTGCAGCCGGTGCGCGAGCATCAGGCCGAAGCCGTTCTGCACCACGGTGACCCCGACCACGAAGACGACCGTGATCCACAGGGCGGAGATGAACCCGGGCCGTTCGGTGGTCAGCATCGCCCGGTAGTTGGACAGGCCGGAGAACGAGGTCGTCGAGCCGGCCAGCCCGGAGTAGTTGGTCAGCGACACGATCACGTTGGCCAGCGCCGGCACGATCCCGAACAGCCCGTACACGGCCAGGCCGAGCCACAGGCCAAGCCGCATCGTCCAGGTCGATCCGGTGGACAGCAGGCGGGTCTTCCTGGCCGGCCGCTGGGTTCGCTGCCCCCAGCCCGTGCGGCGCCGGCGCCTGACAGCGGTCGCCGTGCCGCCGCCAGGCGCCAGGCGCGCCGATGTCACCCGGTCTGCCATCCGCTCTGGTAGTCGGCCTCGGCCTGCTGCGGGGTCATCTTGCCCTGGACCACATCGAGCTGGGCGGCCGGCCAGTTGTTCTCCTCGTCCCAGTAGGCGCCGCTGGTCGGCAGGGCGGGGAAGGCCACATCCTGGTTGATGCCCTTGCCGAACCAGTGGCCCATGACCGTCTGGGAGAACGTGGAGTAGGTGCCGGACGACTCGGACGGCGTGATACCGGTGATGTCGACGTACTGGTCATAGATGCCGGGCGTGGCGAAGAACGCGAGCCATTTCATCGCCGCGGCCTTGTTCGGGGCGTTCTTGAGCACCGCGAACGCCAGGTCGCCCTTGAGGAACGGCTGGTTGTCGCTGGCCACGTTGCTGCCCGGCAGCGGGAAGAAGCCCACCTGCAGGCCGGGGTTGGCCTGGTGCACCGACGACAGGTCCCAGGAGCCGTCGAGCAGCATGGCCGCCGCCCCGTGGGCGAACTGGCCGGGCATGCCCTCCCAGGGGACGCCGGTGTAGTTCGGCTCCAGGTACCTGGCGATGGTCTTCTCTTCGTTCATCACGGTGGTGAAGTGCGGGTCGGTCCACTTCACCGTGCCCTTCTCCAGGTCCAGCGCCAGGTTGTGGTTGGGCGCGGCCGGGTACCACAGGTCGGCCATCAGCGGCCAGTACAGGAACTGCATGTACGGCGCCCCGACGTCGCCGAGCCCGTCGTACAGCGGCGTGACGCCGTGTGCTTTGAGCGTGGCACACACGCTGAGGAACTGGTTATAGGTCGCCGGCGGGCTCAGGTGGTATTTGGCGAAGATGGACTTGTTGTAGAACACGCCCTCGGTGTAGGCGCCGGATTCCAGGGCGTCGGTCTGGCCCTTGTAGCTCTCGACGTTGATCGAGTCCGCCGTGAAGTTCTTCAGGAACGGCTGGCCGTTCAGCGGCTGGAACACGCCGTTGCTGGCCCAGTACTGGAAGTTGCTCTCCTTGTTCCGTGACGGGCTGAGCGGCATCGGCTGCACCGGCAGCACGTTGGTGATGATGTCGGCCGTGTTGGCATCGACCGATGTCTCCTCCAGCGCGGCGTAGGGGCCGTTGACGTTCGCGGCGGTCTGGAGCTGGACCTTGATGTTCGGGTACTTCTTGTGGAACTCGTTGTCGATCTTGGTGATCGCCGTCACGGCGGGCGGGTTCACCCAGGTGATGATCTTGAGGGTGCCCGAGCCGCTGGCGTTGCCGGAGTTCGATGACGAGCAGGCCGCCAAGCCGGCGGCGGCCAGGCCGATGATGGCGATAGCGGCAATGCCCCGCCGTGGGGTGCAAGCCCGGCCGGTAAGGTACCGCCGGTGTCTGGAATTCCGGCCAGAAAAGCCCGGCCGGCCGGAAGTTCTGTGCCTCATTCGTGTCTGCATCTCAACGACCGCCTTAACGATGAATCCCCGGGAGGCGCATCCGGCCACGCATCCGGCCACGCTGGTGGCGTTAAGATATCACGCGCTTTTATCCGCATATATCAAACATTTACGGACACACGCGGGCAAACGGGCCGGGCGGCCGGGCGTCATCGATGACAAGGTTGTCAGGCGAAGGTGTGTTTGGGCCGGGCCAGGGTCAGGCGGTGTGCGGGTGCGCCGGTGGGGCCAGCAGGATCGATACCGGCCGTGGAATGGCGATGTCGCCGGTGTGGCGGGCTGGGGCGCCGGTCACCGGGTCCAGTTCCAGCGTCGCGATGTTGCCGGTGTCGCGGTTGGCGACGAGCAGGGCGGTGCCGGTCGCGGCGATGTCCATCGGCCACGAGCCGCCCGAGGGGGTCTCGGTGAGGCCGGCCGGTGCGACGGTGGCGATGGTGTCGTTGCCCCGGTTGGCCACGTAGACGCGATGGTGTGCGGCCGAGACGGCGATCACGCCGGGGTAGTTGCGGACGGCCCGCCGCTGCCCGGCTGGGGTGGAATGGCGCGGCGTGAGGGCCGCCGTTCGTGGGTTGTACTCATTCTTCTTTACGGTCGAGTCAAGCTCGCAGGCTATGTAGACCTCCGTCGGGGCACCTGGCAGGAACGTAAGGTTGCGCGGGCCGGAGCCAGCCGGGAGGGCGCAGACGTTTGCCTGGTGCAGACGGCCGTTGTGCCCATCAAGCCGGAAAGCCAGGACGCGGTCCGTGCCCAGATCGCTGACCAGCAGGTGGCTGCCCGCCGGGTCGAAGACGACCTGGTGCGGATGCGCCTTGTCCTGCCGGCCCGGGTCGGCCGGGTGCCGCGGCGGCGGCAGTTCGGCGACGTCGGTGACCGGGCCGAGGCGGCCGTCCTGGCCCAGTGCGCGGACGGCCACGGTGCCGCCGTCATAGTTGGCCGTCAGCAGGAAGCGGCCCGTCGGGTCGATGGCCAGATGGCAGGGCGTGGCGCCCTCGCTCGGTGCCTCGCTGACCGGGTGCAGCTCTCCCCCGGCCGTGAGGCGCAGCGCCACGATCGAACCGGGGCCAGCGGCGGACGCGGCGTATATGTGACCGCCCCGGGGATGCCTGACGATGTGCAGCGGCTGGGCGACGGCGGCCTGGCCGTGCATCCGGCCGTCGCCAGGTGACAGGGCGGCAACGGTGCCGCCGCCGGGCGGACCGGCCGCGACGATCAGGAGTGCTCCCGCTTTCCGCGTGCTCATCAGGAGACAATGCTGGCATGCCACGTCCCAACGATGAGGTCGCGGCGCTGCTGGGGGAGTACGCCGAGCTGATCTCGATCACCGGCGGGGATGCCTTCAGGGCGCGCAGCTACGACAAGGCCGCCCGCGCCATCAAGGGCGCCACGGCGGACGTGTCCCGGCTCAGCCCCGGTGAGCTGCGGGCGATCCCCGGCGTCGGCAAGTCGGTCGCGGACAAGGTCGCCGAGTACCTGGCGACCGGGAGCATCGCGGCCGTCGATGAGATCCGGGCCCGGATACCCGCCGCGGTCCGCGAGATGATCGCCATTCCGGCGCTCGGCCCGGCCCGGGCCATGCAGCTGCACGCCGAGCTGGGCATCGGCTCGGTCGCCGAGCTGACCGAGGCCGTCAAGGCCGGGCGGCTGCGCGACCTCAAGGGGTTCGGGGCCAAGAGCGAAGAGCGGATCCTGCGCGGCATTGAGCTGCTGCGCCAGTCGGGGGAGCGGGTGCTGCTGAGCTCCGGCCTTGACGTCGCCGGGGAAATGGTGGCCGCGCTCGCCGCCGTCCCCGGCTGCCTGCGGTGCACCTACGCGGGCTCGGCCCGGCGGATGCGGGAGACGGTCGGCGACATCGACCTGCTGGCCGCCGTCGACTGCGGGGAAATCTCGGCCGGGGTCAGCGGCCCGCTGATGGCGGCGTTCACCGCCCTGCCCAGCGTCACCGAGGTGATCGCCAGTGGGCACACCAAGACCTCGGTACGCACCCGGCGCGGCCTTCAGGTGGATCTGCGGGTTGTGCCGGACGCGTCCTGGGGCGCCGCGCTGCAGTACTTCACCGGGTCGCAGGCGCACAACGTGCGGACCCGCGAAATCGCCGTCCGGCTGGGGCTGCGGCTGTCCGAGTACGGGCTGCTGCGGGTGGAGACCGGCGAGCTGATCGCGTCCCGGACCGAGGAGGAGATCTACCAGGCGCTGGGCATGAGCTGGGTGCCGCCCACCCTGCGCGAGGACGGCGGCGAGATAGAAGCCGCGCTGCGCGGCACGCTGCCTTCACTGGTTGCCTTGGATGATCTTCGCGGTGACCTGCACACGCACACCGACCTCACCGACGGCGCGTCCTCACTGCAGGACATGGTGGCCACGGCGGCGGCCTGCGGCTACGAGTACTACGCGATCACCGATCACGCGCCCGACCTGGTGATGCACCGGATGACCGGCGAAAAGATGCTGGCCCAGCGCGAGCAGGTGCGCGCCCTTGACGGCTCGGCCGGGCTCACCCTGCTGCATGGAACCGAGCTGAACATCGGTCCTGACGGCTCGGTGGACTGGCCGGGGGAGTTCCTGGCCGGTTTCGACATCTGTGTGGCGTCGGTGCACTCGCATTTCGGCCAGCCCCGCGCGGAGATGACCCGCCGGTTCCTGCGGGCCTGCGAGAACCCGTACGTCAACGTCATCGGCCACCCGCTGACCAGGGTCATCGGCCGCCGCGACCCGGTGGACGTGGATCTGGACGAGCTGTTCGCCGCCTGCGCCCGCACCGGGACGGCCCTGGAGATCAACGGCTCGCCGCACCGCCGCGACCTGCCCGACGAGCACCTGCGCCGGGCCAAGGCGGCCGGGGTCAAGTTCGCCATCGACAGCGACGCGCACGCCACCTCCGAGCTGGGCCGCCCGCGCTACGGCGTGGGCTCGGCGCAGCGCGGCTGGCTCACCGCCGGCGACATCATCAACACCTGGCCACTGGAGCGGCTGCGGGGATTTCTGCGGAAGAACCGGTAGTTGTTATAGACATGCCGTCCCTCACCGATCTGCTGCCTGCATCCACGGACCCGGACTCCGTGTTCGATGCCTTCGCGGGCTGGGCCAAGGACCGGGGCCTCAGCCTGTACCCGCATCAGGAAGAGGCGCTGATCGAGGTCGTGTCCGGCGCCAACGTGATCCTGAGCAGCCCGACCGGGTCCGGCAAGAGCCTGGTCGCGGCCGGGGCGCACTTCGCGGCGCTGGCCAGGGGAACGCGCAGCTTCTACACCGCGCCGATCAAGGCGCTGGTATCGGAGAAGTTCTTCGCCCTGTGCGAGGATTTCGGGCCCGCCAGCGTCGGCATGATGACCGGCGACGCCAGCGTGAACGCCGGCGCGCCGATCATCTGCGCCACGGCCGAGATCCTGGCCAACATCGCGCTGCGCGACGGTGAGATGGCCGACATCGGCCAGGTGGTCATGGACGAGTTCCACTTCTACGCCGACCCGGCGCGCGGCTGGGCCTGGCAGGTGCCGCTGATCGAGCTGCCCCAGGTGCAGTTCGTGCTGATGTCGGCCACCCTGGGCGACGTCAGCCGGTTCGAGCAGGACCTGACCAGGCGGACCCGCCGGCCGACCGCCGTCGTCACGTCGGCGCAGCGCCCGGTGCCGCTGGTCTTCTCCTACGTGCTCACCCCGCTGCACGAGACCCTGCAGGAGCTGCTCGAAACCAGGCAGGCACCCATCTACGTGGTGCACTTCACCCGGGCCGCCGCCGTGGAGCAGGCCCAGGCGCTGATGAGCATCAACGTGTGCACCCGTGCGGAGAAGGATGCCATCGCCGAGATGATCGGCAACTTCCGGTTCACCGCCGGCTTCGGCAAGACGCTGTCCCGGCTGGTCCGGCACGGCATCGGCGTGCACCACGCCGGAATGCTGCCCCGGTACCGGCGCCTGGTGGAGACGCTCACCCAGGCCGGGCTGCTCAAGGTCATCTGCGGCACCGACACCCTCGGCGTCGGCATCAACGTGCCGATCCGGACCGTGCTGTTCACCGCCCTGTCCAAGTACGACGGGACCAAGGCCCGCCATCTGCAGGCCCGGGAGTTCCACCAGATCGCGGGCCGGGCGGGCCGGGCAGGCTTCGACACGGTCGGCAACGTGGTGGTGCAGGCGCCCGAGCACGTCGTGGAAAACGAGCGGGCGCTGGCCAAGGCAGGCGACGACCCGAAGAAGCGGCGCAAGGTGGTGCGCAAGAAGCCGTCCGACGGCTTCGTCTCCTGGGGCGAGCCCACCTTCCAGCGGCTGGTCGCCTCCGATCCCGAGCCGCTGCGGTCCAGCTTCGTGGTCAGCCACGCGATGCTGCTCAACGTGATCAACCGTCCGGCCGGTGACGCGTTCGCGGCCATGCGCCACCTGCTGACCGACAACCACGAGGACCCCGCCGCACAGCGCAAGCACATCCGCCGGGCGTTCGCGATCTACCGCGCCCTGCTGGCCGGTGGCGTGATCGAGCGCCTGGCCAAGGAGGACGCCTGGGGCCGCCGCTGGCGCCTCACCGTGGAGCTGCAGGAGGACTTCGCGCTCAACCAGCCGCTGTCGCCGTTCGCGCTGGCCGCGATCGAGCTGCTGGACCGGGAGTCGCCGGAGTATGCCCTGGACGTGCTGTCGGTGATCGAGTCCACCCTGGACAATCCGCGCGAGGTGCTGTCGGCTCAGTTGCACAAGGCGCGCGGCGAGGCCATCGCCCAGATGAAGGCCGACGGCATCGAATACGAAGAGCGGATGGAGCTGCTCGACCAGGTGACCTACCCCCGGCCGCTGGCAGACCTGCTGGAGGGCGCCTACGAGATCTACCGCCAGGGTCACCCCTGGGTCGCCGACCACGAGCTGGCACCCAAGTCGGTCGCCCGGGACCTGTACCAGCGGGCGCTGAACTTCACCGAGTACATCGGCTTCTACCAGTTGCCCCGGGGCGAAGGCCTGGTACTGCGCTACCTGGCCGACGCCTACAAGGCGCTGCGCCAAACCGTGCCCGAGGAAGCCAGGACCGAGGAACTCGCCGACCTGATCGAATGGCTGGGCGAACTGGTCCGCCAGGTCGACTCAAGCCTGATCGACGAGTGGGAGCGGCTGCGGGACGGGACCGGCGCCGCTGCGACGGCCGCCGCGGTTTCCCAGGGCCCGCCGCCGGTCACCGCCAACCGCCGCGCGTTCCGTGTCCTGGTCCGTAACGCCCTGTTCCGCCGGGTCGAGCTGGCCGCCCTCGGCCGCTACGAGGAGCTGGGCGAGCTGGACGCCGCCGACGGCTGGGACGCCGGCGCCTGGGCTGGCGCGCTCGGCCCATACTTCGGCGAGCACGACGAGATCGGCACCGGTGCGGACGCCCGCGGCCCGGCCCTGCTGATCATCGACGAGCACCCCGGCCACTGGATGGTGCGCCAGATCTTCGACGACCCGGCCGGTGACCACGACTGGGGCATCAGCGCCCGGGTCGACCTGGCCGCCTCGGACGCGGCCGGAGAGGCCGTCCTGCAGGTACTGGACGTCAATCAGCTAAGAGGATGGCAATGACCACACTGGACGAGGCGGTCGCGATCGGCCGCGAAGACAAGTACCTGGCAGTGATTTCGACCCTGCGGGCGGACGGCACGATCCAAGCCTCGCTGGTGAACGCCGGTGTGCTGGACCACCCATCAACCGGAAACCCGGTGCTGGCCTTCGTCACCTACGGCCCGGTGAAGCTGGCCAACCTCCGGGCCCGGCCGCAGGTCACCGCGACCTTCCGCAGCGGCTGGCGGTGGGCGGCGATCGAAGGACGGGCCGAGATAGCCGGGCCCGGCGACCCCCGGCCGTGGCTCGACGACGAGGGCCTGCGCCTGCTCCGCCGCGCGGTGTTCATCGCCGCCGGCGGCGAGCACGAGGACTGGGCCGAATACGACCGCGTCATGGCCGAACAACGCCGCGCCGCCGTCCTCATCGACCCCACCCGGGTCTACAGCAACCAGTCGTAGCGCGCCGTCAGCGTCTGGCGAACGGTCAGCTTCAGGCCCTTCAGGTCCGTCCCGGCCCGCAGGCTCTCCATTATCAGAGTGCCGTCGATCATGAATTTCCTCCCAGCACTCGTCAAAGATTCTCGGTGGCAAGCTCGACGGTGCTGTCGCCGGCCGGGATGAGCAGCGGCTCACCGAACTTGACGATCTGCTTCACCGAGTATTCACCGGCCTTTGGCTCGGTGAACAGCGTGCAGGTGGACTCGACCGGGTCGATGAGCAGGAAGACCGGCACCATGCCGCGTGCGTACCCGAGCGCCTTGTCATAGTCTCGCTGACGCTTCCCCGGCCGGTCGCCGGAGACTACCTCGAGCGCGAAGCTGCATTCCGCCGCGGGAAATTCCCATGTATCGCCGTCGATAAGGTGCTCCGGCCACTGCGCGAGATCCGGTACATACTCGGCCTCGCCGTGTTCGATGAGGAGTGTGGTGTTCTCAAAGAGATTGTCGATGCCGCGCCGCTGGAACGCCCGGCGCACCGCGAGGACGATCTTCGCATGGCGGCCCGCAGGCGTGGCTGCGTTCACGATGACTTCCCCTTCGATCACCTCTGCATGGACCTCATCGGGCAGCATCGCGATGATGTCGTGCGCAGTCTTCACGGCACAAGGATACGTGCGGGGATGAGCCTATCTGTGATCTTGAACGTCTACTCTGTTATGTTCCAGGGGCTCTCAATGAACCGTGGCCGTGACCGTCTGGATGATCGCGGCATACAGGCGGTGCCACTGCAGGGAGCGGAAGCCCACGGCGGTGAGCAGCCGGGTGGCCCGCTGCCGACATCGAGCACCCGGCGCGGATTTGGTGCCGCTGCCAGCGCAACCTGGACGGCACGGCCGGAGATCTCGTGGTGCAGGCGCCCGCGCCAGCCAGCCTCATACCCGGGTGCTCGCCCGTCGAACGCCTTCACATCGCGGTCATAAGGCACCCGCCCGAGTCTGCCACGTTGCGCGCCCGTCATCTTTCACCGAGGGCTGAAAGGGGCTGACATGGGGGATGTGCGGATGACTACGATCAGCGTGGATGATCACCTCCGGTCCTGCGGTCACGGCGACCGGGCCTCAACGGTGAGCAAATCTGATTGGAGGAGCGTTGATCAAACTGAGCCGTCGATCTCGCCTGGGTCTGGGCGTGGCTGCACCGATCGCCGCGCTGGCCGCCCTGATACCCGGCGCCGCCATGGCGGGTGCCGGGGCACACCCCGCGGCAGGCCGGGCCACCCACTCGTTCACGGGTTTCCACCTGCACGCTGACCCGCCCTTGGGGCGTCCGGCGCCAGCCTCGAGGGTGCCGAACATCGCCGCGGGCAAAGCGTCGCCCTGGAAGCCGCTCCGCCATCAGCCTTCGTTCGATCCAGGCACGATGCTCCTGGCCAGCGACGGCACCGTGCTGGTCCATGCCGAGCCGCCCGCCGGAGGTACGAGCGCCTGGTACAAGCTCACGCCGGACTCCAAGGGCAGCTACGCCGACGGAACCTGGAGCAAGATCGCGTCGATGCCGAAGGGCTACGACCCGTTGTATTTCGCTTCGGCGATCCTGCCGAACGGGCAGATGATCACCGAGGGCGGCGAGTACCTCGGCGGAACCCCGGCGTGGACCAGCAAGGGCGCCATCTACAACCCGGTCACGAACAGGTGGCGGCCGGTCGCCCCGCCCGTGGGCTGGTCGAACATCGGGGACGCCCAGGGCGACGTGCTCGCCAACGGCACCTTCATGCTGGCCCAGGCGTGCCAGGACTGCCTGACGCCGAACCCGGTGTTCACCGAGAACGATGCCCTCTTCAACCAGTCTGGCCATGACTGGACGACCCTCGGCGGGGAGGGCAAGAACGACCCGAATGACGAGGAAGGCTGGACGCTCCTGCCGAGCGGTCAGCTCCTGACCGTCGATACATGGCTGACCCCGACCACCGAGCTGTTCACTCCGGCCAGCCTGAGCTGGTCGAGCGCAGGGAACACGGTGAAGTCGCCGGTCAACAGCAATGCGGTTGAACTCGGCCCGCAGGTTGAGATGCCGGGCGGTAACACGCTTGTTGTCGGCGGCGGGAACGGTCAGATCGCACCGGCGAAGTGCACCGCGCACACGCCGGCCCCCACCGCGCTCTACAACTATGCGGCCGCGAAATGGGTCAACGGACCCGCGATCCCCACGATCGGCGGCGTGCAGTATGATGCCGCGGATGGGCCCGGTGCCGTCCTGCCCGATGGCAACGTGCTGTTCCCGGTGAGCCCGTGCGTCTACAACACGCCGATCGTGTTCTTCATGTACGACGCCAGCACGCACAAGCTGGTCCCGGTGCCCGATGTCCCAACCGCGGCCCTCGACACCTCGTACAACACGCGGCTGCTGGTTCTGCCGAACGGGCAGATACTGTTCGGCGACGGCACCCACAAGATGCAGGTCTACACGGCCGGCGGAACTCCCAACCCGGCCTGGGCGCCCTCGATCACGGGGCTCAGCTCGTTCAGCTTCACCCCAGGCCAGACCGCCAGTTTGGCCGGCACACAGCTTGCCGGGCTGGACCAGGGCTCTGCCTACGGTGACGACGTCCAGAGCGCCACCAACTTCCCCATCGTGCGGATCACCAACACGAAGACCGGCGTGGTCACCTACGCGCGAACGAGCGACTGGACCTCCGTTTCGGTTGCCCCCGGCGCGGCCTCGTCGGCCAAGTTCACCATCCCGGGCACGACCCCGGCCGGGCCGAGCACCCTCGTGGTGATCGCGAACGGCATCGCCTCGTCCCCGGTTCCGGTGACGATCGGCTGAGCGCACCAGCCGCCAGAACTACGCGATACCCGGGCCCACTCCTTACGGTTGGGGTGGGCCCCGGTGGCTAACCGGTACAGTTGCTAGCTGACCTCGGTGTTTTACCTGCCATACACCTGGGCGACATGTCAAAGTTGGTGTAGATTTACACCGAATTACGCTCACCCAGGGCCAGGCTGCATACGCCGGGGCCCTGTTGCGTGGCACAGGCCGGGGGGGACCGGTGGTACAGATGCCGAGCGCCGATGCTCTTGCAACGTCCGGGCCGACAGGCGGCCGATCGCCCGCTTGCCATGATGTTCGTGGTCAGCGGGAGTTCATGAGATCACCCGGTCAGGGAGCAGGCGGCGCACACGGGCCCGGCTGAGCATGGCCGGGCTGCCTGCCCTGCGGAATCTGCTGGCCTGGCGCGGGCCGGCCCCGGCGGACGGTGACTCCGGCGCCGGCCCGCCCGGCGTCACGGCCAGCGGGCGGTACGGTGCCGGCTCCACGCTCGTAGCGACGGCACTGGTCTCCGGGGCAGCCACACTCGCGTTCGCCCTGATGCCACAGTTGCACCCGGGTTACCGGTGGCCGTCCGTGCGGATCGCGGTCGAGACGTCGGGGTCGCTCATCGCGCTGTTCGCCATGTTCCTGATGTTCGGCCGGCTGCGCCGGCGCACCTACCTGAACGAACTGCTGCTGGCGTCCGCGTTCGCGGTGCTCGCACTTTCCAACCTGCTGTTCGTGACGGTTCCGACGGTGGCCGGGTGGGCCCCCGATGACCTGACGGTCTGGGGTGCTCCGCTGGCCCGTTCGCTCGGCGCGTTGCTGCTCATTCTCGCCGCATTCATCCCGCGGTATGAGTTGCGGCGGGCTGGGCCCGTGATCGCGCTGGCAGCCTTCGCCGTGACCTGCCTGATCGGGCTCGCTGTCGTGTTCGTGCACACATTGTCCGCGCACTGGGCGCCGAGAATCTTCTCCGTGCACCGGGCGCCGGGAACGCTGGGGCCGGCCGGGCAACCGCAGCCGGGCTTTCATGGTCAGCCCATGCTTCTCGTGCTCGAATTGCTGGTGGCACTGCTCTACGGCTTGGCCGCCCTCGGGTTTCTCCGCCGCTCCAGGCGGCTGGGCGACGAGTTCTTCGGCTGGCTGGCGGTGGCGGCGACCCTGGCGGTGGTTTCGCACGTCAACTACTCATTGTTTCCGACTTCCT
Organism: Streptosporangiaceae bacterium; assembly: GCA_035308365.1. GTDB lineage: Bacteria > Actinomycetota > Actinomycetes > Streptosporangiales > Streptosporangiaceae > PALSA-505. The sequence goes on from DATGGU010000082.1 coordinate 28,119, forward strand.
TTTCCCAGTCCGTGCTCTATACCGGCGACATATTCCGGTTCGCTTTCTACGGCGCCCTCCTGTTCGGCTGCCTGAGGGAGATCTGGTCGTACTGGAACGCGCTGTCCGCGGCAGCGGTACTGGAGGATCGCCGGCGAATGGCACGTGACCTGCATGACGGGCTGGCGCAGGAACTGGCCTACATCTCCCGGAATCTCGATCTCGCCGCCGGTGAGGCGAGTGCGGAGACGATGGCGAAGCTGCGGCCCGCCGTCGAACGGGCCGTGGCAGAACTGCGGTCGGCCATCGGCGCCCTCGCTCCGCCGCGGCACCGGGATGCGGAGATCGCGCTGGCCGACGCGACGTCCGAGATCGCGGAACGGTTCAGAATCGAGCTCAAGCTCGATCTTGTTCCGGGTGTCCAGCTTTCGCCGACGCGCACCGAGGCGCTGATCCGGATCGCCTGTGAGGCCGTGGCCAACGCGGCCCAGCACAGTGGCGCCCCGAGTGTAACGGTCCGCCTGGAACGTGACGCTTCTTTGGTAAGGCTGCGGGTGATGGACCGAGGATGCGGGTTCGACACTGCCGCCCCGGTCAGCGGCTTCGGGCTCACCGGCATGCGGGAGCGCGCCCGGTCGGTAGGTGGGGAGTTGCGCATCCGTTCCGCGCCCGGTCGCGGAAGTGAGGTAGACGTCGCCGTTTGAGTGCCGAGACAAGACCGCTGCGCGTGCTGATCGCCGATGATCATGCGCCGACCCGCCATGACGTTTGGCAGGCACTCGACGCTGACCGGCGGTTCGAAGTCTGCGCGCAGGTGGCAGACGCCGTCGAAGCAGTGCAGGCCGCGGTGCGTGAGCACCCCGATGTCTGCCTGCTCGACATACGGATGCCAGGCAGCGGCCTGGCCGCCGCATGGGAGATCGGCGCGCGGCTGCCGCAGACGAAGATCGTGATGCTGACCGTTTCCGACAATGACACCGACCTTTTCGCCGCACTACGGGCGGGTGCCGACGGGTATCTGCTGAAGACAATGGACATCCGGCGCCTTCCCGATGCGCTCTACGGCGTGTGCCGGGGGGAAGCGGCCATGCCGAGGCTGCTCGTCACGCGGGTACTCGAGCGGTTTCACGGGCGGGAGCCGCGCTGGCGGCCGCTGGCCGGCGATGACATCGCCCAGCGCCGGCTGACGAGCCGGGAGTGGGAGGTGCTCGAACTGCTCGCCTGCGAGCACTCGACCGCCGAGATCGCGGACCGCCTCGTGCTCTCGGCCAGTGCGGTACGGGCGCACATCAGCTCGATCGTGCGAAAACTCGGAGTCGCCGACCGGACCGCCGCGATCAGGCTCTTTCGTGAGCAGAAAGATAGCCCACCGGCAGCAGCCGACTAGTGCTCAGGCAATTGAGCGGGTAGTAATACCCAGTAGCTTGCCCGCCCGGATGAATGGCGAGGATACTGCGCGGGGTGCAAACATCGTCATTGCGGGTTTTGATAGCAGACGATCATTCGCGGATCAGGCTGGCACTCCGCGAGGATCTCGAGCGGGGAGGGCTCGAGATCTGTGCCGAGGCCGGGACCGCCGCCGAAGCCGTTGCAGCAGCGCGGCGGGAACGGCCGGAGGTGTGCCTGCTCGACGTGCACATGCCTGGTGACGGCTTCGCAGCGGCCAGGGCGATCCGCAAGGCACTGCCCGCTACCAAGGTCATCCTGATGACGGCAACTCCGGATGAGGAAGGCGCCCTGGCGGCCGCCGGGGCGGGCGCCCACGGCTACCTTGGCAAAGACGTGAACCCGCGCAGGCTGCCCCAGATCGTGCGCGCGGTAGCGGGCGGCGAGGCGGCCTACCCGCGCTCGCTGCTGGGCGCGCTGCTGCGAGCGGTGAGCCAGCAGCGGTTAGCGGCAGCGTTTAGAGACCTGAGCGCTCAAATCGCCGCGGCGTGATGTGATTTCGCCTCCCAGGTACCAAGCTTGACCGGGGCTATCCACTGTGGGGGGAACCATGCGCGTAGTGCTCTGTGATGACAACCTGATCCTTGATGAGGCACTTGCACCCGCTTTGACGGCGTGCGGCCACCAGGTCGTGGCGATCACGACCTCGGCCGCCGCCGGCGTCGCGGCGGTGAGAGCGCATCAGCCCGACGTTTACTTGTTAGACCCGCGAGCCTGCGGCGATGCGGACGGCCTTGCCGCGGTCCGCGCGATCAGGCTGCGCCAGCCGGGTACCGCCGTGGTGATCCTGACGAGTACGGCCGACCCCTCGGTCGCGGGAGAGGCGCGCAGGCTGGGCGTGGCCGGCTTTCTGAGCAAGGACCAGAACGTCGCACAGATCGTCCGGGCGCTGGACATTGTCGCGTCGGGCGGGACCGTGTTCGAGTCCGGGCTGCCGGGTTATCCGCGTGCCGCGGCATCCCAGCGAAGCGAGCCGCCGTACGAGCTGACCCCGCGGGAGACCGAAGTGCTGCGCCGGATCGTCGCGGGCCAGGGGACCGGGCAAATGGCCCATGAGATGAACATCGCCGCGAGCACCCTGCGGACCTACGTAAAGAACCTGCTCAGCAAGCTCGGGACGCACTCGCGGCTGCAAGCGGCCGCGCTGGCCAGCCGCGAGGGGCTGGTCGCCGAGTTGTCCGCGTAGCCCACGCTGATGCCGGCGGGAATGCCCAGCGGGGCAGACCGGGGAGACCGCCCCCTCAATTGTCGTAGCAAGGCCACGGCAGGCAGGGGTTTCACTAAGGGTGAGGGGTGAGACACGCTCACGAGCATGGGAATCAGCGTCTTCGTCGTCGACCAGGAACGAACCTTCGCCGATGCTCTCGCGGCCCGGCTGGAGGCCGAGGACGACGTCGAGGTGGTGGCGGCCGTACACGCACGGACGCCGGCCCAGTGCTTGATAGTGGGGCGGCATGCCGACGTCATGCTGCTCGACGGTGACCTCCCCGACCGGGCCGCGATGCGGCTCTGTGAGGAACTGTGCGACCGGGAGGAGCCCCCTCGGGTCGTCATACTCAGTCACTCGTCAGAACCGGAACGGATCGTCGACGCGGTCCGGTCGGGAGCGGTCGCCTGGGTGGCCAAGAGTGAGTCGCTTCAGCATCTGCTCAACGTGATCCGCGGCGTGGCCCAGGGGGAGACCTGGCTGCCCCCGGCCGAGGCCGGACGGGTGCTTGGATTGCTGATGCAGGACCTTGACCAGCGCCGGGACGACGACCGGCTGCTCGGCGCGCTCACTCCCCGTGAGCGGGAGGTCCTGGTCTGCCTGGCAGCGGGTGCCGGGCGCCGGGAGGTGGCAGAGCAACTCCACCTGTCCGCGAACACGGTCCGCACGCATATGCAGAACCTGATGGCAAAGCTCGGCGTCCACTCCACCCTCGAAGCAGTGGCGATGAGCCGTCCGCATCTCGAGGCGTTGCGGCCTGATGTCAATTGAGGCCTGCCGGAGCTGATGCGCAGGCTGTCTACGCCTGATGAGGGTGTTACGCAGGTCGGCAACCGGCAACGATTGATCATGTCACGGCGGCGTTATGCCCTGATTTGTCAGCATGCATGGTCAACGGGACCCGCTTCCCCGATCCGTGCCGCCGCCGGGGGATGAACCGGGAGGGGTGAGCGCGTTGCTACCTGAGTTCGTGCGGCACGGCCGCCGCCGCCCGCACCGCACGCTTGCCCGGCACAGCCGGCTGGCGCTGGCGGGCTTGTCCATCGTGCTGACCGTCGGCGCGGTCGCACTCGCCACGCCCGCTGCCGGGGCCAGCGGTTCGACCGTTGTCTCGCTGACATTCGATAACGGCGCCCTCAGCCAGTACACGCTCGGTTACCAGCAGGCGCTGCAACCGCACGGCGTACCCGCGACGTTCTATGTCAACAGCGGAACCGTCGGCCGCTCGGCGACGATGTCATGGTCTCAGTTGAGCACTCTCGCCGCGGCAGGTGACGAGATCGGCGGCAAGACCGTCGACGGCACCAGCCTGACCACGCTCACGGCGCAGCAGCAGATCGCCGAGATCTGCAATGACCGTCAGGCGATTGCCCAGCATGGGCTCAGTCCGTTCAGCTTCGCCTACCCGGGTGGTGCGTTCACCACCACGATCGAGAGCGAAGTCCAGAACTGCGGTTACGGGAACGCCAGGACCGCTGGCAGCCTGTCGCCGGCTGGATCGCTCTACGCGGAGACGCTGCCGCCGAAGAACTGGCTGGCCCTGCGGGCCTACGCCCCCACCGGGCAGATCAGCCTGGCCAACCTGGAGTCCCTGGTGTCCGGTGCGGCCGCGCACGGCGGCGGCTGGGTCCCCATCGTGATCGGCAAGGTGTGCTCGCAGACCCAGGACCCTTCGAACTACAGCACCTGCACCGCCTCGCCGGGGTGGATCGACCTGGGCGACCTGAACACCTTCCTCACCTGGGTGCAGAATGCCGGACAGCCGGGCGGCGCCCCGGCCGGGGCGGCCTTCAGCACGATCGCGAGCGCGGCAAAGACGGCCGACACGGTCGCGCCCACGACCACCATTTCCTGCAACGGGTCCGCGTGCCAGTCCAGTAC
>DATGGU010000083.1:0-2193 GCA_035308365.1 Streptosporangiaceae bacterium
GATCGCATTGCCGGTACACAGGACAAGATCCGCGGTACCGTTCGGGGCGAGCGCCGATGCGTCACCGTGGATCCAAGTCATGGACTCGCTACCGGGCTGCTGACGGGCATAACCCAGCATGGTGGGACTCGGGTCGACACCGATCACGGTTCGGCCCGGCCGTGCCAGCGACCGAGTCAGCAGCCCGGTGCCGCAGCCCAGGTCGATGATCAGGTGAGCGTCGACCTGATCGGCCAGCGCCCGGTAGAAGGCGTGGTCCTGACCGCCGGGGTTGTCGAGGTCGTACAGGCGCACCAGGTCGGCGTCCCGGTAAGGGTCCTCGATCACTCCGCAAAACTAGCGGGAGGCTCCGCCCCCAACCCGACGAGGCGTGTTCTTGCGGGTTATGTGCGTGAAAGGGGCTCCGGCCAGTGCGGGACGGTGACACGCTGTGTCACGTCTATGACCGCGTGAGTGCGGTTGGTGGCCTTCGGGCCTGTGCCTGACCGGAGCCTGTCATGACGCTACCGCGTTCTGCTGCTGATGTCCTTTCCGGCCATGTGGTCTTCGAGATTGAGTCGATTGACCGGATGTACCTGAACGTGTGGCAGCCCCGGCTGCAGCACGGCGCGGGAGCGGCCGCGTTCTTCACCAGTCACCGCGGCCATGCCTACGCCAGCACGGCGCTGATGGACCCGATGACCAAGGCGTTCGTCGCGGATATCCATCACTTCATCGACGCCCGCGGCCTGGACCTGGTGCATTTCGGCAAGGAGCGCAAGGACGAGGTGACGCAGCGGTACCTGGCTGGCTTCACCGGCACCGAGGGGGTGCTGTACGTGGGGCGGGCGCAGGAGAAGGCGACCGTGTGGCGGACCCAGCGCCGCTACCATGCCGACGGCAGCTCCTACGCGTGGCTGGTGAAGACCAGCGCGCTGGTCAACTACTTCTATTTTTATTGCGTCGATGCGGACTTCGGCCCGTTCTTCCTCAAGTTCTGCACCTACTTCCCCTATACCGGCAAGCTGTGCATCAACGGCCATGAATGGGCCAAGCGGCAGGCTGCCCGGGCCGGGATCAGCTTCGAGCCGCTGGATAACGGGTTCGCCGCCGGGGACACGGCGGCGCTGCAAGCTATCTGCGACCGCCTCGGCCCAGCCGACATCGACGCCCTGCTGCGCAAATGGCTGCGCAAACTGCCGCATCCGTTCACCGCCGGCGACATCGCCGCGGACTACCGCTACGAGCTGTCGATCCTGCAGGCCGAGTTCTCCCTCACCCAGGTCCTGGGCCGGCCTGCCGCCGGGCGGATCTTCTTCGAGCAGGTCATCCGCGACAACCTCGACATCGGCCGCCCGGACCAGGTCGCGCTGGTCTTCGGCCGCAAGATCATCCGCCGCGGCAAGCGCCCGACGCCGGGCCGGTTCCGCACCCGCGTCATCACCGACGGCGTGGTCCCGAGCCTGCACATCGACTACAAGCATTCGAAAATAAAGCAGTACCACAAGCTCGGCCGGGCCATCCGGACCGAGACCACCATCAACGACGCGCCCGCCGACTTCGGCATCCCCAAACGGCTGACCAGCCTGCCCGACCTGCGGCAGATCGGCTTCACCGCCAACCGGCGCCTGCTCGGCGTCCAGACCATCAGCCACGACCCCATCCACGGCGCCCGGGCCTTCACCGCCCTGACCGCGCCCATCGTCATGCCCAGCGGCACCCGCATCCCCGCACTGCGGTTCGGCGACCCCCGGGTCCACGCGCTGCTGCAGGCCCTGCTCATCCACCGGCTGCTGCCCCGCGGCTTCACCAACCGCGAGCTGCGCACCCTCATCGCGCCCCTCCTCGGCAAAACCCCCGAGGACATCACCGCCGGGAAAATGACGTACGACCTGCGCCGCCTCCGTGAACACGGCCTCATCGCCCGCATCCCGCACACCCGCCGCTACCAGGTCACCGACACCGGCCTGCACGACGCGCTGCTGTTCACCCGCGCTCACGACCACCTGCTCCGCCCAGGCCTGGCCCAGGTCACCGACCCCAGCCCGCCCGCGCCATCCCGGCTGCGCGCCGCCGCCCGCGCCTACCAGGCCGCCTACGACGACCTGGCCCGCCAAGCCCACCTCGCCGCCTAATCGGTCGCCAAGCATCAGGTGACCCCGCAGACCCCGCAATTGATCCGATCATGTCGGCTATGCCGACTAAGCCCAGCTA
>DATGGU010000084.1:0-2778 GCA_035308365.1 Streptosporangiaceae bacterium
GGTATCCAGTTCGCCGCTCATGCTGCCGTGCCCAGGACGAACGCGAAGGTATCGGTGAACGTTAGAGAGTCTTCGGGGTGGGCGCGCCGGATCTCGGCCACACCCGCCTCCAGCTGCGCGTCGTCGAAGCCCGACAGCAGGGACATGTACCGGTTGCGGACCATCTGCAGATACCGCCCGGCCGGGAAGGTCAGCGGGAAACCGTCGTAGCTCACCTGCGCTGCCAGCCCGGCGGCGCGCATCTCGGCGGCGACGTCGGCGGGGTCGGGCTGACGCGCGCTGAACAACGTCAGGGCGGCGCTGAACAGCGGGTAGGAGATCCGGGTCGGCAGCATGACCACCAGCATCCGGCCACCGGGCCGCAGCAGCCGGGCCAGCCCGCCGATCACCGCGGCCCGGTCCTCGACGTGATGCAGCACCTCCTTCAGCAAGATGGCGTCATAGCGCCCGTGCGGCAACGTGACCCGGCCGGTGGCCAGGTCCTCGGCGCTGGCGTTCACCGGGATCAGCCGTTCGCCAATGGGGAGCTGGGCCAGCATCGCCCGGGATGGCTCGGCGCACACCACCGCGGCCGCGTGCTGGGCCAGGCCGCGTGCGAACAGGCCGGTGCCACAGCCGATATCGGCGGCCAGCTGGGTGCTGGTGATCTGCAGCCGCCGCTGGATCTGGGCGGTCATCCACTCGATGAAGGCCGGGCTGTGGACCCAGTTCTCGTCGTAGGTAGCAGCCAGCCGGTCGTAATGATCTTGTGAGGCCTTCGCGCTCACCACCGGGTTGCCCGGGTCAGATGACACCACCAGTCTCCTGCCTCCTGTTACGGCATGTTGTCACCAACAGTGCGCATGCCAAGAACTAACGTAACCGCGAGGGCGGCGGACCGGCAGAGGGGTCATACCCCTCGGCCCGGTTCTCCGGGGACCGGTCCGGGACCGGTCCTGCAGGCTGGCCTAGCTGGGTCCAGGCGTGCGCTACCTTCACCAGCCAGCCGGCTTCGCCGCGCAGGTCATAACCTCCCGCCGGGCCGGTGGCGCAGGCGGTGCGACGCGCCGGGTGCCCGCCGATCCTGGCGCGGACGGCGGAGGCCAGCACGGCCGCCTCGACCGCAGCGGCCACATCCTGGCCAGCAAGCCCGGCCGCCCGCGCCGCGGTGCCCGCCGCCTGCGGGTCCCGGTAGGGCCGCAGGGCCAGCGCGGCGTCCCGGATCTCGATCACCTGACGGTACAGCCGGACCCTGGCCGGCTCCCGTCGTCCGCCCGCGCCGGTGTCGGCCACCCCCGGCGCCGCCTGCAGCAAGCCCGTGTGCAGCGGCCCGAGCTGCCCGATGGCATGCCGCGCCGCGGCAGGGGAGAACCCGGGCCGGGCCTGAGTCAAGACAAGGAAGGCGAACCTTTCCGCCTCAGCATGGGTCAGCATGCTGCTGGCTGGATCCCCGAGCATCAGCCGGATCACCCGGGGGCTCAGGTCCGCAACCAGCCGCGGGTCCACCGGCATCCCGGCGCCTTCGCCCAGCAGCAGCCGGGCGGCCAGGCACAGCACGATATGCGCCTGGTGGAACGGGGAGGTCTGCGCCTCGTAATACAGGTAATCCGCCTCCCCCCGCCGCAGCAGCGCCCCCGAAGGCCCGCCTGACTCCATGCTGGCCGCAACCAGCCGGACGCGGCGCTGGGAGTGCTGCTCCAGCCAGGCCTGGAACCGGGCCACGGTGAACGGCGCGGGAAGAGCCAGCTCACGGATCTGGCTGGCCAGCCACCTGCGGGAACTGCGGCCGGTCCGCTGCCGGTGCCTCATAGCGTGGCCCGCTCATCCACCGCACTACCCCGGCCTGCTAGCTGGCCCCCCATCACCCCGGCGCTGCCTGCTTGGGCTGCTGGGCAGCGCCCCCCGGCGGTATACGTCCGCAACGGCTACCTCCCGTGCTGGGCCCCCGGTTCCCGTTCGCGACATCGCGTATCCCCACCATGCGGCAAGCCGAGTTGGTATGTCAACCAGGTTCAGCCAACATTGGCAGATACGGGATGGCTAGCTAACCTGGAGGCCAGACATCCGAAGGGAACAGATCGATGAGCACCGGGCCACCGGCCACCCTCCCGCAGTACGTCAAGATCGCCAACGACCTGCGCGAGAAAATACGCAACGGCACCTACGGCCCCGGCGCCCTGCTCCCCTCCCGCAACGAAATCACCGCCCTCTACGGCGTCTCCGCCATCACCGCCCGCGACGCCCTCGCCCTGATCAGCCACGAAGGCCTGGCCAAAGCCATCCGCGGCCGCGGCCACATCGTCCGCCGCAAACGCCCCCGCCGCACCCTGCCCGCACGCCTGTACAACGCCGCCGGCCCAGACGGCGACGTCCCGCTCCAGCTCCAGCGGCTGGACATCTACCAGGAAACCGCCCCCGACAACATCGCGCTCCCGCTCGAAGCCGACGACACCCCCGTCTGGGTCCGCCGCGCGGTCTATACCGCCATCGAAGACCATCAGCCCATCCAAATTCACGTCAGCTGGCTCACCGGCCTCACCGGCACCGCCGAGCATGACATCCGCAGCATCGACCCCGATGTCACCTGGCCCCAGGCAGTGCAAGCCATCACCGGCCGTGCCATCACCTCAGTGCTCCAAAACACCCGCGCCCGCCGCGCCAACCCCTTCGAAGCCGACGCCCTCGGCCTGCCCGACGCCACGATCGTGTTCGTTTCCCACCTGACCACCTACGACGCTCACGACCACCCCATCGAGCACTCCCGCTACACCTGGCCCATCGAAACAGTCCGCATCAGTG
>DATGGU010000085.1:0-33563 GCA_035308365.1 Streptosporangiaceae bacterium
CGCCGAACGCCAGGTAGCGGGCCTGGTCGCGGCCGGGCGGACAAACCGGGAAGTGGCCGCCGACCTCTACATGGGCCTGCGAACCGTCGAGGCGCACCTGTCATCCATCTACCGCAAACTCGGCGTCCGCTCCCGCAGCGAACTGGCCCGGGACTGGGCGCAACGATCCGCAGCAGCCAACGAGTAACCCAACCCCATCCGGGCAACTCCGCGGATTCCACCGATTCGTCTCATAACTGAGCCACAGTCTTGCGGTCTTCACGGATTCATCCGCGCCCGCCCAGCGCGCAGGATGCATATCAAGCCAGATGAGGTGATTGTCATGCGCAGGTCCGCAAACCCCGTGGCCGTCGCGGGCGTCGCCACCGCCTTCCTCGGCACGAGCGCACGGCGCCTGCGGGCTGATCCCTGCTCCCTGAGCCAGCCGCGTCGTCTGACCGGCCGCGAATTCGCCGCGCTTTGCTCAGCCAGTACCAGGTCACCGACGAACGCCCAGCTCCACCACTCACAATCGGCTTGTCTTCGCTCAGGTTCGCCGCTGGACCACTCGCCCCAGCTCACGCAGGAGGAAATAAGGCCAGGGATGAGCCACTATGACAAGCCTCGCAGCCCGTCCAGCTCAACCACATCCTGCAGCTAAGCAGGACCGCCAGCCTGACGGCCCGGCTACGAAAGGAGCGCCGCACTATCAGGCAGGACTACAGATGATCAATATCGATGTTGCCCGTATTCAGCAGAAAGGGGATTTACCGATGAAGATGGCCACCAGATTCGCCGGGTTAGCAGCGCTCGCCTTGACACTCGGCCTGCTAGCGGCCCCATCAGCGCAAGCCTCCACGACAATCACAGTAAGGGTAAACGCCGATGAAGCCCCCCCGGGCACGGCGACGCTGCACATCGCGCCGGGCGACCAGGTCACGGTCACCGCGACCGGGTGCATCACCGGGACTGGGTGCGCCCAGTACGGGTACCAGGGGGCACCCCCGTGTGGTCCGGGCTACCCGACCACCACTCCCGACGGCGCCGAGTACCTCAACGGGGTCTTTTGCGGCTCGGTAAAGGCTGGCAGCCCCGCTCCCATGCCGACCGAACCGGTCGGCCTGCTGATCGGCAGGACCAACCTGGGCAACGGCAATTACACGGCTTGGTTCGTTATCGCAGCGAGCCGCACCTGGACCGCCGCCAATAACGGCACTTTGGACATCGTCTACAACGACAGTATTTATTCCGACAACTCCGGTCACTACACGGCCACCGTCACAGATACCCCTTAGTGGTCACCCGCACAAGACCCCACTACACCATAACGAGGACCATCCACTGGATCCGGCCTATGCTAAGGCTGGGATGCGCTGACCAGCCCGGCCGCCTCGCCGGCGTCGCCCAGACGCCGGCGAGGACCTAGTCGCGTATCTGCCGCCGCTATTTGGCCGCCGGCGCACCGGCAGCATGAGCCGTGACACTTCTTCAGCATGCGCCGGCTGGCAGGCAGGATAAAGACCATTACCGGTGTCATGCGCGATGCACATGCCCAGAAGCTGGCCCGGCCCGTGACCTGTTCACCACGGTCGTGGCCACGCATAACAGTTAATCTGCCAACGGCTGGCCTGGAATCCATCGACGGGCACTATGAAAATATTCGGCGCTCGGGAACCTGGAGCCGATGCGGGTTGTATCACGCAACGTAATCGCCCGTCCCCAGAGCCGAGGCGCACCTTCCAGCCGTTAGGTACGGATCCGCTGGCCTCGACGATCATCAACCCAGGCACGCAGAGCCGGGCGATCTGTGCGCACTTTATCCCACTGACCTCTGGCATTCAACTCATCTGACGAGTTAGCGCCTCATCCGCTTTGGCATTGCTCTGAGCTGGTGTTTTGCTGCCTTTTACCTGGTGGCGCGCGCGGTGCTGGGGCACCCGGCGGGTGCGGGGCGGGAATCGCAGTTTCGACGGTGAAGGGCGTCCTGGTCCTGGAAGATTTCGGGTTACCACACCACAGAAATTTCCAGATCGGAGCGCCCTTCGCGATGAAGGATACGTCCTGGGACCGTGCCCTGGAGGTCGCCTCCGGCGGGGAGGGCCTCGTCGGCCACGCCGGCGGGATCCTGCTGCGCAAGCTCGCCGACCAGTGCGGCCTGACCCTCGCCTGGACGCGGCGCTCATCCTCAAGGGCAGGAAACCGCAGCTCGGCCGGGGCATGGTGCTGGTCTCCACGGCGATCGCGATCGCGCTGGGTGCCACCGCGATGGCCGACATCGCGGTCATGGGCCAGCTTGGCCCGGTCCTCGGGGATGCGCCGTCCGCCTCCACGGTGCAATAACACCGGCGGGGAGCCGCTGGCGTGGATGCTGCGCAAGGGCTCGGCGGGCAGCAATACCGCCGCTGACCACATCACGGTCACCGACGCGGCGATTGCCGCGCTGCCGCCGGCGTACCGCCGGAGCCTCATGATCACCGTCGACGGCGCCGGGTTCAGTCACAAGTTCCTGGAGCACCTGGACAAGCTCGCGGCCCGCCGCGGGCACACGCTCATCTATTCCTGCGGCTGGGAACTGGGTGAGCGGGAGAAAGCCGCGCTGCGCCTGGTCCCCGAGGCCGGGTGGGAGATCGCGCTCGATCACCGCGGCGAGGCCCGCGAGCGCCGCGCCGACGGCGCCTGCGACGACACCAGCTGCGGGCACCGGGCCTGCTGGATCGAGGAAGCGCACGTCACCGAGCTGACGGGGCTGCTGCGCACGGGCCCGTCCGGTGACCAGCTCAGCGGCTGGCCCGCCACGATGCGTATCTTCGCCCGCCGCGAGCGGCCCCATCCCGGCGCGAAACTGTCCCTGTTCGAGCACGAGGACGGGTACCGCTACCAGCTGTGGGTCACCAATCTGCCGGAGACGATCAGAGGCTGGCGGGGCAAGAACGCCTGCATCGACGCCGCCCACCGGGTCCACGCCCGGGTCGAAGATGCCATCCGCACCGGCAAGGATGCCGGTACCGGCCGCTTCCCGTCGCACGAGTTCACGGTCAGCCAGGCCTGGATGACCGCCGCGATGACCGCGCAGATCCTGCTCTCCTGGCTCAAGCTCCTGGCCCTGGACGGCGATCTGGCCAGCGCCGAGCCGAAGACGCTGCGCTACCGCGTCCTGAACGCAGCCGCCCGCCTGGTCCGAGGCGGACGCCGCCGGCGCTGGAAGATCGCCGCGAACTGGCCATGGGCCGAGGCGATCACCCGGGCCTGGCAGCGGATCACCGCCCTGCTGACCCCGGCTTACCCGCGCGAACCTGTCCCTGCGACCTGTGGATACCCATCGGGGCCTGTGGAACCCTGCGGCACCGGCCCGCCAGCCGGAAAACCGCCATGCCCGGACAGCAAAATCCCGGTTATGTGCACAGCCAGCCGAGCCGTCAGCAGCATGCCAGCTACCCGTGTGAATGATCAGGGTTAGTGGGCCGCGGGCGCGCGTCCCGCTGGTGTGTCGTGGCCGGGAACGTGCACGTCGCCGCCAAACCCGCACCGGGCGAGCGGGCACCGATCAGCCGGTTCGGGCCCGGTGGCGCCCGGTGCGGCCAGGCGCGGAGGCGCCGCGGGCGGAGGTGGGATAGCAGCGGAGGCGGCGGGCTGCCCTGCGGGCCTGCCTGGCACGGCCGGCGGTGGCTTGGCGGTGGTTCGCCGGAGCTGGACCAGGACGATCGCCGCGGCGGCGGTGATGAGGCCGACCGCGACGAGGAATGACAGCCGGTAACCAGCGACCACAGAGCCGTGGGCGGCATGTGTGCGGGCATCGGCGACGGTGGCGAGCACGGCAAGCCCGGCGGCGGCGCCGACTTGCTGGGCGGTAACGAACAGGCCGCCCGCCACGCCTTGCTGGCGGGCCTGTATGCCCGCGGTGACGGCGATGGAGACGGTCGGGAACGCGACGCCCAGCCCGAACGCGGTCAGCATGACGCCGCCGAGCACGTTGACTTCGTAGCTGCCGCTCGCGGTGATCTGGGAGAGCCATGCCTGGCCAAGGCCCATGGCGGCCAGGCCGAGCAGCAGCATCCGCTTAACGCCCAGCTTCGGGAGCAGCCGCCTGGTGAGGAACATCGAGGTGGCCATGACGGTCGCGGTCGCCGGGACCAGCGCCAGGCCCGCTTTCAGGGCGCTGAAGCCCAGGCTGTCTTGCAGGTACAGGGAGATGAAGTACAGGTATCCGGCCAGGACGCCGCCCATCAGCAGCATCGCGGCCAGCGCTGCCCGGCGGGCGGGGTCGGTGAAGATGGCGAATGGGAGCATGGGCGCAGCGGCCCGGCGCTCTGCGCGGGCGAACAGACAGCCAAGCAACACCGAGAGTGCGAAGGCGGCGACGGCCGGCGGCGCGGTGAAGCCGTGATCCTCGCCTTCGCTGAGCCCGTAGATGAGGCTGATGACCGACAGCGTGACGAGCGCGGCGCCCGCCACGTCCAGGCGGGTGCGGCCCTGGCCGGCGTCGCGCGGGAGGAGCCGCGGCACCGCCACGGCCAGCACGACAATGATCGGCGGGTTCACCAGGAAGATGGCCCGCCAGCCGATGTAGGAGACCAGCAGGCCGCCGAGGACGATCCCTGCTGTGGCGCCGCCTGCGGTGGCGGCCTGGAAGATGCCCAGGGCCCTGGTCCGGGGCGGGCCTTCGCGGTACATGCCGGTGAGCACCGCCAGTGCGGACGGCGCGACGAGAGCGGCGCTCGCCCCCTGGGCGAACCGGGCCACGACCAGCACGACGAACGACGTCGCCAGCCCGGCGGCGAGGGACGTCAGCCCGAACAGCACCAGCCCGGCCAGGAGCAGCCGGCGGTGGCCGGTCAGATCGCCGATCCGGCCGCCGGTCAGCAACAGGGAGCCGAAGGTAAGCGCGTAGCCGGTGATGAGCCATTGCAGGCTTGCAGGAGTGACGTGCAGCTCTCGCTGAATGGACGGGAGGGCGACGTTGACGATGCTGAAATCCAGCTGCAGGACGAACTGCGCCGCGCAGATCAACGCCAGCGGCCAGCCGACGGCCCGGCGGGGCGCTGCGGCCACCGAATTCATCCGCCGCTGAGCCGACGTCAGGGCGCTCATCGCGGCCTCCTCTCGCCCGTCCGGTGCCGCGCCGGTGTTCTAGTTTTGGTGGGTTGGGTGATCTAGGGCTAGGCGGGCGGCGCTGATGTCCTGGCGGCCGTGCCCGGCGGCCACAGCGGTATGCCACTGGCCGGACAGCGCGGCCAGTAGCGGCAGCGTGCCGCCACGCGCGGCGCTGATCGCGAGGTCGACGTCCTTCAGCGCCCACTCGAGCGGGAACTCTGCGGCGAAGTCGCGCTGGTCCATTTTGTGGAACTTGGCGCCGGCGATCGGCGCGTCGAGCGGGCCGCCCTCGATGACCTCCGCGAGCGGCTGGTGACCGATACCGAGGCGATCGGCGAGTTCCATGGTCTCCGCCACACCCTCGATGAGGATGGACATGTAGGCGTTGACGACCAGCTTCACCTGGCTGCCTTTCCCGGCCTCACCCAGCCACACGGTCTTGCGGCCGATCGCCGAAAACACCGGCCGCACGACGTCAACAGCGGCGGCGGGCCCCGACGCCAGGATCAGCAGCTGGCCCTGCTGCGCCGGTCCCTTGCTGCCCGACACCGGGGCGTCCACGAACATGACCCCGGGCCGGGTTGCGGCGAGCCGGTCTTTCATCCGCAGGGTCGCCGCAACGCCGATCGTGCCCATCTGCGCCCACACACATCCGTCGGCGAACGCGCCGGCCACATCGCCGTCGAAGATCACCGAATCCACGACATCGGCGGTAGGCAGCATCGTGATCACCACCCTCGCACCCTGGACCGCGTCCCGCGCCGACGCCGCGACCACAGCGCCCGCGTCGGCGAGCGGGCCGGTCGCGGACGCTGACCGGTCCCACACCCTGGTGGTCAGGCCGGCGGCAACCAGGTTCGCGGCCATAGCCGAGCCCATGATGCCGGTGCCGAGCACCGCCACCGCGGCGCGGGCATCGCTGCCATTCGTCCCTGCCATTACGGCTCCTTTCCGCTGCGGCCCTCCCGCTGTCGGCGGGAAAGCCACATCACCGGTTCCAGCATCCCGGTACGAACCCCGGAACGCATTGCAGCTAGCGGGGATCCAGCAGGTGCCGCTACCCGGGGCCACACATTCCTGCTGGCAACGATGACCGCGGCCAGCCCGCGCGAATCCTGCCGCTGACCGCAAGCTGTCAGGCGGCTGGTCCGCCCTGTGCGCGGAGGCGTTCGCGTTGCGGCCCGACGGTGTACTTCGGGTCCCGGGAAGAGGGCCCAGCCGGCCTCGAAGACGCCGAACCGGGTCAGCGCGGAGGCGGCCATCAGCGCGGCGCCGGACAGCGCCGCAGCCGGCCGGCTCCGGCCAGCCAGCATCGCGCCCGCCAGGCCGGCCGCGGTCAGCACTCGCCGGCCTCCATCATCGTGCCCGCCCCGCAATTCTGGTACGGCTCGGCAGCCGGGCCCAGGCGGCGCAGCAGCAGGTTCTTGGCGGTGAGTTGGTTTCCCCCTTACCGCCCGGAGCTGGTCTCCAGACCGGGGAGGGTAGCGGAGCGTCAAATACGGGCCTCATTCTCGATCTGCACCGCGCCCAGCGCCGTGAACAGCTTCTTGATCAGGTAGTTTTCCTCGTTGTCCATGGTGGCCCCGCCCAGGCTGGCGGTGCCGAGGTCCGGCGGGTACGAGCACCGTCCACCCCCCACTGCCAGCCAGCGCGCCGTGCCTCGATGACCCAGTCGGAGATCATGTCCATGGCCGTGCCGAGATCCAGGTCCTCCCACTCAGGGCCGAACGGCCGCCGGTACCGGACCCGGTACTGGCGCGCGTCACCGGTGGTAAGTTGCAGGCTCGCCGAGCCCTTCGGGCAGAGCCGGCCTCGGCTCACCGGCGAATCCGGGTCGCCCTCGATCTGGGTGACCTGCCCGTCCCGCACGTAGACGTTCTGGCCGCAACCAAACGCTGAACAGCAGCGCCCCGGAGATGACGCCGGTGTCGTAGCCGAAACAGCAGGCCGCCGAGCGCTGTGATCGCCGCGCCGAACAGGACATGGCGGCGAATGGTTCGTGCCGACAGCGGAGCGGCCGACATTCGCTCATGGGTGCTAGTCATGGTTCGTCACCGCCCCTGCGAACGCTTTCCCTTGGGCCACGCCTGCGCTGGCTGGTTCCTGCGGCGAGCACCAGCCGTCGCTGGGCGTGCAGGGGGCCGGGGGGCGGGCGCTGTGCCGTAGCTGCGCCGGACGACGGCGAAGGCCGCGAGCACGATGGCGGCCACCAGTGCGGAGGTATAGGCGCTAGCGTCCACGGTGCCCGCCGGCTGGGAGATGAGGCCGGTCAGGACGGCGGGCAGGCCCAGGCCGAGGTAGGCGGCGGCAAAGAAGGTGGACACGACCGCGGCCCGGTGACGGGGCTGAGCGAGCCGGTTGAGCTCGCTGAGGCCGCTCCGGAAGACGAGCCCGACCGCGATGCCGCCGATGATGGTGCCGGCCAGGAATAGCCACAGCGCCCTAGCGAACAGGGCCGATTCCAGCGCGGCGAGGGCGGCGAGCAGCAGCGGCAGCCCGGCGCTCACGCTGCGGCGGGAGGGCAAGCCTGCGGAGACCGCCTGGCTGATCGCGGCGGTGATGAAGATCAGGAAGGATGCCGCCCCGATCAGGGCGAGGTTGCGCACGCCGAGGATCCCGTGCAGGAAGGTGGGCACCAGGCTGCTGAAGAACCCGAGGACACTGAACGCCGCGAACACTCCGAGGCACGCCCCGAGCATCACGGCCCGCATGCCGGACGGGACGCCGAGGCGGAGCCGGACCCTGACTACCTTGTCGGGATGACGGACCGGCTCGGGGATGACGGCGATCGTCACAAGAGCCAGCGCGCAGACGCCCAGGTAGGCCCAGAACACGCTGCGGGCCGGCATAGCTATGTACGCGGCGAAGATGCCCGCTGCCAGCGGGCCGAGGCCCAAGCCCGTCATGTTGCTGCCGGAGGCCGCCACCGCGGCGGCCTGGCGGTCCCCGCGCGGCTGGAGCTCGGCCAGCGCTGCCGTAGCGGTCCCGGTGACAAACCCCGCCGCCAGGCCGCTGACGATCCGCGCCGCGATGAGCACCCCGATGCCGGAGGCGACCAGGAACAGCGCGGTGCTGACCGCCGCGCAGCCCACCGCGATCGCCAGCACCTTCCTGCGGCCGATATGGTCGCTCAGGTCGCCGAACGTCACTAGCGCGGCCAGCGTGCCGACGACGTAGGCGGCGAAGACCACGGTGACGCCGAGCGGGCCGAAGCCCATCTGCTGCTCATATAGGACATACAGCGGGATGGGCAGGGTCCCGCCTACCATCGTGGCCAGCAGTACCGCAGCCGTGAGGAGGTAGCCGCGGCGGTTGGCTGAGACCAGGCCGCCGGAGGCTGTGACGATCCTTGTGCCGGTCATCTCAATCCCGGTTCCGTGCTTCGATTTCGTCGACCTCGTCGCCGGTGAGCTCGATGCTTGCGGCGGTGAGGATAGGATCGACCTGGTCAGCGCGGCGGAAACCGGCGATAGCCCCGTCCACGGCCGGGTTCCGCACCGTCCACGCGATCGCGACCGCCCCCGCCGTGGTGTCGTGGCGGGCGGCCACCGTCGTAAGCCGTTCGACGAGGTCGAGGTGGCGTGACAGCTGCGGCTCGCGGAACCGCGGGTCGCGCTTGCGCCAGTCGTCGTCGGGCAGGCGCGCGATCCGGTCGCGGGTCATCCGCCCGGTCAGCAGGCCGGAGGCCATCGGCGAGTAGACAATGACGCCGATCCCCTCGCGCTCCGCGAACGGCAGGATCTCGGTCTCCGCGTCGCGGTCGATGAGCGAGTACGGCGGCTGCAGCGTCTCGACCGGCGCGATCTGCTGGATCCGGCGCAGCTGGCTGGTGTTGAAGTTCGAGACGCCGATATGACGCACGAGGCCTTGCTCCTTGAGCTCGGCGAAGGCCGCCCAGCCCTCCTCGATGTCCTCCTCGGGGATCGGCCAGTGGATCTGGTACAGGTCGATCGCCTCGACGCCGAGCCGGCCGAGGCTCGCCTCGGCCTCACGCAGGATCGAATCGCGCTTCAGGTTGTGCACGACCCGGCGGCCCGGCCCTTCGACCAGCGATGCCTTCGTGAACACGTACGGTCGCTGGGGCCGTCCTTCCAGCGCCCGGCCCACTACCTGCTCCGAGCGCCCGAAGCCGTAGGCGGCCGCGGTGTCGATCCAGTTCACGCCCAGCTCGAGCGCCCGGTGGATCGCCGCGATCGACGCCTCGTCCTCCTGCGGGCCCCAGCCAAATTCCCAGCCGCCACCCCCGATCGCCCAAGCGCCAAAACCGACGCGGGTGATCTTGAGGCCGGTGGCTCCCAGCTGCGCGGTCTTTAGCTGTGTCTGTTGCATGACTTCGCCTTTCGCTCGTTCTTCGCCGCCGGTCCAGCCGGGGGCTGCTCTTGCTCGCGCCGCCAATCGCTGATCACTTGTCGCGGGGTTGAGCGCGAGGAAGGTGAGTCCGGCGGCTACGCCAGCAAGCGATCTGACCACCAGGTAGAACCACACCGTCTGCCAGGCGAACATCCCTGCGGTGGCCGCGCCAGCGCCTGCTCTTGCCCTTGGCTTGAGTTCCGGTGACGTGCTCAACGATTCTGCGCATATGGCCCCGCCGGCATCGTTGCCAGCAGCCATTTACCCCCCTGGCTAGCCGGACTGACTGCATTCCTGCTAACTGCAACCGTGCTGGTGAGCTGCCCTTTCCTCGCCACCACTTTCCGCCGGTCGGCCCCCAGTTAGCCGCCGGCTGGCAAGATCGGCTGTCCCGGGGTGGGGTGAGATCTTCGGACGCAGCGGCCAGTACGCGGCGCCGAGCAGGATGAGCAGCGGCCCGGAGTTGAGGTCGGTGCCCGTGCCGGTGAGTATCTCGCCGAAGTTCTCGCCGGCCACCCAGATCGCCAGGCCGGCGACCATGGCCAGGGCCAGCGCGGGGCGGGCGGTCGCGGGGAGGAGTATCCCGGCCGCGATGCAGACGAAGACGATGGCGAGCGCGACGGAGATGGCCAGGCCGTGGGATCCGGCGGCTGCCGCGGCGCCCCGGTCCAGGGCGGCCAGCCAGCCGGGGCCATCTGCCGCTTCTCCCGCGAGGTACCCGCTCAGGGCGCGGGGCGCCCGGACGGCGGGCTGCAGAATGAGATACGCGAAGCTGGCCCACAGCACGAGCCATGCCGCCGTGCTCCAGCGGCGGCCCAGCGGGCTCGCGGCGGCCACGCCGCCACGGCCGGGGCCGTTGTTACCGGCTCCGGAGCGCCTGGGCCAGACGAGGATGGCTATCAGCGCGTACAGGATGACCGCGCCCGGCGCCCCGGTGACCGGGCTGGCGGTTCCGGTCAGCACCCCGCCGAGCCCCTCGGCGACCCACCACACCGCCAGTGACCAGACGACGGATACGGCCAGGGCGGCCTTGACCGTGGGCCGCCACAGCAGGCCCACGGCAATGGCCAGCTGGGTTAGGG
Source organism: Streptosporangiaceae bacterium (assembly GCA_035308365.1). Lineage (GTDB taxonomy): Bacteria > Actinomycetota > Actinomycetes > Streptosporangiales > Streptosporangiaceae > PALSA-505. Next base: position 10,503 of record DATGGU010000085.1, read on the forward strand.
CGGATGCGGTGTTCCACACGGGCAGGTTGTGCGACATCAGGCGGTCGGCCCACAGGGCGGGGCTGGCGAAGACGGCCGGGTTGCCCACGGCGGTTGGGTCGAGCACCTGGCTGACGAAGGATCTGCTGTACATGTACGGCTGAAATTGCAGGGCGGCGTCGAGCAGCCAGATGAGCCCCAGCGCGATCTGCAGTCCGCGCCGGACCCCCCGGGATTCCTGGCCGGCGGCCCGGGGCATGATGCTCAGCCGTGGCGCCTCGGCGCGGCCGCGCGGGGCCGGTGACCGCGCTGGCGAGTGCGCGGGCGTGGTGTCCTCGCGGGTGGTCTTGCTGGTCATGGTGACTCCTGGAGCGTTGGTAAGGCCCCGGTGACGCCGAAGGCCGGAGGCCGAACCGGGTGCTGATCGTGGTCTGCCTGCGCGTGGGGATTCGGCTTGCGGCTGGATGAGGGCCCGGCGCCTGTTGGCGCCGGGCCCTCTGTCATGGCGCGATCTGCCGAGCAGGACCGTTCACTGGGGTGCCGGCCGCTGGCGTTCCGGCTGCCCCGAGGGGAGCGGAACGCCAGCGTCCTGCGCATTGCCCCGGGGTCAGCCTGAGGCTGGGGACCCGGAGTCGCCGTAGCGGCTGCCGGTGTCGTTGTTGTACACCCGCCGGTTCGACATCTCGGAGACGTAGTCGATCCGCGACTGCTCCAGCCAGTTGATCTGGTTCCAGCTCCCGACGACGTAGGTCATGTTGTACGGACCGTCGGCCGGAGAGGTGAGGAAGGTGGGGGCAACCGCCTTGAGGTAGTTCTCCACGTCGGCCGGCAGCGTGGTCGAGCTGTTGGTCAGCAGCAGCGGGGCGTGGAATCCCAGGTGCGACAGCGGCGCCGAGGCCACGGCCCCCTGCCAGTTGTTCTCGTTGACCAGGGTGAAGCCGTGCCCGGGCCCATTGATGCTCCAGCCCACCATGCCCATCGGATCCCACATCTTGGCGAACGCGATCGCCGTGTCAATGGGGTTGTCCACCGGCGGCTTGTTGAACGCGACGCTGTCGTCGTTGGTGATCCGGGTGACCGACCCGTAGGCGCTCAGTTCCCTGATCACCTGGGCGGAGATCTGCGAGGGGCCGCCCCAGACGTAGATCATCGCGTGGCCGTGGCGGCGCTGGAGCGCGGCGACGGTGGGAGCCGGGATTGCCCCGGTCTTGTTGACCCAGAACAGCCCGGCGGGCATGTGCGACACCCAGTGCGTGGCGGGCAGGATGTACTGGTAGGCGCTCGGCGTCCCGATCATCACGTCCTGGACGCCGTTGCCGCCGGTGCTGGCGCTGGTCTCCATCTGCGGCACGCCGGTGTCGGAGTTCTGGATGCTGCCGTAGACCTGGTCGATCTTGTTGGCGAGCGAGAAGTCGTCCGGCGCGGTGATCGCGTAGTACTTGACGCCGATGGCCTTGAGCTGCTTCTCGACTCCCGGGTTGGCCGCCTGCCCCACTAGGAAGGCGTCCACGTTGTGGAACCGGGAGATGCCGGTGTCGCCGAGGCGCTGGATCTCGTGCAGCGTGACCGCCGGAACCCCGCTTGGCGTGACGTACAGGATGGGGGCGTCGTCCGGGAAGTGGATGAGCGGCACCGCCGAGATCGCGGCTATCGGGTCGTTGGGCGTGACCAGGGTCACGCCCCAGGGGCGGTCGGGGACGTTGTTGTTCTCGGTGGGATTGTTCAGCGGTATGACCGCCGGCCATTCATGCTGGGTGACCGACACCGCTTCCTCATAGGGGTTGGTGCCCCAGATGCGGGTGGTCGTCTTCGTGGTGTAGGTGGGTACCAGGTTGGCATCCTGGGGAGGTGGCGGCACCGAGTAGTCGGGCTTGGCCGGCGGCTTGCCGAACGGGTACAGCTGGGACGTCGACCCAGCGGTTGACGCCGGAGTCGCGGTCGTGGGCGTCGGCGTCGCTGACGGGGTTCCGGTCGCGGCCGTGGGGGACGGGGTCGTGGCCTGGACGGCGGCCGAGCTCGGCAGCGTCAGCCCGAGGGCCAGGCCGAGGGAGACCAGGCCGGTGGCGCCGGCGCCCAGGGCCAGCCGCCTCCGCCCTGGATGCCGTGGGAGATTTGGTGAGAGATTCACAGCGAACCTTTCCTTTCTGTCCAGCGTGCCTCAAGCTTCCTGTGACACACTCGACGATTCCGCGCATATGGCCCGCCGTCATTGTTGCCAGCGGCCATTCAAGCCCCCGGCTAGCCGAACCGAACGAATGCCTGCTAGCCATAACTACGCTGGTGATTCCGGCCTTTCTGCGCAGGCAAAGACGCCCCGCAGCCTCCACCGACCGGGCACGGAAACAGGGAATACGTGCGCTGGCTGCTAAGAAAAGCCTGAATTCGCCGTGCCGCCTGAGTCGCCGGAACGGGAGCTGCCGCGCCCGGCCCATGGCCAGACATGGGCGGGCCATCGTCAGAGGCGCTACCCGCTGGCGCCTAGGCCGCTGGAAACAGCCGCAATCTCACCGTGCCGCGCGCCGCCGCCTGAGGTTGCGCCGCTCGTCTTCCGTGGTGCCGCCCCAGATACCGGCGTCGCCGCTGTCCGGTGCTCACCGCATGCACGGTCCGCATACCGGGCACGTCCGGCATATCTGCTTGGCTTCATCGATCTGATGCAAGGAGGCACCCGACGTGCCGAAGGGAAAGAAAAGGTCGGGATTCACGTCACGGCAGGCGGCGTGGTCACGCCAGTCCATGCTCGCGGCGTCCCGTCTCCGCTGGAGAAGGGGCCGGTTCGTGTCACTCATCGGGCCACGCCGCCTTTCCTCATAGGCGTGCGCGCGGCTCTCCACCGTCACGCCATGGCCATCCAAGTGTTTCGTGCGGCTGGCCGCCTGCCATCAATGCCAGCGTGCATCGTTGCTTCCTGCTAGCCGGAATGGCTGGATTCCTGCTAGCTGCAGCACGTTCCGAAAGGCTGGGCGGCCGAACGTTGCCGGCTGGTACCCATTCACGGCGTGTGCCCGAGGATCCGGCCGATCTCCCGCGCCGACAGCTCCGACTTCGCCAAGAATCCGGCCGCTGGGCTTTCGGCGATCAGCTCCGCATAGTCCGTTTCTGCCCGTGCCGAGATCAGGATCACAGCGGCGCCCCCGCCCTGACCGTCCCCGGCCAGGCGCCGGGCCAGGTCAAAGCCGCTCTCGTCGCCGAGCCCAACATCGACGAGGATGACGTCCGGCCGCAGCGCGCGGGCCTGCCGGAGCGCCTCGGCGGTGCTCGAGGCCACCCCCGCGACCGTCAGGCCCTCTCGCTCAAGCAGAACGCTCGCCGCCGCGAGGAAGGCATCATTGTCATCAACCAGCAAGCACCGAAGCCACATTCGATCATGGTGCCAGGGACCATCGCCCCGCCGCATTGCGGCTAGCAGGAATCCCGCCCCAGCTCGCCACCGCCCAGCCGGCCGGCGAGTGGACGTCCGGCGTCCAGGGGCATGCGGAAGCCCGGCGTCCGGAAATGTGTCGGCGCCGGGCATGGCGGGCGATTGCGCCGCCGAGGGCCTCGACAAAGTCTTCAGCCCGGCCCGGCCGGTGTTCCGGATCGGCCCCGCTGGCGCGCCCCGGCCAGCAACCGCGCGAGCGGCCGCAGTAGCAGGCTCAGCCGCACAGCGGCCATCAAAAAGCTTCGTGCACCTCGCGGCCCCGGTCGTTCCGCGGTACGGCGGTTCCGGCTCCCGGGACCGCGCCGGGGCGCGAGCACCCGCGCCGCAGCAACGTCGATCTCCGTGAGCTCGGCATAGAGCCTTCTGATCTCGTGCTCTCCCCAGTCCGGGGAGCTGAACCGGTGCTGTGTGATCGCCGTCATCATGAGGAATCGAGCCTGGGCGGAGTCGAAACCCCCCTCCAGCCAGTCCGCGTGCTCCATGCCGGCCTCCTGCCTGCTGTTGGTGCGGCCCGTTTACCCGGCTGGCTCCAGTCCGTCGCGCCTGCCGGTAAATGGGCCGTTTCGGCTTTCGGCTAGCATCGCCCGCTGTCGGCGATCCGGCATCGCCGCCAGCGTCCACCGGCCCTGGATGCTGGCTGCAGTCCCCGCAGTACCGTCAGCAGGGCCGGGTGCCTGCCGTGACGATGTCACGGCAGGCGATGCGAAGCACTCTCGGCCGAGCGCAGTGCGTTCAGCCCAAGGCTCATGCGCGGGCCTGAGCCCGGCGCGCCGTTCCGCTGAGTGAATGGCGCGCACTGGCCCCGCCGCAACCGGTCTTGTGTTAGTTCCCGCCGCCCTGGGCGGCGGCGGCCACCGGCTGCCATTCCCGCCATGCAGCCAGCCGGGACTCGTAGTCCGCGGTCGCGATGCGCAGCGGCGCCTCGCCGAGGAACAGGCGCAGCGGCGGGTTGGGGGTATCCACGAGCCGCAGCACGGCGTCGCGGGTCGCGGCCGGGTCGCCTGGCGTGAAGCGCCTGGCGCGCGCCTGTCCGGCCTGCTGGCGGACCGGGTCGTAGGCGGGCAGGGCCGTCGCGTGCTTGGCCGACGATCCGGCCCAGTCGGTCGAATAGCCGGATGGCTCGATCAGTGTGACATTGATGCCGAACCCGGCCACCTCCTGGGCCAGACTCTGGCTCAGCCCTTCCAGGGCCCATTTCGAGGCGTGGTAGGCGCCGGTGTTCATAAACGCCGAGATGCCGCCGATCGATGACACCTGCAGGATGTGCCCGTTGCCCTGCTCGCGCAGGTAGGGCAGGGCCGCCTGGGTAACCCAGAGCGCGCCGAGCAGGTTCGTTTCCAGCTGCGCCCGGATCTCCTGTTCGCTGACCTCCTCGACCATGCCGAACTGGCCATAGCCGGCGTTGTTCACGACGACGTCAAGCCGACCGAAGTGCTCATGTGCCCGCCGTACCGCGGCGAAACCGGCGTCGCGGTCGGTCACGTCCAGTTGGATCGGCAGGATCGCGTCACCATGCTTGGCCACGAGATCATCGACAGCGGAGACGTTCCGGGCCGTCGCGGCGACCTTGTCGCCGCGGCCCAGCGCCGCGATCGCCCACTCGCGGCCGAAGCCACGCGACGTACCGGTGATGAACCAGGTCTTGACAGCCATCAATTTCCCTTCCGCTTTTCCTTCGTTCCCGTCACCAGGTATCAACCAGGCCGGAGCTCAGCCATGACTCCACGGTCAGCTCGCGAAAGCAAGTGGCCGCAGGCCGGGAGCCGGGGTCATCGATGGCGCCGGGTAGACCGTGTGGACCGTCGCCAGCGCCCAGCTCATCCTGGCCGCCGCGATGTCCGGGTGGTCCCCGAACTCACCGGCCATCTGTGCGGCACAGCCGCAGGCTCCCAGCCGCCGCAGCATCGACGCGACGGCGTGACGGACCTGGTCGGGGGAGGGCGACCCGGAGGGCTGCAGAGTCGACACGAACAGCGCCTCGGCGCGGACCGCCTCGAACGTGCCTGGCATCTCGCATCCGGGAAGCGATGTCTTCTTTGCCGGATTCTCCACCATCGCTTGTGCCTCGCTTCCTTCCACCCTGCGGCTCACTGGGGCTCGCGCCGCCTGCTGTCCAGCTTCGCGGCCAGGCCCGCTCACGTCTTCACGGCCAGCGGCCAGCCCGGCTACCTGCCAGCTGGAATCAGCGGACTCCGGCCAGCACCGTGATGCCACCGAGTTGGTGCGCAAGTCCACCACCGACCAGGACATCAGCGAAAACCCGGACTGGGCGAAGTAGGCGCCTGGCCTACGTTTACTGAAGCAGCGGGAGGGCACGGGCCGCAGCTCGCGGCGTTGCCGGCCGCCGGGCACCGGGCTACCGTCAGCTTTATGCACGCGCCAGACACCGGCGCCGACGTGGGCCGCGCCGCCGGCGGGGGGGCGGGCCATGATCCACCGGATCAGGCGCGGTTGCGTCAGCTTGCCGCTGAGCAGGCCGCGCTCCGCCGGGTCGCCACGCTGGTGGCGCGCGGAGCGCCGGCGGACGAGCTGTTCGCCGCGGTCACCGAGGAGGCCGGGCAGCTGCTCGCAGCCCATCTCGCCGGGATGGCCCACTACGAAAGTGATAACACGCTGACTGTCTTGGCCACCTGGGCTTCCGAAGGCGAGCACCCGCTGGTTCCGGGGCCGTGGCCGCTGGAAGGAGGCGATCTGGCATCGACGGTCTTCCGGACTGGCCGATCCGTCCGGATAGACGACTATCGCGGCGTCTCCGGGCGCATCGCCGCGTTCGTTCGAGAAGAGCTCGGGATCAGCTCCTCAGTCGCCAGCCCGATCGTCGTCGAGGGGAGGTTGTGGGGCGTTCTGTTCCTTCACTCGAAACAGGCCGCCCAGCCGCTGCCCCTAGACGCTGAGGCGCGTCTCGGCTCGTTTACCGAGCTTGTGGCTACCGCGATCGCCAATGCCCAGGCCGGGCAGGAGCTGCGCGAGCTCGCGGACACCCAGGCGGCGCTGCGGCGGCTGGCCACGCTGGTCGCGCGGGGCGAGCCGCCCGAGGCGGTGTTCGCGGCGGCGACCCGGGAGGTGCTGCGATATTTCGGCGGCGGCACCGCCAGGATGATCCGCTACGAGCCCGACGGAACCGCGACACTGCTGGCTAATGAGGGCACGATGGGCGCCCACATGCGGAGTGGGGAACGCTGGGAGGGCTATCCGCCGGCCGGGGTCACCGCGACCGTGCGGCGCACCGGCCAGGCCGCCCGGGTCGATGACTACCAGGACATCCCGGGCGGGGAACGTTATCTGCGCGAGGAGCTGCGGTCCGCGGTGGGCGTACCGATCCACGTCAACGGCCAGCTCTGGGGGATGATCGCCGTCGGGTCCGGGCAGGAGCCGATGCCGCCCGACACCGAGCGGCGGATGACGCAGTTCACCGACCTGGTCGCCACCGCGGTCGCGAACGCGCAGAACCGGGACTTGCTGGAGGCGAGCCGGGAGGAGCTCGCCCACCTCCTGGCCGAGCAGGCCGCGCTGCGCCGGGTTGCCACGCTCGTCGCCCGCGGGATCGACCCGGCCGAGATCTTCTCGGCGGTCGCCGAGGAAATCCGGCGGCAGCTCGGCGCGGACAGCGCGGGCATAGGCCGCTTCGAGCCGGATGGGACCTCGGTCGTGGTGGTCAGCGACGATGCCGGGGACGTCCCGGTCAACTTGCCGATCGGGACACGCGTGGAACTCCGCGACCACCTGGCCCCGGCGATGGTGTGGCGGACCGGCCGCGCCGCCCAGGTCGATGAAGATGCGTGGAGCAGCGTGTCGGACCCGTCCGCCGACGCCCTGCGTGAGCTGGGCATCCGGTCGATAGTGGCAAGCCCGGTCGTGGTCGAGGGTCGCCTGTGGGGGGTGGTGACCGCGCTGACGAGACGCGGGCTGTTTCCTTCGGGGACCGCCGACCGGATGGCGGACTTCACTGAACTGGTCGCCATGGCGGTGGGAAACGCTGAGAGCCGGGCCGAGCTGGCCGCTTCCCGGGCGCGGATCGTCGCCGCCGCGGATCAGACCCGGCGGCGGATCGAGCGGGACCTGCACGACGGGACCCAGCAGCGGCTGGTCTCGCTCGGGCTTGAGCTTCGCCTCGCCCAGTCCACGGTGCCCGCCGGGCTGCCTGAGCTGGACACCGTGATCGGCCGGGTCGCCGAGGAGCTGACCGGGGTGGTGGAGGATCTGCGGGAGATCGCCCGTGGCATCCACCCGGCGATCTTGTCCGAGGGCGGGCTCGGGCCGGCGCTGCGCACTCTCGCCCGCCGGGCTGCGATCGCGGTCGAGCTCGACATTGCCGCGATCGCGCGTCTGCCGGAGCCGATCGAGGTGGCGGCGTATTACCTCGTCTCCGAGGCGCTCACCAACGCGACCAGGCACGCGCACGCGTCGGTGGCCGAGGTGGCCGCACAGGCCTGCGGCGGCACGCTGCGGGTGTGCGTGCACGACGACGGCGCCGGCGGCGCCGACCCGCACCGCGGCTCGGGGCTGGCCGGGCTGAAAGACCGGATCGAGGCGCTGGGCGGCACCTTCACCCTGCACAGCCCGCCCGGCGGAGGCACGACGGTGTCCTGCGAGCTTCCGGTTGAGGCCGGCGTCGGCCAGCCCGACACGGGCCCCGCGGGCCCAAGCCGGTAGCCGATGGGGCGGAAAGGCCCGGCCCCTGGGCGCAACCGCCTGCCTGGCCGATAATCAGGGGATGCCCTCACCGTCCGGGACAGCCGACGTAACGCCACAGAGCCAGCGTGCACCGCGGGTCGTGCTCGCCGACGATGACGTGCTGCTGCGTGAAGGCCTGGCCAGCCTGCTGGACCGCTCGGGGTTCGAGGTCGTCGGCCAGGCGGGGAACGGGCCGGAGCTGCTCGCGCTGGCCCGTTCGGCCCGGCCAGAGCTGGCGATCATCGACATCCGGATGCCGCCCGGGTATGCCACCGAGGGTCTCGAAGCGGCCCGGGTGATCCGCGCGGAACTGCCCGGCACGGCGATCATCGTACTGTCCGCGCACGTCGAGGTGGACCAGGCGATGGACTTGCTGGCCGGCGGGGAGGCCACCGGCTATCTGCTGAAAAGCCGGGTCACCGACGTCGCGGGGTTCATCGAAACGGCCAGGCGGATCACCGCGGGCGCCTCAGTGGTGGACCCGTCCCTGATACAAGAGCTCGTGCAGGCCCGCCGGCGGCGTGATCCGCTCGACGTGCTGTCTCCGCGGGAACGCGAGGTCCTGGCCCTGATGGCCGAGGGCGCCTCCAATGCCGGCATCGCCCGCCGGATCTTCGTCACCGAGGGCACCGTCGAAAAACACGTCCGCAGCATCCTGACCAAGCTCAACCTGCCAGAGAGCGAAACCGAGCACCGGCGGGTGCTGGCGGTCCTCCGATTCCTGGAAGCGCGTTAGTCCAGGCACGTCGCGTCCGCCCCGCGCGGGTATTGCAGCTAGCCGGGCTTTGGCCAGTACCGATAGCCGGAAGCGCACATTGGCGCTGGCGAGGATGACCGCGGCCTGGATGCGCGAAATCCTTGGGGGCGAACGTAGGCATCGGCTGACCCCGGGGCCACATCACACAACCCAACGGAGCCCCGATGCTCGATACCGGATTCCCGCAGGCAGACGTCCAGAACGACTTTCTGCGGGCCAGGCGGCGCCAGGTCACCGAAACGCTGGCCCACCGCCTGCGCCGCCGGCCCGAGGACAGCGACCGCCTCCTGACTCTCGACGAAGTCGTCGGCGCGCTCGGCATGCGCGGCGAGCGGTCCCTGGGCCTGCAGACGATACCGCTGGACACGATCGTCGGCACGGTCGATTCCCGCCGCGACTTCGACCGGCACTTTCGGCCCACGTCCAACCGGGTGCGCGCGCGCTGGGAACAGCTGGCGCTGGCCCAGCGCCGCGGTGCGCCGATCCCGCCGATCGAGGTGTACCGGGTCGGCAGCCAGCATTTCGTCAGCGACGGCCATCACCGGGTATCAATAGCCGTCGCGACCGGCCAGCAGTCGATCGACGCCTACGTAACCGAGGTGCTCACCGCCAGGCCGAGGACCTGCTGATCGTCTTCGTTGCCCGGCCGTGAGGTCATTGCTTCGCGAGGGTCAGGACGCGGCCTTCAACTGCACTCGGCCACCGGCGGCCGAGGTCATCGGCGTCACCACTGAGGTTCTGGCCCAGTACAGTGATGGATTAACTCGGGCATCGCCGGGTCGCCCCAATTGTGGTCGTGACGCGATGCCGTCAGGATCCGGGTCTGGCCGTCGATGGTGAGGATGCCTGGACGGGTGCCCCTGCCTGACACAATCAGCCCGGTCAGCCCCCGGCGGCGACGCCCAGGGCGGCGCTGAGGGCGGCGATGACCGCGCCGCCGACGGTGATCGCCAGAAACGACCGGGCGAAGCTGGTCTTGAAGAACTTGTGCCGCAGCCAGGCGAGGATGAGCAACTCGCTGCCGACCACTGCGATCGCCGCGCCGACCGCGGCACCGAAGCCGGGAATGAGGAACGGCAGGGTGTGGAAGATGCCGCCGGCGAAGGTCCCGCCGCCGGTGATCGCCCCGCGCAGCACGGGACTACCGCGCCCGGTCAGGTCACCGGTATCGGACAGGCCCTCGGAGAAGGCCATGCTCACTCCCGCGCCCAGCGCGGTCGCGGCGCCAGTGAAGAACGCCGTCAGCGGACGGTGGGTAGCCAGCGCCACCGCGAAGATGGGCGCCAACGTCGACAACGACCCGTCCATCAGCCCGCTGAGCGCGGGCTGGACCCGCTCCAGCAGGAACGACCGGCTACCGGCCGGGCCGGGCGAGACACTGTCAGGCGCGATGATACTCATAAGGATCACGGCGTGGAGACCCCGGCCTAACAGGCCGGGGAGGAAACGCCGTTCCCTCCTTCCGCAGGGTGGCGAAATCGAATATTTCAAGGCTGGGTGGTACGAGAGCAGCGTCGCCAGCGGCCTGCGCCGGGTTTCGCCTCGTGTTTCACTGCGTTCATGTAAGCCACGTCCACCGATCCGGTAGCTGCCTGTGAGCTAGCATCGCCCGCCGCCCGCGGCACGGCATCACCGTCAGCTGCCGTCTTCCCTGGACGCTGCCTGCTATCCCCGCATTACCGCCAGCTGGTAGCGAGGGCGTGTCCTACCGGCTGCGTGCGTGACGTGGCCTGGCGATGAGCCGCAAGAAAGGCGGCTCGCGGAAGGGCGCGTGATGACCGGCACTGCGAAGATGGCGCGCAAGCGTGAGGGTGGCCGCCGCCGGGCGCGGCCGCTGGTCGATGACGAGCTGGCGGACCGGCTGCTGGGGGCCCGCGCGCGATTTCCTGCTAGCCACAATGCGGCCGCGCCGTCTCCTTGGCATCCTGATCGCATGCCGCTGCGCTGCCTGCTGGTCGATGACAACGACGCCTTCCTGGAAGCGGCGCGCGTCCTGCTGGAGCGGGAGGGCATGCAGGTGCCGGAGTAGCCTCCAGCATCGCCGAGGCGCTCCGCCAGGCCCGCGCGCTCCCGGCGGCGGAGCGGGGAGAAGATCCAGGTCCGCCGGGGCCATCAGGGCTGCTCGCACGCTGCCTCATCGCGTTCCAGCCACCTCCTCACAAGGAGAACCGGTGCCGATCCCTGGCCGACGGGAGCCACTGGTGCCAGCCAGATACACGCTCCCCGGCCGCTCGGACTGCACATGCCCCCGGCTGGTCGCCACTATGCACCACCGTCGCCACATTTGGCGGACCCATCCTCATCGGCCTCGGCGTCAGGATCGACTACTCGCTGTTCATCCTCACCCGGACGCGCGCCGGGCTGCGACGCGGTCTCAGCGTGGAAGAGGCGGTCACCGCTGCTGCCGGCGCCGCCGGCCGGGACGTGCTCTTCGCCGGCATAACCGTATGCATTGCCCTGCTCGGCATCCTCACTGTTAGGGTCAGCTAGCCCGGGCGGTCACCGGATCGCTGTGATCCGGGGTCACCTGCCCGCTCGTGATCATGGCGTCATGGACCCGGCACCGGTCCCGTACATGATCCGGATCAACGGGTGCCTCGGCGCCACCGTGCTGGCGGCGTTCCCGGCGCTGGCGCCGGAGCACCACGGCGCGCACACCGTACTCCCCGGCCTGCTGGACCGGTCGGCGCTGTATGGCGTGCTGGCTGAGATCGAGGCGCTCGGCCTGGACCTGCTCGAGATCCCAAAGGTCACCCCGGACCGCAGATCACCAGGATCAGGTGACCGCCGCTCACCTTGACGGCCACTAACCTCGGGCGCACCCAGCCCTGCCACGAGAAGGCGCCGCCCCCATGACCAGTGGCCCCGTGCGCGCCACCCACATACCCCATAGCCGTTCCCGGCCTGGCCCAGTGTGAGCCGGAAGAAGGACCGGCCCCCAGGTCGTTCGTCCAGCCGGGCGCTGCCCTTGACCCCGGCCCTCCTCCCGGCATGCCAAAATCCGGCCCGGAAACGCCACAAAAACGGGCACACCGGCCCCTTGACCCCAGCCCGCTTCTTCAGGGATGTAAAACCGCTGGCTCGACGGGTGGCCCGCCCTTATTGATCTTGAGCTTGTGTTCTCAGGGACAGCCTTGATATACCAAACTTGCTGGCGCGCGCATGCGCTGGGTCCGCGCATAATGCGGTGTTCTGCGTCCATGTTGTGTGAGCTACGCGTAACGCTCACGCACTCGTATTCGGCGATCTGGTCGCCAAGAACTCTTTGGGATAACTGTCGCTGAGCTCATTTTTTTAGCGACCGCAGGGTGGACAGGGGGCTCGCCTGCTTGATTGCCAATGTCTGATGGACAGTGGCAGTGAAGCCCGCATTGTTCGCGGCGGATTGCAGTCCTGTGGATGGTGCGGCACCTTAATCCACAGGTGCCGGGCCGGCGCTTGAACCGGTGCCAAGGCGGTGATCAGACTCGGATGCTTGCCGGTCCAGAAAGGCAATGGGGTGGCTGCAGAGGACATTGACGCAGTGCGGGCGCGGCTGGGTGCGGCGGGGGACCGTCGCGGACACGCTGGCGGTGGCCTCGGATATCTTCGAGCTGGTCCAGGTGGTGGCCAGCGGCTGTGCTGACCACCCGACTTTCGCAGTTTCGGAGTCCTGGGGACGCTGAAGATCGTAGTGATCGCTTCATCTGCCGGGGGCTCCGCTTTGGCACGATCCGGCCGACCCCGTGATTAGCCCGTGCGCGCTGATGTTTAGCGGCGCGGGCGCTCGCGGAAGCGTTACCGTCGGCCGTCCTGGTTGGCGGCTGGCTGGTTGCCTGTGCTGGGGATCGGGCCGGCGGCGGTCGTGGGTGTCTTGGGCCGGGTGGCCTGGGCGCTGAGGCTGCCGATGATGGCGCGGGTGGCTTCGGCGGATGCGTGGCCTGCTTCGGGGAGGGTGAGCCCGTACTGGTCGGCCAGCACAACCCCGGCGTCGGCGCTGGCGAGCAGGGACACGATCGCGACGGCACGGCGGGTTTCGGCCTGCCCCGCCCCGATACCCTCGAGCGCGTTCCTGATTGCCTCCAGCCGGCTGGCCCGCCGGCGGGCCCGGATCTGTGGTCCGATGCCGCTGGTGACCAGGGCGCGCAGCAGCGGCAGCTGGCCTTCGGACCCCTGGTAGACGGCCGTAACCAGGTCCGGCAGCTCGGCGGGTGTGGTCGGCAGCGGGGGCGGCTGCGGGAACAGCCGCGTTTCCACCTCGGCGGCGACCGCGGCGAGCTGGGCGTCGGCATCGGGGAAGTAGTGGTGCACGGTCCTGATCGACACGCCCGCGGCCCGGGCGGCCGCCGCCGGGGACAGCACCGCCCGGCCGGGATCACCGAGCTGGGCGATGAACGCGTCGATGATCGCCTGCTTGGTGCGCTGGCGGCGGGCCTGGCGGGCGGGGCTGTGGTAGGTCCTGGTGACGGTCATCCGGCCGGCAGCACCTCCAGGCCGTGGCGCGCCGCCACCGCCAGTACCGTGCCCATGTCCGGGGGCAGCGTGGTCACCTCGGCGTCCAGCTGCTGGAAGAACTCCCGCGCCGGACCGGGCCCGGTGATGGTCAGGAACCGGCAGCCGGGGCTGCCGTTGCGGTAGGCGTGCACCTGGCCCGGCGGGATGCACGCGCACGCCCCGGCCTTGGCCTGGTGCCAGGCCTGGCCGTCGAAGACCTCCAGCGTCCCGTCGAGCACCACGTAGAACTCCTCCCAGGGGTGGCGGTGCGGCGGCGGCCCGACCTGCTCGGGCCCGGTGGTCTCGAAGATCTCGATGCTGAGCCCGTGCCCGGCCGGCGTCAGCGGGCGCAGCCGCTCGCCGAGGACGTTGAGCGGCTGGCTGCCGGCAGCGGTGGTGATGGTGAGAGTCATGGCATCCTCCCCGTTCCCATATTCGTTTCATCATGATGCAATGAAATAGTGGTGTCAAGCCCCCGCGGCACAAGCCGGCACCTCAGTGATCAGCCCGTGTGTGGCCAGTTCCGGATCACGCTGAAATGCTCAGCAACGCCGCGGTCGTCATGTCACCGGCCCGGTGGGCGCGCGGCACGGCTGCGCGTGATCCTCGCGACACGCCGTATGTCCTGCGGCCGACATCGCCGGCCAGATGGCCGGGCTGATGAGTGTGCTGAGCTGCAGGCTGGAGCTGACCGCGGGGCAGGCGGCCGATCCGGGGGACCGGCGGGCGTGTGCGCACGCTGTCCGTCAAGCCAGGCAGATTCGTGCCCTGCTCGCGCCGGGTGGGCGATGACAGCGGCTCACAGCAAGGTGGATGGCGAGCACCGCAGCCACGGCTACCGCGCGGTCACCGTGGGTGGCCTGGAGGTCGGCTCGATCGACGGGTCACTGATCCGGGTGCCGGACACCCCGGCGAACCGGCAGGCGTTCGGGTCGGCGGGCACCGCCGATGACTCCTCGCCGTACCCGCAACTGCGCGAGCTGCGGATCTGCGCCGCCTCCACCCGCGCCACCCTCGGCGTGACTACCGGACCTGCCGGGGCCGGCGCCGCCCGGGACAAGGGCGAGGCCGAGCAGGTGCTGCTGGACAAGGCGCTGAAGGACCACCGGCAGGTATTCACTCCCTGGCGGCTGTGGGCCATGGATCGCAATTTCCCCGGCGTGCCCCGGATCAAGACCCTGCTGGAGACTGGCACCCACGTGCTGATCCGGATCCGGGACGGCATCACGCTGCGCCGGGCCGGGGACTTCCTGCCCGACGGCTCCTATCTGGCCGAGATCTCCGGCGGCGGGATCACCCTGACCATCCGCGTCATCGAGTACACCATCACCGTGGCCGGCCGCGACGCCCCCGAGCTGTTCTGCCTGATCACCGACCTGCACGACCACGAGGCCTACCCGGCGCAGACCCTGGCCAGGGCCTACCACTGGCGGTGGACTGGCTCGGAAACCTGCCTCAAAGAGGCCAAGTCCGCCATCACCGGCGCCGGGCCGTCCACCGGGCCGATGCTCCGCTCACAGTCGCCGGACCTGATCGCCCAGGAGCACGCCGCCTGGGTCACCGCCGTCGAACTGGCCCGCGCTGCCGGATCTCGATCAGCCGCTCGTCCGTCCAGTCATCCAGCGGCACGGCCCAGGGCAGTGTGAGCAGCCCCGACGCGGACTGCGGGGGCGGGGCCGAAGACGAACTTCACCGGATCGCGTCCTCCCGCTCCACGTCTGTGGGCGCGGCACGCTGGCCGCGCCCTGGTTGCGTTCACCACGATACATACTTGTTATCCATTTCGGAAAAGTATATGAGAGTCCCCGGCCTCGATCGCCGACAGGGCCGACGGTGCGCGCCCTATCGTCGCCCGTGATCACCTGGTATGGATGGATGAGCACGAGAGCAAGCGTGGAAGCCCTGCGAGTCATGCTCAGTCCCGTCCCGCCGCCGTATCGAGGTATCTCATGAGCCGACCGGCTGATCCGTCTGCGCTGGTGTTCACCACGTCCATCGGCAGCCTGCCCCGCCCCCCGGCGCTGCTCGCACTGCTAGCGGCCCGGGAGAGCGGGCAGCCCGTGGACGACAGCCAGTTCGCCGAGACCGAGCGCGCGGCCGTGTTCGAGGTGGCCGAGCGACAGGAGAAGCTGGGGATCGACATCCCCTCCAGCGGCGAGATGGGACGACCGGGCTTCTTCCACTACATCAAAGACCGTTTCACCGGCTTCGCCGGACCGGATTCCGGATGGATGGCCCGCGACCTTGCCGCCCACCTAGACCTGGGCGGCAACCTCTACGCGCAGACCCAGGTGCCGATGGTCCATCCTGCCTGCACGGGCGATGTCACCGTGGCCGACCCCGAAGCTGTCCACCGCGACATCGACCTCTTCCGGCAGGCATTGCGGGCATGCGGTCATGCTGGTGCCGCTGTCATGACCGCACCGGGTCCCGGCGTCGTGGTCATGAACATCCAGAGTCTGCACTATGAGGACGATGCAACATTCATGTCGGCAGTCGGCCGAGCCCTGGCGCATGAGTATCGTGCCACGGTCGAGGCCGGTTTCATCTTGCAGGTGGACTGCCCTGACCTGTTCCTGGCCCGCAATGTGGCGCTGCCGGGCTCCCCGTACGGCGCCCCCCGCTACCGCACTCCCGGACAGTATTTCGAGCACGTCGACCTGAGCGTGGCGACGCTCACCGAGGCCCTGGCCGGCCTGCCCGCCGACCGGGTCCGGGTCCACGCCTGCAACGGGAACCATCCCAGCACCCACGAGTTCGACGTGCACGCCGGGGAGATCCTGGATCGGCTCCTGACGCTGCCAGTCTCAGCATTGTGCCTGGAGAATGCCAATCCGCAGCACGCTCTGGACCACGAGCCCGTCTTCACGATGCTGGCCGAGGGACGATGGCCATCCGGCCGTACCGTCATCCCTGGGATCATCGACACCAAGAGCCCGGTGCTGGAGCCCCTGGAACTGCTGGACCGTCGCGCCGGGTCATGGCTTCAGCACGCCACATGGCACCCCCTCGGCCTGTCCGCCGATTGCGGCCTGAGCACCTATGCGGGCTACCCGCACCTGGCACCGTCGGTAGCGTGGAGCAAGCTGCGGCGCCTGGCGGAAATCGGCCGCGCCATCAAGGCCAGGTCCCGGCCTGGAGGATAGCCATCTGCGGACTGAACGGTGACGGCAACGCCTTCCCTGTCGCCTGGAAGCGCAACACCTGACCGCCGGCCGTCCCGGGGCCTTCACCAGGCGGTCACGATGCGGCGCATCGCCACGATGCTGGAGGCCCATTGCGAGAGCGGGCTCAACTGGACGTTCTGGCCGGTCTGCGGGGCCTGGATGACAAGCCCACTGCCGACGTACATACCGACGTGACCGGGGTTGGCTGGGGTGCCGTCCGCGCCGGGCAGGAACAGCAGGTCGCCTGGCCGCAGGTCGCTGAGTGAGTAGACCGGGGTGCCGGTATCGACCTGCTGGAAGGTGGTGCGGGGCAGGGTGATGCCGGCGGCGTGGTAGGACTGCTGGACCAGTGAGGAGCAGTCGCAGTGCAGGGCCGGGTCCGGACTGTGGGCGTCGGTGCAGGTCCCGCCGTAGTAGTAGCTGGTGCCGAGCTGGGCGAACGCGAACCGGATCGCCAGGGCCACGGCAATGGGTGTGCCGGCGGGCACGTGGTACCCGGCTGGCGCGCCGCCCGCAGGTGTCCCGCTGGGCACGGCCACGGTGGCGCCGAGAAGCTGACAGGGACCATCGACGCCGGCCAGCGATCCGCTGGCCCGGGTGAAGGAGGCGACCAAGGTGGTGGCTTCGGCCTGCCACTTTGCGTAAGCACCGGGGAAAGCGCTGTGCTGCACGGCTTGGGCGGCGGCGGTGAGCGGCATCGTCTGCCAGCCGGGCACCTGGGCCAGAGCGAGATAGAAGGACCGGGATGCGGTGACCGGGTCCATGATCTGGGCCGCCGTTCCCCACCCCTGGCCTGCTTCCTGCTGGAACAGGCCAAGGGAGGTACCGGTGCCGTAGGGCAGGTCCTGCAGGCCGGACTCCTGCAGGGCGGTGGCGATCGCGATGATCTCGGCCTGGGCGGGCAGGCCCAGGCCCAGACCGACCTGGTAGATGGTGTGGGCGTTGCCAATCTGGCCAGGACTGAGCGGCACACCCGCCGCGGAGGTGGTCACGATGCCCGGCGGCGGCGCGCACGCCGCCACGGTGGGCGCGGTCGCGCTGGTGGCTCCCACCGTCAGCGCGACCGCGGTGGTGAGCAGGCTCACGGCGGCCAGCGCCGCCAGCGTGATCTTGATGGTGGCCCGCACGGCTCACACCACCATTCGCTGGTTGGTCCAGAACAGCCGCTGCTCGGCCGGAGTGAGCACGAGGTGGACCACGTGTGAGCTGGCCCGGCCGATCTTCCACAGTGCACGGCCGATCTGCGCGGCCGACCAGGAGCCGATGTGCGCGCACTCGGTGGCGGTCAGGCCGATCGCCTCACGGGTCATGTCCAGTGGCTGGGTGTCCTGGGCCAGGCACACCCGGATGTCGCAGGAGGAGATCAGGTTGCGGGCGATGGCGGCCGGTTCGCTGCCCGCGGCGCCGGCCGCTTCGAAGTCGGCGAGCCGGTGCGTGGCCAGCACCTGGATCGTGCCCTCGGCCCGGGACAGCCGCAGGTCGGAGTCGATCTTGCGGACCATGGCGGGCACCCGCATGGAGCGCCACAGCTCGTCGCGGATGATCATCCGCACCGGCCCGCCGGGGATGTCGATCGCGGCCTGGCCCCAGGAGGAGACGCAGGCCAGTGTCATGGCCAGCGTGCCGTCGTCGCGGTTGTGCAGGCGGGACACATCGACCGTCTGGATGGGCGCGGCAAAGTCGGGGTGGACCGTAGTGGGGCCGTCGAACAGGCCGGACAGCGAGCCGGTGACCATGGTGCCCAGCGCATCGGTGACCGGCCGGACCATCTCCCGCAACTCGTCCACGCCGGGACGGACCCGCAGTTCGGTGGCCATTTCCGGGGTGGGATCGCGCAGTAGCTGCCACACCTGTGCGATCGTGGGGTCGGCCAGCACGGTGGTGGCACGGGCCTCGCCCGAGACGTGCCGGATGGCCAGCGACAGCGCCGCCTCCCCGGTAGGTTCAAGCGGGCGGCCCAGGCGCATCGTCACCAGCGTGGACAGCAGAGTGAGGCGCCTGCGATGGATCTCGGCCAGCCGCTGCCGCAGCCCCTCGGCGTCACGCGGCAGCTCATCGCCGAGCGGGCCGGCGTCCAGCGGGTTGAGCCTGGCAGCCAGACCCGGGCCCAGTTCCACCGGGGTGACACCGAGCGCGCGGGCCAGCGGCGCATATTCGTTCTTGATGTCGCCGACCACGAAGACCCGCACGCCATAGGCCATCAGCCGCAGCGCCAGTGCCTTGATGGTGGCCGACTTGCCTGCCCCGGGAAGGCCGGTGACGAGCAGGTTGGGGTTGGTGATCAGGCCCAGCCGCAGCCACTCGACCGGGTGGCAGGCGAACGCGGCACCGCTCAGGCAGTCCACGCCGACATAGGCACCGGCCTGCGGCAGGCGGGCACCGTGCAGCCACGGGTACAGGCCCTGTACCTGGCTGGTCGAACCACGGAACACCCGGGGTGGTGGTGGCTGCGGCGCACGGCCCGCGCCCCGCCGCGCCCAGCCGCGTCCCGGCGGAACCGGATCAGGCCGGCCCCGTCTTTGTGTGCCGGGACCTGGCCGGTCACACAAGGGCGGGTCGTCGCCCGGCCGGGCGGGCCCGGCTCCGGGCGGGGACGGCTCCGCCGTTCCTGGAACGGGAGCGCAGTCAAGCTCTGCGATCCCGGGGCGCACCAGGTCGGCAAGGGCCGAGGCCGGGAGTTCCTGAGTCGCGGTCTGCCTGCGGTTGGCGATGCCGAACATCTCAGCTCACCACCTGCGCCGGGGAAGCCCGAGCCCGGCCGGCAGAGCGGCGAGTGCGAAACCCACGTCCTGCGCGCCCCACATGCGGCGGATCTCGATCCGCGCGGCGGCGGCGTCCGCCTCCAGCGAGGTCATCGCATCGGCCAGCTCGCCAGGCTCGGTCACGGTCACCGAGATATAGCCGGTGAACCTGACCAGGCCGTGTCCGGCGGACCGGGCGGCGTCCTGAGCATCGGCGCGGCGCAGCGCGGCCCGCTCGTGCTCGGGCACCACCTGGCCGGTCCTCTGCCGCATCCGGATGGCCACGTCGCGCTGGGTCCGCTCGGTCAGCACCCGCCGCTCGGCGTCGCGTGGCGACAACGGCTGGAAGTACACCGACAGGGCTCGCCGGGCCGTCCCGTCGCCCAGCAGCGGGAACAGCGCGGTGGCATACACCTGCGAGCGCGGCCAGTCATAGACTACATAGGAGACGCTGACGGCGCTGTCGTGCTGGTAGGAGCCCCATGAGGCGTCGGCGGCCACCGGGCCGGCCAGGCCGGGATCCACCCCGGCAGCCAATCCCGGATACGGGCGGCCGCCCAGCAGCGCCGACTGCTGGGCGGCGCGGCGCTGCGCCAGCGGCTGGGCGCTGCCGGGGTCGAAGCCGGTGCGGATCACCTCGGCCAGTTCGCGGGGGGCCAGCCAGTCGCTGACCTCCAGCTCGGCGTCACTGATCGCGCCGGCCAGGGCCCGGACGTGCCGTACCAGGACCGCGCAGGCACCCGCCTCGCCGCCGCCGGCGGCCCTGATCCCGGCCGCGGCCCGGCGTTCGTCCATGGTGAAGGCCAGGTACGCCTCGCGGCGAACCGAGGTGGGCACGGCCATGGCCAGCAGCTCGGCGGTCACCACGGCGGCCTGCATCGGCGCGACGGCGGCGAGGTGGTCGGCATGCCAGCGGCTCAGCTCTGCTCCGTCGTCGGGCACGGTGCGCTGCAGCGCCTGCACCCGGACAATCGGGTAGCCCTCCACGCACAACCCGGCCAGCAGCCGTCCCCAGGCCGCCACCTGCGCGTCGTGCCTCGCGGCGTCGGCGAGCCCGATACCTGGGAAGCCGATCCGCGCCACTGCGGTCCAGGTCCGCTCATGCGGGTGGTGCAGCACGGCCATCACGGCGCCGCTGCCGGTCTCGGCTTCCAGGATGCGGACCGGCGCCAGCATCCCCGGCAGGTCCATTGGTGCCGGGCTCAGCGGGTCCCCAGCGGACCGCGGCGCGAACGCGCCGCTGCGGAACTGGCTGTGCCCGCGCAGTTTGAGCAGGCGGAAGGACACGAAGGTCACCATCCATTCGTCGAGCGTGCGGCCCGCCACGCGCAGGCAGGACAGAGTGAGCAGGAGGACCGAGAGTGGCCAGGCCACAACCGCACCAGACAGGTGCGCGGCGGCCAGCGGCGCTGCGGCGAGGAGCACCGCTGCCGCGACCACGGCGGTCCGCCGCCCGGTCAGACCGAACAGGAAGTTCACCCGTTCGTGCTGCCAGCCGTGATACGTGCGGTCGACCGGGGTCATGTCGTCCCTCCGGACGTAGCCGCATCGTCCGCGATGGGTCCGGCGCCGCTGCGTTCGGGGGTCTTCGCATCCTCCTCATCAGCGATGAAGGCAAGCCGGAAGCCTTCCGCGCCCGCCGCCACGAGGCGGGAACCGGGGAGTCTGTTGCCCTGGGGCCACGGCCGCGGGCCATCGGCACCGCCGGGCAGCGCTGCCGATGTGCGCATACCGAACTCGTGCAGGGCGGATATGGTGCGGTTCTCGGCGACGCGGCTCAACTCGGCGGGATTCACTCCAGCGGGGGTCCCGCCGGTCACCCGGGAGCTGAGGCTGGTGCGGATACCGGCGAGGAAGCCGCCGCTCACATGCACCTCCATCACGGCGGACACCCGGGCCATGGCCGGCCAGGCGCAGGCGGCGATCAGCAGCACCACCATGCCGGACAGCAGCCGCTCCACCTGTCCGCTCGTCCCCGGCAGGCTCAGCCCGAGGGCCAGGATCAGCGCGACCATCGGTTTGAGCACGATGAGCTGCAGCGCGGTCCTGGTGAGCTTGCGCCACCATACAGCGGCGGCGCTGCCGACCTGACCGGCCGCCGCCACCGGGGAGATGGCCACCAGCAGGGCCACCGCCGCGTTGCGGAGCAGCAGTTGCCCCCACAGCGCGACCGTCACCAAGATGCCGAGCAGGGCCAGAATGAACAGCAAGCTGGCCGAGACCCGGGGATTGAAGCTGATCAGGCCGGACAGTTTCGCCGAGAGCGCCTGTGGGGTGCCGAACGTCCTGGCGACGATCCAGCTCGTCAGGTCGTCGGAGGCACGCAGTGCCGTAGCCGCCACGCCGAGGGTGAGCGCGAACGCGAGCACCGCCTTGCCGATCCCGGCCAGCCCGTGGGCCATCGCCGACCCGTCGTGGGTGAGCACCGTCCTGATCACCTGGAACATGAGCAGCACCGCGGCGACCAGCCCGGCGATCACCAGGGACAGGCCATAGGCCGACCGCACCCCGGGTGCCGACAGACTGAGCGGCGGGACGGACACCAGCGAGCTGGCGAACGAGGCGAGCAACTGCTGCGCGGCGTGTGCGAACGAGACGCAGATCGCGTCCCAGCCCTGGGTTGGCGAGGCAGGCTGTCCACCAGTGGGCGGGCCGAGGCACCCGGTGGGATCGGTCAGGAGGTTACAGGCCATCGGTCATCGCCTTCCAGCCGTCGGCGATGGCAGCGGCCGTTCCCGGTGTGGCGATCAGCGCGGGCGCGTCCGGGCCGTCCGGCGCGTCTGGTTTGAGCAACCGCCAGCCCGCCGGGGTCCAGTGCATCGCCACTGCCATGGCGCCGAGGTGTTCCCAGACGCCACGGGGAACCGTCGCGGTGTAGTCGAACAGCAGCAGGACCGTGAGCTTGCTCGCGGTCGCGTTCCGCACCTGGAACATCGCCGGGACCAGGGAGACGGCCGTGCCCGGCGGCAGTGGGCCGGCCGCGGGGAGGCCGAGCCGCTGCCTGGTGCCGGTCACCCCATGCGCGGCAGCTACCGGAGCGGCGCCATAGGACGGATCGGCGGTCAGCCGGGCGATCGTCGCGGCGCGGTCGGGGTCGAGGGTGGAGTCAAGCTCGGTGACGAACTCCACGGCGGCGCTCACCGCGCCCGCGACCGAGTGCGGGTAGTCAAGGTACAGCCCATTGACCAGCCGGCTCCCGGCCACCAGCACCAGCGGCGGCGGCCCGGGAGGGACAGGAGCGGGACGGGGCGGCGAAGGGTGCTGGCTGGGCGCGGAGGGAGGGATCGCCGCGGCGTGGCCACGGCTCGCCACGAATGCCGCGACGGTCGCGGCCAGGGCCGCCAGGGCCAGCGCGGCCCATCTGCGCGGTCTGGACAGCAGATGCTTCATGGGCCGTCATCCGATGCTGAACGCGTGGTTCACCAGCGGAATGCCTGCTCCGACCACAACCGCGCCGGCCACCGACCACAGCAGGGCGGTCTTACCGCGCTCGGCAAGCCCGGACCGCTGGGTGGTGCTGCCGATTGCGATCATTCCGCCGGCCATCACGGCCGAGGCGCCGCAGGCGGCCAGGGCGAGCCACTTCACCCAGGCGATCAGTGTCGCGATGGCGGTGCCGCCGGCCGCCGGGCTGAGCGGCGCGGGATTGGGGACGTTTCCCTGCAGGGCGCTCAACCGTGCCGGTCCCGGCGACAGCAGCCCGAGGTGGGTGCTAGCCGAGAGCTGAGACAGAACATGCAAGGGGAGCGACATTGGAGGGCGTCCTTTCTGCGAAAGACTGGGCGGGAGCGGGGGTGGCCGGGGGCAGGGGGGAGATGGCCGGGGGCAGGGGGGAGGTGGCCGAGGGCA
>DATGGU010000086.1:0-2320 GCA_035308365.1 Streptosporangiaceae bacterium
GGCTCCCACCGGCGGCTGGCCGGCGAAGTTCCGCAGGCCGAACCTGCGGCGCGCTGGCTCTTCCGCGATGGCTTGCGTGCCGGGCTGATTGGGCCTCCCGGGCAGGCGCCCCAGGCGGTGACGGTCAGGCCAGTGCCCGGATCCGTCCCGGGGGCAGGGCGGTCCTGGCGAGGTGCGGGTTCCGGCGCCGCAGGCTGGTCTCTAATACGCCATAGACCTACAGTCGGCGTCCGCCCGGCGGTGACACCGGCGGCTAAGAGGTCGCGCGGATTGGCGTGATCTGCGGGGCGGCGGCGTGTCTTGAGATGGGTCAGGCACAGGTTCCGTGATCATCGGAGTTCTCTACGCTTCGTGATCACGGGAGTCCCTGTGCCTGCCATCCCATCATGGCTGCTGGAACCGCTGTGGGACCAGTTCGCCGCGCTGCTGCCCGACCGGCCGGTCTATGATCCCGCTCACCCGCTGGGCTGCCACCGGCCGCGGATCCCAGACCGCATCATCTTCGAAAAGCTGGTCCAGGTCTTGCGGTTCGGCTGCTCGTATGAGCAGATCGCCGACCGTACCTGCTCGGCCACCACGATCCGGGATCGCCGCGACGAATGGATCAGGGCCGGGATCTTCGCCCGGCTCAAGCAGATCGCGCTGGAGGCCTATGACCGCGTCGTTGGCCTGGTCCTGGCGGAGATCATCGTAGACGGCTGCATCACCAAGGCGCCTGGCGGCGGCGAGTGCGCCGGGCGCAGCCCAGTGGACCGCGGCAAGCAGGGCATGAAGCGGTCCAGCATGACTGACGGGTACGGCATCCCGCTGGACCGGGTGCTGGCCCCGGCGAGCCGGCACGACTCCCCGCTGCTGGCCACCACGCTGGACAAACTCGGCGAGGTCGGCCCGCTGCCCAAGGACATCCAGGTGCACCTGGACGCCGGGTACGACTCGCAGAAAACCCGCGACGAGCTGGCCAGGCGCGGCATGGCCGGGCAGATCGCCCACAAGGGTGAGAAGGCACCGATCCAGGCCGGGCAGCGCTGGCCGGTCGAACGCACCAACGCCTGGCACAACGCCTTTAGCCGGCTGCAGCGCTGCTTCGAGCGGCGCGAGGAAGTGATCGACGCCTTCTTCGACCTGGCAGACACGATCATCACGGTGCGTAGCCTGATCCGTCAGGCGTGGACCCTCTACCGATGGGACAGCCGCCCGGCAAGACGGCCATGACCACTCACCTATCCGCGCGGGCTCTTAAACACGGTCTCAAAGAGCCAAGCGCAACCGACGTCAGCGGGCCACATGCGCACCGCCATTCTCATCCACCCGGGAGCGGCCCGCAGGGCCCATCAAATTCTTAAAAGTCTTCAAACTCTCGTGGTCAGTGGGGCCGGGTTGGCCGGATGGCGACGTTCGGCGCAGCCGATCAGTCGCAATCCGGTCGGCCTGGCCCCGCCCCACGACAATGTTTATGGGTCTTGTTCGGGCTGAGGTGTGCGAGGCTGCTCGGGTGCTTGTGCTGGGTGTGGTGGCGGCAGTAGCCGCGCTCCGGTCGGCCTGGCCCCGCCCCACGACAATGCTTTATGGGTCTTGTTCGGGCTGAGGTGTGCGAGGCTGCTCGGGTGCTTGTGCTGGGTGTGGTGGCGGCAGTAGCCGCGCTGGCGTGGCTGTATCTGGTGGGAGCGCACGGACGGTTCTGGCTGACCGGGGAGCGTTTGCCTCAGGTGCGGCGCCCGCCAGACCGGTGGCCGGTGGTGCGGGCGGTGGTTCCGGCCCGGGACGAGGCGGCGATGCTGCCGGCCGCGCTGCCGACGTTGCTGGCCCAGGACTACCCGGGTGACTTCGAGGTGATCCTGGTCGACGACGGCAGCTCGGACGGCACTGCCGAGGTCGCACGGCGGCTTGGCGACGCCGGGCCGCGCACGCTCCGGGTCGTGGCGGGCAGCCCGCTGCCGGAGGGCTGGGCGGGCAAGGTGTGGGCGATGGCCCAGGGCGCGGCGGTGGCCGGTGAGGCGGAGTACCTGCTGTTCACCGATGCTGACATCGCGATGCGGCCGGGCACCCTGACCGCCCTGGTAACCGCCGCCGTAGGCGACGACAGGGACATGGTCTCGCAGCTGGCGCTGCTGCGCGCACACTCGTTCTGGGAGCGGGCCATCGTTCCGGCGTTCGTGTACTTCTTCGCCCAGTTGTACCCGTTCCGTTGGGTGAACCGCCCCGGTGGCCGGACCGCCGCGGCGGCCGGTGGCTGCATGCTGGTCCGCCGTCAGGCACTGGAAGCCTCCGGCGGCCTGGCCGGCATCCGTAACGCGCGCATCGACGATGTGGCCCTCGGCCG
>DATGGU010000087.1:0-22387 GCA_035308365.1 Streptosporangiaceae bacterium
GGCTCCCACCGGCGGCTGGCCGGCGAAGTTCCGCAGGCCGAACCTGCGGCGCGCTGGCTCTTCCGCGATGGCTTGCGTGCCGGGCTGATTGGGCCTCCCGGGCAGGCGCCCCAGGCGGTGACGGTCAGGCCAGTGCCCGGACCCGTCCCGGGGGCAGGGCGGTCCTGGCGAGGTGCGGATTCCGGCGCCGCAGGGTGGTCTCTAATACGCCATAGACCTACAGTCGGTGTCACCGCCGGCGTCCGCCCGGCGGTGACACCGGCGGCTAAGGAGGCGCCGACCAATAACCCGCAGGTTGATCTTGCTGGTGGAGGCCAGTCTTCGCAGGTCGCAGGGGTTGCAGGTGCACCAGGAACCAACGGGTTATTCCACGGCGAGCCCTAACCGGGCTCGCCTCTTTCGCTCGCTGCGGTTCCGTTAACGGCGACGGCGGCTGAGGTGCGGCCGTTAGCGGCCTGCGGAGGCGGGCCGGCGGCGGCTTGCTCGCGGGCCAGGAAAGTGCCCAGTTCGGCGATGGTGGTCATCAGTGGTGCGGGGAACACCACAGTTATGTCAACTTTGTAGACCTACACTGGTTGACGCAGGTAGTATGGCCCGGAACTACAGGAGAGCAGGTGCTACCGCGATGAGCCCACCGCGCGCCGCCCAGGACACCACGGCTAACGGAGACGGCAAGATCACCCGTGAGGTGGTGCTGGCCGCCGCCCTGGAGATCATCGACCGCGACGGTGCCGACCGCCTGACCATGCGTGGCCTCGCCCGCGCCCTGGACCGGGACCCGATGATCCTCTACCGGCACGCGCCCAGCAAGGCGGCCCTGCTGGACGGCGTCGCCGAGACCGTCCTGGCACAGCTCGAGGTCGACTCCGCCGACCCCGACTGGCCCGCTCAGCTACGCGCCGTCGCCCGCCGCTACCGCCACCTCGCCCTCGCCCACCCACATGTGGTGCCACTGCTGGTCACCCGGCCCCTGGCCACCCCACTCGCGCTGCGTCCCCCCGGCACCCTGCGGCCACTCGAAGACATCCTCACCCTGCTCACCCGCGCCGGGTTCAGCGGGCCCAACGCCCTGCACATCTACCGGGCCCTGTTCGGGTTCCTGCACGGCCACGTCCTCAACGAACTGCAGGAACTCGTCGACAACCCCGACGAATCCGACGACCTGCTCCGGCTCGGACTGCACCGGCTGCCCATCACACAATTCCCGCTGCTGCGCAGCCTCGCCTCCGCCCTGGCCTGCTACGACGGCGCCGCCGAACTTGAACGCGGCCTCGACATCCTGCTGGCCGGACTCACCACCACCCTGCCCAGCCCAGACCAGGCACCACCACCGGGCACACCCCGCTAGCTGGCCTGTACCCCGGCTATTTGGTGCGCGATGTCCCCGGACCGCTGGCCGGGCTGGTTCCGCTGCAGTCTGCGCGGGCCAGTGTCATCGCGACGGCCTGGGGTGCCCAGATCCGTTCCTGCTCGGCCTGACGCTCCGGCACCCCGGCGATGGCCGCCAGATCTGAGCCATTGATGGTCTCGCGGTCCAGCAGCAGCTGGATGACCCGGTCGAGCGTGTCACGATGCTCACGAAGGAGCTGCGTGGCTCTCGTCTCCGCCTCCCGGAGCAGCCTGGCTACTTCCTGGTCGATGGAGCGTTGTGTCTGCTCGGCATACGGACGGCCGGCGAAGGGGTTGTCCCGGCTGGGTCCTTCGGGCCCGTAGCCGACCGGCCCAAGCTCCGCCGAGAGCCCCCACTCCCGCACCATCCGGGTGGCAAGCTCGGTGGCGCCCGCGAGGTCGTCGGACGCGCCGGTCGAGGGCTCCCCCAAGACGATCATTTCCCCGGCCCGGCCGCCCAGGCGAACGGCGAGGGAGTCGGTGAGATAGCTCTGCGGGTACAGGTGACGCTCGGACACCGGCAACTGCTCGGTCACACCCAAGGCGGCGCCGCGGGGCAAGATCGTGACCTTGGCCACCGGATCGGCGTGCTCGGACAGGACGGCGACCAGCGCGTGACCGGCTTCGTGGACGGCAACGGCGTGCTTCTCGTCGGGCAGCAGCGCGTTCGACGCATCACGCAGCCCGATGAGCAGGCGATCCCGGGCGGCATCGAAGTCGGCCGCGCTCAGCACGTCGCGGTCGTCCCGCACCGCGTTGATCGCGGCCTCATTGACCAGGTTAGCCAGATCGGCACCCGAGAACCCCGGCGTGCCCCGCGACACCGCATCGAGATCGACATCCGGGCCGAGTTTCTTGCCCTTCGCGTGGATACCGAGAATTGCGGTCCGTTCCTTCTGGTTGGGCAGGGGAATCTCCACGGTCCGGTCGAAACGCCCGGGCCGCAACAGTGCCGCGTCGAGGATCTCGGCTCTGTTCGTCGCCGCCATGACCACCACACTGGCGCCGGGCTCGAATCCGTCCATATCCGACAGCAGCTGGTTAAGCGTCTGCTCCCGTTCGTCATTCGAGCCGAACCCGCCAGGACCGCGCCGGCCCCCGATCGCGTCGATCTCGTCGATGAAGATGATCGCGGGGGAACGCTTGCGGGCGTCAGCGAACAGCGTCCGGACCCTGGACGCGCCGACGCCGACGAACATCTCGACGAAACTGGAACCGCTGAGGGCGAAGAACGGCACGCCAGCCTCGCCAGCGACGGCCCTGGCCAGCAGGGTCTTGCCGGTCCCGGGCGGCCCGACCATCAGCACGCCCTTCGGGCCGACCGCCCCGGCCCCCGCGTAGCGTTCGGGATGCTTAAGGAAGTCCACGACTTCGGTCACCTCAGCCTTGGAACCCTCATAGCCGGCGATGTCGGTGAACCGCGTCGATGGCTTCTCCTCGTCGTAGACCTTGGCCCTGGACCGGCCGATACTCATGATCCCGCCCAGCCCTCCACCAAGCTTGCGGCTGCGACGGCTCGTCCAGACGAAGACACCGACGAGCAAACCAATCCACAAGATGGGGAAGAGGTAGCTCAGCAGCGATGTGGTACTCGGGTTGGTGCCCGTCACCATAACCCTGTGCCCGAGCAGGAGAGCCGAAAGAGAGGTGTCGTTCAGCGCGGTCGGGATCTGGGAGGTATAGGCGGTACCGCTACGCAGCGTGCCGGTCACCGTACCCACCGAGGTGATCGTCGCCGTGGAGACCCTGTTCGACGTCACTTCACTGACGAAGCTGGAGTAGCTGAAATTCCGGGCCTGCGTCCCGCTCACACCGACATGGAAGACGAACAGCAAAGCCACCACCGCGAACCCGGCTGGCAGAAGCCACAGCCGCCAGCGCGGCGGCGCGGGTGCCGGTGCCCGGCCATTCGGCGGGCCCCCCTGCACAGGTCCCCGCACCGGGGCAGTGTGGTGCGACGTGCTCACCAGCGGAACCCGGGCGAGTGATACCTCGTCGGCCAGCCCAGAACAACTGCGAGCGGGGCCGCGTCCAGCCGCGGCGTATTCTCGGCGGCCTCATCTGCGAGTACCGCGAAGCCGCATGAAGGCACGGCCATCACCAGGGTTGATGTTCCAGGCAGGCATGCCGCGGCGGGCTCGCCAAGCATGGAAATGTCCGTAATCTCGCGCATGACCTCGCCCATCTCTCTAAAAGCCGGAGCGGCGAGGGGTGCTAGGTCCAGACAGACCCAAGCGCGCTGTGAAACTTAAGTTTCTCACGAAAACAGCGCCCGCTGAACCGCCCCGGGTTCGGTGGAGACTTTGATGTTCAACCTCGGTCAGCAGCCGCCCGGCCGGGTCGGGCCGCCGGAGATCCGCCACCACCGCTTGATCAGTCCGCGAAGCCATCCAGATTCGATGCCGCGGAAGTCGAACGCGGATAGGAAGCGGCGGGTATCCGGCGTAGTGTGGATCAGGCATGCTGGCGAATTAGCCGCCGGGCCCAGACCTCGCCTTGCTGCTGGAGCAGGAAGGCGTCCTTATGGTTAGCGTGGATCTGAGTACAAGCGAATGCGGCGGCCGGGCTGTCGTGACGCTGTCGGGGGAGCTTGACGTCGCAGACGCTGCGAGTGTCGTGGCTGCGTTCGAGATGGCCGTGGCCCGTCAGTGCGAGATCATCGTTGATCTGGCTGGGCTGGAATTCATCGACTCCAGCGGCCTGGCGGCGCTGGCACGTGTCCGGAAGCAGGCCCGGCATGCCGGGGGTGATGTGCTGCTGGCCGCGCCACAGCAGCAGGTGCTGCGGGTTCTTGCCCTTACTCGCATGCTCGATGACTTCTCCGTCCATGCCAGCGTCGATGAAGCGGCCGGCCGCTCCCGCCTGGCCGCGGGGCCAGTACTGTAGCAGCGGCACGTGGGGATCAAGCGGCCATGCGCGTATCATGCCGCCACTGGACGCCGGCCGGAGGCGCGGAGCGCTGTCAGCTATGAAAGCAGGGTCGAAGTGGCACGGGAACGACCAGTCCTCTGGCCACATGGCGGGGCTAGCGCTCAGCCTGGAAGGGCCGGTATTTCTCGGGGGGACCGCCGGCCGGGGCGGGATCGGGCGGCCGGGCTGGTTCCGCTGGTGCGCTGGTGACAGGCAGCCGCCCGGGCAGGGTCTGGGGTTTGGTGGCTGCGCAGGCCGCCACCCGGGGCGGGCGTGTGGGGGCTGGAGATGCCTGTGTGGCGGCTGTGACCGCGGTGGGGGTCAGTGGCGCCTGGCTGAGCGCCGCGCGGGGTGCGGAGGCGGGCCACCTCATGTGCGTGACCGATGCGGTCAGCGAGCGGCTCGCAGAGCTTCAGCTGACCCTGGGCGAGGGCCCGGGCCTGGATGCCGTTGAGTCCGGCGGGCCGGTGCTGGCCTCGGATCTGGACCAGAGAGACGCGGCGCGCCGCTGGCCGGTCTACGCCCCGGCGGCCCGCCAGGCCGGGGCGGCGGCAATCTTCGCTTTCCCGCTGCGGATCGGGGCGATCCGGGCCGGGGTGATGGCTTTGTACCGGGGCCACCCAGGCCCGCTGAGCGCTTCCCATCTGGGTGACTCGCTGATCTTCGCCGATACCGCGACCCTGCTGCTGCTCGATGCCCAGGACTGGGCGGACTGTCCCCCGGCCGGGCCGGGCCCCGGCGGGCAGCCCGCGGACCTGGTGCTGCATCGCGCCGAGATCGATCAGGCCACCGGGATGCTCACCGAGCAACTCGGTGTCGGCATCGCGGACGCATTTATCCGGCTACGTGCCTATGCCTATGCTCATGACCAGCGGCTGGTCGACGTTGCCCGCGACATCGTGGCACGCCGCCTGCGGCTGCGTCCTGACCGGGACCCGTCCATGGGTGGGCAGGCGTGACAGGCTCCACTCGCCAGGTGAACATCAGCAACCCGGCGGATCTTATTTCCTCCCGGAGAGGGTGAACGAGGGATGGATGGACAACTGCTGTCAAAGACGTTCGTCGAGCTGACCGACACCATGGTCGCCGACTTCGACGTGATCGATTTCCTGCACGTTCTGACTGACCGCAGCGTCCTGTTGCTGAATGTCTCCGCCGCCGGGCTGCTGCTGGCTGATCCGCGGGGTGAGCTGCGGGTGGTGGCTGCCTCCAGCGAAGCGGCCCGGCTGCTGGAGCTATTCCAGCTGCAAAACGACCAGGGTCCCTGCCTGGACTGCTTCCGGACCGGCCACCTCGTCACCGCCCCGGACTTGACCGCCGCGGTACAACGCTGGCCGCGGTTCGCCGCCGCCGCCCAGCAGGCCGGGTTCGCCGCGGTGCAGGCCCTGCCCATGCGGATGCGTGAGCAAGTCATCGGCGCACTGAACCTGTTCCGCGCCACCCCTGGAGCTTTTCCCCCCACCGACATACAGATCGGGCAGGCCCTTGCCGACGTGGCCACGATCAGCCTGCTGCATGAGCGCAGCATGCGCCACAGCGACACACTCAACGAGCAACTGCAGACTGCGCTGAACAGCCGGGTCGTCATCGAGCAGGCCAAGGGCAAACTCGCTGAACGGTACGGTCTGGACATGGACCAGGCCTTCCGCCTGCTGCGGGATCACGCCAGGAGCCACAACCTCCGCCTGGCCGACACAGCCCAGGCCCTCATCGATGGGACCACAACCCTCCGGGCCTGAGCACACGCAGAACCCCTACAGCCCGCCTCTCATCCCGGTCCTGCTGGGCTGGTGGCGGGTCATCTTGCCGTTGGCGTTGAGGTGGCGCAGTGCCTGGGCATAGGAATCGGCCAGGCTGGTGTGGCAGTACGGCAGGTCATGCTGCTGGCAGAACGCCGCCACCAGTGGCTGGGATCTGCGCAGGTTCCGGCGTGGCATGGAGGGGAACAGGTGATGCTCGATCTGGTAGTTCAGGCCGCCCAGCATGAAGTCGGTCAGCGGCCCGCCGCGTACGTTCCTTGACGTCAGCACCTGGCGGCGGAGGAAGTCGCTCTGATCATCCGCGTCCAGGATGGGCATCCCCTTGTGGTTGGGTGCGAACGAGCAGCCCAGGTACAAGCCGAACAGGCCCTGCTGCACCACGGCGAACACCACGGCCTTGACCGGGGGAAGCACCAGGAAAAGCACCGTGAAGTAGCCAGCCACGTGAATGGCCAGCAGCGCCGCCTCCCAGGCACGGTGCCGGCAAGGCCGGCTGATCAGCGCACGGATGCTGGCCACGTGCAGGTGCACTGCTTCGGTCAGCAGCAGCGGGAAGAACAGGTACGCCTGGTACCGGTAGACCAGCCGGGTCACCCCCCGGCTGGCCCGCGCCTGATCAGCGGTGAAGGCCAGCGCACTCACCGCGATATCCGGATCGGCATGCTCGGTGTTGGGATGGGCGTGATGACGGTTGTGCTTTGCCACCCACCAGCCGTAGCTCAGCCCGATACCCAGGCTGCCGTGCAGCAACCCGGCGGCATAGTTGGCCCGCCGGGACCGGAATATCTGGGAATGCCCCGCGTCATGGCCGAGGAAACCGATCTGGGTGAACACGCCGGCCAGGAAAACAGCCACCAGCAACTGCCACCATGAGTTGCCGACCAGGACCACGGCAGCCCAGCCACCGGCCAGCGCCGCAGAGGTCATCAAAATCCGCCCCAGGTAGTACCTGGGCTGCCGCTCCAGCAGTCCTGCTTGCCTGACCTGCCGGGACAGAACGGCGTACTCGCTGCCACGCTGAACTGCCCGCGGCACGGGCGAGGCGGCCACCGGCGGCACAGCCGCGCCAGTCATTTCCTCAGAAGATCGCACCCAGTTCCCCCAAGACGCACATCATGCCCGGAAAATGATGCGCCGCCTGGGTCCAGGGCGGCGACTGCGGCAGCACCGTACCGCAAGGCGCGGCAACGGCCCGGCCGGAGACTGAAACCAAACTATCCCAGGCCGGCCGACGCCGTCACGCCAGCCCCGGTAACTACTGCTGCCCGAGAGCGACAAGATCAACGCCAAGCTCAAAGACGTACGTCATTGACGCTCCCACCGAGATGCTGGAGCGGGCGCTGGAGGCGGGAGCTAACGCCGCTGGGATCTGGCCAGCGGTAGCTGTTCTGCTACATCGCGGCGGAGGTCCCGTTTCTCCGCGAATTGGCGCCGTCCTGGCCGCCCTCCCATTCCCAGGTGCCCATCTGGGTGCTGTCTGGTGCTGTTGCTGGCGGGGGCTGGCCGGGATGCGCGGTGGTGGTGGTGATGGCGGCCAGCAGGTCGGGGGTGTGGGTGCGGTTGCCGGGCTGGGCGGCCTGGTCCATGGCGGCCCAGGCGGCTGGCTCGCTGGTGTTTGGCGGGATGGTGAGCAGGTCGGTCCGCCCGGCCCGGGCGGTCGCGGTGAGCAGGCCGGCGGGCATGGTCTGGAACCAGCCGAGCCGCACGGTGCGGCCGCCCGCCGGGTCATCGAGGCGCAGGCGGCGGGGGCGGCTGGCGTCCCAGCCTGCCCGGCCGAGCATGACGTGGGTGACCGGGCCGTGCCGCTGGTCGATGGCCTTGATCAGGCCGGGCAGTTCGGCGGCCGGGTCGGCTGACCGGGGCCACCAGCCGCCGTCCAGCAGGGTGTGGGCCGACAGGCCGGGCTGCAGCCGCAGCCGCAGCCGCGACGGCGGGTCCGGGCTGGTTGCCGGGTGGGATTCGGCGGTGGTCAGCATGGGCTTGCCCTTCCTGTGCTGTTGCCTATGGGCCGGGCGTGGCCGGGCCGGGTGGCGGGCCGCGCCGGCGGGTGCGGCGGAGGGCCCGCCGCAGCTGGGTGATCCGGGCGGTCCCGGCCGCGGCCATCAGCAGGGCCCCGGCGATGGCGGCCAGCAGCAGCGCGGCCGCTAGTGACAGCTGCAGGTGGGCGCCCAGGAAGCTGAGCTTCACAGTGTGCGCGTTCTGCACGATGAAGATCACCAGCACAATGAGGACGAGCACTCCGGCAATCAGGGCGGTGCGCATGCCGCTGATCCGGCTGCGCAGGACCGGGCGCTGCGCCCGGGCCGCGGCGGGCGGAGGCGGGGAGGAACCGTTGGCAGAGGGGGGCGGCAGGGTGCGCGCCGCGCCCGGAGGGGGTGAGGCTGGTTCGGGCATGACGTTGTTTCCTTTTCCAAGATGCGCAGAGTGCCCGCGCAGGCCAGGCGCGCAGCGCCGTGGCCGGGGCGGTCAGAGGCAGTGCCGCCGCGACCGGTTCCTGAAGTACAGGCCGGTGACGGCGACGGCGGCGATGACAACCAGGCCGGTGAGCATGGCTGGCTCCTTCGATGACCCCGGAGGACCACGGGCCGTTGCCGGCGGGTAATTCCCGGGCTCTGTCTCCCACTCTACGCTGGAAACATAAGACTAGCAATTTATTTCCAGTATTGATAATCTTGTGTCCATCCGAAACTGGACACTGCTGACCAGTCACGCCCAGGTCCTGAGCCAGGCAGTCACCAGACGGCTCCGGGACCTGCCGCGAATGCCGGTTTCCGTCCCTCCTGCAGTGACCTGACCTTGGCGTTGTCCGCCTCCTCCTGGGGTCAGCGTAAAGGTCGCTGGCCTGTCGCGCGCGGGCGTGCTGCCTCGCGCGGGCGTGCTGCCTGCAGCCCGGCCAGGAGGGTGTCGAGGCCTGCGGTGAATCGCTCGTCGCGGTTATTGGCCCATACGTGCTCGCCGAGGACGGTCAGGGCTGGGAACCGGGCGGCTGGCAGTGACCGGAAGAACGCGTGCAACTGGCGCCTGGTCGCGGTGTCCTGGACGCGCTGCTCGTTGACGGTGGTGCGGTCGCTGAGCGCAAAACCGAGGGTGTAGTCGTAGATCAGGGAGAACGCCAGGGCGGTCTGACGCTTCGGCAACCCGGCTTCCTGCAGCGCGGCCAGGAACGCCTCGGCCAGGGTAAGAGAGTGCGGCCCGAGCGGGTCGCGGGACTTGAGCAAGGTGGCGATGCCGGGATGATCTTCCAGCACCGCCCGCAGTCGGCCGGCCAGCAGCGTGACCTGCCTGGTCCAGGACCGAGCGTGGCCGGCCTGGCAGTCCACCTCGGCCAGCACTCCGTCCACGACCAGGTCGCAGAGCTGTTCCTTGCTGCGCACGTGGCGGTACAGCGCGCCGGGGACCACGCCCAGGCGAGCGGCGAGCGCGCGCATGCTCAGCGCGCCCGCGCCATCCGTGCTGATGATCGTGCGTGCCTCCGCGACCACGCGCTCACGGGTCAGCACCCGGCGGCGGCCCTCCTCCCCGCCGGGAGGGCTGAACCACAAAGCGCGCTGGCCCGCATCGGCGGCTCCTTCTGGTGGGTTCGCCATGGCCACCTCTGGCAGTGAAGTTGACGTGAACAGTGTTCAGTGTATAGTGAACAGTGTTACTCGGAAAGCGAATGTCGTTCACTCGAATTGCATTTTTTTCCCGAGCCTCCAGGCCGCTGGCCCGGAGGGACGGATGAAGGAGAACGACATGACAGTCATGACAACCTGGGATCTATTCGATGACCTGCGCAGTGCCCAGGATGAGCTGGTGCGGATGAGCAGGATGCCAGGTCAGTGGGTCGGCCAGTTCGGCCAGCAGCCGGGCACCGGCCCCGCCAGCCAGGCGTGGGCCCCCGCGGTCGACATCATCGAGCGCAAGGACGCTTACCTGATCGCCGCGGAACTGCCCGGCGTCGGCATCGCGGACCTGGAGATCACCGTCCAGGACGGCCTGCTGACCATCCAGGGCGAGCGGCACCCCGCCGACGACACGGCCGGGCAAAAGGTCCACCGGGCCGAGCGCCGCTACGGCACATTCCGCCGCTCGATCACCCTTCCCAGCCACGTTCAGGCCGGCAAGATCGACGCCTCGGTCCAGGACGGCGTGCTGCTGATCCTGGTACCCAAGGCAGTGGAAGCGCACGCCAAGCGCATCCAGGTGCACGCCGACAAGGGCAAGCCCGCGGTAACCGGCACAGCCATTAAAAACGGCGCCTGACACCCGGGCACCTGCCGCTAGACCCGCACAGTCCGATACAACGGCTCCTGCCGTCGCCCCGAGGGGTGACGGCAGGAGCCGCAGCCATGCCCGGCATCCGGATCAGCGGCAACGCCTCGGCGGGGTGGTGTCAGAGGCTGCGGCCGGGCCGTGCGGGAAGGCTTCGGTGTCAGCGCCGGGCATTGCTGATACCAGGCGGTATCATATGTCTATGGCTATGACCCTCAGGCTCAGTGATGAACAGACGGAGAGGCTACGGCGGAAGGCGGAGGCCGAACATCGGTCCATGCAGCAAGTCGCGCTGGCTGCCATCGATGCCTATGTTCACCAGACGACCCCCGTACGCCGTCAGTCCGTTCCAGTCACTGAACTCATGACGGTGTTCGGGGACCTGCCTCCGATGAGCGCGGAGACGTTCCGCGCCGATCAGGATCGCTACGCAGACACTGAGGCATACTTCGACGCCTACGAACGCGTCCACGAGCCCGAGGACGGCGAGTGACCGTCCGCTACCCGCGCGGGCTCGGCGACACGAACATCCTGATCTACCTGGAACGGCTGGCGGTCGACCAGCTACCCGCCGAGCTCCTCACTAGCACGGTCAGCCTCGCCGAGCTGTCGGCAGGGGTGCACTCGGCCGTGGATGCCGCCGAACGCGCTCGCCGTGTCCTTCGTCTGCAGCAAGTCGAGGCGACCTTCAGCCCGCTGCCATTCGATGCTGAGGCCGCCCGGCGGTACGGGATCATCGCCGCCGAGGTAATCGCCATGGGCCGCAAGCCCCGCGGCCGCGTGGCTGACCTGATGATCGCCAGCATCGCGGCAGCGAACAAGCTTCCCCTGTTCACCACCAATCCCGCAGATTTCCGCGGGCTTGAATCGGTCGTTGCTGCCATTCCAGTTCCTGTCCCGGCGCCCGTTCCCTGACCAGGGGATCGCCGCCAGCAACGTACCGGCGTCCTTGAGCTCCCGGGGACCGAGGCCTCCAGCAGGCTGTCGCAGATGCGCTGGAGCGGGCCGGAGGGCAGCCCCGCCTGCCGGGGCAAAAGGCCCTGGGTGCAGGCCGGTGGAGCAAGCCTGCTTGAGTCACATGCCGGGCCGGCGGATTGGGCTGTCTGGTGGGTGGCCGTGCTGCCCGGGCCTTCGAGCTGGTCATGCTGATTGCTGGTTGCGCTGTGCCTGGCTGGATGGGCGGGCGGTGGCGGCGAGGCACTCAGCGAAGCGGTCGGGGTGCGCGATGTGCGGGAAGTGGCCGCTTCCTGGCCAGACGGTGATGGCCGCTTGAGGGAGCGTCTTGCTCAGCCACTTCTCATACCCGGGTTCCAGGTCAGCGCCGGCCACGACGAGGTATGGCACGCCGGCGCTTCGCACCGCTTCAAGCGTCGCGGCGGCGAAGTCGGCGATCTCGCTGACGGGCCTGTCGAGGAGTTCGCGCCAGTATGCGAGGACG
Source organism: Streptosporangiaceae bacterium (assembly GCA_035308365.1). Lineage (GTDB taxonomy): Bacteria > Actinomycetota > Actinomycetes > Streptosporangiales > Streptosporangiaceae > PALSA-505. The sequence goes on from DATGGU010000087.1 coordinate 11,752, forward strand.
AGGTCTTGCCGAGGCTGGCAACTGGACCGCACGAGCACTTGCGCCGTCTCGGGCAGAAGCTCGATGTGCATGCTCGCGGCGAACATCTGCCATACGGCGGGGAAGGCGGGCCCGCGGAGCTTGCTGGCGAAAGACTGGACCAGGGAGGCGAACGGGGCTGCCTGCAGTGGCTGGTCAACGTTGATGATGCCGCGGGTCGGATGCTTGGCGGCGTAGGCTGTCGCGACGATTCCCCCGATGGAATGCCCGACGACGACTGGCGATCGCAGTCCTGCCGCTTCGACAGCGCGATGGATACCGTCGGCGAGGCTTTGGACATCGTAGGACGGCCACCCGGGGGACGCGCCGTGACCGGGAAGATCCAGCGCGAGGACCCGCCGGCCTGGGTCGATGCCGTACAACGCGGCCAGCGAGGGCCGCCACATGCTGCGATCGAAGGTCAGGCCGTGGAGCAGCACCAGCGGCGCCTGGTGCTCTGAGTGGCCGTAGTCGTCGGCAGCCAGGCCGGCCAGGGTGCGGGTGGCAACGTGCCCTTGCGTTTTGCTCAGTCGGGCCGCTGGTGCTCTTGCCATCTCCATGATGTTCCCGTCTTCTTGCAGAGAAGCAGTATTACGTTACATCGTAACGTAACGATGTTACGATATTATGTCAACATGGGAAGGCCCAGGGAACACAACCAGGCAACCGCCGCCGCGCTGCTCGAAGCAGCCGAGCGGACCGTTCAGGCGGCCGGCCTGCAAGGGCTGTCCGTCCGGAGGCTCGCAGATGATGTGGGAACTACCACCCGCGCCGTCTACACCTTGTTCGGCTCCAAGGACGGCCTGCTCGTCGCCCTCGGGACCCGGGCCTTCACGATGCTCGGAGCTGCCATCGCCGAGCTGCCGGCAACAGCTGATCCGGCTGCCGACCTCGTCGAGGCTGGCGTCGTGGTGTTCCGGCGTTTCGCTATCGGGCATCCATCGCTATTCAGGATCGGCGTGCAGCAAACGCTGGGCCCACCCGAGCTGGCATGCGACTTCGCCCAGGCCGCGGCACAGGCATTCGCCGGCCTCGAGACGAGGGTGACACGCGTCAAGGGCGCCGGCCTTCTCGGCGGCCGCCCGGTACGAGAGGCCGCCTGCCAGTTTCATGCGCTCTGCGAGGGACTCGCGGCGGTGGAACTGCGCGGGCTGATGGCGCCCGGCGAGGAAATGCGGATCTGGCGTGACGCCCTCACCGCACTCGTCGCCGGCTTCGCCACTCCCGGGGGGCCAAGCCATCCCGGCGCGACGGCGCAATAACTCCCTAGGGTTTCCGCCCGGTAGCGATGCGCTCCAGCGCGGCAGGAGAAAAGGATGTTCGTCGCGATGCCCTCCCCGGAAGCGAGGAACGCGCGGTAATGACACTTGCCGCGGAGCAGCACATCGCATCACCAGCAGGGACCAAGCCGCGCAACATCCCGCGATACCACGCTACTGTACCGTTCCGTCCAGTCCGCTCGCTGGTGTCGCCTCCTCAGGCCCCAGCGCGACGACGTACTGGCCGCGCTTGCCGGGCCGCGCGTGGACCGCCCGGCTCCATGGTCTCGGCCAGGTAGCAGCTGGGACAGCACTGGCTGGCAGCCAGCCTGCGCTTTGTGGACCGCTTAGTACAAGAAGGCTAGCATGGACGCATGCCGGGTGAGCCAGCAACGAGGCGCGGGCGTGCCAGCCGGGAGCGGATCGTGGAGCGGGCCGCGGACCTGTTCGCCGAGCGCGGGATCGCGGGCACCAGTGTGGATGAGGTGCTGGCTGCCGCAGGGGCGGGCAAGGGCCAGTTCTACCACTATTTCCGCAGCCGGGACGAACTGGCCGCGACGGCGGTCGGGCACCGCTGCGCGCAGGTAGTGGCCGGGCTCACAGAGGCCCTGGGCGGCGTGTCGTCGCTGGCCGGGCTGGAGCAGGCACTGGCGGGCTTCATCGCCGGGTTCGAGCAGGCGGGGCTGCCTGGGTGCCCGATCGGGACGCTGGCGGCCGAGGTCGCCGGCCGCAACGAGGCCGCAAGGCTGCAGGCCGCCGCCGGCTTCGACGCATGGGAGCAGTTGCTGGCGGACGTGCTGGAGCGGATGCGCCAGCGCGGGGAGCTGCACGCGGACGCCGAGCCGTCCGTGCTGGCCACGGGCCTGCTGGCCAGCATCGAGGGCGGAATGCTGCTCAGCCAGGCCCGCAGGGACGTGGCGTCGCTGCAGGTGGCGGTGGAGACGGGGCTCGCCCGGGTACGGACATACCTGAGCTAATCCTGTACTAATCGGTCCACTCCTGCCTGCTTCCGGACTGCACTGACCGGTGTACTGGCGTGTCACCACCCGCAGATGCGCTTCGCCGTAGATCAGCATCCGGTCCGTGCAGTCGGACGCCTGACTGCGGCCCAGCAGGACCAGCCAGCCAAAGACCCGGACCATGATCAGGTACAGCAGACGGACAGACACAAACCGCGATCTTGCCCCCAGCCCAGGCCCCGCTCCCGGCGCCCCGGCGTGAGCCAGTGAGCGCGGCGACGGCCAGCCGCGCGAGGGTCCCGGCGAATCCTGGAGTGCTACCGTGAGCGGGTGGAGGACCCGTCGCGGTGGCCGCCTGACGCGCGTGCCGCCCGGGTATCCTTCTTCACCGGCGTCAGCCTCCGGCGATGACCGGCCGGCGGGGCGGGCTGTTGCGGCAGCGGAACTTCCGCCTGTTCTGGGCCGGGGAGAGCATCAGCGAGGTCGGCAATTCCGTCACCATCGTCGTCATTCCACTGGTCGCCATCGACACGCTGCACACCAGCACGTTCATCGTCACGCTGCTGACCGCGATGGTCTGGCTGCCCTGGGTCATCATCGGCGTTCCCGCCGGAGCGTGGGTCGACCGGCTATCACCCCGGCCCGTCATGCTGGCCAGTGATGCGATCTCGGTGGCGGTGTACGCGAGCGTCCCTGTCGCCGCCTGGTTCGGGGTGCTGACCGTGGCGCAACTCATCGCGGTCACATTGATCGCCGGCGCGGCGGCAGTGTTCTTCAACAGCGCCTGCCAGGTCCTGCTCCCGGGGGTAGCCGACGAGGCGGACCTTACCGAGGCGAACGCCAAGCTGCTGGGCAGCCGCGAGGTCGCCCAGATCGGCGGGCCAGGGCTCGGCGGGCTGCTCGCCCAGGCGGCCGGCCCCGTGACCGGGCTGCTGGCCGACGCGGTGAGCTTCGCCGTCTCGTTCTGCTGCCTGACCGCCATGCAGCCGCCGCGGGATCGCCGGCCGGGTGGCCCCGCCACCGGGGGCGTGCTCGGCGGTCTTCGCTTCGCCTGGCGGGATCCCTACCTGCGCGCGATGACGGCGTTCTCGTCGCTCGCCAACCTGGCACTCACCGGTGTCGACGCCCTCCTCGTCGTCTTCCTGGTCCGTACCATCGGGCTGTCCTCGGCAGCAGCCGGCCTCGTCATGGCCAGCCTCGGCGTTGGCGGCGTCCTCGGCGCACTTGCCGCCCGCCCACTGGGACGACGGTTCGGCACAGCGCGGGCCATGCTCATCGCCGTCCCGTGCGGCCTGTGCTTCGGGTTGCTGCTCCCGCTCGCGGACAAGGGACCGCGGCTCGCATTCGCAGGCGTAGCCATGACGTGCGCCGGTTGCGTCGTCGTCATCGGGAACGTGATCGTCGACAGCTTCATGCAGGCCTACGTCCCGCCGGGCATACTCGGCCGGGTCACCTCGGCGACCTGGGCCGCCGGGTTCGCGATGATGCCCGCCGGCGCGCTGCTCGCCGGAGTCCTCGCCACCGCCCTGGGGGTCAGGGCTGCGCTATGGATACTCACTGCCCTGTACGCCGCGTCCGGCCTCACGTTCCTGCTGACTCCCATGCGGCACCTGCGTGACCTGCCGCGGCGCCCGGCCGAGGATAGCGTCCCGGCTATGCATCTAGAAGTTTAGTTTGCTGGCATTTGCTCACGGGCGAGGATGAGCCGAAGCAGTTCAACGTCTACCTGCCAGCGGGGTTGATCAAGCGGCTCAAGCATCACCCGCTGGCAGGGGGTGCCCGCGAGGCGGCCGGGGCGTCGCGGGTGAGGCCGAGCTTGGTGACGCGGGCGTCCTGCTGGCATCACCGGGGTCGGCGGCCGTGCTGCCCGGGGGGAGCACGGCGCCGACTGGTGAGGTGCGGTTACCCGTCGTCGTCTTCGCCGTCCATGCCACTGACTGTGCAGGGAATCAGCGCGGCCGCCCGTACCGCCATCACGCTGCGGGACCAGTTGCGCCACGGCGGCGAGCCGCAAGCCGACGAGTACTTCCGCGCGGTCAGCGCCATCCTGGACGCACCCTGGGGCCTGGCGGCCAGCGCCGACCTGAGCACGGCCGGCGGCGCACAGCCTGCGCTGCCCGCATGGCCGCTGACCGCCAAGTACAAGGCCAGCCTGGAGAAGGCAGCAGCCGACGACCCACACCTCGCAGCCGCCTATGTCCGGGTCGCCGCGCTCGTCGACCCGCCGACGGCACTGCTCAGCCCAGCGATCCAGCAGCCAGTCGCCTCGGCAACAGCACATGCAACGAGCTGAGAGCTGATGACCTGGCTGCTGGAACCCGCGCCATCGGTGGCTTGTCCTATGTTGACCGGGGTGAGTGGAAGAGCTATGCGGACGAGCTGGCGCACCGGGTCGGTGGCCTGCTGCCCGGCTGGCCGGCCGAGACCGCCCGGCACTGCTGACTGGGACCCGCAGCGACGACCGGTGGCTGCGGCGGGCCTCCATCATCGGCCGGCTTTGATGATGACGGCGGTGGCGGGGTGGACGGTCAGCGCGATTGCGGAACGCGGATCGGCCTTCAGGACGCTCCACCTGCCGTCCCAGGCGGTGTCGCCGGTGATCGCCGCGCCGCCGAGCGTGGCACTGGTGCTGGCCGCATTCCCCGGCTCCCGGCCGGCCAGGGTCATGACCTCGGCGCTGCGCGGCCCCGGGCCCGGGAGAGCGATCGTGACAGCCGCCTGCGCGGCTTCCTTCGCGTGTGTCTTATTGATGATCGTGACGTAGTCCTCGGCTGCTGTGCCGGTGCAGTAGGCGGTCAGGTTGAGGCCGTCCGGGTTGCGGATCCGGACAGGCCGGACGTGGCCCGCTGAGCCGAGGGCGAATGCCTTGATGCCATACCCCTTGGGGGTGATCGCATAGCCGGAGCCTGACCCGGCCGGGCTGGGCACGATCGTGCTGGTGAACAGCCACTGCCTGTTGTGGAAGTTCACGCCCGCAGCCCCGTGGGCCGCCCACCAGTGCAGGTAATCCAGTGCCCACAACGCCGAGGCCAAGGCGTTGCTCGCGCCCGGGACACCGCCCAGGTGGTCATTTGCCTCGGTCAGCCGGTAGCGCAGCCCGGCAGCAGCCACCGCGGCGAGGTTGTGGCGGTAGAGCCAGGGATAGGGGATGTAGGTGATCCCCGGTGGCTGGGTGCCGATCGCGGCGCCATTCACCCACTCTGGCGAAAGCATGTTGCCGATGGCCTGATCAGCGGTTGCCGCTCCGGGGTCTGCGCCGGGATAGTGGTGCTGGGTGATGTCTGCCACCGGGCCTGCGGCCGGGGTGTCGGCGGCGAACCGCTCGGTCCACGACACGCCGGTATCGGCATCGGGGCTGTACGTCAGCGTGGTGTAGGCCCCGGTGTCCGGACCGGACAATGGCGCCCCGGGCGCGGCGGCCCTGACCGCCTCGGCCAGGCTGCGCCAGCGGGTCAGGTAGGACCGGTACGCCGTGCCCGGGACCCCTGGGACCTCCTCGAAGACCGCGGGATCGACCAGGTTCTCCGCATGGGTGTGAAAGGCGTGCCAGTCCGGCTCGTTGCCAATGGCGAAGCTGGCCACATGCTCCCGGTAGCGGCCCCAGATGTACCCGGCGACGCTGGCATTGACGGAGTCCAGATCCCTGACCGGATTAGCCGCGGGGCTGAGCAGGCGCAGCGTGTAGATGACCCGCACCCCGGCCTCAGCGGCAAAGGCGAACAGGCTGTCGATCCCGGTGAATCCGTCGCTGCCCGTACCCGCGGGAGCCAGTTGATCTACCGTGCCGCCGCCGATTCGCAAGCTGCGCAGCCCCGCATTACCGAACAACCTGACCAGCGCGGTGTTCCCCGGGCTGAACAGGTAACCCGGCACGCCGGCGTGACCCGCATCAAGCACTGACCGCTCGAAACTCAGCCCGGCGAAATCATCAGCGACCGCTGGCCCGGGAGGTCCGGCATCGATGCTGACCGTCACCGGATGGCCATCCAGCCCACCCGGCCCCGGCGCGGCCTCCCCGCTACGACGGCGTGGTGGCACCCGCCCCGCCACCTGCCATCCGTTCATCACCCAATCCTGCCAGGACCCGCTGCCACGGCGGGCACCCGCACCGTCGCCGCGATCCTGGGACTGCTGTCCATAACCACCGCGCTGATCCACTTCGCGGTGCGCAGACGCCGGGCCGACGGCGGTCAGTCGGCGGGGCCCGGTGCCGGGGCCTTCGGTCGCATGGCGGCGGCCTTGGCGATTTCGGTGCGCTGGAGGAGGGTGCGCAGCCGGAACAGCCGCAGTGGTAGCAGCGGCGCCGCCGTCCTGGTCTCGATGAGGCCAAACGCGGCCAGCAGGGCCGCCGCCGACGCGAGCAGGGCCAGCGTCTGGGCGGCTGCCCACCCGGCGGCCGGCGCCTGCGAGATCGCGTAGACCACCATCACCAGGGCGCCCGTCACGGTGATGGCGCCGAGCGGGTCATAGCGCCGGCGCGCGCCGTGCAGCCTGCTTTCCGGCACGACCCGCCGGGCCAGCAGCAGCGCGGTCCCGCCCACGGCGACGTTCAGGTAGAAGATGTACGGCCAGCCCGCGTACCGGGTGAGGGCACCGCCGGCCAGCATGCCGACGGTCGCGCCGCTGGCGCCGATGGCGCCCCACAGCCCGAGCGCCTTGTTGCGCTCGGCGCCCTCGGTGAACATGTTCATCACGATCGACAGCGCGGCGGGCAGCACCACGGCGGCGCCCAGCCCCTGGACGCCGCGCATGATGATCAGGAACGTGCCGCTGGCAGCCAGCGCGCAGGCGAGCGAGGCCGCGGTGAACAGTGCCAGCCCGGCCATGAACACGCGCCGGCGGCCGAGCAGGTCGGCGGCCCGGCCGCCGAGCAGCAAGAACCCGCCGAAGGTGAGCGCATAGGCGGTCACCACCCACTGCAGGTCCGACTCGGCGAAGTGCAGCTTGGCCCTGCTGACCGATGACGCCAGGCTCACCATGCCACCCGAACCCGCCGAGCACCGGGGATCCCAGCCGATCGCCGCCTTCCTGGTGCAAACTCACCTGGGCCAGGACCTCAAATTCCTTCCCACCCGGGCCAACGGCCAGCGGCTGGATCAGGGTCGAGGCCTGCGGGCCGATGATATGGGCGCCTAGCAGCAACCGGGGGGATGGCCCTGTGATGATCTTCAGCGTTCGGTCGGGCGACTGCGGGTTCTGGCTCACGCCAGGCCCGCGTCGATGAAGGCGCGGGTGAGTTCCTCGAGGCGATGGGGGGTGACGCCGGGGGCGTCGCGCAGCGGGCCTTGCCCGGTGAGCACTGCCAGCCCGTGCACCGTGGACCAGATCGGGTACTCGATCCCGGGCCGGCGCCGCCGGCTGAGCACGCCTGCGTCGGCCAGTTCGTCGAGTACGGCGCGGAGCTGGTCCAGGGGCAGCGGGTGCTGCCCGGTCCCGGCGTCTGGAGCGCGGTAGGCGTGCTGGTGGGGCAGGGCGAAGGCGGTTGCGAACAGCCCCGGCTCCTCGCGGGCGAACTCCAGGTACGCCCGGCCGACCGCGCGCAGCCGGCGGCGGGCGGCGGCGGCATCGCCGTACCTGCCGCGCACGCGGCCGGTACCGGCGGCCATGCGGGCAGCGAACTCGCGCATCGCCGCCGTGCAGACCGCGGCCAGAAGCTCGTCCCGGTCGGCGAAGTGCCGGTAGGCGGCGTTGGGCACCACGCCCACCATCCGCGCCGCCTCACGGAGCACGACGGCGTCCGGGCCGCCGGCCCGGGCCAGCTGCAGCCCCGCGGCGACCAGGCCGTCGCGGACGGCGCCGCGCGGGCGCCGCTGCCCGGTCCCGGTTGTCTCACTTGCTGATCCGCCGGCCGTCATGAACGGCAAATCTAGTGGACAGCATCCACTAGCTCAAGTATGGTGGACAGCGTCCACTAATAAGTGGTCACTGTCCACAAACCGCGCCGGGAGGAACCCACCATGACCAGCAGGATGACCCCGCTGCTTGAGCACAATGAGCAGTTCGCCCGCAGCTACGCTCCCGTGCCGCTCGGCCTGCCCGCCGCGCGGGTGATCGTCATCACCTGCCTCGACCACCGGGTCGACCCGGCGATCACCCTCGGGCTCAGGCTCGGCGACGCCCCCGTCCTGCGCAACGCGGGGGGACGCGTCACCCAGCCCGTCATCGAGGAGATCGCCTATCTCGCCTTCCTCGGCCGGAGGCTGTCCGGCGGGCAGCCCATGGCCGACATGCGCGTCGAGGTCGCGGTCATTCACCACACACAGTGCGGGACCGGGTTCCTCGCCGATCCCGGCTTCCGGCGGGAGGCGGCCGAGGCGACCGGCGTGGACGAGGCGGCGCTGGAAGCCTCCGCCGTCACCGACCCGCACGCCACCGTCCCGGCCGACGTCGAGCGCCTGCTGACCTCGCCGTTGCTGCCGCCGGGGATGGGTGTCTCCGGCCACGTGTACGACGTCGAAACCGGACGCGTGACCACCGTCGCCGACGCCCGGTATCGCTAGCCAGCCTCTCGACGGGAGCAGACGGATGAAGACCCGGTTCACGGCCCGGCGGCGGATGGCCATCGTCCTGGCCCTTTGCCTGAGTGCCTTCTTGATCAGCGTCGACGTCACGATCGTGAACGTCGCCCTGCCCACCCTGATCCGCTCACTCGGCGCCACCACCACCCAGCTGCAATGGGTGGTCGACGCCTACAGCCTCGTATTCGCGGCCCTCGTACTGACCGCTGGCAGCCTGAGCGACCGTCAGGGCCGCAAGGGCATTCTGCTGGCCGGCCTGGGCGTCTTCGCGGCGGGCAGCCTGGCGGGGGCGCTCGCCGGCACGACCAGCGAGCTCATCGCGGCACGGGCCGTGATGGGACTCGGCGCGGCCCTCATGTTTCCCTCCACCCTCTCGCTGCTGGTGAACGTCTTCACCGAGCGGGGAGAACGGGCCAGGGCCATCGGGCTGTGGGGAGCGACCACCGGGGTGGGGATCGCCACCGGGCCCATCGTGGGTGGCTGGCTGCTGGAGCGCTTCTGGTGGGGCAGCATCTTCGCCTTCATGGCCGCGGCGGCCGCCGTCATCGCGGTGCTCGTGGCCCGGGCCGTACCCACCTCGCGGGATCCGCGGACCCCGCCGGTCGACTGGCGGGGCTTCGTAGTGTCGTCGGCTGCCATGGCCGTCCTCATTCTGGGCGTCATCGAGGCCCCCGGCTGGGGGTGGGGGTCGGCCGCGGCGGTGTCGACGATGGCAGCCGGCCTGGCGCTCCTGGTCCTGTTCGTTCTCCTGGAGCGGCGGTCCGGTCACCCCATGCTGGACGTGGGGCTGTTCCGTAATCCCCGCTTCACCGCGGCGAGCGGGTCGGTGGCCATCTCGTTCTTCGCCCTCCAGGGATTCATCTTCCTGGTCACCCAGTACTTCCAGTTCATCAAGGCGTTCAGCCCGCTCGGCACCGGCGTCCGCCTCCTCCCGGTGGCAGCCGCCGTCGCCGTCGCCTCGGTCGCCGGCACCAAGCTCGCCGTCCGGGTCGGCAACAAGGTGATCGTGGCCAGCGGCCTGCTGCTGTTCGCGGCGGCCACCTTGTGGACCGCAACCGTCTCGGCGTCCACCTCCTACCCGACGATCGCCCTCCAGATGCTCATCCTGGGAACCGGGATGGGGCTGACCAGCGCCCCGGCGACCGAGGCCATCATGGGGGCAGTCCCCAAGGCCAAGGCCGGCGCGGGCTCGGCGGTCAACGACGCCACCCGCCTGTTCGGAGGCACCCTCGGCGTCGCGGTGATCGGCAGCGTCGCCGCGTCTGTCTATTCGAGCCGGCTCGCCTCGACCGCCCCGGCTCACCTGCCGGCGCAGGCCGCATCAGCGGCGAAAGGGTCGGTCGGCGGGGCGATCGCCGCGTCACGCGTCCTTGCCCGCGCCGGCTTCACCCACGCAGGACACGCCCTGGCGGACAGCGCGAGCGGCGCCTTCATGCACAGCCTCCACGGCGGCTGCGTGGTGGCCGGCGGTGTCGTCATCGCCGGGGCGATCATAGCCGGGCTCTTCCTGCCCGCCCGGCCCGGCAGGGAACCCCAGGCACAGCCACCATCACGTCCGGACGATCCTTCGCTCCGGGCGCACGCGGCCGAGCTTGCCCCATGACCAGCAGCTACCGCGCCCCGCAACGGCAGCTACACCGCCGCCGGCCGTATTGCCGGGCTCGTCCCGTGGCGCGCGACCTTCGAATACGAGCTGACCGACGCCGGTTTTCACAGCTCGATGCCCGCCCCGCGCAGTACCACCCGGCTGGAGGAGACCTCGTTGTCCGTGGACGGCGATGAGGTGTGCGCGTCCACCTCGACAGGTGACCTGGAGCCCTATTCCGCGGAGTACGAGGGCTACATGGGCAACTGGGGCAACACGCTGGACCGCTGGTACCAC
>DATGGU010000088.1:0-39758 GCA_035308365.1 Streptosporangiaceae bacterium
CTTGGTAGGGAATGGGATGGGGGGTCGTTCGCCATGAGCGGGCCGCGGCGAGTTCGGGTGGTGGTGGATCTCGCCCGGTGGGTGGTCGATCCGGGGTTCGTCCGCCATCTGAGGGTGTCGATCCGGGGTTCGTCCGCCTTGGTAGGGAATGGGACGGGGGGGTCGTTCGCCATGAGCGGGCCGCGGCGAGTTTGACCTGGCGCAAGTCCAGTTACAGCGACGCTAGCGGCGGCCAGTGCGTTGAAGTTGCCGTGACCTGGCAAGTCCAGTTACAGCGACGCTAGCGGCGGCCAGTGCGTTGAAGTTGCCGTGACCTGGCGGAAGTCGAGTTACAGCGGCACCGACGCCGACAACTGCGTCGAGGTGGCCGCGTCCGGTCTGGTCCTCGTGCGCGACACGAAAGACCGTGCGGGTGCGGTCCTGCCGTTGAGCGCGGCGGCGTGGCGGAAGTTCGTCAAACAGACCAGGAACGACGCGGGCTGACGAACCGCGGCCTTGACTCGCCCCGTCATCGCGTGGTGGGCGCTTTGATCTGCCGTCACTTCACGTTCAGGTAGATGACGCTGGCCAGGCCGAACAGGAAGCAGTAGATCGCGAACGGGGTCAGTGTGCGGGTCTGCAGGTATCTGACCAGGAAGCGGACGGACAGGTAGGCGCCTATCCCGGACAGGATGCTGCCGGCCAGGATCTGCCCGCGGATGCCGTTGCCCAGTGGCCCGAACAGGTCGCCGATCTTGAGTGCCCCGGCGGCCAGGATGACGGGCGCGGAGAGCAGGAAGGAGAACCGGGCCGCGTCTACCCGGGACAGGCCGCGGAACATCCCGCCGACCATCACGATGCCGTCCCGGCTGATGCCGGCGAACAGCGCCAGGATCTGCGTCGAGCCGATGATTGTGGCCTGCACGAAGCCGATCTTGGACAGCCGGTTGTCCGCCCGGACGGCCTCGGAGAACTCCTCCTGCCGGATGACGGCGTGCCCGGAGGCATGCCTGCCCGCCATCCGCTGCCCCGGTGACACGGTGGCCAGCTCCCGGTCGGTGGCGGCCTGCCGCTCCTGGGCGACCTGCTCGTCGGCGAGCTTTGAGGTCTGCGGCCGGAACCGCTCCCCGATGTAGAGGATCACGCCGTTGGCCATCAGGAAGTAGGCCGCGATGACCGCCTTGCCGAACAGGACCCGGAAGGTGTGCTCGGCCACCAGGCCGACCAGGCCCACCGGGATGGTGGCGATGACGATCATCCAGGCCAGCTTCTGCTCGGTTGTGTGCGGCCCGCCGTCACGGAACGAGGTGAAGAACCCGCCGATGATCCGCAGCCAGTCGCGCCAGAAGTAGATGATCAGCCCGATGGCCGTGGCGACGTGCAGGCCCACGATGAACGCCAGGTACGGCGACTCCGGCGAGGACACGTTCAGGTCCCTGGCCCAGCTTCCCCCCACCAGAGCCGGTATCAGGACATTGTGGCCGAGGCTGGACATCGGGAAGAGTTCGGTCACGCCCTGGATGAACCCAACGACGGTAGCCTCGGCAAACGTCAGGTGCGACACGTGGTCCCCTAAGCGCGATAGGACGGCAGACGGCCCCGCGGATGCAGGCTGACCAGCGTCGCACGGCTCCGCGGCCGGATTCGCGGGTGGTCCGTGCCCATGGGGCAGCAGAATTATCGCAGCATGGCGGTGCCCGGTATACCGGCTTCACCAATTCTTCATGCGATGCCGCCGGCGGCCGGAACAGCTAGACTCTCGGAGCTTACTTTTTGCCCGGCACCTTCGGAGTGTCCTTGGCCGCGGGACGGCGGCCGATCTTCGAGCCGAGCCAGACCAGCGGATCGTACTTGCGGCCGGCCACCCGCTCCTTCATCGGGATCAGGGCATTGTCGGTGATCTTGATGTGCTCGGGGCAGACCTCGGTGCAGCATTTGGTGATGTTGCAGTAGCCGAGGCCGAAGTCGTCCTGGGCGATGTTGCGCCGGTCCGCCGTGTCGGCCGGGTGCATTTCGAGTTCGGCGATCCGCATCAGGAAGCGCGGCCCGGCAAAGGCGGCCTCATTTTCCTGGTGGTCGCGGATGACGTGGCAGGTGTTCTGGCACAGGTAGCATTCGATGCATTTCCTGAACTCCTGCGACCTGTTTACGTCCACCTGCTGCATCCGGAATTCACCGGGCTTGACCGACGGGTCCGGAGTGAACGAGGGTATTTCGCGGGCCTTCGCGTAATTGAACGATACGTCGGTGACCAGGTCCCTGATGACCGGGAAGGTGCGCATCGGCGTGATCGTCAGGATCTCGTCCTCGGCGAACGTCGACATCCGGGTCATGCAGGCCAGCCGCGGGCGGCCGTTGATCTCCATGGAGCAGGAGCCGCACTTGCCAGCTTTGCAGTTCCACCGGACGGCCAGGTCACCCGCCTGGGTCTGCTGGATCCGGTGCAGCACGTCAAGGACGACCTCGCCCTCGTTGACCTCGGCCTTGTAGTCGGTGAGCTCGCCGCGGCCGGCGTCGCCGCGCCAGATCCGGAGCTGAGCCAGGTAACCCATTGTTATTTCTCCTCGACTCGGGCTGGCCCGGCAGCCGCCGGAATCTCTTCGTCGGTCATATATTTTTTCAATTCTGCCCGGTCGAACAGCAGCAGCAGATCCTCGCGCATCGGTTCCATGGGCTGGCGGTGCAGCCGCACGCGGTCGCCGAACAGCTCGCAGATCAGGTTGACCTTCCGCCACTCCGCGGACATCTGCGGGTAGTCGTCACGGGTGTGGCCGCCGCGGCTCTCCTGACGCTCCAGCGCGGCCATGGCCACACACTCGGCAACCAGCAGCATGTTCCGCAGGTCCAGGGCCAGGTGCCAGCCGGGGTTGTACGCGCGGCCGCCGGGGGCACCGACCTTGCGCGCCCGCTCCTTGAGCTTCTCCAGCTCACCGAGCGCCTGCTCCATCTCCTTCTCGGTGCGGATCAGGCCGACCAGATCGGTCATGATGTCCTGCAGTTCGAGCTGTACCGAGTACGGGTTCTCGCCGCCGTCCCGCTCCAGCGGGGCGCTCGCCTCCTGCGCGGCATCCTCCAGGTCGGCTTCGGCGATCACCGGGCGCGACGACAGGCCCTCGATGTAGTCGGCGGCGCCCATGCCCGCCCGGCGGCCGAAGACCAGCAGGTCGGACAGGGAGTTGCCGCCGAGCCGGTTGGAGCCGTGCATACCTCCGGACACCTCGCCGGCCGCGAACAGGCCCGGTACGGCCGCGGCGGCGGTGTCCGGGTCCACCTCCACGCCACCCATCACGTAGTGGCAGGTCGGCCCAACCTCCATCGGCTCCTTGGTGATGTCCACGTCGGCCAGTTCCTTGAACTGGTGGTGCATGGACGGCAGCCGCCGCAGGATCTCATCGGCGGGCAGCCGGCTCGCGATGTCCAGGAACACGCCGCCATGCTCGGAGCCGCGGCCGGCCTTCACCTCGGAGTTGATCGACCTGGCCACCTCGTCGCGGGGGAGCAGTTCGGGCGGGCGGCGGTTGTTGTCCGGGTCGGAGTACCAGCGGTCGGCCTCCTCCTCGGTCTCCGCGTACTGGGCGCGGAACACGTCCGGCACGTAGCCGAACATGAACCGCTTGCCCTCGGAGTTGCGCAGCACGCCGCCGTCGCCGCGCACCGACTCGGTGACCAGCAGCCCCTTCACCGAGGGTGGCCAGACCATGCCGGTCGGGTGAAGCTGGACGAACTCCATGTTGAGCAGCTTCGCCCCGGCCAGCAGCGCCAGCGCGTGGCCGTCACCGGTGTACTCCCAGGAGTTGGAGGTGACCTTGTAGGTCTTGCCGATGCCTCCGGTGGCCAGCACCACGGCCGGCGCCTCGAACACGACGAACGTGCCGCTGTCCCTGACGTAACCGAACGCCCCGGCGATCTTTCCGCCGGCCAGCAGCAGCCGGGTGATCGTGGTCTCGGCGAACACCTTGATCATGGCCTCGGGGTCGCCGTGGGAGACGGCGTCCTCCTGCTGCAGCGCGACCACCTTCTGCTGCAGCGTGCGGATCATCTCCAGGCCGGTCCGGTCGCCGACGTGGGCCAGCCGCGGGTACTCGTGCCCACCGAAGTTCCGCTGGCTGATCTTGCCATCCTTGGTCCGGTCGAACACCGCACCCCAGGCCTCGAGCTCCCAGACCCGCTCCGGCGCCTCGGTGGCGTGCAGCTCGGCCATCCGCCAGTTGTTCAGGAACTTGCCGCCGCGCATCGTGTCGCGGAAGTGGACCTGCCAGTTGTCGTGTGGGTTGACGTTGCCCATGGCCGCGGCGGCACCGCCCTCGGCCATGACCGTGTGCGCCTTGCCGAACAGCGACTTGGAGATGACCGCCGTCTTCTTACCGCGCAGCCTTGCCTCGATCGCCGCGCGCAGCCCGGAGCCGCCCGCCCCGATGACCACGACGTCGTAGGTGTGCCACTGGATGTCTGTCATGCCGTCGCCTGCCTCAGTTGAAGATCCGCGGATCACTGAAGACGCCGGCCGCTACCAGCCAGATGTACAGGTCCGCCAGCATCAGCGTGCCGAGCGAGATCCATGCGAACTGCATGTGCCGCGCGTTCAGCTTCGAGATCTGCGTCCAGATCCAGTATCGGACCCGATGCTTGGAGAAGTGCTTCAGCCTGCCACCGGTGATGTGCCGGCACGAGTGGCAGGACAGCGTATAAGCCCAGATGAAGATGACGTTCACCAGCAGGACCAGCGAACCGATGCCGATCCCGAAGTTGCCGTTGGGCCCGCGGAACGCCTGCGCCACGTCGTAGGTCAGCAGTATCGCGATCAGGAAGGCCATGTACAGGAAGTAGCGGTGCAGGTTCTGCATGATCAGCGGGAACCTGGTCTCCCCCGTGTAGGTCTGGTGCGGCTCACGCACCGCGCAGGCGGCGGGCGCCCGCCAGAACGCGCGGTAGTAGGCGCGCCGGTAGTAGTAGCAGCTCAGCCGGAAGCCCAGCACGAACGGCAGGGAAACCAGTGCGTACGGGATGATCGGCGGCACCGCCGGGAACCACTGGCCCAGGCTGCTCGACCCTCGCACGCACTCCCCGCTGATGCACGGTGAGTAGAACGGGGTCAGGTAGTGGTCCTTGGGCACGAAGTACCACTTGCCGATGAACACGTGCACCGTCGCGTAGACCACCCAGATGGTCAGCAGGGCGGCCGTGATGGCCGGTGCCCGCCACCACGGATCCTTGCGCAGCGTTCTGTCCGCAATCTGCGCCCGCGTCCTGGATGACGTAACCGTTGCCTGCGTCATGCTCGACGTCCTCGTCTGCTGTGCGCTTACGCTAGCCGCCCGAAAATGTCCAGGGCTGCCGATGAACTTATTCCAGTCCACCTCACCGTGTGGCTGCTGGGTACCGTTTCGGCGGTGTGACACTGGCTACAGTCGGCTGATCCGGGGTGTGACACTGGCTACACCGATGCTGATCTGTGGTAACGCCAGTTGTGCTGCTGGGCACCGGCGGGAATGCGGGCGGCGCCGGTGGCCCGGAACCACGGGTGCCGCGCAGTTCCCCGGCACAACTAGCGTCCGAGGCGGAGCCTCACTGGCAAGCCGTTATGCACAGGGGGCGGTCATGCCCGCCGTCCTGCATCCTCTATCCGAGCGCGAGCATCGCCTCGGTGACCACGCCGGCCGCCGCATCGGGGATCGCAGTGGCGGCCTCGTTGAGGACGAGCAGCCGTGCCCCGGGGATCTCGCGCGCGATCGCCTCGCCGTTGCCGACGGGGAAGAACCGGTTGCGGCGGCCATGGACGACGAGCGTGGGGACCTTGATCTCGGGCAGGCGCTCGCGCCAGCGGGGTGTGCAGTCGAGCCTGGGAAACACCATGCCCATCTGGTTGGCCATCTGGACCGAGGGTGCGGTGCCGGGCGTGCGGTCCCAGATGCGCGCGGCGGTTGCGCGTGCGGCGACGGGGTCGTCGCCGAGAATCTCCGCGCCGGCGGCGGCGAACTCCGCAACCGCCTCGCGGTCGGCCCAATCGGGCATCGGACGCGCGAACAGCGCGCTCATCGCCTCCTGGTCATGGCCGGGGAGGTCATCGTCGGGCGGGCCAGGGGCAACCGCGCGGGTGCTGACCAGGGTGAGCGCCGAGAACGCGCCCGGATGGTCGAGCACGGCCACCTGGGCGACCATCCCGCCGACGCCGATCCCCGCGAGGTGCGCAGGCCCCCCGCCGAGCGCGTCAGCAAGGGCCGCCGCGTCGGCGGCAAGGCTGCGCAGGGTGTAGGCGGGCGCCTGCGGGTTCGCCGTCGTGGACTCCCCGCTATCGCGCAGGTCGTAGCGCACCACACGGCGCCCGCCGGCGGCGAGGCGCTCGCAAAGCGCGCCGGGCCAGGAGAGTATCGTCGGTCCACCCGCGAGCAGGACGAGTGGCGCGTCCTCGGCACCGAACGACTCGATGCCCAAGACGATCTCATTGGCGTTGACAGTGGTCATCGGATCACCGGAAGACGTCGCAGGTCAGGCGCGTCGCGGTCGATGCCGGGATCACGCTCCGCTGCACCAGCGTGCGCGGTGCTCCGCCGGTGGACAGTGGTGTCCCGGCGCCCAGCACGATGGGCGCGAGGTGCAGCGTCAGCGCGCCGGCCAGCCCGGCGCCGGGCGCCGGGCCGATCGTGGCGCCGCCGCCCATGAGAATGACGTCGAGGTTCTTGCCGCTGTCCGGCGACGCCGCCCCGGCTCGCTCGCACCCGGCGGTGACGGCGCCCGAGCGGGCGGTCCCCTCGCGCAGTAGGCGGGATCATTCAGCGGCGAAAGGACCCCTGTCCACCGTTCGGCGGAGAAGCCGACATCTCCGGACGAACTGAAGGGCCCTGGAGTCGAGACTGCCGGCCAGTACATCGCCGTCCGCAGAGATGCTTTCCACCCGAGCGGCGTGCCGACCGGGCCCGGCACGACCACGTGGGCCTGATGCAATTTCGCCATCCTCCTGGTGCACTGCCCCCGGGTAGACCCGATAGGAACGTTGTGAGGCTGGCCACAGTCGGGCTGGTCTGGGATGCGATACTGCACCTTGGAGTTGTCCTCGCTGGCTGGTCTCGACGGACTCTCGCGGGTGGCACTGGGCCGGTTACCCTCGGCTGCATGGCCCAGTCATACGACGAGCGCAGCCTCCTGCTGGTGCACGCGCATCCCGACGACGAGTCCATCGGCACCGGCGCGACGATGGCTAAATATGCCGCGGAAGGGGCGCGGGTCACCCTCGTCACCTGCACCCTCGGTGAGCTCGGCGAGATCATCCCGCCGGAGTTGGCGCACCTGGGCGCCGACCGGGAGGACCGGCTGGGGGAATACCGGATCGGCGAGCTGGACGCGGCCTGCGCCGCGCTCGGCGTGGCCGACCACCGGTTTCTGGGCGGTGCCGGGCGGTGGCGCGACTCGGGGATGTTCGGCACGCCGGGCAACGACGATCCGCGCTGCTTCTGGCGGGCCGGCCTGGACGAGGCCGCGGCGGCCTTGCTGGAGGTGATCCGTGAGGTCCGGCCGCAGGTGATGATCAGTTATGACGACAACGGCGGCTACGGCCACCCGGACCATATCCAGGCGCACCGGGTGACCGGCCGGGCCTTCCAGCTCGCTGGCGGCTCGGTGGCCAAGCTGTACGCCGCGGCCGGGCCGGATTCGCCGCAGGCGACCACCGAGATCGGCGCCACCCAGTACCTGCCGGCCAAGCTGGCCGCGATGCGCGCGCACGCGACGCAGATCGTGGTGGACGGCAGCCACTTCGCGCTGTCCAACAAGGTGAACCGCCCGGTGTTCGGCCGTGAGTGGTTCACTCTGCTGGCCGGCCGCCCCGGCCCGGCCGACAGCAGCGGCCGCGAACGTGATCTGTTTGCCGGGCTTGCACCAACAAGTCGTTGACGTTTCAGGAGATACTCTTCTGCCCGTGGGAATCACGCAGGTGCCATCACAGAGGGCCGGGCTCTCATCCGGCCGCCGGAGCGCCTTCGTCAGCGGCGGCGCCTACACCCTGATGTTCCTGCTCGGTCTGGCCGAGGGCGTGGTCGGCTCGTTCCAGTACAGCCGGGCCGCCGTGGGCCCGGTGCCGCTGGCCGCCCTCGGGTTCTGCGCCGCGATCCTGGCCACGTGCGGGCTGGCGGGCTGGGCGATGCGATCCACCGCGGGAGCGTTGCTGCCGGCGCTCGGCTGGTTCATCGCGTCGTTCGGGCTCGCCATGCCCAACCCAGGCGGGAGTGTGATCATCGCGAACACCAGTGCGGGTACGTGGTACCTCTACGGCGGCTCGGTCTGTGGCCTGGCCGGCGTCGGGTCCACTATCGTCACCGCGATCCGGCAGCCGGGCAGCCGCCGATGACCGGCGTCGACCCCGCCGTCTACCGGCTCGCCGCCGGGCAGTTCGCCACCGGCATCCTGGCTGTCTCCACCACCCTGGACGGCATCCCGCACATCATGACCGTCAACGCGTTCACCTCGGTGTCGCTGCAGCCGGTCCTGGTCCTGTTCTGCGCCGAAAAGATCGCCCGGTTCCACGACGTCGTGCTGGAAACCGGCATGTGGGCGGTCAGCGTGCTGGACGAGGACTCGGAGAAGCTGTCCCGCTGGCTGGCCACCCGTGGACGGCCACTGGAGGGCCAGCTCGACGGCATTCCCTACCACCTGGGCACGCTGACCGGCGCACCTATCCTGGACGCCGCCCTGTCCTCACTGGAGTGCCGGACCACCGCCGTGCATGACGGCGGCGATCACAGCATCGTCGTCGGCGAGGTGATCGGCGTCACCCCGCCCGCCTCCCCGGACGGGCGCGGCCCGCTGGTCTTCTACTCCAGCCAGTACCGCCGCCTCGATAACGACATTTAAGAGGCTCTAGCGGATCGCTTCCTCGATCCGGTCCAGCGCCCAGTCCAGGTCGTCCTGGCTGATCACCAGCGGTGGGGCCAGCCGGATGGCGGTGCCGTGAGTGTCCTTGGCCAGCACGCCGCGCTCGGCCAGCCGTTCGCACGCTTCGCGCCCGGGCATTGACACGAACTCCACCCCGGCCCACAGTCCGCGCCCGCGCACCTGACGGACCACATCCCTGGGCAGCTCGGCCAGCCGGTCGTGCATGTGCGCGCCCAGTTTGGCCGAGCGCTCCTGGAACTCGCCCGTGGTCAGCATCGCGATCACCTCGCGGCCCACGGCGCAGGCCAGCGGGTTACCGCCGAACGTCGACCCGTGCTGGCCCGGCTTGAACACGCCGAGCACGTCGGTGCGTGACACCACGGCCGACACCGGGACGATGCCGCCGCCCAGCGCCTTACCCAGGATGTACATGTCCGGCACCACGTTCTCGTGGTCGCAGGCGAAGGTGTCGCCGGTCCGGCCCAGGCCCGACTGGATCTCGTCGGCCATCATCAACGCGCCGTGCCGGGTGCACAGCTCGCGCACCCCGGTGAGGAACCCCGGCGGCGGCACCAGCACGCCGGCCTCGCCCTGGATGGGCTCGACCAGCACGCCCACCACGTTCTCGTCGAACGCCGCGGCCAGCGCGCCTGTGTCGCCGTAGGGCACGACCCGGAACCCGGGTGTGTAAGGCCCGAAGGAGGCACGCGCGTCCTCATCGGTGGAGAAGCTGACGATCGTGGTCGTCCGGCCGTGGAAGTTGTTCTCGAACGCGATGATCACGGCCTGGCCATCGGGCACGCCCTTGACCTCATAGCCCCACTTGCGGGCGGTCTTGATCGCCGTTTCGATGGCCTCGGCGCCGGTGTTCATCGGCAGTACCATGTCCATGCCGGCCAGCGCGGCCAGCTCGGCGCAGAACGGCCCGAACTGGTCGTGGTCGAACGCCCGGCTGACCAGGGTGACCCGGTCGAGCTGGTGCAGCGCGGCGGCCACCAGGCGGGGGTGGCGGTGCCCGAAGTTGATCGCCGAGTACGCGGCGAGCATGTCCAGGTAGCGCCTGCCGTCAACGTCGGTGACCCAGGCACCGTCCGCGCCGGCGATCACCACCGGCAGCGGGTCGTAGTTGTGCGCGCTGTGCGCCAGCGTCTGTGCCCGCAGTTCACTCGATGTGGTCACGGTGTCCCCTCTTAGTTTCTCAGCTCGAGAGTGCAGCACTTGGGGCCGCCGCCGGCCTTGCTGAACTCGAAAACGTCCACCGGTACCGGCTCGAACCCCCTGGCCGCGATCTGGGCCGCGAGCCCGCGCGCCTGGGCCGGCAGGACCACATGCCGGCCGTCGCTGACCGCGTTCAGCCCGAGCACCTCGGCGTCCTCGTCCTTCGCCTCGATCAGCACATCGAACCGGGAGGCCAGGGCTGCCCGGCCGGCGTCGTCGAAGGCCGCGGGATAGTACGCGGCCGTGCTGGAATCGAGCACACACAGCGCGGTGTCCAGGTGGTAGTAACGCGGATCCACCAGCCGCAGGCTGAGCACCGGCAGGCCGAAGACCTCCGCGACCTCCGCCCTGGCGGCCTCGTCCGTCCGGAATCCGTAACCGGCCAGCACGACGTCGCCGGCATGAATGATGTCACCCTCGCCCTCGTTGACAACCCTGGGGGTGTGCACCGCCTGGTAGCCGTTGCGGGTGAACCAGTCCAGGTAGGCGGCGGCCTCCGCCGCGCGCTCGGCGTGCAGGAACCGGGCACCCAGGACCTTGCCGTCGATCACCGTGCCGCCGTTGGCGGCGAACACCATGTCCGGCAGCCCGGGAACCGGGTCGATCACGTGTACCCGGTGACCCAGCCGGGCGAACGTATCGTGCAGCCCGGTCCACTGCGCCTTGGCCCGGGCCGTGTCCACCGGCTGGTCCGGGTCCATCCACGGGTTGATGGCGTAGCTGACGTCGAAGTACTCCGGCGGGCACATCAGGTAGGTCCTGGCCTGCCCCGGCGTGTCTGGCACGGTGATCGGATCCCCTTCCGCCACGTTGATCATCGGATCTCAGATGACAGGGTAGGGCTGCGGTTCAACAATGAGCAGACATCGTTTTTGCGTCCTTCCGGTGATTCATTGCGTCTTCTGGGCGGTCAGACGCTGAAACGTTGCAGGATTCTTTAAGTTTGCGCTTCCTTACGGATGGGCGCGGATCGTCCAGGTTTGGCCGGACGGGGTGTCGGTGACCGTGACCCCCAGGGCGGCCAGCTCGTTGCGCAGCCGGTCCGAGGCCGGCCAGTCGCTGGCCGCGCGGGCCTTGGCCCGGGCCTCCAGCAGGTCGGCGGCGCCCGCGGGCAGCTCGGCCGGGGCGGCGGGCGGCTTGCCGACGTCGCGGGCGAGGTCCAGGCCGAATACCTGGTCCAGGTGGGCGAACGTCTCGAACTTGGCGCCGGGCGGTACGCTCTCGTCGCGCTCCAGGGCGCGCAGCTCGCGCAGCGCGGCCGGGGTGTCCAGGTCGTCGTCGAACGCCGCGGTGACCGCTCCGGTGTACCGGGCCGGCATCGCGGCGCTGGGTGCGTTGGCCCAGTCCGCCACCCGCTCCCGCCAGCGCCGGATCGTCTTGCCCGCCGCCTCCAGGGTGTCCCAGGTGAGGTTCATTTGCTGCCGGTAGCGGTGCTCCAGGAAGGCGAGCCGGAGCGCCAGCGGGTCCAGGCCACGGGCGGCCAGGTCGCCGGCCAGCAGCACGTTGCCGGTGGACTTCGACATCTTGCGGCCCTCGAGCAGCAGGTGCTCCCCGTGGACCCACCGCCGCACCACGTCGTGCCCGGTCACCGAGTTGGACTGGGCGCGCTCGTTCTCGTGGTGCGGGAACCGCAGGTCGATCCCGGCGGTGTGCACGTCCACCCGGTCGCCCAGGTAGTGCAGCAGCATGGCCGAGCACTCGGTGTGCCAGCCGGGGAACCCGATTCCCCACGGCGTCTGCCAGGTCAGCTCGGCCGGGTCGGCGGCGGCCCGCTCCGGCGTGCCCTTCCACAGCGCCCAGTCGGCGTGGAACCGCTTGCTGGCCTCGACGCTCCCGCCGGTCCGGTAGCCGGGCTGCAGGTCGGTGAGCCGGTTCCCGGACAGTTCGCCGTAGCCGGGGAACGAGCGCGCGTCGAAGTAAACCGAGCCGTCCACTACCGGGTAGGCGTGCCCGGTCTCGATCAGCTTGGCGATCATGTCCACCATGAGACCGATGCACTCCGAGGCGCGCGGACGGTGGTCGGCCGGGTAGATGTTCAGCGCCGCCAGGTCGGCATAGAACGCATCCTCATAGTGCCTGGCCAGGTCGAGAACGGAACGCCCCTCGGCGGCGGCCTGGGCGAGCATCTTGTCCTCGCCGCTCGCGTCGCTCTCGGTGTCGTCGGTCAGGTGGCCGACGTCGGTGATGTTCTGGCACACGGTCACCAGCAGCCCGTGCCAGGTGGCCACCCGCCTGATCAGATCGGACAGCAGGTACGAGCGCAGGTTGCCGACGTGGGCGTACCGGTATACGGTCGGGCCGCAGCTGTACATCCGCAGCTCGCCCCGGTGCGCCTGACCGGCGCTTTCCACCTGCCTGGTCCGTGTGTCATAGAGCTTGAGCATGCCGACAGCCTATGAGCTACGACCCACCCCGGGACGCCCTTGAAACGCGCCTGTGGAAACCACCTCAGGGCCTGTGGATATCGCCCCCGCGACTGCGCCGTTAACCCGCGGCCATCTCGGCTGACCCGCGGCCATCTCGGCTGACCTGCGGTCATTTCGGCTGACCTGCGGTCATTTCGGCTGACCTGCGGTCATTTCGGCTGACCTGCGGCCGTCTCGGCTGACCCGCGGCCGGCCTGTGTCATACCGCTGGCGGAAGAGGCGTGCATCCGTCAACCCGTGGCCATCTCGGCCAGCCGCGCCACGGCGGACCGGATCCGCTCGTCGGTCTCGGTCAGCGCGACCCGGATGTAGGGCTTCCCGGCCGGGCCGTAGAACTCGCCGGGCGCGACCAGGATGCCGGCCCCGGCCAGCCGGGCGACCGCGCTCCAGCCGTCGTGGTCCGGGTGGCTCGCCCACAGGTACAGCCCGGCCTCGGAGTGCTCGATCCGCCAGCCGGCCGCCGTCAGCGCGGCGCGCAGCAGGTCGCGCCTGGCCGCGTACCTGGCCCGCTGCTGCGCCGCATGACCGTCGTCGGCCAGGGCGGCGGTCATCGCCGCCTGGACCGGCGCCGGGACGATCATCCCGGCCTGCTTGTGCACCGCGAGCAGTTCGCCGATCAGGGACTCGTCGCCGGTTACGAACCCGGCCCGGTACCCGGCCAGGTTCGACCGCT
Organism: Streptosporangiaceae bacterium; assembly: GCA_035308365.1. GTDB lineage: Bacteria > Actinomycetota > Actinomycetes > Streptosporangiales > Streptosporangiaceae > PALSA-505. The sequence goes on from DATGGU010000088.1 coordinate 13,162, forward strand.
TGGACAGCGAGTACACGCCCAGCAGGCCCTGGTGTGACCCGTCACAGACCTCCGGGTGCAGCACCGGTACCGGGCTGGTGTCGTAGCCCAGGTCGATGTAGCACTCGTCGGAGGCGAGCACGGCGCCGCGCTCCCTGGACCAGCGCACCATCTTGGCCAGATGCCCGGCGGGCAGCACCCGGCCGGTCGGGTTCGACGGGGAATTCACCCAGACCAGCTTGACCGGCCGCGGACCCAGCGCGAACAGTCCGTCGGCGGGCACGGCCGTGGCACCGGCCAGCAGGGCGCCGATGCCGTAGGTCGGGTAGGCCAGCGTGGGATGCACCACCGTGTCACCGGGGCCGCAGCCGAGCAGCGTCGGCAGCCAGGCGATGAACTCCTTGGTGCCGATCACCGGCAGCACCGCGTCCGGTGCCACGCTGACGCCATGCCGGCGCCGCAGCCAGCCCGCCGCCGCCTCGCGGAGCTGCCGGGTGCCGTGCGTCGCCGGGTAACCGGGTGAGTCGGACGCGGCGGCGAGCGCCTCGCGGACGATGGCGGGCACCGGATCGACCGGCGTGCCCATCGACAGGTCGACGATCCCGGCCGGGTGCCTGCCTGCGGTCACCCGGTGGGCAGCGAGCTGATCCCAGTTGTACTGGGGCAGCCGTCCGGCGAGGGTCAGTTCTCCTCCGCCTGCGGGGGGAGCGCGGCCACCAGTGGGTGGTCCTTGTTGATCTTGCCAACCTTGGACGCGCCGCCGGGGGAGCCGAGATCCTCGAAGAACTCGACGTTGGCCTTGTAGTAGTCCTTCCACTGGTCCGGAACGTCGTCCTCGTAGAAGATCGCCTCCACCGGGCAGACGGGCTCGCACGCACCGCAGTCCACGCACTCATCCGGGTGGATGTAGAGCATGCGCTCGCCCTCGTAGATGCAATCCACGGGGCACTCTTCGATGCATGACTTGTCGAGCACATCGACGCAGGGCTGCGCGATGATGTACGTCACGTGTGAACTCCTCTTTACTCCGGCCCTGGCCGGTAGGTTATCAGCGCAGTTCGACGCGGCCGGACGGTGCCGTGGAATCGCGCGTCCAGCCTTTGCTGCCAGCCGCCTCGCTCCACTGGTACCCCGCATAGAGCACGTTGCTGATCCGGTACGCCGTCGCGTGCGTTACCAGCCAGCTTGCCACCGCCCAGCCCGCGGTCTGATGGCGGACCGCCACGTCTGCCACCGTAACCGATGATGCCGCCGTGCCCGGCCGCACGGCAAGCCGCCCGAACGTTCGCAGCAGTTGCTGCCGCATCGGTGTGATCTCGGGTGATGCGGAACCGCTCGGAGCGCTGCCCGGTGCGTACCAGCACCAGACGGCGTGCGGCGCGTGTCCGGTGAACGCCCCGGACAGGCCGGCCGCCTCGTCCGCGTACTTCTGGTAAGCCGACCCGTCCGCGCTGTGCTGAACGGCCTGCGCCGCCTGGTCGACGGGAAGCCGCAGGTAACCGGGCACCTTGACCAGCGCGGCGAAGAACTTGCCGGTCGCGTACACCGGATCGGTGAGCTGGCTTGGCGTGCCCCAGCCTTGCGACGGGCGCTGCTGGAACACGCCGACCGAATCCAGGTCGCCGGAGCTCAGGTTCTGCATGTGCGACTCCTGCATGGCGGTCGCGTAGGCGATGGTGACCGCCCCGGCGGGAAGCCGGCGCGCGTGGGCGACCCCGGCGATCGTCGCGGCGATCGCGGCCTGCTGCGTGTTCAGCATGACGGGATCGCTGCCGCCGGCCGCCTCACAACCGGACAGGCTCGCGCGGACGTGCCGGTAAACCAGGTACCCGCCGATGGCGAGCACGAGCGCCACGGCGGTTACGAGGGCCAGTCCCTTGCGTGCCCTGGGAGATGTACTCGGCACGCATCAGACCGTACCCGCACACGCCGGTTAACCTGGCCCGGTCGGCCCGATAGGCTGCGTCGCCATGAGCGAGTCGCTGCCGGGCCAGATCGATGAGCTGTGGGAAAACCGCGCCGGGCTGAGCCCGGCGGACTCCGATTCCAGGAAACTGGTAGTCGCCGCGGTCGACGCGCTGGACGCCGGAACCGCCAGGGTGGCCTTCCCGGACCCGGTAACCGGCGAGATCGTGGTGAACGAACGGGCCAAGCGGGCGATCCTGCTGGCCTTCAGGCTGCTTCCCATGGCCGAGTCACGGGCCGGTGACTTCCGCTACCACGACCGGGTGCCGCTGAAGACCCGGCTGGACGGCGTCCGGCTGGTGCCGGGCGCGATCATCCGCTGGGGCGCCTACGCCGCGCCCGGGGTCGTGCTGATGCCCTCGTTCGTCAACATCGGCGGCTACGTGGACGAGGGCACGATGGTGGACACCTGGGCCACCGTGGGGTCGTGCGCGCAGATCGGCAAGAACGTGCACCTGTCCGGCGGCGTGGGCATCGGCGGGGTGCTCGAACCGCCGAACGCGGTGCCCGTGGTCATCGAGGACGAGGCCTTCATCGGGTCGCGCAGCATGGTGGTCGAGGGGGCCCGCGTCCGGCGCGGCGCCAAGCTCGGCACCGGCACGATCCTGGCCAAGAGCACGCACGTCATCGACGTGCAGACGGGCGAGGAGCTGCCACCGGGCGAGGCTCCCGAGTGGTCGGTCTGCGTCAGCGGCACCCGGCTGCGGGAGTTCCCCGGCGGCACCTTCGGCATGTCCTGCATGCTGGTGCTCAAGCGCCTGCCCGAGGGCGGTGTCCACGACAAGCTGGCGCTGAACGAGATCCTCCGCGACCACGGCATCAGCGGCTGACCCGCGGGTTCCGGCCCGTTGCTGGCCGGGGCAGTGCGACCGTCCCGCTAACGTGGAAAGACTATGTCTCAGAACCCGGAGCCACGCGTGCGGGCCCGCCGTCAAGGCCCTGCGACGCTGCGTGGCAGGCACATCCCCCAGACAACGACCGACCAGCGGCTGCTCGACCGCCGCGGGCCCGGCGACTGGGTGCATACCGACCCGTGGCGGGTGCTGCGGATCCAGGCCGAATTCGTGGAGGGCTTCGGGCTGCTGGCCGAGCTGGGACCCGCGGTCTCGGTGTTCGGCTCGGCGCGCGTCCGGCCCGGCTCGGCCGACTACGAGAAGGCCGAGCGGATCGGCGCCGAACTCGCCCGGGCCGGGTACGCCATCATCACCGGCGGCGGCCCCGGCGTCATGGAGGCCGCGAACAAGGGCGCGGTGAGCGCCAACGGCGTGTCCGTGGGCCTGGGCATCGAGCTGCCCCTGGAGATGGGCCTCAACGAGTACGTCGACATCGGCCTCGAGTTCCGCTACTTCTTCGTCCGCAAGACCATGTTCATCAAGTACTCGCAGGCGTTCGTCGTGCTGCCCGGCGGGTTCGGCACGCTGGACGAGCTGTTCGAAGCCGTGACCCTGGTGCAGACCGGGAAGATCACGAAGTTCCCCATCGTGCTGGTCGGCAGCGGCTACTGGTCCGGCCTGCTCTCCTGGATCAAGGAGTCGCTGCTCGCCGAGGAGAAGATCTCCGCATCGGATCCGGATCTGCTGCGGGTGGCGGACGACCCGGCCGAGGTCGCGGAGATCATCACGGACGCCCATAACCACGTGGGACCGGCCGCGTTCCCCTGATCGAGGCGGTCATGTCGATGGCCCGCCGGACCGCGGTCACGTGCCGGGTGCGCACCGCCGCGGCGCCCAGCCAGCAGGCGATCGCTCCGGCCGCCGCCGCGGCCTGCGGATCCGCGGTCCCGGTGCCGTCCGCTTCGACGATCACCGGCCATCCGGCCGCCAGCAGCCCGGTGACCCCGGCGGGCGGCGCCTGGACCAGCAGGCTGCCGTGGTCGATGCCCGCCGCCTCCGCCTGCTCGGCCTCGATGGCATCGCCACAGATCAGCATGGCCCCGGTGGCCAGCGCCATGGTCCGGTCGCGGACCAGGGCGGCCCAGTCCGCCCGGGCGCAGGCCGGGACGCCCGGATGCCCGGCCCGGAACGCCGCCACCGTCTGCGCGCCTGCGTCCCACAGGTCGATCAGCCCGGCTCCCGCGGCGATCGCCGCTGCTGCCGCCGGCAGCCCGGCGGCGACCGCGAACACGGCCGTGCCGGGCGGCAGCCCGGTGTCTGGGCGCGACATCACTCGTTGAGCATGACACGATTAGTCACATGCCCGTCGTCATGCTGGTCGCCGCCGGGGCAGTGCTGATCGGAGTGATCGTGGTCGCGCTCGGCCGCGGTGGCGAGCTGGCCTATTTCCAGGCCGACTACTTCCCGCTCAAGCTGGAGCAGGTATCGGCCACGGACGTCGCCCTGTTCCGGCCGCCCATGGCGCTATGGGGATACAACGCGCAGGCGACCGACGAGGCGCTCAACCGCATCGCCACCGCGCTCACCGAACGCGACATCGAGATCTCCGCCCTGCAGCAGCAGGTGGCCGACCTCGAGGCGTCGTCCGGGTCGCGAACCCGGGTCATGCCCGAGTCCACCCGCGGCCGGGACCCAAGGCACCCGGCCGGCCTGCCCGGTGACTTCGAGCACCCGGCCGGCCTGCCCGGTGACTTCGAGCGCCCGGCCGGCCTGCACGGCGACTTCGAGCGCCCGGCGGACTTGCCCGGCGACTTCGAGCGCCCGGCCGCCGGCGACGAGCCGCCGCGCGGCCACCCGGTCACCTTCGGCGATGACGCTCCGGCCACCCGCCCGCCGGCCTCTCCCCGCCCGTTTGCCCCCCATCCGCCGCCCGCCGCCCGGCCGGCCCGGCGGCCCGACCCTCCGTTCACCCCCAGCGCCCGGCCGGATGCCCGGTCCAGGTTCGGCCTGCCCGCGGCCGGTGAGGACGAGGATGACTGACGGCGGCGCCGTCGCCGGCCCGGACGGCCAGCTACGGTGCCCATGGGGCCTGAGCAGCCCCGAATACGTCGGCTACCACGACGACGAGTGGGGCAGGCCGGTCCGCGATGACGTTGGCATGTTCGAACGGCTGTGCCTCGAAGCGTTCCAGTCCGGGTTGTCCTGGCTCACGATCCTGCGCAAAAGGGACAACTTCCGCGCGGCCTTCGCCGGGTTCCAGATCGAGGCGGTCGCCGGGTTCGGGCCGGACGACGTGAACCGGCTGCTGGCCGACGCCGGGATCGTCCGCAACCGGGCGAAGATCGAAGCCGCCATCCGCAACGCCAGGGCCGCTCTCGAACTGCCGTCCGGGCTGGCGGCCCTGGTCTGGGAATACGCGGAGCAGGCCCGGGACGGCAAACCAGCCCCGCAGACGCTGTCCGACCTGCCGGCTGCCACCCCGGCGTCGAAGGCGCTGTCCCGCGAGCTCAAACGCCGTGGCTTCACCTTCACCGGCCCGGTGACCATCTATTCCACCATGCAAGCCTGCGGCATCGTGGACGACCATCTGGCCGCCTGCTTCCGGCGCGGCGCCTACCCCTGACCAGGCGGCTATATTTGACGAGGCGTGGCGACGTCTCGGCTTGCTCAGGCGTGGGCACCGGCCGTCACGGTTCCGACGCTCAGCGTCGCCTCCGCCTGCATGACCGCGGCGACCAGAGCCGCCTCGTGATCGAGCTGCCGGAGTTGCGCCGTGGTCAGGTCGCGCCCCGGCGATGCGCCGGCCGATCGACAGCTCGGCGGCGCTGAGCACCTGGGCGTGCGCTCCGCACAGCACGCCGGCGATGCCGGCCGGGTCCAGATCGGCCGCCGGCCCGGTCAGCGCGTGCCGGGCCATCCGCCGCGCCGTGACGCCGGTCCAGGTCAGGGTGGCCGCCGGGGCCGGGGATTTCGCGGTCATGAAGGCATGTTCTCCGCGGACCGGTTCACGATTGCCTGGGCTCTGCTCTCCGCCGTAAAGGAGAATGACAAGCCAGCCAGCGAGCGGATTGCCCGGCGCTCTAGCGGCCCTGGTATACGGGCTGCCGCTTGTTGACGAAGGCTTCGGTCGCGGCGCGGTGATCGGCCGTCTTGCCCAGCCATGCCTGCAGCTCCGCCTCCTTCTCCAGCGACTGGGCCAGCGTGTGCATGGCGGCGAAGGACAGTGCCTCCTTGATGGCGGCGTAGGCGGCGGTCGGGCCCGCGGCCAGCCGGGCTGCCAGCGCGCCTGCCTCGGCGGCCAGCTCCTCGTCGGCAACCACGCGGTTGAACAGGCCATATCCGGCCGCCTGGGCGGCGTCGATGGGCTCGGCGAGCATCAGCAGCTCGGCCGCCCTGGCGGGTCCGGCGAGCCGCTGCAGGGTCCAGGACGACCCGGAGTCGGGGCCGAGGCCGACCCTGGCGAACGCCATCAGCAGGCTGGCGCTCCGCGCCGCCACCCGGAAGTCGCAGGCGAGCGCGAGCGAGGCGCCCGCGCCGGCGGCGACCCCGTTCACCGCCGCGACCACCGGTTTGGGCATGGTGGTGATCGCCTTGATGAGCGGGTTGTAGTGCTCCCGGACGGTGTCCAGCGGATCGCCGCCCGCTGCCAGCCCCTCGGCGTGCTCGCGCAGGTCCTGGCCGGAGCAGAAGGCACGCCCCTGGCCGGTCAGGATGACGGCCCGGATCTGCTCGTCGTCCGCGGCCCGCCCGACCGCGGCGAGCAACTCCGTCTTCGCCGCCACGTTCAGCGAGTTCCGCGACTCGGGACGGTTCAGCGTGATGCTGGCTACCGAGCCGTCGACGGTGTACCGCACGGTCTCAGGCAACTCCGGCCTCCTCAAGTCAGATGTGCCGCGGCCTTGCTGTCGCCCACGTTCAGGCAGCAATCCACGAACCGTGATGCCGAGGGCAGCAGGCGGGCCGATTCTACGTGGAAGAACTCCGCGGCCTCGAAGCCCGGCCAGTGCTGCGGCAGCAGCTCAGCGGGCAGCCCGGGGTCCCGGAAGAGGAACTTGCGCCATTCGTGCACGAGCTTGCTGCGCGCGGCGAAGATCACCTCGTCCGGTGCGTCGTCCCCGACGGGCGCGATCAGCTCGCGCGCCTCGGCGAGCCAGCCCTGGTAGGCACGGGACAGGCTGTCCAGATCCCAGGTCCTGGCCACCAGGCCGCGCGAATCGCCGTCATAGTGGGCGCTGAACGGCTCCAGCCGGACCCGTTCCGCCTCGCGCAGCGCCTGCAGCTCGGGAGACGGCCGTGGGCTGAGCCAGGTCGTCTCGTCGAGCTGGGCGTAGCCGAGGTATCTGAGGCTCGCCTGCACCCGCTCCCTCCGGGTGCGTTCGCGGACCCGTTCCACCACGATCAGGTGCCAGCCGCCGTCCCAGTCGTGGCTGCCCCGCGAGTAGATCCGCTCGGCCGCCTCGTCCAGCCTGCGGACCGCCCGGGTGGTCAGCGCGTACCCCGCGCCGGCCGGTACCCGCACCGGCACCAGCCAGCCCTGCCTGACCATCCTGGAGATCGCGGTACGCACCGCGGGCGCGGTGATGCCAATGCTCGCGAGCAGCCGGACCAGGGCCGCGACCGGTGCCTCCGCGCCACGCGAACGCAGATGATCACCGTAGAGATCGAACAGAGCCGAGCGAGCGTCCACCACTCAAGTCTTGCCGGATCCTGGCCGATTTGGGGACTGACCCGCCAGGAGACACCACCAATGCGGGGCTGATCGTTACGTTTCAGCGGCCGAACACGCCAATGCAAAGCTGATCGTTACCATTCAGCGGCCGAACACGGGATAATAGACGCCACTGATCGACGCGGTTGTGGCGAGCCGGTCCCATGGCCCATCCAGGGCTGTCGCGGTCCGCGCTGGGACCCCCGTTGCCGCGGGCGTTTAGGTTCCGCGCGGCGCCAGGCAGAAAGGGGATGAAGGATGGCGGCGATGAAGCCGCGGACGGGCGATGGCCCGCTCGAGGTCACTAAGGAGGGCCGCGGCATTGTCATGCGCGTTCCCCTCGAGGGTGGCGGGCGGCTGGTGGTCGAATTGTCGGCCGACGAAGCCGCCAAGCTAGGCGACGCCCTCAAGACGGCTGTTGGCTAGCTTGCCTTCAGTCCGGGCGCTTCACTCCGGCCAGGAGGCCGTCGCCGACTGGGAGCAGGAGAGGGATGACGTGCTCACCGGTTCTGAGCCGTTCGCATACTTCCCTGATCGCGGTCGTGTCGTCGTCCTGGCAAGCGGGGTCGGCGACCCGGCCGCCCCATAGCGCGTTGTCGAAGGCGACGATGCCGCCGGGGCGCAGCAGCCGGAGCGCGGCCGACAGGTACTCGGGATACTCCTGCTTGTCGGCGTCGCAGAACACCATGTCGTAGCCACCGTCGGTCAGCCGTGGCAGCACGTCGAGTGCCCGCCCGCCGATCAGCCGGTAGCGGTTGGTGGCAAACCCCGCGTCGGCGAACGCCTCGCGGGCCAGCCGCTGATGCTCGGGCTCGACGTCGACGCTGGTGAGCACGGCGTCCGGAAGCATCCCGCGGAGCAGCCAGATGCCGGAAACACCGCAGCCGGTGCCGATCTCCACGACGGCCTTCGCCCCGATCGCCGCCGCGAGGAAGCGCAGCGTCGCGCCACTGGCCGGTCCCAGCGGCGATGCGCCGCCCACCTCGATGGCGTTCCGCCTGGCCATCAGCAGCGGCTCGTCCTCGGCGACATACTCCTCTACGTAGGCCAGGCTGGCCTCTGTGCTGACGATGACTGCCTCCCGACCGGACCGCCCACCGAATGCGCACGCCAAAATGTGCGTCCCCAGGCCGCAGCCTAACGCCGCCGGGAACCAGGCCGCCGGGTATGTGCGTTACTTGGGCAGTAGCGGTGGAAGAGAAGTCCGGGCACGATGGTTATCAGGGGCAAGTAGCCGACCGGAAGGGGATGCCCGAGGCCGTGGACGAGCACGTGTTGGCCGATCCTGCTTCCCCCCGGTGGACGCCACCGAGCTGGGAAGAGGTCGTCCGTACCCATTCGGCGCGGGTATACCGGCTGGCCTACCGGCTGACCGGCAACAAGCACGACGCGGAGGATCTGACCCAGGAGGTCTTCGTCCGCGTTTTCCGCTCGCTGTCCAGCTACACCCCGGGGACCTTCGAAGGCTGGCTGCACCGGATCACCACCAACCTGTTCCTCGACATGGCGCGGCGGCGGCAGCGGATCCGGTTCGAGGGGCTCGGCGACGAGACCGCGCAGCGGCTGCACAGCGGCCCCACCCCAGCCCAGGCGTTCGACGAGCGCCATCTGGACAGCGACATCGCCGATGCGCTCGAAGCGCTGGCCCCCGAGTACCGGGCCGCCGTGGTGCTGTGCGACATCGAGGGGCTGTCCTACGAGGAGATCGCGGTCACCCTCGGCGTGAAGCTCGGGACCGTGCGCAGCCGTATTCACCGCGGCCGTGCCCAGCTCCGGACCGCCCTTGACCACCGCAGGCCGCGCAGGCTGAGCGATGCCAGCGCCGCGGCGGCAGCGGCCCAGCAGCCGGTCCGCGAGATGGCGGCGCAGCCGGTTCGCGCGGTGGCGGGGCAGCCGGTCCGCGAGGTAGAGCGGAGCCGGGCCACATGAGCCATCTTGGGCGCCGCCTGTCGGCACTCATCGACGGCGAGCTCGGCGACGCTGAACGCGACCAGGCACACGCTCACCTGGTGAGCTGCGAAGCCTGCCGGGCCGAAGCGGCCGCGCTCAGGACGCTGAAGCGGCGGGTCCACAACCTCGGTGAGACATCGGCCGACAGCGCGCTGACCCGCCGGCTGATCGCCCTTGAAGACCTGGTGCAGGCCACACAGCCGCCAGCGGCCACCCGGGCGCGATCTGCGTTCTCCGCCTTCTCCGCGGTGGCCACCCGGCCACCGGCCTGGGACAGCGTCTACGACTGGCCGGGTGAACCGGCCGCCATGACCGCGAGCCCGCTCGGCGGATCCCCGGCCGCGGCCGGCCGTGGCCGCGGGCACACCCGCTACGTGGTCGCGGGCGCGGTCGCCGCCTTGGCCGTCGGGCTCGGCGCGGCCTCGTTCGCCGCGGGCGGCGGCGGGCGCATGCCAGGCCCGACCGTCACCCCGGAGGTCGACGTCTACAACGCCCAGCATGCGGAGATGACAGGCGAACTCCCGGTGCTCCTGCCGGGGGCCGGGACACGGGCCAGGCCGTCGCCGGCGCCGCATCGAACAGGACAGACCCTGCTCACACAGCCGTGAACCCCGCTGCACGCCACCAGTACGGCCCGATGGTCCGCCGAGTGGCCATCGCGGCCGGGGTGATAGCCCTGCTCACCTCCGGCATGCCGGCCGCGGGCAACGATGCTGCCCGGGCTCCCCGCGCGGGCCAGCGGCGGCCCGTACCACCGGCCGGCAACCAGGCAGGTATCCGCTATGCGGCGCTGACGTTTGGTGACACCGGAACGCGGGGTCCCGGCGACATGACCGTACCGGCCGCGGCGGGCGGCTGGGCGCTCAGCGGTGCCGGTGGCGCCACCCTCGCGACCGGGATGCGGTTGCTCGATCAGGCGGCCACGGCCACCCGCAGGACTTCGTACCAGGGACTACAGGTCATCTCGTGGCTGCGGCTGGGCGGCAGCGGTGCCTGGCTGGGCTCGGGAGCCAGCGCGATGAAGGTCGCCGTGTGGCATCCCGGCGGGGCCGGCACGCTCACCCGCGTCACCGTGACCGGCACCGGGCAGTCCTACCTCACCGACGACCCGGACGCAGCGGCCGCCGGTGGCGTGCTCGGGCTCACCCCCGCCCTGCTGAGCCTGCTCGCCGCGCATTATGCGATCGTCTACACCGGCCGGGGTTCGGCGAACGGGCGGCCGGCCAGCGTCGTCGAGGCGCACCGGTCCAATGGCACCCTGGCCGCCAGGTTCTGGCTGGACATGGCGACGAAGCTGCCGCTGTGCCGCGAGATCTTCGATGCTCATGCGCATCTGATCAGCAGGGATGTCCTGGCTAGCCTGGCCGTCGGCGCACCGTCGGGTATGCCATCGATCACCGGTAGCCAGCCGGTCAGCCGGCTGCGCGAATCGATCGCTACCCCGGCCATCACCGGCCCGGTCATCCCCGGAGCGGCCCCCTTCCGGCCGTGGGCGGACCGGCTCGGCCCGGCGCAGCTGACCGCGCTGCGCGGCGCGGGCTGGCCGGTGCCCAGTGGCAGGCCGGGCGGGCTCACCATGTTCGAGGCCAGCGAGTCCAGCACCGCGACCGGCAAGGTCGTCGACCTCGGGTATTCCGACGGCCTGTCGGACGTGTCGCTGTTCGTTCAGCGCGGTCAGTTCCCTGCCGCGCTGACCGGCTGGACCCGGACCAGCCTCGACGGCCACCCGCTGTTCGTGCGCAACTCCGGCGAGCCCGACGTGGCCTGGTCGGCCGGGGGATTCGCGTTCACCGTCGTGGCCGACGCGCCCGCGCCGGTCGTGGCCGGCCTGGTGAACGCGCTGCCGCACCAGGGCCGGCCGGGGTTTTGGAGCCGGATGGCCGATGGCATCCGGCGCCTGCTGGCCTGGATCAACCCGTTCCGCTGACATCCGGCCCGGAGCCGGGCCGGAGTCTGTGGGCCGGAGCTGGGACCAGTGCGAAACCCGGGTAGTTTCTACTTATGAACCCGGCCTATGGGCTGTGCCACGCTGCCTAGTGTGGATCTTCCGGACCCGGACCGTCCCAGCGAGCGGCTCAGGCCGGGCTGGTGGATGCAGGCGCTCACCGGGCGTGAGCGGACGTCCCGGCCGGCCTGGGCCGACATCGCCGAGCAGGCGGCCGCGGCCGCGGCACCACCGGACGCGCTGCCACCGATGGACTCCTGGGCTGTGGCCTTCGCGGTGCCGCTGCGGCCGTTCGTGGCCGTGGCTCGTGACCGGCTGGCCGACGGCGCCCGTGAGCTGCTTGCGCCCGGGTACGGCGATCCCGGGCAGCTCGCGGGCAGCTTCACCGCCGTGCTGGGGCGCAAGCTCGCCGGGATGGCCGTCCGGACCATGGCGCTGGGGCTGGCCGAGGCGCGGGCCGGCGGCCGGCTCACCGGGGACGACGGCCGGGCGAGGTTCGCGGACTTCCTGATGCGGCAGAGCGCGCAGGCCGGGATGGTCGCGCTCTTTGACGAGTACCCGGTGCTGGCCCGGCTGCTCGGGACGGCCACCCTGCAGGCCTGCGAGGCCGGCCTGGAACTGCTGGCCCGCTTCGCCGCGGATCGCCCGGCGCTGGTCGAGACCCTGCTGGACGGCACCGATCCGGGGCCGGTCGTGGCGGTCGAGCCGGGCCTGGGCGACCCGCACCGGCGCGGGCGCTCGGTGACGGCTGTGTCGTTCGGCGACGGCCGCAAGGTCATCTACAAGCCGCGCAGCATGGACACCTACGTCCTGTTCTGTGCGGCGGTCCGCTGGCTCAACCGGCGGGCGCCCTCGGCTGGGCTGCGCACGGCTGCCGTGCTGCCCCGGGGCGGGTACGGCTGGCAGGAGTTCGTGGCGCACCGGCCGCTCGTCAGCCCAGCCGGCGCCCCGCGGTTCTACCAGCGGGAAGGGGCACTGCTGGCGGTCCTGTACGCGCTGAACGCCGTGGACATCCACGGTGAGAACCTGATCGCCGCGGGGGACCAGCCGGTCCTGGTCGATGCCGAAGCCCTGCTGCACCCCATCCTGCCCACCGCGCACACCGTCGCCGCCGACCCGGCTGCCCAGGCCCTGGCCACTTCGGTGCACCGGACCGCACTGCTGCCGTTCACCATGGCCGGGGACAGCGGCGTGGCCGACGCATCGGGCATGGGCGGCGACGACGGTGCGGCGGGCCCGGATGGCGTGCTGGACTGGGATCCACCGGCGACCGACGACATGCGGCTGATCCGCCGGCCGGGCCGGCTCGCCGCGATGAGCAACCGGCCCACCCTCGGCGGGCGGCCGGTGGAACCGGCCGATCACGAGCAGGCCATCCTGGCCGGATTCCGGCTCGGCTACGACGCGATCACGGATGACCGGCAGGCGTTCAGCAGGCTCATCGGGTCCAGTGGGGATATCGAGGCGCGGGTCATCATCCGGGTGAGCAGTGGCTATGCCCGGCTGCTCGACGAGTCCACCGACCCTGACCTGCTGCGCGACGCCCGAGACCGGCAGCGGGCGCTGGACGTGCTGAACGACGCGTCGGCCGGCCAGCCGCTGTGGAGCCGCCTGGCCCGGCACGAGCTGGCCGACCTGTGGGCGGGTGACATCCCGTTGCTGACCGTCCGCCCGGCGGCCAGCGACATCTGGACCTCGACCGGGCAGCAGCTGCCCGGCCTGCTCGACCAGCCGGGGCTGAGTTCCGCCCTGGACAAGATCTCAGAGCTGGGCGAGCTCGACCGCCGTGACCAGGAATGGATCATCTCCGCCAGCCTGGCCACCAGGCGGCCAGCCGCCGGTCATCGCAGCACCCGGCCGGCTCCGGACCCGGTGCCCGCCGTCGCCCCGCCCGGCCGGCTGCTGACCGCCGCCTGCGGCCTGGCCGACCAGATCGTGGCGCGCGGCCTGACCGGGCAGGAAGAGACAGGCCAGGGCCGGGTGAACTGGCTCGGTCTGCAGTTGGTGGAAGACACCCGGTGGATGGTGCTGCCCATGGGCGCCGGGCTGGCCGACGGCTACCTCGGGGTGGCGCTGTTCCTGGCCCAGCTCGCCGAGCTGACCGGTGTCGACAGGTACGCGGAGGTGGCCCGGCGCGCGGTGAGCGCGATACCACAGCTCCTGGATGCGCTGGCCGCCCAGCCCGGCCTGCCCGGTGTGGTCGGCTGCGGTGCGGCCGAGGGCCTGGGCGGCATCAGCTACGGCCTGGCCAGGCTGGCCACCCTGCTGCATGACATCGAGTTCAGGGATCTGGCCACCATGGCCATCCAGCTCGCGACGACGGCGTTTTCCGCGCCCGGCCCACCCTGGTGGACCTCGGGCGTGGCGGGCTGCCTGGCGGCCATGACCGCGACCGCGGCCGAACTCGAATCCGCCGCGGCCGCGAGCCTGGCTGTCAGGTGTGCCGACCATCTGGCCGGCCTGGTGGAGCGCACCGACGGACGCTGCGTGCCAGACGGCGACCCGGTACCACCCGGCTTCGCCGGTGGCCCGGCCGGGGTCGGCTGGGCCCTGTGGCGGTTCGCCCCGCCCGGAGCGCCGTCCAGATACTTCCGGGCCGCTCAGTGCGCGGTACGTCAGGCCGTCGGGCCGGCCGCCGGGACAGCTACCGGATCCGATGCGGAGCAGGTGTACGGCTGGTGCCGTGGAACGGCCGGCCTGCTGGTGGCACGAACCTGCCTGGCGGGCGAGGACGCCACGGCCGGGCCGCCATCGGCCGTAACGGTCCTCACCGACCGCCCGGTGCTGGCCGACCTCAGCCTGTGTCACGGTGAACTGGGCATAGCCGAGGCCTTGACCGTCCTGATAACCCAGCGGATCCCCCCGGCCGTCCCTGCCTCGCCGCACCGGGCCGAGGCAGAATCCCGGGCGTGGCGGCACCGGGCCGGCCTGATCCTCGGAAGGCTCTACCGGCAGGGCCCGTACTGCGGGACGCCCGGGGGGGTGACCACGCCCGGGCTGCTCAGCGGGCTGGCAGGCATCGGGTACGGGCTGCTCCGGCTGGGCTACCCGCAGCGGGTGCCGTCGGCCCTGTTCCTGGAGCCGGCTCCAGTCGCGCCGCGGGCGTCCGCCAGCAACGCCGAGATGGTCCAGAATCGGGTGTAGGCGGCTAGTTCAATTCCGGACCGCCTCGATTACAGTGGAGGGGCCGGGCAGAGTTGCCAGGCGGGTTCCGCGCGGCTCCGGGAGATCCTCAAGTGTTCGACCTGTCCATCACCAAGCTGCTGGTGCTTGCCGTCCTCGGGCTGGTGATATTCGGGCCTGACCAGCTCCCGAAGATGGCCCGCCAGCTCGGTCAGGGCCTGCGTGACCTGCGCCGCATGGCCGACAAGGCGCGTACCGACCTCCAGGAGGGGCTCGGGCCTGAGTTCGCCGACTTCGACATCAGCGACCTGAACCCGCGTTCCTTCGTCCGCAAGCACCTGATGGAAGAACCCGACGGCATGGACCCGGCGATGCTGGGCCGGCCACGGCATCCGATGGACTCCGGCCAGATGCCGCCGTTCGACATCGAAGCCACCTAAGACTTACGCCGAGGCGGCTAAGCCTGCTCGCTGTCCTTCGGCCAGCTTCGCCGCAGCCCGTAGTATCTATCCGGGGGGACGCCCCCCGGGGCGGCTAAGCCTGCTCGCTGTCCTTCGGCCAGCTTCGCCGCAGCCCGCAGTGTTTGCCGGGGGGCCGAGCTCCCCGGACCCCACGAGCGGGGCTGGGGTTTGCCGATTGGGGCTGGGGTTTGCCATTTACGGTGGGACGACCCACGGACCTCCCGGTGCCGGGCTATCGCCCGGCGGTCTGGAGGTGCGGGTGACACCCGTTCACACCGGAGTCAGGCCGAGGCGGCGGCCGGCCAGGCCGCGGCCACCGCTGAGACCTTCCGCGATCGTGATGAGCTGCCGTGCGGCGGGGGACTCCGGCTCGCTGAGGACCAGGGGTATCCCCTCGTCGCCGCCTTCGCGCAGCCGCAGTTCCAGGGGCACCTGGCCGAGCAGCGGGACCGGCGCGCCGGTGATGCGGGTCAGCGCCCCGGCCACCGCCGCACCGCCGCCCGAGCCGAAGATCTCCACCTTCTCGCCGCAGTGCGGGCAGGGCAGGTAGGACATGTTCTCGATGACCCCGGCGATGCGCTGATGGGTCTGCATGGCGATCGCACCGGCCCGCTCGGCAACCTCCGCCGCGGCCAGTTGCGGCGTGGTGACCACGAGCAGTTCCGCGCCAGGCAGCATCTGGGCGACCGAGATGGCGACGTCACCGGTGCCCGGTGGCAGGTCCATCAGCAGGACGTCGAGGTCACCCCAGTACACGTCGGCGAGAAACTGCTGCAGTGCCCGGTGCAGCATGGGCCCGCGCCAGACGACCGGGGTGTTGCCCTTGGTGAACATGCCGATGGAGATGACCGACACACCGTGGGCCGACGGTGGCATGATCATCTGTTCCACCTGGGTCGGCCGGCCGGTCACGCCCAGCATACGGGGAACAGAGTGACCGTAGATGTCCGCGTCCACGACGCCGACCTTGCGGCCGGTGGCGGCCAGCGCCGCGGCCAGGTTCACGGTGACCGACGACTTGCCCACGCCGCCCTTCCCGCTGGCGATGGCGAAGACCCTGGTGAGCGAGTCGGGCTTGGCGAACGGGATCTCCGGTTCGGGCCTGCCGCCGCGGAGCCTGCCCTGCAGGGCCTTGCGCTGCTCGTCGCTCATCACGTCGAGTCCGACCTGCACCCGGGCGACGCCGTCGATCTTGCTGACGGCCGCGGTGACCTCGCGGATGATGGTGTCCCGCATCGGGCACCCCGCCACGGTCAGCCAGACGTCCACCCTGACCGCGCCGTCCGGCCCGACCTCGACATCCTTGACCATGCCAAGATCGGTGATCGGCCGGTGGATCTCGGGATCCTGCACACCGTCGAGGGCGCGCATGATCTGTTCTGTGCTGGGCGGCGAGAAGCCGACGGAAGCGGTGCTCATGCTCCACATGTTATGGACGCTTCGGGTGCCTGGTCGAACGGCGCCCGATATGGTGCTGACCGATGACCCGCGCATACCATCCCCGCCGCTCCTGCCTGGCCGTGCCCGGCAGTTCCCAGCGGTTCCTCGCCAAGGCGGCCAGCCTCGTCGCGGAGGGTACGGCCGGCGACGAGGTGTTCCTGGACCTCGAGGATGCCGTCGCCCCCGCGGCGAAGGCGGACGCCAGGGCCAACGTGATCGAGGCGCTCAACTCCCGCGAGTGGGGCTCCGTGCTGCGCGCGGTCCGGGTCAACGACGTCACCACGGCCTGGGCCCACCGGGACGTGATCGACGTGGCCGGGGGCGCGGGCGCGAACCTCGACGTCATCGTGCTGCCCAAGGTCACCGGCCCGGGAGACGTCTGCTGGCTCGATCTGCTGCTCACCCAGGTGGAGCAGGAGGCAGGCCTCCCGGTGGGCGCGATCGGCATCGAGGCACAGATCGAGGACGCCGCCGGGCTCGCGGCCGTCACGGAGATCGCGGCGGCGTCACCCCGGCTGGAGGCCCTGGTCTTCGGCCCGGCCGACTTCATGGCCAGCCTCGGCATGCGGTCACTCGAGGTGGGCGCGCAGCCTGAGGGGTATGCGGGCGACGCCTTCCACTATCCATTGATGCGGATCCTGGTGGCGGCGCGCGCCCACGGCCTGCAGGCCATCGACGGACCCTACGCGAGGATCGCGGACACGGCCGGCCTGGCCAAGCTGGCGTCCAGCGCCGCCGCCCTCGGCTACGACGGAAAATGGGTCGTACACCCTGGCCAGATCGAGACGGTCAACAAGGCCTTCACGCCGGCCCAGGGCGAATACGAGCGCGCCGAGCTGATCCTGGCGGCCTACCAGCGCCACAGCACGGCCGAACGCCGCGGCGCCGCCCTCCTGGACGGCGAGATGATCGACGAGGCCACCCGCAAGCTAGCCCTCGCCACCGCCCTGAAGGGCCGGGCCGCCGGTCTGCCCCGCCCGCAACCGGGCTAGCGTCCCGGCTCTCAGCCCAGCACTCCCCAGCCGGTGAGGGCATCCACGAGGCCGCTGGTCAGCGGCAGCCCGGCCAATTCCGCCTGGCCGGCCCAGCGGGCGTCGTCGGCGTCATCACCCGCAGCCAGCGTGCCCCCGGTCACGGTCGCGGCATAGTCGCGGATATCGAGCACAGCCCCGCCGGGCGCCGGCCGCCGTACGGTCCCGACGAGCCGCCCCACCGCTACGGTCAGGCCGGTCTCCTCGAGCACCTCCCTGACCACGGCCTGCTCGTCGGTCTCGCCCGCCTCCACCCTGCCGCCGGGCAGCGACCACAGTCCCTTCCCCGGTTCGTGCCCCCGCTTGATGAGCAGCAGCCGCCCGGCCGCGTCGCTGATGATCGCCCCCACACACGCAATCGCGCCGGTCCCCGGATGCTGGTCCATGGTCATCCCTCACGGTACCGGCATCAAGGCTCCGTCAACCGGTGAGCGGTCCGGGGACAGCTGGATGGCACGGTTAGCTGGGCCGCGATGACTTGCGGGCGGCCTGGAGCACGATGGTGCCGGCTACCGCCGCGAGGAAACCGAGGATGCCTATGTAAAAACCTGAGCTGAGCGACACGGCGCCGTAGGACGCGTTGCCCACATACTGCCCGGTGGCGAAGAGTATGAGCGTGGCGAACGCGGCGATGCCAGCCAGTACCCAGAGCGTAATCATGACCGCGTGCGTCACCTGGTCTCTCAGCGTCCTGATACCGAAGTACCCCAGGAGCACGCCGACGGCCAGGAACGCGAGGACGTACTGCACCGAAAGGTGGCCACTGACGAGCCCCAGGACGCTGAACCATGGCAGGAGCGTCGACAGCACTAACGCCGCGCCGCCTCCCAGCACGAGCCAGCCCGCTACCCGGGACAGTCCGGTGACTACGACGAACTGGCTGAGCTGCTGCGCTGCTGGCCGCCACGGCTGCCCGCCGGGAGCAGCCCCGGCGGCAGGGAAGCCAGCCGATGAGGCACCGGCCACCGGATGGCCGCACTCGCGGCAGAAGGCAGCATCCCCCGGCAGGCGTGCCCGGCACCGTGAGCATTGCGCTGAACCCGCCGCGAACCCGCCGCCCGCGGCGGCCGGGGGCGCGGCACCGCCTGCGGCCGGGAGCGTGCCGCTGGGCCACGCGGCGCCGTCTCCGCCTCCGGGCATATCCGGTCTTTCCGGGACGCTGGGCATTTCCCCGCTTCCGTATGGACTGGACATGGTATTCCTCCTAAATAGACTGTAATAGTAGTATTAAAGCTGAACTGGAACCGGCGCGAAGTGGGTGAATGCCGGCCGCGGCTAATCCATCGGCTTCACCAGGGCCATCGGCGCCGTGCGGGCCGGTTAACGTCCCCCGCCCCGGCCGGGGGTGTCCGGGTAACCGGCGGATCGACCGTTGACTCGGCTCGGTGCCCACGTCAGACCCCCCTGACCCCACATTCCTGACCGGCTCGCTCAGACTCTCCTATTCGAGCGCGCACCGTCAAGAGGATGCCTGGCCAGGGCTTGACTACTGACCGGTAAGGGGTCACTGTCTGTAGTCATGAAGGTGGCACCCACCTGCCCGCGATGCGGGTCACCGGTACGGGAGCCGAACGCATGGTCCAGTGCCTGGCACTGCCACCATCACGGCGAGGTGGACCCGGTGGGCGCCGTGTACAGTCCGTCGCGCGAGGGCCTGGAAGGGTTGCTGCGGACCGGCGGGGTTCCGGTCTGGCTGCCCTGGCCATTGCCGGTGAGGTGGCTGGTGACCGGGTTCGCCGCCGCGGGCGACGAGCGTACCGGGATGCGTGGCTGCGCCGTCGCCCTGTCCGGGCCCAATCCGGTCGGCGGTCCCGGTGAGCTTCTGCTCGTTTCCGAGGAACCGGGGGTGGGGCTGGGCGCCGGGTTCGCCGGGCTCGACGGGCCTGATCCCGGTCTCGGGTTCGCCACCGCGCAGCCGAATGCGTCCGTCCGGGTCGGCCACCACGATTTTCCGCTGTGGCACGTGGACGCACCCGGCCGGGCCGCGTTCGCCGGTGAGGTGATGGGACACTGGCTGTGGGCCGTGCTCTGGCCCGATACCGCCGGGGTGCTGCTGCTGGAGCCGATCACGCTTCGTGATCTCCGGGATCCGGGACAGGACCTGGATCTGCCGTTCGGTGCCCTGTCGCCCCAGTTGCCCGGCTGAGCGTTCTGGCAGTTCACGACACTTGGGATCTTCCCCTCACGTACCATTAGTGATCGTGCGCATCGATCTGCACACTCACAGCAGCGTCTCGGACGGTACCGATCCGCCCGCGGACGTGATGCGCCAGGCGAGGGCGGCCGGCCTCGACGTGGTCGCGCTGACCGATCACGACACGGTCGGCGGGCACCGGGCCGCGCTCGGTGACCTGCCCGACGGCCTGACCTTCGTCCCTGGCATGGAGATGTCCTGCCGCCTGGACGGCCACAGCGTGCACATGCTCGCCTACCTCTTCGACCCGAAGGACCCGGAGCTTGCCGGTGAATGCGACCGGATCCGCAACGACCGGGTGCGCCGCGCCGAGGCCATGGTGACCAAGCTGGCCGAGCTTGGCACCGGGATAACCTGGGAGCAGGTGACCGATATCGCCGGCGGCGCGGTGGTCGGCAGGCCGCACATCGCCCGCGCTCTGGCCAGCGGCGGCGTGGTCGGCAAGCCGGCCGGGGCGTTCACCAAGGAGTGGATAGGCATGGGCGGCCGGGCCTACGTGGGCAGGTACGCTCCCGACCCGGCCCGGGCCATCGCGCTCATCCGCGCCGCGGGTGGCGTGTCGGTGCTCGCCCACCCGCGGTCAGGCCGGGACAGCTGGACGGTTCCCGACGATGTCCTCGCCGGTCTTGCCGAAGCCGGGCTGACCGGGGTCGAGGTGCACCATCCGGATCAGGACTCTTCGGCACGGACCCGGCTTCAGCACGTCGCGGATGAGCTTGGCCTGGTCGCATCGGGTGGCAGTGACGACCATGGGGCCTTCACCGGGCACCGGATCGGCTGCGAGACAATCCTTCCCGAGCAGTACGAGCAGCTCCTGGACCGGTCCACCGGAGCGGTGCCCGTCCACGGCTGAAACAGCGGCCAACTCGATATCGTAGCCCTGGCCTGACCTGCCCCCGAGGGGGCTGAGGGCAGCCAGACCAGACACGATCCCCGGTCAAAGGCGCGCTGTGAAGTTCTTCTGGGGAGTCTGGTCGCATGATTCCTACCAGCGTGTTTGCGCTGGAACCCTCTCTGAGCTGCGAGTTTGCCTCTTGGCAGTTTTCGGCGTTTCACGCAGCCTTACGCGCTCATGTGCCCTGGATGTGCCCTGACGTGCCCCGTCCTAAGACCTGTGCTGTCAGCAAGAACACCGTCAACAGGCTCTTGACACTGGAGCTACAGTAAGCCGCCGCGCCGTGGTCTGACAGCGCCGGAACGGCAAGATCGACTTGAGCCCGTTCCCTCGATAGGTGCCAAGGGTTTCGCCGTGGAAGATCACAGGCAAGGGTGGCGCTTGCGCCATCGCGTGCGACGCGCCGCAGGCGCGCCCTTGCCTGTGATCTTTGCGCGGCGAAAGGATGCCTAGCGCGAGGGGGCGGGCGTCCGCGTGGGCAGTCCCGGCCACCACCGAGACGGCGGGTGGCCTGCCACGGCGGGTCAGCGGCCAGTGATGCGGGCGGCTGCCGCCGCGTCCGTAGGGCCACCGTCCGAAGGACGCGGCAACGCAGCCGCCCTGGCCACGGCGGGACGCCTCACCACCCCAGCTCGTGACGGCGGGCGTCCGCGCCGAGCTGGCGCGCGGGTGACGGCGGGCTGCGCCCGGCGCGGCGGGGAGCCCGGTCTGGCTGGCGCCGCAGGCGCCCTTGAAGCCGTAAAGAAAGTTCTCACAGGCCCTAGGTAGACCCTGGATAGGCGCGGTCGCTCTACGTTGGGATGGCGTACCGCAAGATCAGCGTGTCACCTGGGATGATCGATACCATAACTCGGACTGCCTGGTTGGTGGCGGTGTAGCCGGTTCGGATGTGCTCGGCAACCGGTGTACCTGTAAGGATGTTGAGTTTCATGATCTCGGCTGGCGTTGGCATCCGAGTGATGATCTCGTCGATGTCGTACACCTGTTCATAGCCCGCTTCCTTGAGGATGTCCTCGCGGGTAGTGTCTTCCGGTTCGGCTAGCTCGGTTCCTCGGACAATCCGTTCATCGAAGTAGTCATCGGAGATGATGGCTGGTTTTCCGTCGATGTAACGGATGTGCCTGCGGACTACGCAGACATCTGTTTCCGGGTTCAGTTTCAGTCGCCTAGCGATGTCGGCTGGCGGCTTGATCTTCTCAACATTCAGGTCCTGCCGTGTTGGGTCATGCCCTTGGCTCTCGATGTCGGTTTCCCATGCATCTGAGGTCGTCAGGACGGTGTGGTCTGGGCGCTCGAACTCTGACAAGTGCCAGAGAAGCCGCCGTGTGCTGCGGACGATCCGGCCCCGCCGGGGTCGGACTACCACAAGCCCTTCTCGTTCAAGAGCCTGCAAGGCCGTCCGGGCGGTCTGGCGGTTCACGCCGTATTCGCGAGCTAGTTCCGGCTCAGACGGCAAGAGTGCCCCAGGGCCTCGGGTTCCGTCGCTGATCTGTCTCCGCAGCGTATCGGTGATCTGGCGGGTGACCGACTGATCTTGGGTCATGTGTAGGTTCCAGCCCTCCTTGTCTCATCAAGTTTACTGAACCTCTTGACCCCACAAGCTTGTCTAGTCCACAATAGAGCCATGGCCAGTAGGCCAGACATCCAACAGAACAGCACAGGAAGGACAGGGATCATCATGCGTTTGAAGATCGACACGACCAGTGTCCGGTTCCGGGTGGCCGGTCTGGCCACGCCGCGCAAGGACTACAAGGACAAGGACAAGCAGGCCGTCACGCGCGACGGTCGGCCGATCTGGACCGTCCGGCTGAACGCCATCGACACGGGCACCGAGCGCGGATCGAGCGAGACCATCTGGGTCGAGGTGGCTGGAGATGAGCCCAAGCTGACCCTCGATGAGCTCGCGGAGGTCCAGTGCCTGGTGTTCGCGCCGTGGGTGGGCAAGGACGGCAAGATCCGCCGCGCTTTCCGCGCCGAGGCGGTCACCATGGCCGCTGTCAATGGCAAGGTGCCTGCGCACGCGGCCTAGCCCGGCCAGCCACGTCCCGATCCCTCATCCCGTGATCAGAACAGGAGAACATCATGACCGACCGCGACCTGCTCAAGCAGATGAAAGAGTCCGCCGATGCGGCGGCGAAGGAGCTGGGATTCACCAGTCTGGGTGAGGCTCTGAACTGGCTTCGCGAGAACGGCGAAGACGAGTAACCCGCCTTACGTCAGTGCCGGGCCTGGGGCCTGCCATCCCCCGGCCCGGCCAGCCGAGTCCCGGTCCCTCATCCCGTTATCAGAACAAGGAGCAATTCTCATGAGCGACACGACTGTCAGCATTCCGCTTGATGTCGTCAGCACTGCCGAGCGGACTATTGGTGACCTGGCCGTCATCATGACTGATCTGCTGATGGAGGCCGCCGCTGCCGGGCTGACCATGCCCGACCTGGTGAAAGCCTACGACGGCGGTGAAGTGCAATTCCAGTTCACCGGCCTGCCCGGCGGGTTCGACCTGATGTCCGCGTGGGCGGATCACTTCAGCAGCCGGGACAACATCACGATCAAGCTGTATGACTCCGAGGACGGTCCCCGGGTCCGCTGCGGGCTCACCTTCATCCATCACGCGGTAACCGTCGAACTGTACGGCTCTACCAAAGCCAACCCGGTCATTCCTAACTGACACACAGTGCCGGGCCGGGGGACTGCCATCCCCCGGCCCGGCCAGCCAAGTCCCAATCCCTCATCCCGTAATCAGAAGGAGGTACGTGGCATGTTCCACGTTACCAGCATTGTGGTGGGCTGCCTGGCCCGGCGTGCCCACGCCCGGCGGGCGGCCGATCACCACCTGGCCGCCGCGCACGGCTGGCAGGTCGAGCAGGTCACCCCCGGCACCTACCGGGTCCGTGACCCGCGTTTTGACCAGCTCAAGGTCCGGTCATGATCGCCGTGGCCACACCCGCACCTGTGCGGGTGTTTCTGGACTGGCGGCGTGGCCAGGTCGGCCCGCTGGCGCCGTGTGTGCTGTGCGGCCAGCTCGCGCTGTGCCGCTCGCCGCGCACCGGCCAGCCCTGTCACAAGGGCTGCGCCGAAACCTGGATCGCCGCCCACGCCCACAACACGGCGGACCTGGCCTGGCTGATCGACCAGGCCACGCCTGCCGGGGGGCGGTCGCTATGGCACTGACCGCCCACCCCGGCTACCGGGTCATCCCACACCCGCCGCTGTGCCCGGACTGCGGCTCCGGCGACATCACCACCGCCGAGGTGGACACCACCGATGGCTTGCGCGAGGCCGCCCACATCTGCACCGTCTGCGGTGCCGCCTGGCCGGTCGCCTGCATTGCCGAACAACTCCCGCTGGCCGATGGGCAGGCCCGGCCATGAACAACATCCCCGGGACGATTTACTTGCTGCATTTTGACCGGCCTTACCGGCACGCCCGGCACTACATCGGCTGGGCGGTCAACCTCAACGCCCGCCTTGCCGCGCACGAACAGGGACGCGGTGCCCGGCTGCTGGAAGTTGTGCGGGCTGCCGGGATCGGCTGGCAGCTCGCCCGCACCTGGTCTGGTGACCGCAACCGGGAACGGCAGATCAAACGGCAAGGCGGTGCGTCTCGCTGCTGCCCGCTGTGCGGCGTCAAACCACGTGATCCGCGCGCCGGATTGCCGCGCAACAAAGACGGCACCCTGTCACGGTCTCGCACCACCGACGCCCAGAAACTCGCCGCCGGGGTGATGACCTCGGCCCAGCAGGCCGCGCATACCGCGCTGCGGCCCAAACCCAGCGAGATTCGCGCCGGGAAGGCCCGTGCCGCGCACATCGACACATCCATCTGGCTCACCGAGCCCGCCCTGAACGGAGCGTAGTCGTAATGCCCCGCCGTAACCGCAACGCGCACGCACCCGCGATTGACACCGCCTGGCTGGCCGACCAGGCCGACGCTCTAGCCGCCGAACTCACCCAGCCCGCCCAGGAGGTGATCACCGATGATCGCATCTAAGAACAGCAACCCGCGCAACCAGCGCAACAACCCCTACATTCTCGATGACATCGGCGTCCGGCTTCAGCACTCCACCGCCGGGATGCTGTGGCGCTGGCGCACCGAACTGTCCCTGGCCATCACGCTGGCCCTGGCCACCTGGCGGCTGGCCACCGCGATCACGCTGACCGCCACGCTGGCGGTGCTGGCCGGGCTGGCCGCCGCGCTGGCAGCCACCCCGCCTGCCCGCCGGTTCATCACCCGGCGGGCCTGGTGCGTGCTGGCCCGCCACCGGCTGCAAAAACTGTGCTGGGAGGCCCGGCTGCACACCCGCACCGGGCGGCTGCCGCTCATCGTGCGGATCACCCCGACCAAGGTCGGCGAACGCGCCCTGGTGCTGTGCCGGGCTGGTATCTGCGCCGAGGACTTCGAGGCGCACATCGGGGAACTGCGGGCCGCCTGCTACGCCCGCGACGCCCGGGTCACCCGGCACACCCGGTGGTCTCAGCTCGTCGTGATCGACATCGTCCGCCACGACCCGCTGACCGCCGGGCGGCACATTCCCTCCCAGGTGCTCCAGCATCACCGGCCTGCCCCGGCCCAGCCCGTCCTGACTGCCGGTGAGGAGGTGAGCTGACATGCAACTGAGCCTGCACGGCACCAAGCACGAAATCTACGCCATGGCCGAATGGCTGCCCGCCGTCTTCCCCCTGGTCAAGCGGACCCGTATCCGCAAAGACAGCGACGGCCCCCTGTACCGGCTCTACGCCGACGTCTACCCGCTCGGATGACGAGCCACCCAGCAGGCAGCGCCCCGGACCCCGCGTCCGGGGCCTGCCCCCCTCTCCCCGGAAAGGAGGAAACACCCATGACAGCTCTCACGGCTGACACCATCACCCGCGCATTCCCCTTCTCCATGTTCGACCCGGTCCACCTGGGCATTGACGAAAACGGCGAACACGTCTACGTCAACCTGGCCGAACGCAACATGCTGCTCGGCGGCGAACCCGGCGCAGGCAAATCATCGGGCCTGAACCTGATCGTCGCCCACGGCGCCCTGTCCTATGACTGCAAACTCATCCTGGTCGACGGCAAGCAGGTCGAGCTGGGCATGTGGCGCGGCTGCGCGGACGGGTTCATCGGCCCCTCGATCAAAGACGCTATCGAAGCCTTTGAGGACTTCCAGGCCACCATGAACGACCGGTACAAGACCATGCTGGCCACCGGCCGCCGCAAGATCGCCCGCGACTCCGGTGATCACATCTATCTGATCCCGATCGATGAGTACGCCTACTTTTCCGCCACCGTCGGCACCAAGCAAGAACGGGAGAAGTTCGCCATGCTCACCCGCGACCTGGTCGCCCGGGGCCGTGCCGCAGGCGTGATCATCATCTTGGCCACTCAGCGGCCCTCCCACCAGGTCATCGACCCCTCGATGCGGGACCTGTTCGGCTACCGGTGGGCCTTCCGCTGCACCACCGACAGCTCATCCGACGTGGTGCTTGGCCAGGGCTGGGCCGGTGAAGGCTACTCGGCCGCCAGCATCGACCCGCTGGCACGCGGGGTCGGCTGGCTGCTATCCGAAACCGGCGTGCCGCGCCGGATCAAGGCCGCCTACCTCACCGATGACGACATCCGTTACCTGGCCGCCTACGCCACCCAACTGCGCCACGGAAGGACCGCCGCATGACCGCCATGCCCGCACTCAGCTACCAGCACACCACCACACCAGCATGGCCACCCGCCAGCAAGAACACCGTCAACAAACCCTTGACAGCAAACCGCTCCCGGCGGGTCGTTGAGAACGACGAGTACGCCGCCTTCGCCCATCGCGTCGTGGCCGCCTACGCCCGCCGCGTCGGCACCGGCGACATCGAAGCACTCACCCACCTGGCCCGCCTCGCCTGTGACATCGAGGCAGCCACCCGAACCGCCGTCACCGAGCTGCGTGACGGTCACGGCTACTCCTGGGCCGACATCGGCCGCGCGCTCGGCATCACCCGCCAAGCCGCCCAGCAACGCTGGAGCCAGCCATAGCACCCGCCGTGACGGTTCCTCTCACCTCCGGTCCACCCGGCCCGGAGATGGGAGCATCCGCCAGCGG